>CALRQP020000025.1:0-45895 GCA_943370355.1 Sphingomonas paucimobilis
GGAGGCGGAGGCGGAGGCGGCGGGGGCGGGGGTGCCGGCGGCTCGCCGAAGTTGAACGTCAGCGACGCCAGCAGGCTGTGCGTGCGGACGCGACCGTCGAGGCCCTGGCCGCTTGCCGTACGCGTCTTGATGTTCGAAGCGTTGAAGAAGCGGTACTTGATGCCGAAGTCGACATTGTCGCTGATCGCACGACGGATGCCCGCGATGCCCTGATAGGCAACGCCGGTGTCGCTGTCGTTCGAGAAAGCCGCGCCGCCGTCAGCGATCGAGTAGTTGGCGAGCTTGACGCGCGCCACACCGATACCGCCGCCGACATAACCGCTCCACGGCGAATCTTCGCCGCCGAAGTCGAACAGGCCGTTGGTCATGAAGCTCAGGATGCGCGTGCTGCCACCCGCATTGGAGAAGACACCCGTCGTGTAGGTGCCAACCGGCTGCAGGCCACCGGCAACGCCGCCCGCCTGGCCCTGGCCAGCCGGAATGCCTGCGAAGGTGATCTTGTCGACCTTGGCATCCTTGTAGCCAAGCTCGAACTCGGCGCGGAACACGCCGAAGTCGTAACCGACGATGCCGTCGACGTCGTAGCCATATTCATGGTCGACGGTGATTGCCTTGGCGATCGTCGCGCTCGGTGTCGTGGTCGTCTTCAGATCGAACGCCGGATCTTCGACGATCATCCCGCCGCCTTCGATACCAATGTACCAGGCCTTGTCTTTTGCAAACGCCGGCCCTGCGAGCGCGGTAGTCGCAAGCGCTGCCGCTATGGCAATTTTGCGCATTGTGTCCCCTTTCAAAAATTGTGCCCCTCGCAGGGCAACTCCAAAGTCCTAACCCAGCCAATTTGACTGTGCAAGCCGCGAGCCTCGTTCACTGTTGCATAATGATCGCACCTCGCGGCCAAGTAACGATCGCAAACCCTATAAACTATGCTTCGATCAGTCCGTGCTCCCGCAACCGTGCCAAAATTCCCGCGATCGCTGTCCGCGCCTCGCTGTCGATAACCGTTCCGCCTGACGGGTCTGTGACAGCGGCACCGCGCGCGCCCGTCACCTTCTGCCCGCCGATCACCAATGCCGATGCCGGCCAGTCGCCGAACACCCAGCCATAGGGGCCGAAATGTCCATAAGCCCCATCGGCATGGACCCAGACCAGACAACCTTCGCGCGGTTCGCTGAACGTCCATCCGCCCGCGCCCCAGCATGCGATCGACCCGCTTCGGCCTGACCACTCACTTGTTCCGCCCGCCGCCACGATCCAGCACTGGCCCTCTGCGGGCGAGGCGGGTGGAGCGGTGAGCGTCCGGCTCTCTGCGGCTGCATGCAGCAGCGCGTCGATCCGGATGAGCGCTTCGTTGTGCGTAATCTCCTTTTGCGCCTGCCCAGACTGCAACAAACCAATGCCGTAACGGGCCGTGTCGTTCGCCATATCCGTCTCTCCCGAAGCGGACGTGGCAGGCGACGGTCGTCGTCAGCATCGTCCGCTCAATCCGCGGTTGGGTCGCTAGTTCCCCGGCTCAGCCGCATCTTAAATTGCGATGTGCAACTGTTGCATCTCTGCATCACCCGGCCCGGTCAGCGCGCTGACCTGCGCAACGCGAATTTCGAGATCGGTCACCAACGCCCCGAAGTCCGCAACCTGCTCAGATGCCATGTAAGTGATGATCCGCTCGGATACGCTCAGCCGCCGCTTCACAGCACCGCCGGCCCCGATTTCCACCGCGTAGCGCTCGCTCTCCTCGCCGAGTGGCGCATCCGCCCCATCGATCCAGTCGAATCCCTGCCGGCTCCGCCGCGTCCAGCCGATTTCGATGTCGCCGCCCGCAAGTCGCCTTGCGCGCAATCCGACCGGGCTGAGCGTCCTGAGCGCCCGGCCGACGACAACCTTTGTCACCGGCTCAACGGCCCCAATCGCATCGCCCGGCCCGACCGCCTTGAATCGGATCGTGCCGCCGATGCTACCGGCGGGTGCGTCGAACGGTAAGAGCGTTGCCGGCTCGAGCAACACGAATCGTTCCCCCGCCACATGCCCGCCCGCCGCAGCCTCGCTCCCCCGCCGTCCGCGCAGCAGCCCCGACAGCCGAAACAGCTTCCCGCCGAGCGCCTCGACGTGCGCGAACTGCACCAACTCCTCGCCAATCACCGCCAGATTCGCGCTCGCCAGCACCGACGCCTCGCTCCGCCCCTCGAGCCACATTGCATCGCTGAGCAGCTCGACCTCGACCGAATTGCGCCTATCCCACCGCTCGCACGGCCCCGCCCCCAGCGCCGTCACCGCCGTACCCATCACCCCTGCACCGCCGGTCACACCAATGCTTTCGTAGGTCGCCCCGCCGTCGCGGCTGACCAGCAACTCAGCCCGCCGCCATCCTGCGCTCGGCCCCGCCGCGGCGAGCCACAGCCGCGCCGTCGTCGGCAACTCCGCCCCGATCGGCGGTAGGTCGAGCACCTGCAGCACCGTCGGCCCGTGCGGCAGATCGGCATCGACATTCGCTCGACCGCCGTCGCTCGCTGCAGAGGCCGCCGCCGCAACCCCCGGCATCCGCTCAACCTCGAGCGACACCGCCAACCCCTCCATCGTCCAGCCGCGTACCCGCCAGTCGGCACCGTCGACCCGCACCGCATCGCCCGGCGACAGCCGTGCCTGCCGCCACGGCAGCCCGACCTCCCCCGTCACCCGGGCCGCCCAGGCTTCGCCGAGCATCCGCTCCGCAGCGGCCTTCGCCTCGCCCGCACCAAGCGTCACCGGCAGATCATAGGCTTCGCTCGCCGCGCCACCGCGCTTGCGGGCCCACTGCAATCCGGGCTGATAGTCCCGCGCCGGGTCGGCAAAGCTGACCGCCACCTCGCCCGGCAACGCATCCGCCGCCGCGCGCCGCGTCATCGCTCTGACGCGTACACCGCGCCCACTCGCGCCGCCCAGCTCGTCGTCCGCAATCGCCAGCGGTTCCGGGACCGCGCTCGTGACCACCAACCGCGCACCATCGTCATGCGCCGACAACGGTACCAATTGCCCGAGCGTCCCCAGCACGCTCCGCACGCTCGCGGCCCGCCCGACCTGAAAGCCGGCCAAGCTCCCACCCGCCCCGCTCACCTCCGGCACAGCAATCCCTGCCGCCCCGAACAGGTCCGCAACGACCGTCCCCGCCGACACCGGCCCGGCATCCGCTTCGATCTCAAACGTCAGATTGGGTACCCGGTTGGCGAAATCGGAGAGTTGCAGATCCTCGAACACCGCATAGGCCAGCCCCCGATAGGCGGGCGCCCCATCGACGCCCTCTGCCGACGCGATCAACGGGTCCGGTGCCTGCCCCTCGCTGCCGAGATGTACGCGCATCACCCCGGGAAACAGCATCCCGCCGTCCGACCCGCGCAGCAGCTTGCCGTCCGCCCACACGCGCCGCACCGACACGATCTCCCGCGCCGCCAGCAGCACCGCGAAGGACGCGGCATAGGAATAGCTCGTCGTCCGCCCGCCCGACCGCTTGCCGCCGCCCGACGAATGCGCCGTCTCGATCAACCCCGTCGACCAGATCACCTGCCCCGCCACCCGGCTCATCCCGTACAGCCGCGGGATCGCCTCGCCGTAGCTCGATCCCTGCACCGCCAAATCGCCCAGCCGCGGCCCCTGCCGCCGCCCCGCCCCGAACGCCAGCCGGTCCACCCCCTGCCCGATCACGCTCCCGGCAATCACCCCGAGCGGCCCGCCCAGCAACCCGCCGACCGCGCCCAGCACCAGCGTCGCCATTCGCCTACTCCCCGTGCCCGTCGTGAAACCGGTAAGCCCCGATCAGCCGCCACGCCGGATCGACCGGCCCCTCGACCACCCGCCGCAATCCCGCATGCGCATGAATGAGGCTCGACCCCGTCCAGACCCCGAGATGCCGCATCTCGGGCCCCGGCTCGAACAGCAACACATCGCCCGCCTCGGCGCGTTCGACCGGCACCATCGCCTCCGCGATCGCCAAATCCAGCCGCCCCAACTCCTCACCCCGCAAAGAATACCCCGCCTCATCCGGCAACCGCACACCCGCAACTGCCCCGGCAACGATCACCAGCCCAAGGCAGTCCAACCCCACCCCCGGACCCCGCCCCTGCGCCCGAAACCGCGTCCCCACACACCCTCGCGCAGCGGCAACGATGTCAGTTGCCCGAGCGTCCACAAGCGTCCCCGCCCTCGAGGGCGGGGAGGACTCAGCCGCTAAGGCGGCTGAGCCAAGGGGCGGGTGAAACCTCAAGACAGCACCTCCGCTGCACAGCGAGGGCCTGCCGCTAAACCCCCGCATACCGCACCATCGCATCCTGACCCGGCACATGCGGCTCCCCGCGAAAGTTGGCGCCATTGCCGAACCGCTCCCGGCAGGTCGCAAACCGCTTGTCGCACCCGGCCCGCACCTCGACGCGGTCGCCCACCCCCGGCACCCATCCCAGCGCCTCGCGCAAACTCAACACCCCGCCAGCCGACGCCGCAATCTCGCGCTCGGCTCCGCAGCACGCCCCATCCAGAAACCGCACCCGCCCATAAGCGAAGTCCCCGTCCGCCCCGGCCCAATCCACCTCCACCGTCGCGGCGTCTTCTGCCGCAACGACAACGCCCATCCGCGTCACCGACGCCAGATCGACCCGGCACCGCGCATCCCCGAGTTCCGCCCGGCACTCCGGCGAGGTCAGTTCCACCGGCACCCGCGCCAGCTCATGCCCCGGCCCGCGCAGCTCCGCCGTAAACGCCCCATCGCGTTGCTCGACCGCCCCAAGCGACCCGCGTGCCAACGCCATCCGTCCCGCCTGGGGCTTTTCCCAATCGACCATGAACAGTTCGACCAGCGCCCCGTCATAGCGCCCGCCCGCCAGCTCGGCCGCCGTGATCGCGTCCCCCGACAACGCCCCCGCCACCTCCATCAGATCGGCCTCGAAGCCATCCGACGCCCGCACCGCCGACGGTGCCACCCCCGGCGCCGGCGCGTAGACCTGCCCCTCCACCGTCAGCGCGTGATTCGCCTCGCTATAATTCGCGTAAGTATTGTCGCCCGCCCTCGAGCAGCATCGGCCGCCCCGCGTTCGCCGCGCCGGAGAATTGCGCATCCATCTCGGCGCGGAGCCGGTCGAACTGCTCGCCCGCCAGCGGCCCATCGCCCGCATCGAACACCAGCGCCCCTGAAGGCCGCGCCGCATTGTCGAGCAGCGCGCGGTTCCACTTCGACGCCGCATTGTGCAGCGCCACCGCCCCGGCTGCCGCGCCCAGACATCCCAGCCCGAACGGGTCATCGAGCGGATGAAACATCTTTAGGTGCAGCATCTGCTCGACCGCGAAGCGCGTCGCCGCCGCGCCCGTCCGGTACAGATAAGCCGCCGGCCAGCCATCGCTCCCCGCCTCGATCGCCACCCGCTCCGGCCGCAGCGCATGCAGCGCCAGCGCGTCGCCGGTCACGAACGCATTGCCGTGCAGCAGCAGCGCCGTCGCCAGCGCCTCGACAAACTCCGCGCCGCCCTGCGCCGCGTTCGGCCGCGCCAGCAGCTTCAGCACCGCCGCATCACCGGTCAGCGGCGCGCTCCCCGCACTTTCCGAGACCAGCCGCACCGCCCGCTGCGCCACCGGATTGGCGAGATAGGCGGCGCGCACCTGCCCCTCATAGCCCTGTGGCGGCTCGCCCGCGCCCCACCCGCCGAACCGGTCGAACACCCGCGGACGCGGCGCACGCGCCTTCGTCCCGAACCATCTGAAGTTCATGGCCGCTCCATTCCTGCCAAGCTGCTCTGACCGCCGCGCGCTGCGCTGCACTTTCAATTCCACATCAACCGGTTACATTGCTGGGGCGGAACGACCTCGAATGGGGCGCCGCAAGCGGGGGTCGCATGCGTCGAGCAACCCAATTGCTGTGTCTGTTGGCCCTGCTCGGCCCCGCCGCGCAGGCGCGCCCGCTTACCCGCGACCCCGCGCCGCCGCCGCTCGCCGCAGCGCCGGCCACGCCGGTCATCGATACGCAGCCCGATTTCCCGACCGCCTGGCGTGCAACCGCCGACGTCTATGCCGAACCGCCGATCGACCCCGGTGCCGAATTCCTGACCCTGCTCGCCCCGCCGCCCGCGGAACCCGAGCGTCCGGACCGGACCATCGACCTCAGCGACCCCGAGCCCGCCGCGAAGCCAGCCACAACCGCCGCACCGGCAGCCGCAGCCTCACCGCTCGCCATGCACGTCTCCCTGCCGTCGCTGCCCTCCGCCGCGCCACCCGCCGGCGGCATCGTGGCCACTGCCCCGGTCACCACGCAGGGGTTCGATCGCTCGCCCTATTTCGTGCCCGCCGTCAACGAAGCCGCCGTGAAAGTCCTCGGCGGCAAGGCCAACGCCAAGTCATTGATCGAGCGCGCCAAGGACATTCCGAAACCTCTCGCCGCCGGCATCCTGCTGCTCGGCGGCCTCGCCATCTACGCCATCATCCGCCGCCGCTGATCTTCACCCATATCCCCTCCCTCCCCAGAGAGGGGTGACTCAGGCAAAGCCTGAGCTGGGGTGGGCCACCGACACGCAATCTCGCCGGGAACTCATGCCCCTGCGACCCCCCGTCGCAGCCGCGGACCCAGCGGCGGCACACGGCGTTATGCCTCGAAACTCACCATCGCCAACGCGGTCCCGGGCCCTGACGGTGCGGTCGTTCCACCTCGAAGGATGTCGTCATGCCCCCTGCGGGCCTTCCTGCCAGCATCCGTCACTTATCGCCGCTCATCCTCGCCGCCCTGCTCATCCTCGGTGGTGGCACCGCCGCGCACGCCGGCATGATTCACCGTGACGACTTCTCCGGCAGCGAGACCCTGCAGGACTTCAGTGACTTCACGCTGCCGGCCGACCCCGGCAACACCATCGCCGTCGGCGATACGACCTTTGCGACAACCGGCGGCGACGACGCGACATGGCGGATCGCCAGTCACAACGCAGGGACTGGCGTCGGCCTCGTCGCTTTCCAGCCGTCGCTCGATGTCACGGTCAGCTTTGAGCTCCCCGTGCTGCGCGCCGGCATCGAAATCGCCACGTCCGCCAAAACTGTGACCAAGGTCGGTTTCTACGATGTCGACGGCGAGCTGCTGAACAACGTCTATGTGCCCTCCAGCGGCAACCTCGGCATCGCGCCCGCTTTTGCCGGCTGGGAAAGCGTCTCGGGGATCGCCAGTATCCGCATCATGGCCGCCGGCCGCACCCAGCCCACGCTGTTCGACAATCTCCGCTACGAAACGCTCCCGGCCCCCGAGCCCGCCGCCGTCAGCCTCGTCGCTCTCGGCCTCGCCGTGCTCGCCATCGCCCGCTCCCGCCGCGTCCCCTCCCTCCCAGGGAGGGGTGACTCAGGCAAAGCCTGAGCTGGGGTGGGCCAGCGCTACCCTAAATCACCCTGATCCTCGGCCCGCCTCGCACCGCCCCCAGCATCAGCTCGCTCAGCGCCCACACCAGTGCATCCGCGCGGTCGGGCGAGCGTCCTGGCCCCTCATAGCCGCCGCCCGCGACCATGCCGCACATCTCGTCCTCGAGCTCCGGGAACGCCCCGCAGTGCGAAACCCGGCCCGCCGCATAAAGGCTCGCGACCGGCTCGGCCCGCGCGATCTTGCCGCGCGCCGCATGCACCTTCTTCACCGGTAGCCCCGCCTGAACCGACCGCAACACACTCACCACCATGTCGCCGCCATTGTTCGCCTCGGCGACCACCCGGTCCGCCCCGAACGCCTCGGCCGCCGCAACCACCGCACTCGCCCACCCCTCCGGTGCCCGCCCGCGCACCGAACAGTCGGCGAGCACATAGCCCCGCCCGTCCGCGCCAAGCGCCACCACGACAATCCCGCAGGCGTCACCACCCACCGAGGCGGGCGGATCGACGCCGATCACGACACGGCGCCACTCTTGCCCCTCTCCCTTGAGGGGAGAGGGGCAAAATGCGGCACCGCTCCAGCCCCTCCCGCGTCCACAATGCCCCCGCCACCTCCTCGATCAGCTCCCCGTCCAGCTCCTGCCGCCCCAGCCGCGTCCCGCCGTACGTCTCCGTCACCGCCTCGATGAACGCCGCCGGCAGATGCGCCGCATTGTCCGCCGTCCGCCCGCGCGTCACCGCGACCCGCCCGCTCGCCACACCCTCAAGCAGCGCCCGCACCAGCGGCACTGGCCGCGGCGTCGTCGTCAGCACCGCGCGCGGCCGGTTGCCCATGCGCAGCGCCATCTGCAGATTCGCCCACACCGCCGGCCCGTCCGGCCAGCGCGCGATCTCGTCGCCCCAGGCATAGTGGAACTGCGGCCCGCGCAGGCTGTCGGGCTCCTCGGCGGAAAACCATTCGGCACTCGCGCCATTCATCCACACCAGCCGCCGCTTCGACGGCTCATAGCGTTTGACCTCGTCGAACGGCGTCGCCGACAGCAGCCCGCTCGGCCCCTCGATCATCACCGCGCGCACGTCATGATGCGTCGCACCGACCAGCGCGATCCGCATATGCGAGCGCTGCCGCATCGCCTCGACCCATTCCGCCCCAGTACGCGTCTTGCCAAATCCGCGTCCGGCCATGACCAGCCAGCTGTGCCACGCCCCTTCGGGCGGCACCTGCGCGCCGCGCCGCGTGAAGCCCCACTGGCCGATCGCCGCACCGAACCGCGCCTCGCCTAGCCACGCCCTGAGCGCCTCGACTTCGCCCGTCTCAAGCCGCAGCAGCCGCGCCAACGCCGACTCGTCCGCGCTCATGCCTTCGCCGCGAGCAGTTGGTCGATCCGCTCGGTCAGCGCCGCCGCATCGGCGGCCGCCTGTTCGCGCGCCGCAGCGGCTTCGGCGCGTTCCGCCGGTGCCGATGTCGGTTGCCGCCGCTGGAGCAGATAGAGCAGCAACCGCTCCGAAAATTCCGTCTGTGTGCCGACCAGCCTACCGCAATAATAGACTTGCCGCTCGACCCCGTTCACCGCACGCTCGACCGCAACGGCCCGCAGCGTATCGCGGTGCTGCTCGAGCGCCTCTTCCCACAGCGCTGCGAACGCCGGTTCGCGGCCACGCAGCTTGTAGCAGGCGCTCGGCGTCTTACCCGCCGCCCGGCCCGCCTTGGCGACAACACCATGTTTCGCCAGCGATTCGAGAAACAGCGTGCGCCGCTCGATCGTCCACCGGTCGTGGCGGGTCAAATTCCCGCCGCGCCGCGCCGCCTGCGCTCCCGCCATCGCACCCTCCCGAAACAGCAGCGGCCGGGAAGGCGATGCTTCCCGGCCGCAATTCGTCAGCTTTCCTGCTTTGTACCAAACAGCGTGACGCTTGTCAAGCGAAAAGTGCGTATATGGTTACAACTCCGAAAATCCGCTGTTTTTGACCAGCCTACGCCGGTCGCTTGCGCAGCCGCATCGCAATGCCGAACAGCCCTAGCCCCAGCAACCCCAGCGCACCCGGCTCGGGCACATCGGCGGGGCCTTCCCCGGCTGTCGTCTGCGCGCCTGTCGCTTGCAGGTTCAGATAGGTCGAGGAGCCGCCAAGATACTGCTGGTAGTTCGCCGAATAGTTGTTCGACCCGAGATTCCGATTCAGATAGGCATTGACCGTCCCAGTGCCCGGCGTTGGCAGGACATAGCCGTCCACAACGGTGGAGGCGGCACCGTAAAATTCGAGGTAGAATTGCCGCTCGTCGTAGCTGTTGCTGATCGTGGTGTCGGCATTGAACATCGTCTGGTTGAAGTTCTCGTACAGATATAGCTGGAAAAAGCTGCCGCCATACTGGCTCCGATAATAGGAGCCAGTTCCCTCGAAGAGCTGTGCTCCGTATGACGTTGCCGGCTGGGCGAGCGTCGAGTTTGCCAGCCCATCATTGGGGGTCCCGCTGACTGCGCCCAGTGCTGCCACTAGGGCCACCGCCGGATCGTTGCTGTAGCTATAGCTATAGCCATAGGTCGGATCATTGTAGGAATTGCGCTGCACCTGCGCGAGCTTGGCAGTGTCCACCGAGAAGCTCCCGGCGAACAGGCCGGTCGGCGAACTATTGCCATTGCTGTCATAATAACTGCTCGCCGGCGCGCTGAAATTATAGGTGATGACCGTCGCCTGCGCCGAACCCGCCAGCATCGCCCAGCCGAGCGCGATTGCTGCAGCCGTGCCGCGCATCCAAATGCTTGTCATGTCGAGATTTTCCCCAAGCGGCCGGAACAGCCGCCGTCCGAGTCTTTACGCACGATCCGGGCCAAGTCGCTAAGTCACTGACAACGGCGGATATAAGTCATTACACACCAGTCATGTCATTGAAATGTGTAAAGAATCCCGACAGCGGCACCGCGCGGCACGCGTCGCGCTACTGCCGGATGATAGCCGCCGGACCGCGACCCGGTTCGCCGCGCATTGGCCGCATCGCAAATCAGACGGTACAGGGCTCAGCTGACCGATGATCCCCGACGCCGCCCCCATCCTCTACAGCTTCCGCCGCTGCCCCTATGCGATGCGGGCACGGCTGGCCCTGGCGGTGGCCGGGGTCGGCGTCGAACTGCGGGAAGTCAGCCTGTCCGCCAAACCGCCAGCGCTGCTGGCGGCCTCGCCCAAGGGCACGGTGCCGGTGCTTATGCTCCCCGATGGCAGCATCATCGACGAAAGCCTCGACATCATGCGCTGGGCGCTTGCTTTCCGCGATCCGGAAGCCTGGCTGGCGCGCGCCGACGCGCCGCTGATCGCGCTGTGCGACGGCCCGTTCAAACAGGATCTCGACCGCTACAAATATCCGCAGCGGCACGGCTCCGATCCCCTCGTCCACCGCGAGCGCGCGCTGCGCTTCCTGACCGATCTCGACCGCCGCCTCGCCACCGCCGGCGGCCAGTTGTGCGGCCCGGCGCGCGGCCTGACCGACGCCGCGATCCTGCCCTTCGTCCGCCAGTTTGCCGCGGTCGACCAGCCCTGGTTCGCGCAACAGCCCCTGCCCCACCTTCGCACCTGGCTGGACGGCCACCTGCAATCGAGCCTCTTCGCCGCTATCATGGCGCGGGTGCCGCTGTGGGCGGCGGAGCAGGTGCCGGACCGATAAGGGGCTCGCGGCGCGCGCCAGATACCCGCCCGCGCAGTTGCCCGGCGCAACCAATCGGTTAGGGTGCGCACAGCATGACGTTGGACGAGTTCATTACGCGGTGGCGCGACCGGCCCGGCGGGCGGGAGCGCGCCGAATTTCTGCAATTCATCACCGAATTTCCCTTTTATCCCCTTAACACACCTTTAGCAGTATCGCGGTCTGAAAGCCGGGCAAGCATGGCCAGAGCGCTGTTAGATTAGAAGGCCGCTTGGGCTTCGCGGTTGCCGGCGGCGTCGTAGCCATATTCCTCATAGTCGGTTGCATCGACCTGACCCACCGTCGTCTTCGACGGGAAGGTCCAGCGCGTCTGCCGGTTTTGGCTGTCATAGGTCATCGTTGCCTTGTTGCCATTGGCATCGATGACCGAGGCGATCTGGCCGGTGGCCGCATAGCTGTAGCGCGCGTAGACCTGTTGAAGGGATGTACCGACCGCCTTTTCGATCGTCTCAACCCAGTTGGGGCCGATATAGCTGTTGCGAGTGATCCGGTCGGGGCCGGCACTGCCTTCGGTGCCGAGTGCACAGGCATCGGACGGCGGCGAGGCGAACACCGCCGGGTTCATGCGCACCGCCGTGCAGCGGAGCCGGTCGAGGCTGTCGTAGCTGTACTGCACCACCGACTGCACCGCGCCGCCGGCGGTGGTGACGTCCTTCACCTTCCGGCCTTCGATATCGTAGCTGCTGTCGATGGTGCGGAATATGGTGAAGCCGCTCCACGCGGCGGGCGCGACCGTGTCCGATTGCCAGGCTGACAGTTCGCCGGCCTCGACCTTGGTGACGAGCCCGCGCGCATCAAAGGTGGTGCGCGTCGCAGCATAGCCGAGCGGCCCCGATCCGTCCGGGTCCGGCGCGATCGTGCCGACCACCCGGCGGTCGAGGTCGTAACGCGCGCCGGAGGTGAACGCCGAAGGCGAGGACTGCGCGAAGGCCGGGGCTGCAAACAGCGTCGTCCCAACTGCCGCCACAAGGGCAGGCAATATGATCCGCCGCGCAGTCATGGGCAGCTCGTCAAACCGGCGCGCGGCTTGGTCTCACTGATCTTGTTGCCCTGCCAGTCGTAGGCGTAACAGCTCCGCAGCGCGGCCCCATTGGCGTCGGCGACAACGCCGCGCAGCAGCAGGTTGTTCGGCCCGGAATCAGGCCCATAGTCGTAGGAAGTCACGACCTCGTCGCTGGCACCCAGCTGACAGCCGTTGCCCAAGGCGGCACCCGCCTTGCAGATACTCTTGCTGGTCAGCAGCCAGACCGGCGCGGCCTCCTGCACATAGGTACCACTGGCATTTTTCACCCAGGCATAGCGGGCCGTATAAAAATAGCGGGTCTGCGGACGGATATCATTGCTCACGGCAGGCGCTGTCTCGGTCAGCACGCCGCCATGAACCGGATCATAGGTATAGTCGGTCTGCCGGCCCATCGGGTCGGTCTTGCTCAGTGGCTTGTTGCAGAGTTTGGCGTCCTGCGGACCCTGGCCACAGCCTAGTGCATAAACGCCGCCGTACACGCCGATGGCACCGTAACTGGGCAGGAATGTCTGACTATAGGTCAGCGACCCGCTCGGGAATACCGGCTTGGTCGGCGAGATGCAGCAGAGTGTCTTCAGATCATTGTTCGGCGAAATCGCCGGGCTGCCGTCCGGCAACAGGGGGTCGGCGGATCCGACCGGCCAATAGGAGTGGGACGTGATGTTCCCGCGCAGATCGTGCTCGAAATACTCCCGCCTGCCGCCGGGCGGCGTTATCAGGTCGGGGACGACCCCGTGAAACTCCTGATCGATCGTGCTGTAGTTTATCTGGCTGGCGACTGTGATCTTGCGATACGGATATTTGTAGTTGGTCGTGCCAGACGGATCGACAATGTTGATGAGCCGGCCGCGGTCGTAGGTGAGATAGGTCTCGCGCCCTCCGGAATCGATCATGTCCGCATAGGCGATCCGCGGCTCTCCGAGGACTGGCGGGACATCGTTGGCATTTTCTTCGGGCTCGTAGCTGTAGGTCCAGACGCCGCCGCCGGCCGTCGTCTGGCGGCGCACCTGGTCTGGCTTCGGCTGGAAGCCTGTGCCGTTGGGATCCTCGCCGTAGACGTTGGCGATTTCGCACGTGCCGGAGTTGGGCAAGCTTATGCAGGACGGCAGATAGACCCCGTCGGCGGACGTACCAACATAGTCGATCGTCACTGCGGCCGTAGTAGCCCCATCATTATGGGTCACACTCGTAAGCAAGGTGCCGGCGGTATTGTATCCGTAGGAGGTTTTGACCGTCGCACCCGTGCAATCGCTCGCGGCGGTCACGACGGTCAGAGCGCGATTGTAGCCGCAAACCGTCGAGATATTGCCGCCGGAATAGTCGATGACGATTGCATAGCCATCCGAACTTGAAATCAGATGCGGCTGCCCGGACGTGTTGTACGAGTAAGTTGTGCGCGATCCGTTCGCATAGCGCGCTTCGGTCAGCACCCGGTTGACGATTATGTTCTGAAATCGGGGCCAGGCGCTATGTTCACACCCTCTGGACACCAAATCCCCAATCGGCGGTGACCGTCCCGTCGACGACGATGCTCGTCTGGGTGACACGTCCTTGACATAGGCTGTCGGCGAATGCTGTCGAGGGCACGGCGATCAGCAGGCTAGCCAGAATATTCGCAGCAGTGCGAGGCATGATTGTTCACTCCATTGTTGTACCGATCAGCAAATGGATATCTTGGGCACGGTCGAAGATGCCGCCTAAGGAATTCGCCAAGCATTGCTCGCCTGCAACCATCTGTTTGGCGCGGCAACCGGTCTGACCGGGCGGCTTGATCGAGAGAGCGCCCGGCAGCAGATTGCGGCAGAGTACGCAGCCCAGACTTCATGACTCGCTGCAGCCGCATAGGGAGGCCACGGATGCGCTCGACCATAAGCTTGCTTACACTCGCTCCTGCGGCTCTGGTCGCGCTCAGCTATGCGGCACCAGTCAGTGCCAACACCTGGGAGGGCGGCGACTTTTACGGTGCGCATATCAAGGTCCGCTATACGCGCGGAAATTCGCAACAGCTCTATGCGCTTTTGCTGTCCAGCTATGTATCGGGAACCCGGCTCGCCGGCATCTGGTACGCCAACAGTGGCCCATGCAGCACAAACACCGATGCACTCGATGTCTATATGCTTCGAACGGTCGATCGATGAGAACTCGCCGAACCTGGACTCATGTCAAGATGGCCCTGTCACTGTCGGCACTCCTTCCACCGGCATCTCCGGCGCTGGCGGCCAGCCAGTGGGTAAGCCAGCGGCACATCCTGTACCTTTACCCCGACGAACTCGGCATGACCTTCAAGCTGGATGGCGACCGCATCAATATCGGCAGTCCCTGCGAATCCATCCGCATATGGATCAGCAAGTCGAGCAGTAACTACGACGCGATCGTCTCGACGCTGCCCACAGCGTTCGCGATGAACGTGATCGTCGATGTGAACTACGATGATGCGACTATCACAAGCTGCCACACTGTGGCCAATCATCTCGTCGCCTATCGATAGGAGTGACGAGCGCACCGAACTAGCCAACCGTCAACCACATTGTAAGCGCCTGGTTATTGCAAATATTTCCAGACCGGAGCAGGAATTAGAATTCCTGCTTTGCCGACTAGGGAATATGGCTGTTAAACCATTGGGCATGCCGGATAATTGAAAGGTGCTGAGTACGAATAAGAACTCCCAAATGCGCGATCTCCTTAGTATCGATGCATTGACGGGGAATTACATGCGCAGAGACGGGTGCGCTTCAGACTGCGGCCCGCTCCAGCAGCGACCGCTCAACGCCCGTCCACAACTGCGCAAAGGCCTTGGCGGCGGCGCTGTTCGGCGAGAGGGTTGCAATCGGCGCGCGGTGGACGGCCATCTGTTCGATACCCGTCGCATAGGGGATCGCGACCTGGGCCGGGGCGGCATCGACTGCGGCAGCGTGAAGCTTGCGTCGGCGATCGACCATCGAGAAGACGGGGATTAGCGGCGGCTTGCCCTTGCGGTGCTTCGTGAGATGCTCGCGGAGTTGAGCAAGCGCGCGCGACGACAGTGGTGACGGCACCTCGGGTACGACGATGAGGTCGACGGCCTCGAACACCTGCTCAGCAAGCTGGGTCAGGCCGGGCGGACAATCGAGAATGATCCGGTCATATTCACCGGCGAGACTTTTCAGCAATTTCTTGAGCTGCTTGTCGCCGCCCTCCTCGGCCAGCGTCCGGTCGAGCTGACGCATCGACTTGTCGGCGGGCAGCACATCAAGATTGGGGTGATCGGTCGCCAGAATGTGATCGGCCAGCTCCGATTTCGCGGCAAAAAGCTTCCGCGCGCCGCCGGTCTTCGGGCTCACCCGCAGCACATAGCTCGCTGCGCCCTGCGCATCGAGGTCCCAGAGCAGGGTGCGCCGCCCCGATACGGTCGCTGCTGCGTGGGCAAGATTGACGGCGATCGCGGTCTTGCCGACGCCGCCCTTGACGCTGAAGACGGCGACCGCCTTCATGCTCAGGCCGCCAGCGCAGTCGCCAGGAGGTCGCGGATCGCGCGCAGTTCGGTATCGCGGTCGAGCGCCTGGGCGTCCACCGCAACCGCAGGTGCCGCACTCGCCAAATCCTTGGTGCCGCGGTCCTTCAGCAGCTTCTGCACGCCCTTGATCGTATAGCCGTCGCTATATAGCAGCCGGTTGATCGTCTGCAGCAGCGCGACATCCTCGGGCCGGTAATAGCGCCGGTTGCCGCCGCGCTTCAGCGGCTTGATCGCAGTGAATTTGGTTTCCCAGAAGCGCAGCACATGCTGCGGCACGCCGAGGTCCTCGGAGACTTCGCTGATGGTGCGAAACGCGTCCGGGGACTTGGCGACCATGGTTAGGCCTTACCCTTGTTGATCCGGTCGCGCATGATCTGGCTGGGGCGGAAGGTCAGCACGGTTCGCGGCTCGATCGGCACTTCGACGCCGGTCTTCGGGTTGCGGCCGATGCGCTGCCCCTTGTTGCGCAGCACGAAGGTGCCGAAGGACGAAATCTTGACGTTGCTGCCCTTGAGCAGCGCTCCGCACACGGCATCGAGGACCTGCTCCACGAGCGAGGCCGAATCGGCCCGCGACAGACCGATCTCATTATGGACAGCGTCGCTCAGATCGGCGCGTGTCAGCGTGCGTGCAGCCATTCATTCCCCCTTTTGTTATCGCGGCAGCGACTCGACCCGGACGCAACTGGGAAAGCCTAGCGCAAGCCTCGCCGAGCGCCAACTACCAGCGAACGGCTGCCGCACCCCACGTGAAGCCACCGCCCATCGCCTCGAGCAAGAGCAGGTCACCATCCTTGACGCGCCCGTCGCGCACGGCCACGTCAAGCGCCAGCGGCACGGAAGCCGCCGAGGTATTGGCATGCCGGTCCACGGTCACGACGACTCGCTCGATCGGCAGGCCGAGCTTCTTTGCCGTGCCTTCGAGGATGCGCAGATTGGCCTGGTGCGGAATGACCCAGGCCACATCGGCTGCCATCAGGCCCGCTGCATCCAGCGTCTCAGTCATCACGCTGGCGAGATTGGTGACCGCATGACGGAACACCTCCTTGCCCTTCATGCGCAGCTTGCCGACCGTGCCTGTGGAGCCGGGGCCGCCATCGACATAAAGGAGTTCATTGTACCGGCCGTCGGAATGCAGCCGCGCGGCGAGCAGCCCCTTGTCGCTCGGCAGGCCACGCCCCGCCTCGGCGCGCAGCACCGTGGCACCCGCACCGTCGCCGAACAGCACGCAGGTCGTGCGGTCCTCCCAATCGAGCAGCCGGCTGAAGGTCTCCGCGCCGATCACCAGCGCCTGCCGGCCTTGCCCGGCGCGCAACATCGCATCGGCAACGGTCAGCGCATACAGATAACCCGAGCAGACCGCCGCCACATCGAAGGCTACGCCCTGCGTCATGCCGAGCTTGTGCTGGACGACGGTCGCAACCGCCGGAAAGGTTTGGTCGGGCGTCGCGGTCGCGACGACGATGAGGTCGATATCGTCCGCCGTGCATCCTGCCGCCGCCAGCGCTTCCTTCGCCGCCGCGACGGCGAGGTCGGAGGTCAATTCGCCCTCAGCGGCGATCGCGCGCTGCGTAATTCCGGTCCGTGCGACGATCCATTCGTCCGAGGTATCGACTTGCGCGGCGAGTTCGGCGTTCGAGACGATCCGGCCTGGCAGGTAGCTGCCGGTGCCGATGATTCGTGAGCGCGTCACGCTCATGCAGCGTCGGCCGGCTTGATGGCGACGTTGGCAAGGTCGCTGGCGATCCGGCGCGAAATGTCGCCGGCGATGAGGTCGTGTGCGACACCGATCGCGTTCGCAAAGCCCTTGGCCGTCGCCGAACCATGGCTCTTCACGACGATGCCATTGAGGCCGAGAAACACCGCGCCATTGTGATTGTTGGGGTCGAGATGCTTGCGCAACGCGCGCAGGGCGGGCCGCGACATCAGATAACCGAATTTGGTCAGCGCCGATGAGCGGAAGGCATCCGCCAACAGCGACACAACCAGCTTGGCCGTCCCCTCCGCCGTCTTCAGCGCGATATTGCCCGAAAAACCGTCGGTGACGATCACGTCGATATCGCCGCGGCCAATCTTGTCGCCCTCGGTGAAGCCGACAAACTCGAGCGGCAGGTCGGCCTCGCGCAGCATCGCGGCTGCGGCCTTCAGCTCGTGCGTGCCCTTGAGGTCTTCCGCACCGATATTCAGCAGCGCCACGCTCGGCCGCTTCAGCCCCAGCATGATTCGCGCGAACGCACCGCCCATCACGGCGAACTGGAACAGGTTATTCTCGTCGCACTCGGTATTGGCGCCGAGGTCGAGCATAACCGATTCGGCCTTCATCGTCGGCATCAGCGCAACGAGCGCCGGCCGGTCGATGCCCGGCATGGTCTTAAGACCCATCTTCGCGATCGCCATCAGCGCGCCGGTGTTGCCCGCCGACACGGCAGCATGCGCCTCGCCCGCTTTCACGGCGTCGATCGCCAACCCCATCGAGGAGCGGCGCGCCCGGCGCAGCACCTGGCTCGGCTTGTCGGTGCCCAGCACTTCCTCGTCGGTATGAACGATCACCGACTCTTTCGACACGCGCGGCGCATTCTTCAGCTCGGCGCGAATAACATCCTCGCGGCCGAACAGCCGGAACTGCAGCTTGGGATAGCGGCGTTGCGCTAGCTCGGCCGCGGCGATGGTGACCGATGGGCCGCCGTCGCCGCCCATCACGTCGAGCGCGATGACGGGCCGTGTCATGATGAGATCGCGGTCATGGCAGGCGCCATCCGCGCCTTACGCCTTCGCTTCGACAACCTCGCGGTTATTGTAATGACCGCAGGAGTTGCAGATGTGATGCGGCAGCTTGAGTTCGCCGCAATTCGGGCACTCCTGGAACGAGGCGGCGACAAGCGCGTGATGGCTGCGGCGCATATTGCGCTTCGAGGGAGATGTTTTTCGCTTCGGGACGGCCATTCGGCACCTGTTCTCGTCTGATGGTACGTGGGAGACGGTCGCGCGTTTACGGCGGCGCGGCCGGTCCAATCGAGCGGGGGCTATTATTCATTTTGCCCCGCTTTGCAAGTGCGCGACCGCTGCATCTTCCCAAAGCGGCCGCTTTGCCGCAGTGTTTCGCCGTCTGGCAGGCCGGATGCGGGGGAGACAAACATGAAGCTCGAAGTCACGACATTCACGGCCGCGATCCTCGGCCTGCTGCTGCTGATCCTCAGCTACCGCGTCAGCCAGATCCGCCGCGCCGCACATATCGGCCTTGGCGACGGCGGCAATCCCGACCTGCTGACGCGCATCCGCACGCAGGCCAATTTTACCGAATATGCGCCGATGGTGCTGATCCTGATGGGCCTCATCGAATATCGGACGGGCTATCACGTCATGCTCGGCGTCAGTTCGGCGCTGATCATCCTCGCGCGCGCCTCGCACGCGATCGGCATGGGCCGTCCGTCGCCCAACGGCTTCCGCATTTTCGGCACCGCAGGCACCTGGCTCGCGCTGCTGATCCTCAGCGCCTGGGCTTTGCTGGTCGGGATCGGGATGGAAGCCTAAGCCAGCGCCGCGTCCGATACATAGGGGTTGGTTTTCCGCTCCGCGCCGAAGGTCGACATCGGCCCGTGCCCCGGTACGAACTGTGTCGCGTCGCCGAGCGGCCAGAGGCGTCCGGTAATCGACGTCACCAGCGACTGGAAATCGCCCTTGGGGAAATCCGTCCGCCCGACCGATCCCTGAAACAGCACGTCCCCGACAATCGCGAGATTCGAGTCGGGATGGTGGAACACCACATGCCCCGGCGTGTGGCCCGGACAGTGATACACATCGAGCGTGAGATCGCCGACCGTGACTTGATCCCCGTCGGCCAGCCAGCGGTCCGGCGTAAACGCCTCGACCCCCGGCATGCCATATTGCGCGCCCGCCGCCGGGTTCATGTCGATCCAGAATTTGTCGTCCGGGTGCGGCCCCTCGATCGGTACGCCCAAACGCTCCGCCAGCACGCCGGTCTGGCCGCAATGATCGACATGGCCGTGCGTCACCAATAGCTTCTCGATCGTCACGCCATGCTTGGCGGCAGCCGCCATCAGCTTGTCGAGATCGCCGCCCGGATCGACGAACGCCCCGCGCATCGTTCTGGTGCACCAGAGCAAGGTGCAATTCTGCTGGAAGGCCGTGACCGGCACGATAACGGCATTGAGCGGGCGATTGGTCATGCCCCGTAGATGGTGAACCGCCGCCCCCGGTGTCAACCGCAGCTACGCTAGGTCCAGCTTGTTCCGGAATACCAGTATGGCACTTCGCTAGGTGCTCCGTACCAACCCCAGTCGTTCAAAGTGTCTACAAATGTTTCGCGGCGATAGGTCCGATAGCTAGCGTGTAGGACCGAAATATACAGTCTATTGGGCGCGACCGGCGCTACGCGCGTATAGCTGACGACGATCATGCCATCGGGCCCGCCAAAGTCAGGAAGATATCCCTCCGCATCCACACCTCGCGACGCAATTGTCGCCGGCAAAAAGCGTAGGCCGAGATCAATTGCGGCTTCTCGCCAAGCCGCGATCATCAGGAGGTCAGGCGCATCCATGCGATCCACGCTACCAGCCACCTCGACGACTGCAAACGAATCGGAAGCAGCGACATCCACATGAACCCCGCCTGACAACCCCATTCGGAACGCGTTCAGCGCGACATGAGTAGTGCAGGGCCTTCCTTCGGGAAAAAAGGAGAAGGACCATGCGTAAGCTTACTCTTGCCCTGCTTGCCGGTATCGGCATCCTCGGCGCCGTCGCACCCGCCAGCGCGCAGCGCCCCTATGGCGACCGTGACCGGGACGGCGTGCCGAACGCCTATGACCGCGACAACAACAGCCTGCGCCCTTACGGCGACCGGGATCGCGACGGCATCGCCAACCGCTATGACCGCAACGACTATGGCCGCGGCTTCGGCTACCGGACCGGCTGGCGCTACAATGACCGCTGGACGCCCTATGGCTGGGGCTACAACGATCGCGACACCCGTGCGTTCGTGATCCGCTATTATGGCGGCCTCAACGACCGGAACTGGCGCTGGGCACAGCGCGACTTCTACCGCTTCGCCGACCGGAACGGCGACGGCTATGTGAGCCGCCGCGAATATGACCGGGCGATGCGCCACCTCGACCGCTTCCGCCGCTACTAAGCGACGGACACGCGACACGCGGGGCCGGGACACAAGTTCCGGCCCCGTTTTCGTGCTGGGCTTGCTCTATCGCCTGCCAGCGTTCACGGTCGCTGGATGACCGGACCCGAATCCCTATCGACAGTCCAGCGCGCCTTCGAGCTCGCCGCTGACGGAACCTGCCAGACGCTCGACGATGTCCGCCGCAAGCTGACCGCCGAGCGCTACTCCAACATCCAGGCCCATCTCGAGGGCCGCAGCATCCGGCTGCAGCTGAAGCAGCTGATGGCGGGGGCGGGGGAAGCAGCAAAAACAGCAGCCGCCAAGTAATGTAATAAATATTTGACATCGCGCGTTGCCGACGATATCTCGTGTTAAATATCTTTGACACGGAGAACCGCTATGTCCTTTCGCTACAAGAGCGCGTTGCTGAGCCTAGTCAGCCTTGTCGCGATCTACGGCTATTATTTCGCGAGAGCCGCCGAGGGCCTGTCCGAGGCGGCGTCGGTTGCACTTCTGGTTCATTCCGTCCTCGCCATCGCAGTCGTGCAAATCGCCGGGCATATCCTGATCGCCTGGACCTCGACCGATCGCTATGCGCCGATGGATGAGCGCGAGCGCGGCATCGACCGGCGGGCAACCAACATCGGCTATTATTTGCTGATCATCTGCACGCTGGGCGCCGCGGCCACGGTGCACCTCGGCTCGGGTTCGGGGCAGATGGCGAATGCGATCCTCCTCGCCATCGTCGTCGCCGAATGCGCGCGGCAGGCGATCTTCCTGTCGCTGCATCATCGGAGCCTCTGACATGCTGCCCATCGCGAACCGGGTGCGCGAAGAGCGCGAGGCCCGCGGCATGACGCAGAGCGACCTCGGCGCGGCGATCGGCATGACCCGCCAGACCATCGCCGCGATCGAGCAACGCCGCTACTCGCCCTCCCTCGAATCGGCGTTCCGCCTCGCGAGACTGTTCGAGATGGGCGTAGGGGAACTGTTCAGCTGGGAGGAATAGGCGGAACAGCCATATGTGCGTCCCCTCCTCGACGACCCAGACGTTAGAGCGCCAGCTTTTCCTTGCGCATGGTCAGTCGCGCAACGAGCCCGGCCGATTGCCAATCGTAGCTGAGTTCGCCGCCGAGTTGCCCGGCGATGACGCGCGAGATCATGCGGCTGCCGAAGCCGCGCAATTCGGGGGTCTCCTCCAGCGGCGGACCGCCGGTTTCCGCCCAGATCACGCAGACCTTTTCATCATCGACCGTGCTGGAAATGTCGAGCGCGCCAGCCACCGTCGACAAGGCACCGTGCTTTACGGAGTTGGTCGCAAGCTCGTGGACGACCATTGCCAGCGCCGTCGCGGTCCGCTCGCCGACGCCCATGCGTGGCACCGCCACCCGGATTCGACCCGAAAAGGCGGCGGACACGTCATAGGGCGCGAGCAGGACCGAAAACAGATCACCGAGCAGCGCTGCCTTGCCCTGTTCGCCTGGAATCGGCCGGACAAGATCATGCGCCCGGCCCAGCGCCGACAGCCGCTGGGTCAACTCGTCGGTCATATGCTTGACCGTCGGCGCGGACCGGGCCGTGAGCTCGGCAAGACTGCCGGCAATCGCCAGCAGATTCTTGACGCGGTGGCTCATCTCGCCGGCCAGAAGCTCGCTGCCCTCTTCGGCCTGCTTGCGTCCGGTCACGTCGAGGAAGATACCGAACATGACGCCCGCGACGATGCCGGAATCGGCCCCCTGCCCGCGCGCCGATATCCAGCGCACCTCGTCCGCGAGCATGATGCGGAAGTCGATTTCGTAGGAACCCGATACCGAACGGGTCGCGATGAACGCCGCGCGAACCCGGTCGCGGTCGGCCGGATGGATATGCGACGATAGCGCTTCGAACGTCACTCGATCGGCTTCAGGCAGTCCCCACAGCTGGAAGCCCAGCCGGTCCATCGCGAAACTATTATCGTCGACATTCCATGACCACAGCGCGACGCAGGCAGCATCGATCGCGAGCCGCAGGTGCTCGGGTCGCCATTCGAACGGAGCACATGCCACAAAACCACTCCTCGGCTTCACATCGACGACCGTCAATGCCCACCGAAACGTTCATCCGCCCAATTCGGCCTCAGTCCGTGCATTCATGACGCGCTTGACGGCCTCGAACGGGTGCCCGGCGCGCACCATCGCCGCGAATTGTTTGCGCTGTACATCAGGCCCGGCTTCCACCACCGCAAATGGCCCGAGCTTCTTGCGGCGTGCATAGGCAATGGCCGCTGCCTCCCCGTCCACCGTCTCGCCGATCTCGGCGCGTAGGTCAGGCTCCACCCCAGCTGCCATCAGAGCCTGCGTCACGCGGCGTACGCCGAAGCCGCGCCGCGCAAGTCCGCGCGCTTTCGCCTCGCCAAATGCCCGGTCATCGACATAGCCGAGGGCGGACAGCCGTTCGACGACCGCATCGATCGGCGCGGTCCCCTCACCCGCCCAACCCCGCTCGCGAAGCTTGTCGCCAAGATAGCGGCGCAGCTTCGCGCGCGTTGTCGCGAAGCGCTCGACATAGCGCAGCGCGAACCAGTCCAGCGACGCGGCGGTCAGCGGCTTTGGCGGCTTTCGCTCGCTGTTTCGGGCTTTGCGGTCCATCCGCCACGATGCTGCCATAGTCGGGCCGGATTTTGAACGTGCTGGACAGCGACATCACAATAGTCTGAAACCAATTTGTCACTGAAGGGTCGCGCGGTGATGAGCGCCACGAAGGCGCCGGGCCAAGCGAGTGATGAGGGGAAGCCGGTTTTGCTGGAACGCTCTACCTCGGTCGAGGCCATCAATAGCGATATCGCGCGCGCGCCGACGCCCGTGCACGATAGCCTGCCGCGCCGCTTTGCCGATTTCGCCACGCTGGGCGACGCGCTTGACTATGCGGCGCAGGGTCAGCGCGGCTTCAATTTCTTCGACGCGCGCGCCACGCTGTCGCGCGTCTATCCGTTCACCGAGCTGCGCACCGATGCGCTGGCCGCCGCGCGCCGCCTGATCGCCGCGGGCGTGAAGCCCGGCGACCGCATCGCGCTGATTGCCGAGACGGGCCCGGATTTCGCCGCGCTGTTTTTCGGTGCCGTTTATGCGGGGGCCTGGCCCGCGCCGCTGCCGCTCCCGACCTCGTTCGGCGGACGCGACGGCTATGTCGAACAGATCCGCAATCAGCTGACCAGCTGCGACCCCGTGCTCGTACTGAGCCCGCCGGGCCTACTGTCGATGGTCGCCGAAGCCGCCGAGACGCTGAAAGACGCGCGCGCGATCGACTGGGAGAGCTTCGCCGCGACCGACGCGCCCGAGGTGGCGCTGCCCAAGGCGTCGCCCGAGGATATCTGCTATCTGCAATATTCGAGCGGCAGCACGCGCTTCCCGCACGGCGTCGCCGTGACCCACCACGCGCTGCTCGCCAATATCCACGGCCATGCCGTCGGCCATGCGATCGCCAAGGACGACCGGCTGATCTCCTGGCTGCCCTGGTATCATGACATGGGCCTTGTCGGCTGCATGCTGTCGCCCGTCGCCAATCAGATGTCGGTGGATTATCTCGCAACCGAAGATTTCGCGCGCCGCCCGCTCAGCTGGCTGACGCTGATCAGCCGCAACGAGGGCGACTCGCTCTCCTATTCGCCGACCTTTGGCTATGACATCTGCGCGCGCCGCGTCTCGTCGCAGACGCATGTCGATCAGCGTTTCGACCTGTCGCGTTGGCGGCTCGCCGGCAACGGCGCCGACATGATCCGCCCCGATGTCATGCAGGCCTTCGTCGACGCGTTTGCGCCGGCCGGGTTCAAACCGCAGGCGTTCGTGCCGAGCTACGGCCTCGCCGAGGCGACGCTGGCTGTGTCGATCATGCCGCCGAATGAAGGTATCGTCATCGATCTCATCGACGAGCGGCTGCTGTCGGGCGAAGGCCATGCCGGCCTGCCCGCCGATCGCAGCAAGCCGATCCGCTACCGCTCGATCGTCAACTGCGGCAAGGTCATCGAACATCACAAGATCGAGGTGCGCGACGAGGCAGGCAATGTGCTACCCGACCGCAGCATCGGCCGCATCTTCTTCTCCGGTCCCTCGGTGATGGTCGGCTATTTTCGCGACGAGGTAGCGACGGCAGCCGCCTTGAAGGACGGCTGGCTCGATACCGGCGACATGGGCTATCTCGTCGATGGCTCGGTCTATATCGTCGGCCGCGCCAAGGACATGATCATCATCAACGGCAAGAACCATTGGCCGCAGGACATCGAGTGGGCGATCGAGCAGCTCTCTGGCTTCAAAGCCGGCGACATCGCCGCTTTCTCGGTCACCCAGGACAATGGCGAGGAAGCCCCGGCCGTCCTCGTCCAGTGCCGCACCACCGACCTCGACGAGCGCGCACAGCTGCGCGAGGCGATCAAGGGCAAGGTCCGCTCGATCACGGGCATGAACTGCCTCGTCGAACTGGTCCCGCCCCGCACCTTGCCCAAAACCTCTTCGGGCAAGCTCAGCCGCTCCAAGGCGCGCACCCTCTACCTCAGCGGCGAAATCCAGCGCTTCGACGTCGCGGCTTGAGGCCATGATCCTCGCAGTGACCGGCGGCACCGGCTTTGTCGGACGCCGACTGCTGCGTCTGGCCGCCAAACATGGACATAGCGTCCGAGCCTTGGCCCGCTCGCCACAAGCCCCCTGCCCCGGTGTTGAATGGGTCCCGGGCGACCTCGCCTCTCTACCCGCCGCCCTCTTCACGGGTGCCGACGCAGTGATCCACGTCGGCGGCGTGATCAACGCGCGCCGGTCCGCCGACTTCACCGATGCCAATGTCGAGGGCACGCGCCGCGTCCTCGCAGCCGCCGGCCTCGCGGGCGTCCGCCGCTTCGTCCATGTCTCATCGCTCGCCGCGCGCGAGCCGCATCTGTCACGCTATGGCCGGAGCAAATCCGAGTCCGAAACCGTCGTCGGCGAAAGCCGGCTCGACTGGTCGATCGTCCGCCCGCCCGCCGTCTACGGCCCCGGAGACCGCGAGACGTTCGAGCTCTTCAAATTTGCCAGCCGTGGCCTGTCGCTGGTGCCATGGGACGGCCGCGCCTCCTATATCCATGCCGACGACCTGTGCGCCGCGTTGCTTGCCTTGGCGTCGGCCTCGGCCCCCTTCGCAACCTTCGAACCCGACGATGGCAAGCCCGGCGGCTACGGCCATGCAGAATTCGCCCGGCTGATCGGCGATGCTGTCGGCCGGCCGCAGCGCGTCATCCACGTGCCCGACACCGCGATGCTCGCCGCGGCAGCCGTCAGCGCCCTGCTGGGCACATTCTCGCCAACGCCGCCAAAGCTGAGCCTCGACCGCGCCCGTTATTTCGCACACCCCGACTGGGTCTCGCGCGGCCCCGCCATTCCCGGCTGGACCCCGCAGATCGACGCCGTATCCGGCCTTGCCGCAACGGCCGCCTGGTACCGCGAAGCGGGCTGGCTCTAGCGCCAGTCCCGCAGCACTTCCTCGACGCCATAAGTCAGCAGCGTCAGGACCATGCCGCCGACGAACACGCGGTAGCCCCAGCCGATGTAGCGATATTTGCTATTCTTGAGCACGACTCCGAGCTGATAGACATCGCGGGCCATCGCGCGCCGGATCTTCGTATCGCTGACCAAGATCGTGTCGAGCTCCTGCTCGAACGCCTCCTCGGTCAGTTCGGTAAATGCGCCGAAAAACAGGATGTTCGGCGGCGGTGGCGGTCCGGTTCGCCGTTTCCGCCAGCCGATCGCCGGCACCACCGCCAGCATGCACAGGATCGCAGCCGTTGCCGACGACACCGCGAGCACGATCATCGGCCAGGTCATCGACGCACTTTCGCGCATGACCAGCGCGAAAATCACCGAATTCACCCCGATCAGGATATTGGCCTTCTGGTCGGCCATCGACGACAGTGCGACATGATGGCCCTGCATCGTGCGCAGCAGATGGATGCCATTGGCATGGGACTCGCGCTCGGACTCGTTCGGCGTGTCGTGCATCGCTGGTCGGCCCCCCGAAATGTTGCAGTACGATGACACGCCGCATGCGGTCGCCGCAAGCGGTGGCGGGCCGCGGTGCCGCCCCACGCGCGCCACAAAGGCTTGGCATCAGGCCGCGACGCCAATAGGAACCGCTGCATGACCGATCGCCCCAGCATTTTCACGCGCATCGCCGAGCTGATCGCGCCCGTGAACAAGAAGAATGTCCCGATCAGCGAAACCACGTCCTTCGCGACCGATCTCGAACTGGATTCGCTGACCGTGATGGATCTCGTTGCCAATATCGAGGACGAGTGGGACATCATCCTGCCACTGAACCTGCTCCCCGAGCTGGAAACGGTCGGACAGGTCGCCGATGCGGTGCACCGGATGACAGCCGCCTGATGTCGGACCTTTTTTCGAAGTTCGACCCGATCATCGCGGAACGGCAGGGCCTGCTCGACAGCGGAGTCCGCGATCCGTTTGCGATCGTCATGCAGCAGGTCAAATCGCCGACCGAGGCGGTCATCGACGGCCGCGACACCATTCTCGTCGGCACCTATAATTATATGGGGATGACCTTCGATCCCGACGTGATCCTCGCCGGTCAGGAAGCGTTGCGCGATTTCGGCGCGGGCACCACCGGCAGCCGCGTGCTCAACGGCACCTATCAGGGCCACAAGGAAGTCGAGGACGCGCTCAAGGACTTCTATGGCACCAAGAGCGCGATGGTGTTCTCAACCGGCTACCAGGCCAATCTCGGTATGGTCGCAACACTCGCCGGACGCGGCGACTATGTCGTACTCGACGCCGACAGCCATGCCTCGATCTACGACGGCTGTTCCATGGGCAATGCCGACATCGTCCGCTTCCGCCACAATTCGGTCGAGGACCTGTCGAAGCGGCTGGGCCGCGTGCCTGCCGAAGCGCATAAGCTCGTCGTGCTCGAAGGCGTCTATTCGATGCTTGGCGACATCGCGCCGTTGAAAGAGATGGTCGCTGCCGCCAAGGCGCATCCAAACGTGATGATCCTTGTCGACGAGGCGCATGGCATGGGCTTCTTCGGCGACCATGGCCGCGGCGTTTACGAAGCGGCGGGCGTCGAGGACGATGTCGATTTCGTCGTCGGCACCTTCTCGAAATCGGTCGGCACCGTCGGCGGCTTCTGCGTGTCGAATCACCCCAAATTCGAAATCCTGCGCCTCGTCTGCCGGCCCTACACATTCACGGCTTCGCTGCCGCCCGCCGTCGTCGCCTGCGCTGCGGCCTCGATCCGCAAGCTCATGCACAGCCACAACAAGCGGCAGCATCTCTGGGAAGCCTCGCGCCGCCTGCACGGTGGGCTCAAGGCGCATGGCTTCAAGCTCGCGACGGAAACGCCCGAAAGCGCGATCATCTCGGTGCTGATGCCTGATCAGGAAGCGACGGTCCGCATGTGGCAGGCGCTTCTGGAACTTGGCGTCTATGTGAACATGAGCCGCCCGCCCGCGACGCCCGCCGGTGTGTTCCTGCTCCGCTGCTCGCTCTGCGCCGAGCACACGAGCGAACAGGTGGACACCATCCTCGCCCGTTTCCGTCAGGCGGCGGAACTGACCGGAACACCGCTGCTTACCGCGGCCTGATTCGTTCATCTTGCGGCGTTTCGCCCTCCGCCTATAGTGGCGCGCGGGGTGGGCTGGCGGCATGGAGCAGGACGAGCGAATTCGGCGCATTCCGATCTGGCTGATCGGCCTGATGTCGGCTGCCGGTCTCGCGGCACTGTTTGGATCGCTGATTGCGGATGTGGCCCGCGCTGGCCGGGAGCGCGATACGGCTATCGCCTGGCGCACCCACAGCTATGAAGTCGTCATTGCTGCCAACGAGCTGCAATCGGCGATGCAAGCCGCCGAGACGGGGCAACGTGGCTTCCTGTTGACCGGCGACCCTGCGTTTCGCGCGCCCTATGATCGCGGGCGGGCCGCGATCGACGGACAGCTGGAAAAGCTGCACGCCCGCCTCGCCCGCGATCCGGTTCAGGCCGGTCGATTTGCGCGGATCCAGCAGCTCGCGACCGTCCGCGCCGCGCGTCTCGACGCAGGGATCGCGCTTGTCGAACAGGGTAAACCCGCCGAAGCGGTGGCGACGATGCGCAAGGGCGAAGGACGGCGTGTCATGGAAGCGTTCAATGCGGAAATTGCTGCGCTCACCGCTACAGAGGCCCGCCTGCTCGGCGAGCGGGCAGCGCGCGCCAATCAGCGCGCAGCAGAGGCCCGCGCGAACATGATCGGCGCCGGAATGGTCGGTATCATGCTCAATCTCGTTGCGGCGCTGCTGGGCCTGTCCGCCTACCGCGCCCGCTTGGAAGAGGTTCGCCGCGAATCCGCGCCGCGCTACCGGACACCGCGGACCTCATTGAGCGACTTCCCGGTCACCCTGCCCGTTCGCGAACCGGAACCGGTTTAGACAATCGCCTTTTGCCGGAGCAGCCGCGGCACAAGCTGCACCGATGCCAGCAGGGGATGCCGACGCTGCCAGTCGCTGATCGGCACGGCAACCCCGCTGTGCCGCTCGATCTTCCACGCGAGATAGTCGATGCCGCCGTCGAACGTGAACGCGGCTTTAACGAGCCGCGCAACCGACAGCAATTTCCCCTGCAGCCGCCGCAGCGGCCACCAGCCGCTGCCCTTGGGGGGCTGCGCGAACCTTACGCTGCCCCCTTGGAAGTTGGCTGCCAATCCCGCCTCTGCCAATGCAGGTCCGGTAAATTTCGCATACCGCTCGGGTGCAGTATCGAACAGAGTCATGCCCCGCGTCGCCTTCTCGGCGCGCAATTCGGCTCCGTAAGTCTTGGCGAATGCACCGGTCCACAGTTCGGCGATACTGAGTTGATCGGGAAGGTCGGGACGCGCTGCTGCGAGCAGCGCCGGTGCCGCGCCCGCAACCGCATCGATGGCGGCGTCACGCGCCGCTTCATCTCGCGCCCAGACCAGCGCCGAGGGCTGTGCAAACCGCGCCCAAACCGAAACGTTGAACGTCCGCCGCGAGCAGAGCCTGCGGAAATCCGCCTCGTTGAGCACGGCATATTTGGCGCGCATCCCGGCATGCTCGATGTAGAAGACATTCGGCGGCAGCAACCGGTTTGCAACACTGAGCCAGCCCTTGCCATAGGCGTGATCATAGCTGTCGACGATCAGGTAGAAATCGAGCATCAGCCCGTCGAGTTCGCGCGACCACAGGCAGGAACCGTAAAACAGCACCGCGCGCGCTGCGCCCGGGTAGCGGCCCGCAAGTTCGGCAGCGAACGCGACGGCGCGCGGATCGACAGGCTGATCCAGCTCCGCCGCGACCAGCGCGCGAAGTTCGCTCACGCCGCCAGGCTAAGGAAGGGTACGGGTGCAGTCGGGGTCAAGACGATCGGCCGGCCGGCGGTCGAATAGAACATCTCGCCGTCGAGGATAACGCTGGCGCTCTCGCCCTCGATCCGGATCTCGTCGCCGCGGCGGACATGAATGCCATCGAACCGCGCCTGCCCGAGCCGGCCCCGGATCGCGTCAAGCGCCGCACGGACGACGGTGCCGCGCTTCTGCTCGATCGCCATAATCTTGAGCGGGCCGCCGCGTTCCGCGACCACGCCGCGTGCGTTCAGCAGCAGCTTTTCCAGTGTCGTCACCATCAACAGGAAGAAGCGCCCTTCGACCTGCCCGTCGCGGTGCACCGAGATGCGGACCTTGCCCGGCCGCGCCGGGAGCCAGCTGGCGCGCAGTCCGAGCAATACGCCTGCGAACATCGCCGCACCGGCGAGGATATGGCTCACCCAATTGGGCAGGCCGAGCGGATAGATTTTATTGCGGCAGAATAGGATATGGTCGGCCAACCCCGCCCCGCCGAGGAACATGCCGAGCACCGGCCGCTCATTGCCGCCGTCGGTCAGCGCGATCAGCTGACGCGCCACGACATGCGGCCGAACATCGGCGGCGACGATGTCGAGAATCTGCTGCAGCGCCGCGATCGGGTCGCCAACGGCTCCCAGATCCAGCGCGATGAGGTTGGTCTTGCCATTGGGCAGCACCGCGACCGGCGGCGGCATCGCGCCGACCTCTCCGCCATAATGGCCGCTCTGATAAAGTTCGGTCAGCGCCGCTTGGACCGTGCCATCGCCGCCATTGATGACAAGCACCGTCGGCTTGATCCGCGCGATTGTGCGCAGCGCTTCGGGAACTTCCGACACATCCTCCACCTCATAGTGAAAGATATTCGGATGGGCGGCCACGAAGTCGCGGATGCGCGGCAGCATCGACCGGTTGCCGGTCGAGCGGGGATTGGACAGCAGCGCGACGTAAGCCATTTCGCTCCTATTTCCGCAAGGCGACGACGGGGTGGATCGACAGCCCCGACCGATAGTTCAGCACAACATCGACAACATTGAGGCCGTCGCGCGCCGAAAACTGGGTTTCCTCCAGACTCGGCTTCAGATTGGCGAGCGACAGTTTCGGATTGCCCGAGAAGCCGCCGCCATCATTCCAGCCCGACTTGCCATTGCCGTCGCGGTCGTGCCGCACGGCAATCGCGAACTCGCCGCGATGCGGCAGCGCCACGCAGACATCCATGTCGCCTTCGGCCGCGACAGGTAGGTCGATGCGCGCGAGCTTCTTGCCCTTGGCGAGGAACTCGTCGGGATTGTTGCCGTAAAGCTGGACGCGCAGCTGGCCGCCTCGGTCCTTGAAGCCATACACCCGGACCAGCACCGCAGCGCCCGGTGCGCCCGGACGGCACGCCGCCGCATCGGGCCCGAGAATGGTCTGCGACGCTGCAGGCGCGGCCCCGAACCCGGCCGTCAGGGCGAGCAAAACAACACTCGATCGCAACAGTTTCAGCATGACCTCAAACCTCCTGCGGGCTATACGCATGCCCGCAACACACTGCGTCAGGGTCCGGATATCGGAGCGGGATGCGGCGGAAATTTGTCCAAGAGGCGTCCAAAACTTGCGGCTGTTCACCCGGTTCGATCGCTATCTCGCCCGGCTGATCGCTGTGCCCCTGCTGTCGACGCTCGTCATCTCAGCCATGCTCCTGCTGCTCGACCGCATGCTGCGGCTGTTCGATTTCGTCGTGACCGAGGGTGGACCCGTTTCCGTCGTGTGGCGGATGCTCGGCAACCTGCTGCCCGAATATCTCGGCCTCGGCATCCCGATCGGGCTGATGCTCGGCATCCTGCTCGGTTTCCGCAATATCGCTCTGTCGAGCGAACTCGATGCGCTGCGCTCGGTCGGCGTATCCTACAACCGCCTGCTGCGGATCCCGTACCTGTTCGCGATCACACTCGCGCTGGTGAATCTGTTCATCGTCGGCTGGCTGCAACCGACCACCCGCTACAATTATGAAGGCCTGCGCTTCGAACTGCGGTCCGGCGCGCTCGGTGCCTCGATCAAGGTCGGGGAGTTCGCCAAGCTCGGCAAGCGCGCCACGCTGCGCGTCGAGGAGAGCCATGACGGCGGCCGTGACCTGCGCGGCGTCTTCCTGCGAACCGAAAACCCCAAGGGCGAGTCGCTCGCCGTGACCGCCGACAGCGGCACTTTCCTGTCCACCGACGATCCCAATGTGCTGCTGCTCCGGCTGCGCAACGGCGTGCTCGTGCAGGACGGGCCAAAGCTGGTCACGCCGCGCGTGCTGCGCTTCACGATGAACGACCTGCCGATCGACCTGCCCAAGATGGAAATGTTCCGCAGCCGCGGCGGCGACACCGACGAACTGACCATGAACGAACTGGTCGACATCGCGACGGGCAATCGCGCCGCAGGCAGCCTCTGGCTGCCCGCCGTTGCCGATCTCCAGCAGCGGCTCGTGCAATGCGCGGTCATGCTGATGCTGCCGCTGCTCGCGGTTGCGCTCGCCGTGCCGCCCAAGCGCTCGACCTCGTCGCTCGGCGTGTTCCTCGGCATCGTGCTGATCGTGACCTACTACAAAATCACCCAATATACGCAGCGCATGGGCGCGATCGGCCGTGTCGATCCGGTGATCGCCCAATGGGTGCCGTTCGTCGCCTTCTCGGCCTTCTGCATGTGGATGTATTATGTGCTGGCCTTCCGCCCCGGCGGGCAGCCGATCGGCGGGCTTGAGCGCGTCTTCTCCAAGACGGCCAAGATGGCGGGGCGCATCGTACGGCCGGGCCGCTGGCGCGACAGCGCGCTGTCGGCGGGCTGACCCCGATGTCGATCCTCAACGCCTTCCCGTCGAAAACCATCACGCGTTACACCGCGAAGATGTTCCTGCTGCGCACGCTGGCGTTCCTCGCAGCGCTTGTCGTCATCCTGCAGAGCCTCGACCTGCTCGCCGAAACCAGCAAAATCCTGGCGGTCCAGGGCAACAACGAAGGCGATATCTGGCACTATGTGATGCTGCGCAGCCCGCAGATCATTGCGCAGTTCCTGCCTTTCTCGGTGCTGCTCGGAACGCTTGTCACGCTCGCGACGCTCAACCAGAACAGCGAGGTGGTCATCTTCAAGGCGGCGGGCATCTCCGCACACCAGATCCTTGCACCGCTCTTCGTCGCGGCGCTCGGCATCGCCGCGGTCAATTTCGCATTCAACGAACTGCTGCTCGTCAACACCAACCGGCAGCTCGCGGCCTGGCAGGCCGTCAACTATGGCCCGGTGCCCGACAAAGGCAGTGCGAAGAACATGGTCTGGGTGCGCGCCGGCGACGACCTGTTCCATGCCCGATCGGTCGACGGCATTGCTGGCACGACGCGCCTGCACGACCTGACCATCTACGACCGCGAGGCCAATCGCCTCGTCAGCGTAATCCGCGCAACCGAGGCGCGACCGCTTGCAAATGGCTGGCGGCTGGCCGGTGCCCGGACATTCGATGTCGTCACCGGCACGCAGACGCCGTCGCCGACGCGCGACTATATCACCCCCGCCACCCCCGACCGCTTCAACGCGTCCGAGGTCAAGCCCGAACAGACGCCATTTTGGCAGCTCGCCGCCGATGTGAATGCCCTGCGCGCCGCCGGCCGCCCGGTCGCAAGCCTCGAGGCGGCGCTGCATCATAAGCTGTCGGGGCCGCTGTCAGCGCTGCTCATGCCGCTGCTCGGCTCGGTCGCCGCGTTCGGGCTCGCGCGCTCGGGGCGGCTGTTCGTACGCGCCGTAATGGGCATGTCGCTCGGCTTCGCCTTTTTCGTCGCCGACAATTTCATGCTCGCGATGGGCGATTTCGGCACGGTGCCGCCCTGGCTCGCGGGCTGGGGGCCGTTCCTGCTGTTCATCCTGATCGGCGAGGCGGTGCTGATTCGTACCGAGGAGTAGGCCCACCGGCGTCTTTTCTCGCTCGAATGAATGGCATCGCCCTCCCCGCGCCTCGTAATTCCCCCGCTTGCGTCCTAAATCCGCCGCATTGCGTTATCATTTGCGACGTTCACCGCATTCACCCAAGGAATTTGCCCGTGAAGGCTGTCTCGATCCCGCGTCCCGGCATCTGGAACCAGCGCCACCATCTCGACCGCATGAGCCTGCGCGAGCTGACGGTCGCCTATTTTCAATATTATGCGATCCAGGCCTATCTGGTGCTCGCCGCCGTGTCGGCCTGGGTGGCCTGTGCCTATCCGACGACCCTGCTGCGCGGCCTTGTCGCTGGCGCGATCTCGGTCGCGGCCTATCCGCTCGCCTGGTATCTGCTGCACCGCTATGTGCTGCACGGCAAGTGGATGTTCAAATCGCCGCTGACCGCGCGCACCTGGAAGCGCATCCATTACGATCATCATCAGGACCCCAACCATCTCGAGATCCTGTTCGGCGCACTCTACACGACGCTGCCGACGATAGCGGCGATCACGCTGCCGATCGGCTGGGCCATCGGCGGCCTCGGCGGCGCGGCGGTCGCGCTGTGTGCAGGCCTGCTGACCACCTGCTTCTATGAATTCTGCCACTGCATCCAGCACCTGTCCTACAAGCCGAAGGCGAAGTTCCTCGCCGACATGAAGGCGCGTCACATGGCGCATCATTTCCATGACGAGAGCGGCAATTTCGGCATCACCAACTTCACCTGGGACAAGCTGTTCGGCACCTTCTACGAGCGCCCCGACCGGCCGGTGAAGAGCGAGACGGTGTTCAACCTTGGCTATACCGATCAGGTCGCGCGGACCTATCCCTGGGTTAGCCAGATGTCCGGCGGCGTCGTGACCGGGCACCCGCGCCAGCGCGACCGCAAGGCAGCCTGACCGCGTGGCCAAAGGCGGATTGACGATCCGGCCGGTGGTGACACCGGCCGACCGGCGCACGTTCATCGAACTCCCCTTCAAGCTTTATGCGAGCGACCCGTTCTGGCGCGCACCGCTGAAGTCGGAAGTCCGCGAACTCATCGCGGGGCCCAAGACGAATCCCTGGTTCGAACATGCGCAGGCGCGCTTCTGGCTCGCCGTCCGCGGCGGCGAGGTCGTCGGCCGAATCTCGGCGCAGATCGACGAGCTCGTGCTCGAGCATATGGGCGCAGGCACGGGCCAATGGGGCATGTTCGAATGCAACCGCGATCCCGAAGTCGCAGCGCTGCTGTTCGACACCGCGGAAAGCTGGCTGCGCAAGCAGGGCATGACCCGCTCGATGGGGCCGTTCAGCCTTTCGGTCTGGGACGAACCGGGCCTGCTCGTCAAAGGCCATAAGATCCCGCCGACCGTCATGATGGGGCACCACCTGCCCTATTATGAGAAGATGGTGGAGCAGCGCGGCTACACCGGCGCTAAGGACCTCTACACCTATGAGCTGCCCATCGACGGCGGCTTCAACGACCGCGTCAATCGCATCGTCGCCGCTGCCGAGGGCAGTTCGCGGCTGCGCATGCGCGATGTCGTCAAATCGCGCTTCGACAGCGAAGCGGCGCTGATCCTCGACATCCTCAACGACGCCTGGTCGGACAATTGGGGCTATATCCCGCTGACCCCGCATGAGGTCGAACATGTCGGCAAGAAGCTGAAGCCGATCGTTTATGAGGATCTGATCAAAATCTGCGAGCTGGACGGCGTGCCCGTCGCCTTCATGATCACGCTGCCCGACCTCAACGACCTGACCGCCGACCTGAACGGCAACCTGTTCCCCTTCGGCTGGGCCAAGCTCCTCTGGCGTCTGCGCCGCCCGCGCACCAAGCGCATCCGCGTGCCGCTGATGGGCGTCCGCAAATCGCTGCAGGGCTCGCGTTTCGCCAGTTTCATGGCGTTCATGATGATCGAACACACCCGCCGCGCCGCTGTCCAGAATTACGGCGCGATCCGCGGCGAAATCGGCTGGATCCTCGAAGACAACGGCCCGATGCGATCGATCGCCGACATCCTCGAAGCCGAGATCACCAAGATTTACCGGATTTACGAACGAGCCTTGTAGCCGGTCAGGCGTCGATCAGCGTCAGGCCGACACTGATGAGATCGCCGTCGTCGATGCCCTCCGCTTTGCGGACGGCGGCCTTGACCGGCAATATGTAACTGTCCTGTCCCGAGGATCGAAAGATCGACGTTCGCCAGCCTGAGCTGCCGATCCGCACATCGACGCGCACTGAGCCGAAGCCGCGGCGCACGCCGATTGTGCGAAGCCGGATCTCTGCGGCGGCTTCCTCAGGCAAGGTCATGAAATACCAGGCAGCGGGCGCGTCGCCCTTCCAGCGCCACAGCAACGCCGTGAACGCAAAGTCGGCCGGCTGAGTCAGCGCAGCTCCGCCCAGGTCGGGGCGTGGTCGCTGGCGCGTTCGCGGCCGCGGTGTTCCTTGTCGACACCGGCGTTGACGAGCCGGTCGGCGGCCTGCGGGCTCAGCAGCAGATGGTCGATGCGGAATCCCGCGTCGCGCGGCCAGGCCCCGGCCTGATAGTCCCAGAAGGTCCAGACCGGCCCGGTCGGATGGATGGTGCGGATCGCGTCGGTCCAGCCCTGGTTGAGGATGCGCCGGAACGCGGCGCGGCTTTCGGGCTGCATCAGCGCATCGCTCGCCATCGCGCGGACCGAATAGACATCGTCGTCGGTCGGAATGACATTCCAGTCGCCGGTCAAGACCACCGGGATTTCCAGCGCGAGCAGCTCCGACGCATGCGCGCGCAGCCGCTCCATCCACGCCAGCTTATAGTCGAATTTTGGGCCCGGCTGCGGATTGCCATTGGGCAGGTAGATCGACGCGACGCGCACACCGCCGACATCCGCCTCCAGATAGCGCGACTGCTCGTCCTCGACCGCGCCTGGCAGGCCGCGCATCGTCTCGGTCGCCGGCTCCTTCGACAGGATCGCGACGCCGTTGAAGCCCTTCTGGCCGTGGATCAGCGTGTGGTAGCCGGCCTCGGTCATGGCCGCGACGGGGAAATTCTCGCTGACCGACTTCACCTCCTGCAGGCAAGCGACGTCGGGCTGCGTTTCGGCCAGCCATTCGAGCAGGCGCGGCAGCCGCGCGTTGATGCCGTTGATATTGTAGGTCGCGATCCGCACCCGGCTAGACGGAGAAGCTGGTTCCGCAGCCGCAGCCGCTGGTCGCATTGGGGTTTTTCACCTGGAACGACGCACCGCCCAGATTGTCGACGAAATCGACGACCGCGCCTTCGAGGAACGGCAGACTCACCGCATCGACGAGCATCGACACGCCGTCGGTGGTCACCACGATGTCGTCTTCAGCCGCATCACGATCGAGCCCGAACTTATATTGGAACCCTGAACAGCCGCCGCCTTCGACGCTGAGGCGCAGCTTGAGCGACGGGTCGCCCTGCTTGGCGGCGATGGCAGCAACCCGCTTGGCAGCGGACGGGGAGAGCGCGACGGTGTCGGTCATCTGTCTGAGATAGGCGCGAACGCCCGTCCGTTCAATCGCCGCCGACAACGAGCAGCTGCTGCACCGGCACGTCGCTCGTCTCGACGATATGCACGAAGCGGCCCTGCACCTGCGCGCCGGCTTCCATGCTGATCGACACATAGGCGACATCGCCGGTGACCCGCGCGCCGCGTTCCAGTCGGATTATCCGCCCGCTGAGATTGCCCGTCACGCTGCCGCGCACCGTCAGGCCGTCGGCACGGATATCGCCATGCACGCTGCCGCTATCGCCGATCGTCATGTCGTGGACATCGACGCGGCCGACGATGCGGCCGTCGAGATGCAGCTCGCCCGCAGTCGTCACATCGCCGTCGATGACCACATCGGCGGCGAGGATCGACAGTCCGGCGTCAGGGCTGGACGGGCGTGTCCGGTCCGCCCTGGCCGAGGTCGGCCCGTTCCTGGATCGCGAGAACATAGTTTGACGCCTCGAGATAGGGCACCGGATTTACCGCCCGGCCATCGATACGCACTTCATAATGAAGATGGGTGCCCGTCGACCGGCCCGTCGAACCCATGCGGCCGATCTGTTCGCCCTTCTTCACACTCTCACCGGGACGGACCATTATCCGCGAAAGGTGACCGTAGCGTGTCGCGATGCCCTTGCCGTGGCCGATCTCGATCATATTGCCATAAGCGCCCGACCAGCCCGCGTTCGACACCACGCCGTCCGACGCGGCATAGATCGGATCGCCATAATTGCCCGCAAGGTCGACTCCGGCGTGCATGGCGGCATTGCCGTTAAACGGATCGTAGCGCACCCCGAAGCCGCTGGTGAAGCGGCCGGTCGAGGCGGGGCGGAACGACGGAATCGACGTCATCGCCTGTTCGAGCTGATCGACCTTCTTCCAGCTCACGAACAGCTGCTTGAACTTGGGATCGGCATTGGCGAGCGGCTGCCCCTTGGCGTCGGCGGGGATATAGGGCCCGCCCATCGCAAAGCTCGACTGCGCGATGAAGCGCGCCGGGCTGAGGCCGAGACGGCGCAGCAGTGCCGAGGTGTCGCGGTAGCGCGCCTCAGCCGCTGTCGTTGCCTTGTCGACGAACGCGAACTGGTCGCGCTCGATCTTGATGAAGGGTGCCAGAACGTCGGGATGCGCGTCGGCTGTCTGCTCAAGGCTCGGCACCGCCTTCGGCATCAGCGCGGCAAGCGTGCGCGTATCGCCCTTGCCCGACAGCAGCGACACCAGGAACATCTGCCGCTTGTGCAGCGTCTCCGCGCTGGTGGCGACGCTGCCCTTCAGGCTGCCGACATCGGCTTTCAGCGCGGCGACGCTGGCCTGCATGCGCGCCAGTTCGGTTTCCTTGGCTGCCATCGCATCGGCGGACGCCCCGCCAAAATCGCTGATCGTGTTGATCGTCGCAATGCTGAGCCAGCCGGCGAGAAGCGCGGCAGTTGCTGCTGTCATGACTTGTACGCGGGTTCCTACGCGAAGGAGGCGGACCCGGTCATTGCTGCGAAGGTAAATCTGATGTTCGGGAAACCGGCGGATGATCGCCTCGCGAAGCCGCTCTACCAAAACCATTCCCTCAATCACACCGATCCCCCCGGATACAGCAACCACCAGCCGGCAAATTGCCGGTTGGACCACCTCGGAACTGGAAAACACCTGCTGCCAGAATGCGACCCCGGGCAGCGGGAGAGGGTTTCTAAGCAACCCCCGCAACGGCTGGCAAGTCGCGGTAGAAGTCCGTCGTCATGCCCGCTGATTCACGCGCCAAGTCATTGAAAGGCGGTTTCAATTCGCCTCTGAAATGCGTCGAAACCAGCGCGCGGAAGGTGGATGCTGGCGATGAGCCGTTGGAGTCACACGCCGAACGGAACCATTTGTTCCCGGTCCGGACATGGCCAATCTCATCCGCGTAGATTTGTTCGAGAATTTCGCCGCTGCGCTGGTCGCCCGCGGCAGCGATTCGCGACGCCATGGCGGGCGTGACGTCAAGCCCGCGCGCCTCCAACACCTGCGGCACGACGGCGAGTCGCGCCATGACGTCATGCGCGGTTGCTGCCGCCGCCTGCCACAGCCCGTCATGCGCCGGCAGGTCGCCATAGGCCGCGCCGAGTTCGACGAGCCGGTCCGCAACCATCAGGAAATGCCGCGCCTCATCGTCGGCCACGCGGACCCAATCATCGGCAAAGCTCCGCGGAAAACTACCGCCGAACCGGCCGGCCATGTCCCACGCGAGATCGATGGCATTGAGTTCGATATGCGCAACCGCATGCAGCAGCGCGATGCGGCTACGCTCCGACCCAGCCTTGCCACGCTTCGCCATTTTGTTCGGCGGCAGCAGTTCGGGCCGGTCCGGCCGCGCCGGCGTATCCGGCATCAGCTCGTCAAACGCCCACTCAACCGCCCCCGCGCCCCAGGCCGCCGCCATCGCCCGCGACGCATGCGCCTTGGCACGCGCCTCGCCCGTCAGCAGGACGGTCCGCGCCGCAGCGGCGAGGCTCGTCACCCGAGCTCCTGCGCCGCCGTCAGTACCTCCGCAGCATGGCCCGGCACCTTCACCTTGTGCCACGCCCGCGCGATCTTGCCGTCGCGGCCGACCAGGAAGGTCGCGCGCTCGATGCCCATATATTTGCGGCCGTACATGCTCTTCTCGACCCAGACGCCCCACGCCTCGACGGCCGTGCCCTCCGGGTCGGCACCGAGCTTGACGCCGAGACTATGCTTGGCGCGGAATTTCGCATGGCTCGCGACCGAGTCCTTCGACACGCCGATGACCGTCGTATCCGTCGCCGCGAATTCCGCCAGCTTCGATGTGAAGTCGATCGCCTCGCTGGTGCAGCCCGAGGTGTCGTCCTTGGGGTAGAAATAGACGACGGCCTTCTTGCCCGTCAGGCCGGCCAGCGAGATCGTCTCGCCGCCATCGCCCGCCAGTTCGAGTGCCGGGGCCATCTGTCCTGCTTCGACCGTCATACTCATCTCCCGAATGTAGCGCTCCACGCGGCGCGCACCGCTGCCTTGGCGCTTTTGAGCGAGGTTTCGACACCTGGGAAGTCCGCTTCGCTCAGGCTCGCTGCAAGCAGGGCCTCGACCTGCGGCGGCCGCTTGCCCTCAACCGTGCCGACCAGCCGCAGCATGACGAGCAGGCGGGTCAACAGATCATGGGCTTGGGTCAGATCGACGAGGCCGGCCCCGGCAAGAGCGGCGCACGCACCCCGCAAGTCGGGCGAGAAGGCGACGCGCTCGCGCAGCTGCAGATAGTGAACGATGAACTCCAGATCGACGAGCCCGCCGCCGCCGAGCTTGACGTCCCAAAGCCCGCCGCCCGGCTTGTGCCGCTCCATCTCGGCGCGCATCTCAAGCACGTCCTTCTTGAGCTTCGCCGCGTCGCGGTCGCGGTACAGCACATCGCTGATCACCCGCTCGATCGCCGCCCGGTCCTCGCCTGCACCGAATGCAACACGCGCCCGGGTCAGCGCCATATGCTCCCACGTCCACGCGTCGCTGACCTGATAGGCCGCGAAACTGTCGATGCTCACCGCGAGCAACCCCTGTGCACCTGACGGCCTCAGCCGCGTATCGACCTCGTACAGCGCGCCTTCCGCGGTCGGCACGGACAGCGCCGCCGTCAGCCGCTGCGCGAGCCGGTTGAACCATGTCGTTGCCGCCAGTGGCCGCGCCCCGTCCGATTCGGTCGCGTGCGAGCCTGAGAACAGGAAGATCAGATCGAGATCCGATCCCGCCGTCAGCGCCGAGCCGCCATAACGTCCAAGCCCGAGCACGGCGAGCCGTCCGCCCGGCACCCGGCCATGCGCCACCGCCATATCGGCCGCGACCGCCTCGGCAATGACCGCCAGCCCGGCATCGGCAACCGCCGCATAGTTGCGCGCGGCGACCAGCGGATCGCCGACCCCTTCGACAAGCTGCGCACCGATCTGAAACCGCCGCTCCCCCGTCCAGCGCCGCACCCGGTCGAGCACGGTCTCCAGCGGCGCATCGCGCCCGACATAGACGCGCAGGTCCGCCTCCAGCCCCTCCGCATCGGGCAGCGTCTCAAACGCGCCCGAGTCGAGCATCACGTCGAACAGCGCCGGCCGCCGCGCCAGCGCCTCGGCAAGCGGCGGCGCGACGCTGAGCAGCCGCGCCAACAGCACCGCCAGCTTCGGGTTCGCCGCGATGAGTTCGAAAAACTGCGCGCCGGACGGCAATTGCTCGAGAAACTGGTCGAGCCGGCCCGCCGTCGCCGCCGGATCGTCGGTCTGCGCGAGCGCCGCGACAAAGGCAGGCAAGGCCGCCTCGAACCCGCGCTGCGCCTCGGCACTGCGCAGCGACCGGTAGCGCGCGGTCCGCCAGCCCTCGATCTGCGCGGCGACCACGGCGCGCGCCTTGCCAAGCGTCGCCAGCACATCGTCCAGACCCACACCACCCTGCGGCGCGGCCGCCTCGCGTGCCTCGCCGATGAGCCGGTCGTAACGAACCGCCACCTCGCCACTGACCGTCGCGACAAGCCGCTCCAGCGCTGCCCTGCTCGGCAAACCGCACAGCGCCGCGAACGCCTTGCCCTCGCCCTTGCCTGCCGGCAGCGCATGCGTCTGCTCATCGGCGACCATCTGCGCGCGGTGCTCGATCGTCCGGAGCAGCCTATAGGCATCGCCCATCACCTGCGCATCGTCCGCCCCGATGCGCCCCGCCTTCGCCAGCGCCGCCAAGCCGTCGAGGGTCGCGGGGGCACGCAGGTTCGGCTCGCGCCCGCCGAAGATCATCTGATGGATCTGCGCGAAAAACTCGACCTCGCGGATGCCGCCACGTCCGCGCTTCAGGTCGTAGCCGGGTCCAACCGCCTGCCCGGCGTCGAAATGGTCGCGGATGCGCAGGCTGATCGCCTGGATATCGCGGATCGCCGAATAATCGAGCGAGCGCCGCCAGACGAACGCGCCGATGTCGTTCAGGAATCGCTGCCCGAGCGAGATATCCCCGGCGCAGGCACGCGCTCTTATGAACGCCGCGCGCTCCCACGGCAGCGCTTCGGACTGATAATAGCTTTCAGCCGCCTCGAACGGCAGGGCGATCGGCGTCACCTCCGGCGATGGCCGCAGCCGCAGGTCGACGCGGAACACATAGCCGTCGCCATCGCGCGCCTGCATGATCTCCACGACGCGCCGCCCAATCCGCGCCGCCGCTTCATCCGGATCGTCGCGCTCGCGCCGCGGCAGCGTCGCCCGGTCATGGATCAGGATCAGGTCGACATCGCTTGAGTAGTTGAGCTCATGGCTGCCGAGCTTGCCCAGTGCCAGAACCGCCAGCCCCAGCGGCCGTGCATCCGGCGCACGCTCGGCGGTCGCCGCAGCAACGGCGACATCCAGCGCACGGTCCGCAAGCGCCGACAGCGCCCCCGTCACCTGTTCCAGCCCCCAATCGCCTGCGAGATCGGCAAGCCCGATCGCCAGCGCCGCGTCCGCTTTGGCTAGCCGCAACCGTGAGACCACCGGCTTATCGCGATCGGCCATGTCGGACAGCGCCTGTGCCACCACGGCCTCCGCGCCGTACGCCAGCAGCAAGCCCAGCGCATCGGTGCGCCTCAGCATCAAACTCCGCAGATGGGGCGATCCCCGCCACGCGGCTGCAATGGCATTGCGCATGGCCGGACCCGGCTCCGCGCCGAGCTTGTCCAGAAGCCGCCGCGCATCAGGCGGAAGCTCCGCGTCTGGCAGCGCCGGGAGCAAAGGATGAAACCGGGTCACCGCACATCCATAGCAAATTGCGGCCCTTGCGCGACGCACTCGTTCCGCGCGCGATTTAACCCGCCGCCGATCAGGAACGCGCTGTCGGATCCTTCGTTGATCCTATCGTGGAAGCACTCCCACGCACCCATGCGGCTTCCATGATTACCCTGCCCTCGAACCCCGATCCGGTCACCGCCCCCACCCCCCGAAAACCGGATCGGGGTTCAACCCGATCCAGTCATTCGGACGATGCGAAAGCCCGTCAGACGCGGGCGAGTGTGTCGACCTGGCCCATGATGCTGGCGAGCGCCGATTGGCCGTCGCCCTTGGGTCCATCGCGGCGCGACGGCAGCAGGCCTTCAGCGAGGATCGTCTCAAGTGCCGCCCGGCCACGTGCCACACGGCTCTTGATCGTTCCGACCGCGCAATCGCAAATCGCGGCCGCTTCCTCATAAGCGAAGCCGCCCGCCCCGACGAGGATCAGCGCCTCGCGCTGCGCCTGCGGCAGCTGCAACAGGCCGCGCTGCAGGTCGGCGAGTTCGATCTGCTTGTCCTGACCTGCGGGGGCCGCAAGGATGCGGTCGGCCGTGAAATCGTCCCACTCGCCCTTGAAGCGCGCGCGGCGCATCTGGCTCAGGAACAGGTTGCGCAGAATGATGAAGGTCCAGGCGCGCATATTCGTGCCGGCCTGGAAGCGCGCCCGCGCCGCCCAGGCCTTCATCAGCGTTTCCTGCACCAGATCGTCGGCAAGATCGCGGCTGCCCGACAGCGAGCGCCCGAAGGCGCGCAGATGCGGGATGACCTGCGACAATTCCTTTTTGAACTCGGTGTCGCTCAGCGCGACATGCGGAACCCAATCGGGGCTTTGAGAGTGTTCTTCCTCGTCGCTCTCGACCTCGGTCTCCTCGGTCCCGAGCCGGGCGAGCAGGTCATCGAACATGCTCGGCAGCGGCTGGGCGCAGACCTCAGCAAAGGCTGTGCGAAGATAGGAGCCGACGTCGCGGGTGCTCGTCTTCGGAGCGGCGCGCGGCGGATCGATTGAAATGGTGGTCATGGATGTTTCCGAACGCCCCCGGATTTTGACAACGGCACGACCCTTTTGCGGGTCGGTTACCGCCAGATGATCAGCATCGCGGCAAAGGCGGCGACGATCAGGATCAGCGAGATCGTCAGCACATAGCGCACGATGCCGGGCGTCGAGCCGGCGCGTACTTCTTCCGTGTCGATTTTCGTTGGCTGGTCCACACACCGTTCCCGCAACTGCCCTTGCGAACCCGAACGTAAGAGGGCGTCACTTGTTCCGCGCGGAACCTAACCAAATCAGATGCCTGTGCCGGCCCAATCCTCGGCAAAGCCCGGGCCCAGCAGATAATCGACGATGCGCTCGGCGGCGGCCTCGGGAGTTTCGACGCGCGTATCGATGCGGATTTCCGGATTCTCGGGTGCCTCATAGGGCGAGTCAATGCCGGTGAAGTTCGCCAGCTGCCCGGCGCGCGCCTTCTTGTAGAGCCCCTTCACGTCGCGCGCTTCGGCATCCGCGAGCGGGGTATCGACGAACACCTCGACGAACTCGCCCGGCGCCAGGAGGTCCCGCGCCAGCGCCCGCTCGGCGCGGAACGGCGAAATGAAGCTGGTGAGCACGATCAGGCCCGCATCGACCATGAGCTTCGCCACTTCGGCGACGCGGCGGATATTCTCGACCCGGTCGGCGTCGGTGAAGCCAAGGTCTCGGTTCAGGCCGTGCCGCACATTGTCGCCGTCGAGCGCATAGGTGCGCTGGCCCATCGCATGCAGGCGCTTCTCGACGAGATTGGCGATCGTCGATTTGCCGGCGCCCGACAGGCCGGTGAACCACAGCACACGCGGTGTCTGGCCGTTGAGCGCCGCACGCGCCGCCTTGTTGACGTCGAGCGCCTGCCAATGGACATTTTGCGAGCGCCGCAGCGCATGGAGGATCGTGCCCGCCCCGACCGTCGCATTGCTCAGCCGGTCGATGAGGATGAAGCCGCCGAGCTCGCGATTCTCGGCATAGCTTTCGAACGCAATCGGCTCGGCCAGATGCAGGTTGCATTGGCCGATAGCATTGAGTTCGAGCGTCGCCGCCGGATGATCCTCAAGCGTGTTCACATCGGTCACATGCTTCGGCGCCGACAGCGTCGCCGAGACGGTGCGCGTCGCGAGCTTCAGCCAATAGGGCCGGCCCGGAAGCATCGGCTCTTCGGCCATCCAGACGACCGTCGCGCGGAACTGGTCGGCCACACTCGGCGGCGCATCGGCGGCGACCAGCCATTGCCCGCGCGAGCAGTCGATCTCGTCGGTCAGAGTCAGCGTGACCGCATGCCCTGCTCCCGCCTCGGCAAGGTCGCCGTCGCCTCCGACGACGCGCTCGATGTGACTGGTCCGCCCCGATGGCACCACCCGCACCGCGTCGCCTGGCTTGACGTGACCCGCCGCCACCGTCCCGGCAAACCCGCGAAAATCGAGATTGGGCCGGTTGACCCATTGCACCGGCATCCGAAACGGCGCGTCGGCCAACCGGTCGTCGGCGATCTCGACCGTTTCCAGATGTTCGATCAGCGTCGGCCCGCCATACCAGCCCATGTCCACCGACCGGTTGGCGATGTTCTCGCCGGTCAGCCCGGACACCGGGATCGCCGTCACCGCGCCAAGTCCGATCTTGTCGGAAAACTGCCGATAGTCGGCAACAATGGCGTCGAATACCGCCGCATCGCGTCCGACCAGGTCCATCT
>CALRQP020000026.1:0-45268 GCA_943370355.1 Sphingomonas paucimobilis
CCGCCTCCGCCTCCGCCGCCGCCTCCCCCGCCTCCTCCGCCGCCGCCGGCAGCGGTTGCTCCGGGACCGTTCATCGTGTTCTTCGACTGGGATAAGTCGGACATCACGGCGGAAGCTTCGGCGATCCTCGATCGCGCAGCTGAGGCCTATGCCACGACGGGTCAGGCAACTGTCACGCTCGCTGGTCACGCCGACAAGTCGGGTTCGGACCAGTACAACCAGGGCCTCTCGCAGCGTCGTGCTGACGCGGTGAAGACCTACCTGGGTGGCAAGGGCGTCCCGGCCGGGTCGATCACGACCGAAGCGTTCGGCGAGAGCCGTCCGCTGGTTGAAACCGCCGACGGTGTGCGCGAGCCGCAGAACCGCCGCGTGGAGATCAACTTCGCCACGGGCGCGATGGCTCCGCAATAAGCGGGACAATCGTCCAGAGACGGAAAGGGCCGCTCGAAAGAGCGGCCCTTTTTCGTTGGGGTGGGAGAAGGGGCGGCGCTGGCCCACCCCGCTCGCTGCGCGAGTCGACCCTCCCGATGCGGGAGGGTACGCTCGAGGGCGGACGGCGGGCCGGTTAGCAGCGCTTGATGCGCTTGCCCTTGTCGTTGATGCAGGGGTCAGGGATCGGCGGCACTTCCGCCCAGCCGAGATCGACGCGCGTCAGCGGATCGTTCTGCGGCGACAGGCTTGCGCGGATTTCGGGGAGGCGTTCCGCGGCGAAGCTCGCGAGCTGACCCTTTTTGACGCGGAGCACATCGGCACCCACGCGGCTCGCGGAGTCGCAGAAGGCAAGCTGGGCATCGAGTGTCGAAAAGCTGTTGTAGGTCCGCGTCGTGTAGCGATCGAGCGACGACGCGCCATCCTTGCCGTCATAGCGTTTGAAATGCGCCGCGAGCGCCTTGCGGGAGGTGTCGAGCTCAATCGAATGCTGCTTCAGCATGTCGTTATAATGGCCGACCGTCATCAGGAAGGGTGAGAACTGGCATTGCAGTGCTGCGACGTTGAGCGCGGCGCGCAGGCTCCACATGCGATGCGCCGCCTCTTCAACGGGCGTCATGGCGCGCATCACGACTTCTTTGGGGATCATCGGCACGGCAGCCGCCGGGGCCGACAGGATCGAGATCGCCGGAAGGATCAGGCCGGCAGCACGCAACAATCGACGCATATACTCATCCCGCAAAGGCGGCGGGGTCCGAGCCTCCCGACCGGAACCGGGACGCGCCGCCGATTGACCCCCCGGTCGCGACAGCCTTAACGCGGTGCGAGACAGACTGCCAGCGCCGAGCGGCGATAGCCGCCTTCGGCGCGGCGGATCGGGATCAGCCGAGGATCTTGCCGAGCTGCAGCGCGACCGACATGTCGCCGTCGACCTTCAGCTTGCCCATCATGAACGCCATCTGGGCATTCTGCTTGCCCGAGGCGATCTCGAGGAAATCGGCCATCGAGACCTTGACGGCGCAATCGACGGGCAGATCCTGATTGTCGACAACCGCCGGCTTGGTGCTGTCGTCGATGCGGACGACGCCGTCGCTGCCGAAGTCGAACTTGACGGACTTGCCGAGGCCCGCGCTTTCGCCAACCCGGGTGCGCATCTGTTCGGTGATCTGATCGAGGCTCATTGCGAGATTCTCCCAAGAATGATTTTGCTGCTTGTGCCGCGTCGCTGCGCCAATCGCAAAGGCAAAGTGCGACGGCCTGCCGAGAGTATCAGGCATGAAAAAAAGGGCCGCCCCTTGCGGGACGGCCCTTTCTCTAGCCTGAAGCTGAGACTTACTTGGTCTCGGCAGGCGGCGTCGCAGCAGCGTCTGCAGCCGGAGCAGCAGCGGCGTCGGCAGCCGGAGCAGCCGGAGCCATCGCACCAGCGTCAGCAGCCGGAGCAGCTGCGTCGGCAGCCGGAGCGCCAGCAGCAGCGTCCATCGACGTCGTGTCGGTGGTGGTCGCCGTGTCGGTGGCAGCGGCGTCAGCAGCCGGAGCGGCAGCCTCTTCCTTCTTGCCGCAAGCGACGACGAGCATAGCAACGCCGGCAACGATACCAACGGTCTTCAGCTTCTGAACAAAATCACCCATGTCCTGACTCCTTTTTTCTAATCTCTGTGGATTTGGTTAGCCCTTGGTTCCCAAACCGGGCGGAACTCTAGCCAGAAATCTCGCCCCCCTCAAGCGCGATTACATAGGGCATCGGAATACCGGGCGAAAAGGCTGGGGCAGGAATTTTCCCGCTCCAACATCATCGCGAAGGCCCGGTCGAAGAACGCAACGGTTACGCAATGGTCGGACCATACCGGGCAGGGCGGTGCGGGGCAATATCCCTAGTGCAGTGCAGCAAGAAATTCGGGAAAGGTCGATTTCAGCGCTGCGTCTGTGTCGCGCATCTCTACTGACCGACCGAGCGCGGCAAGGCTCGTGACAGGATATTCGGGAAGGCCGCAAGGAACGATGCCCGCGAAGTTGGTGAGGTCGGGCGCGATGTTGAGGGAGAATCCGTGGAAGCTGACCCAGCGGCGAACTCTGACCCCGATGGCGGCGATTTTCGCCTCGCCCGCTGGCGTGTCGGTCCAGATACCGACGCGGCCGGGTGCCTGAAAGCCTTTCACACCCAGTTCCGCGAGCGCGGCGATGATCCAGCGTTCGAGCGCATCGACATAGTTGCGAATGTCGCGGCCGCGTGCATCGAGATCGAGCATGACATAGCCGACGCGCTGACCTGGGCCATGATAGGTATATTGGCCCCCGCGCCCTGTCGCGAACACCGGCAGCCGGGTGGGATCGAGCAGGTCGGCAGCGTTGGCGCTGGTACCAGCCGTATAGAGCGGCGGATGTTCGACGAGCCAGACAAGCTCCGACGCCGATCGGTCGCGGATCGCCGCGACGCGCGCTTCCATGAAGGCGACGGCGTCCGGGTAGGTGGTCAGCCCCGGTTCGACACGCCATTCGGGGGCAGGCAGGGTCATGCCCGCTGCTTTAGCGCCAGCGCGGCGCTATTTCCCCTGAAAATTCGCCGGACGCTTTTGCAGGAAGGCGCTGACGCCTTCGACGAAATCACCGGTGCGGCCAGCGAGCAGCTGGTTTTGCCGCTCGATGTGCAGGCTCGCGGTCAGCGACGTGTCGAGGCTGGCGCGAATGGCCTGGCGGATCAGTGCGTAGGAGCGGGTCGGCCCCTTGGCCAGTTTCGCAGCGATTGCTGTGGCAGTCGGCATCAGTTCGGCGTCGTCGACGCACTTCCAGATCATGCCCCATTGCTCGGCGGTCTCGGCCGGGATGCGCTCGCCGAGCATCATCATGGCCTGCGCACGCGCCTTGCCGGCAAGGCGTGGCAGCATCCAGGTCGAGCCGACGTCGGGGACGAGGCCGATATTGATGAAGGCCTGCAGGAAGTAGGCTGAGCGGGCGGCGATGACGATGTCGCCGGCCAGCGCGAAGGAGCAGCCCGCGCCAGCGGCTGGGCCATTGACTGCCGTCACGAATGGCACGGGCAGCGCGAACAGCCGCTCAAGCAGCGGATTGAAATGGGTTTCGAGCACCTTGCCTGCATCGGGCGGACCGGAGCTTTGCGATCCGCCGCCCGCGCCGCCACCGGCAAGATCGGCGCCCGATGAAAAGCCGCGACCCGCGCCGGTCATCAACAGCACGCGGGCCGAACCTTCATCGCGGACCCGGTCGACCGCGTCGATCATCTCATCGATAACGCCGACGTGCAGCGCGTTCAGCATCTGCGGGCGATTGATCGTTAGCGTCGCGATGCCGTCTGCGTCTTCGAAGAGAATATGCTCATATGCCATGGCGCTACTCCGGGTGGTCTTTCCTGCACCATAGGGAAAGCTTGCCCGGAACAGCGCTAGCGAAAAGAGGGGCGCGGTGGCGTCCGGCTTACGAGGATGCCGCGCCGTTGCAGCCGTGGCCGCCGCAGTCGTCGAGACGAGCCGCCTCGATCTGAAGCGTGACATGACCGATGCCGAACTCATGTTCGAGCGCGTGGGCGAGGTTGCGGAGCACCGCGTCGTTCGATTCGGGGCGCACGATATGCGCGGTCAGCGCGGTCTCGCGCGCGCTCATCGCCCAGATGTGCAGGTCGTGGACGGCTTCGACACCCGGCTGGGTCGCGAGGAACGCGCGCACCGCTGATACGTCGAGGCCGCGCGGCGCGGCATCCATTGCCATGTCGAGTGATTCGCGCAGCAGCCGCCAGCCGGACAGGAGAATCACCGCGACGATCGCAAGGCTTGCGGCTGGGTCGAGCCACAGCCAGCCGGTGGCGCGCATCGCGAGGGCAGCGAGGATGACCCCGACCGAGACGGCTGCGTCGCCGGCCATGTGCAGGAACGCGCCGCGCTCATTGACGTCGTGACCGCCGACGAACAGCCAGGCGGTCAAGCTGTTGATGACGACACCGGCGGCTGCGACCCAGATTACCGTACCCGTCGCAACCTCGCCGGGCTGGGCGAACCGTTCGAGTGCGGCAAAGGCGATCGCGCCGCAGGCGAAGATCAGCGTCAGCGAATTGGCGAGCGAGGCAAGGACGGTCGCCTTGGCGAAGCCATAGGTGCGCTGCGGTCCGCCGCGCCGTTTCGCGAGCAGTGCTGCGCCGCCTGCCAGTACGAGGCCGAGCACGTCGGATAGATTGTGCCCGGCATCAGCGAGGAGGGCCGTCGAGTTGGAAGCGATGCCGGCGATGCCTTCGGCGGCGACGAACGTGAGGTTGAGGCCTATCCCGACGCCATAGCGCCAGTCGCGGTTCTCCGGCGCATGGTCGTGCGCTTGATGATGGTGGTGGGTGCCGCTCATGCGTCCGCTCCAAACAGCGCCAGCGCGGCATAGGTCGCCAGCCAATGTTCGCCCATATAATCTCCGGCGATGTGCGGCAGGCTTGCCGCGACATGCGCATCAGCAACCCTCAGCGCGACAGCCTGTTCCGCCGGTGGCAGCGAGGGCGCCAGTTCGCGCCAGCACCAGGCGCGGCTCAGGTTCAGGCCGTCGAGATGGGCAATCTTGCCATCGCTGCGATCGCTGACGGTTGCGGGCGTGAACAGAGCGGCAGGTTCGCCGTCGGCGACGCGGGGCAGGAAGTTTGCGAACCATCCTGAGAAGCCGCTTGGCGGGAGCACGCGCCGCATCAGCAGCGCCTCGCAAAGCGCCGACGACAGGAATTCATCCCCGCCGGGCTCCCAGCCCTGGCAGTCCCGATCGCCGGCGAACCAGTTCCGGGCGCGGTCGCCGATCAACGCGGCGAGGTCGGCGTCGGCATAGTCGAGCGTTAGCCGCAGCGCGAAGGCGATGTTGAAATGGGTGCCGACCCGCAGGGGGTAGGTGAGCTTGGGCAGGAATTCGGTGAAGCGAGCGGCGAAGGCTTCCGAAAGAGGTGCGAGGGCTTCGCCCCAGGGCGCATCATGCAATCGCAGCTCGGCGGCGAGCTTGAGCAGCCAGGCCCAGCCATAGGGCCGCACGAAGCCGCGCGATGACGGCGCATCGAGATAGGCGCGCTCGCCTTCGACATTCCGGGGCGTGAATTGCTCGTCGAACAGCGTGCGGATGGCACCGGCTTCGGGCAGGTCGGGAAAGGCGCGAAGCAGCCGGGCGAGCAGCCAGTGGCTGTGCACACAGCTGTGCCAGTCGAAGCTGCCGTAGAAGATCGGATGCAGCTCGCGCGGGCTGCGCACGTCGCCCGGCCCGTCCATCACATGATCGAGCTTGTGCGGATATTCGCGACAGACATGGCCGAGCGCGATGCGCGCGAAATGCGAGGCAAGGTCGGGCGTCATCGGAACGCCAGCAGATACATGAGCCCGATGTTGGCGGCGAGCATGACCAGCGCGGTCGGCGCCTGCGCTTTGATAACGGCGTTGCGGTCCTTAAGGTCGAGCAGCGCGACCGGCAGGATGTTGAAATTGGCGGCCATCGGCGTGAGCAGCGTGCCGCAAAAGCCCGACAGCATGCCGATGGCGGCGACAACATCCACATCGCCGCCGAAGCGGTGCACGACGATCGGCAGGCCGACGGCGGCCGTCATCACCGGGAAGGCCGCGAAGGCATTGCCCATCACCATCGTGAACAGGGCCATGCCGACGCCATAAGCCGCGACGGCCGCAAAGGGCGTATCGAGCGGCACATAGCCGGTGATGAGTTTCCCGACCGCGTCGCCGACTCCGGCCAGCGCGAACACCGCGCCGAGCGCTGCGAGCATCTGCGGCAGGATTGCGAGCCCGCCGATCGAATCGAGCAGGCGGCGGCTTTCCTGCACCGGCGCGGCGGGCGGCGGGCGCAGCCAAATCAGTGTCGCCGTGAGGGCGAGCAGCACGCCGAGGCCGAGCGAGATCAGCGTCACCTGCTTGGGATCGACCCAGCCGCTGTCCTTGAGCAGTAGCGAGCCGAGCAGCGCCGTCGCGGGAATGATCAGCGCGGGCAGGAACAGCGTGTTGCCGCGTGCGATGGCGCTTGCGGTGCGCTGCTCAGCAGACACCGTTGGGGCGCGCCCCGGTCGCAGCCCGCCGGTCCCGACAATCGCGACGAGCAGGATAACGAGAATGCCATTGCCGAGGTCGCCGATCCGGTCCCCCGCGAGGAAGCTCAGCGACAGCACGGCCCAGAACAGCGCGGTCGTCCAGCGGCGCGCATTCTGCCGGTCGATCAGCGAGGCGAACGCGACGGCGGCGAACAGCAGCCCGGCGAGCAGATAGACAGCGGCGAGCGTAATCATCGCGCGGCCCGTCCCCTGAAACGCAGCAGACGAAATCCGTGCACCATTAGGGCGGCGATTGCGGTCGGGATCGCCCATTTCGAGAGATCCAGCGGTGTCACAATGATGCCCTGCGTTTCGAGGAAGCCCTTGATCAGCAGAATCGAGCTCATCGCGAGGAAGATGTCCTCGCCGAAGAAGACCGCGATATTGTCGGTGGCCGCTGCCATCGCGCGGACGCGCTCAGCCTCGGTTTCGGACAAATTGCCCTCGCGCTCCGCCGCAGCTTCGGCCATCGGCGCGACCAGCGGACGGACGGTCTGGGCCTGCCCGGCAATCGCGTAAAGCCCGATGGCCGCTGTCACCTGGCGGAACATGAAATAGGCGAGGAGTAGCCGGCCGACCGTCGCGGCGCGGATGCCGCCGATCAGCAGCTTGGCGCGCTCCTGCAGGCCGTAGCGTTCGAGCAGGCCGATCACCGGCAGCACCAGCCAGACCACGCTGACGAAACGCGCATCGTTGAACGCCTTGCCGAAGGCGGCGATGACAGCGAGCGGATCGAGGCCCGCTGCAACCCCCGTCACCAGCGCCGCTGCGGCAACCACCAGCAGCGCGTTGAGGCGCAGCAGGAAGCCGAGCACGATGACCCCGATGCCGAGCAGGGTTAGCACCGGCTAGATCCTCCCCGGCACGGGGAGGGGGACCGCGACCGAAGGTCGTGGTGGAGGGGCTGTCACGAGCCGCAGCGTGCGCTTCGGCCCCTCCACCGCTGCGCGGTCCCCCTCCCCCTGCGGAGGAGGAATTGGGCTGACGTTAGCGAGTGCCATAACCTCCACCTCCAGGTGTCTCGATCACGAACACGTCGCCGGCCGCGATCTCCGCCTCTTCGGTCGGCCCGAGTTCATCAATGCGCCCGTCCGCCCGCTCGACCGCATTGCGGCCCGCCTTGCCCGGCTGCCCGCCCGCCAGTCCGAACGGCGGCACGCGGCGGCGGTTGGACAGGATGCTGGCGGTCATTGGCTCGCGGAAGCGGATACGGCGCACCGCGCCGTCGCCACCACGATGCGCGCCCGCCCCGCCCGACCCGCGACGTACCGAGAAGTCCTCGACCAGCACAGGAATTCGCGTCTCGAGCACTTCGGGATCGGTCAGGCGGCTGTTGGTCATATGCGTCTGCACCGGGCCGACGCCGTCAAAATCGGGACCCGCACCCGACCCGCCGGCAATCGTCTCATAATATTGATGCCGGTCGTTGCCGAAGGTGAAGTTGCTCATTGTCCCCGCGCTTGCCGCCATGACACCAAGCGCGCCGTACAGCGCATCGCAGATGACCTGACTGGTCTCGACATTGCCCGCGACGACGGCGGCCGGGTAGCGCGGATTGAGCATAGAGCCTTCGGGCACGATCAGCTCGATCGGCCGCATACAGCCGTCGTTGAGCGGCAGGTCGTCATCGACGAGCGTGCGGAACACATAGAGCGTCGCGGCGCGCGTGACCGACAGCGGCGCGTTGAAATTGGTCGGCTGCTGCGGGCTTGTGCCGGTGAAATCGACCTTGGCGGTGCGCGCCGCGCGGTCGACGGTGACCGCGACCTTCACCATCGAGCCATTGTCCAGCTCATAGGCGAATTCTCCGTCGGACAGCCGGTCGATCGCGCGTCGCACAGCCTCGGCGGCATTGTCCTGGACATGGCCCATATAGGCGGTGACCGCGGCACGACCGACTTCGGCGACCAGCCTTCGCAACTCGGCGGCACCTGTCGCACAAGCCGCGACCTGCGCCTTAAGATCGGCGATATTCTGCGCCGGATTGCGCGCCGGCCAGCGGCCGGACGACAGCAGGGCCACCGTCTCATCCTCAAGGAATTTCCCCGCATCGACGAGCAGAACATCGTCGATGAGCACGCCTTCCTCCTCGACCGTCGTGCTCGATGGCGGCATCGAACCGGGTGTCGTGCCGCCAATGTCGGCCTGATGACCGCGGGCCGCGACCCAGAACAGCAAGTCGCCGCCGTCGAACACGGGGGCGATGACGGTCACGTCGGGCAGGTGCGTGCCGCCGTTGTAAGGCGCGTTGAGCATATAGGCGTCGCCGTCGCGAACGCCGCGCGGGCTCGTCTCGCGGCGCATCACCGCCTTCACACTGTCGCCCATCGAGCCAAGATGCACGGGCATGTGCGGCGCATTGGCGATCAGCGCGCCGTGGCGGTCGAACAGCGCGCAGGAGAAGTCGAGCCGTTCCTTGATGTTGACCGAATAGGCCGTCGCCTGCAGCGCCGCGCCCATCGCCTCGGCAATGCCCATGAAGCGATTGGCAAATAGTTCCAGGCGGACGGGATCGACCTCGGTGCCGATCGCAGCGCGCCGGTCGAGCGGGGTTGTGCGTTCGAGGATGAGGTTGCGTTCGGGGTCAATCCGCGCGGTCCAGCCGGGTTCGACGACGGTGGTGCCAGTGGCATCGGTGATGATCGCGGGGCCGGGGAGAGGGGTTTCGGTGGACAGGTGGTCGCGGTCGCAGACAGGGGTGTCCCCTCCCCCATGGGGAGGGGTTAGGGGTGGGCCCGCATGTAGCTCCCCGCCCTCGGCTCTTTTCCGCGTCGGACTCCCCACCCCTGACCCCTCCCCAGAGGGGAGGGGATGCGAGTGGCCGACCGCTTCGGTGACGATTGCATCGAGAATGACGGCCCGCGTTGGGTCGCTGAACCCGAACCGCCGCAAATGCAGGGTATCGAACTCGGCGCGCATGCCGTCGCCGAGCGGGAGTTCAAGCGCCGCATCGGTCCCCGCATATTTCAGTCGCGCACGTTGCTCCACGGAGACCGATGCGACCGGCACATCCTGTGCAAGCAGCGCGGTGCGCGCTGCGTCAGCTGCTGAAGAGGCAACATCGTCCCAACCGCCCGCCGCAACATCCGTCCCCACGCCGTCCTGCCGCGTGACCCGAAGGTCGGACAAGCCCATGCCATAAGCGGACAGAACTCCGGCAAGCGGATGGATCATCACTCGCCCAATCTCCAGCGCGTCGGCGACGAGGCAGGCATGCTGGCCTGCCGCGCCGCCGAAGCAGACGAGCGTGCTGTCGGCGACATCATGGCCGCGCTCGACCGACACCTTCTTGATCGCCCGCGCCATGCTGTCGACGGCGATGGCAAGGAAGCCTTCGGCGAGTTCTTCGGGGGGCAGGCCGGTCTGCGCGGTCAGTTCGGCGAAGCGGGCATGCACCGCATCGACATCGATGGCCTCGTCGCCATTCGGTCCGAACAGCTTCGGGAAGAAGTCGGGGCGCAGCTTCCCCAGCAGGACATTGCAATCGGTGATGGTCAGCGGCCCGCCGCGCCGGTAGCAGGCGGGGCCCGGCACTGCGCCTGCCGACTCCGGCCCAACGCGCAGCCGCGCGCCGTCGAAAGAACAGATCGAGCCGCCGCCCGCCGCGACGGTATGGATCGCCATCATCGGGGCACGCAGCCGCACGCCCGCGACCTCTGTCTCCTCCGAGCGTTCGTAGCTGCCGGCGTACCAGGACACATCGGTCGAGGTGCCGCCCATGTCGAAGCCGACGATCCGGTCGTAACCTGCGGCCTCGGCGGTTTTGACCATGCCGACAATGCCGCCGGCCGGGCCGGACAGGACCGCGTCCTTCCCGCGAAAAGCCGACGCGGCGACGAGCCCGCCCGACGATTGCATGAACAGCAGGCGCGTGTCGCCGAGCTGCCCTGCCACCTGATCCACATAGCGGCGCAGCACCGGCGACAGATAGGCGTCGACGACCGCCGTATCGCCGCGCGGCACCAGCTTGATCAGCCGCGCCATTTCATGGCTCGGAGATATCTGGGTGAAACCGACCTCGCGGGCGATGCCGGCGAGCCGCTGTTCGTGCGCCGGGTAGCGGTCGGCGTGCATGAGGACGATGGCGATCGCACGAAGCCCGCGCGCATGGGCTGATGCGAAGGCGGTCCGGGCGGCCACTTCATCGAGGGACTTCAGAATGCCGCCCTCAGCGGTCAGCCGTTCGTCGATCTCGACGACTTCGGCATAGAGGGGCTCCGGCAGTTCGATCTTGCGTGCGAACAGCTTCGGCCGCGCCTGATTGCCGATGCGCAGCGCCTCGCCGAACCCCTTGGTAATCGCGAGCAGCACCGGCTCGCCGCGCCGCTCCAGCAGCGCGTTGGTTGCGACAGTCGTGCCCATCTTGATCGAGTCGATCGCGTCGCCGCTATCGCTCAATATCTCGCGGATGCCCGCCACCGCCGCATCGGCATAGCGCCCGGGATTTTCCGATAGCAGCTTGCGGACCGTGAGTTCGCCGTCGGGAGCGCGCGCGACGATATCGGTGAACGTGCCGCCGCGGTCGATCCAGAATTCCCAGCCGCGTGTCGCCATCGCCGGATGTTAGTGCCCCCGCCCGGCGATTGGAAACGTCAAAACAACGCCGGCAAGTCCTTCGGACGGCAAGTTAGCGCAGCTTCGCCTTGAACCAATCGACCGTCCGACCCCATGCCAGCTCCGCTGCCGCCTTGTCGTAGCGGGCTGCCGAACTGTCGTTGTGGAAGGCGTGATTGACGCCGTCATAGGTGTAGATCTGATGCTCGACATGCGCGGCTTTCAGCGCTGCGTCATAGGCCGTCACGCCCGCATTGATCCGCGTGTCGAGGCCGGCATAGTGCAGCAGCATCGCCGCCTTGATTTTGGAAACGTCGGCAGGTTCGGGTGTTGGGCCGTAAAAGGCGACGCCCGCCGTCAACTCCTTGCCCGCGCCAATGGCCAGCTGGTTGACCATGCCGCCACCCCAGCAGAAGCCGACCGCGCCGACTTTGCCGGTCGAAAGCTTGTGGCCCCTCAAGAAGGCAACGGTTGCGACAGCATTGGCGACCGTTGCGGCGCGGTCGAGCTTGCCGATCGCCGCCCGTGCCGTGTCCTCATCGGCGGGTGTTCCGCCGGAGGGTGACAGGAAATCCGGCGCAAGCGCGGTGAAGCCCGCCAGCGCCGCGCGACGCGCGACATCCTTGATGTGCGGGGTCAGGCCGCGATTTTCGTGGATGACAATCACAGCGGGACGCCGCCTCGGCCGGCCCGCCGGGCGCACGAGATAGCCTTTCATCGTGACGCCGTTCGCACCCGGCCATTCGATCGTCTCGCCGACGACCCGCGTATCGTCGTCGGCGATAATCGCCGCCTTTGCCGCGCTCGCTTCGATGAGTGGCAGGACTGCCATCGCAGCGGCAGTGCCGCCCGCAAGACGTGCGAGGCCTGACATCAGCCCGCGCCGGTCGAGCGTCACATGCGTGTAGGCATCGTAGAGCTCGACCATTTCCTGGGTAACGCGCGGGGTCTCGGTCATGATTGGCCTCAGTGGGTCGATGGTTGGCGGGTTTCGGACCAAGTTAGCAGGAAGGCGACCGCAAGGCCGGCGACCTTCGCTGCGATTTCCACCCGGCGGGGGTGACGGATCGTCAGCGCGCGCAAAGGCGAGATTAAGCCTTGCTTCGGGGGTCGATGCGAACCCGGCGAAGGCGACCAACACGGCGGCTGCACTAGGGCTTTCGGACAGCGCTGCATCGATGATCTCCGGAGGTGTCCGAAACGATACGGCTACGTTAGCCCGATCCCGCGGGCGTGGGGAGGCCAAACATGTCGGGCATTAAGAAACGACATGTTTTGCGGCGCACAAACGCCAGCCACCCGGACGGATGGCTGGCGAAGCGCTGCGATTGCGGCGCTGATCTGTGCGTTACTTTTCGTCTTCCATCGTCACGGCGACGTCGCCATTGGCCGACAGGCGCACCTTGTCGCCTTCGACTTCGGCGACCAGGCCGCCAGCGATGTAATGATGATGGCCCTTGTGCGAGCCCATGCCGCTGTCGGCCTTGGTCAGTTTGATGCGGCCGCCGTCGACATGATCGACCGTGCCGACATGCACGCCGTCGGCGCCGATGACTTCCATATGCTCACGAACTGCGCTGAGGTCGGCCATGATGCTGCTCCTTATGTGGGTTCAGCCTCACAACGCACCATTTGCCCTACGGGTGCATCCGCCCCCCGATTCATCAGGTCGTCGCCGCAGCGCGGTTGTGGCAGTTGAGTGGCGATCAGGATTTTGCGGAGCGCAAAGCGCATGGCGACCGAACATTTCGACGTGGTGATCGTGGGCGCCGGCCTGTCGGGCATTGGCGCCGCCTATCATCTCAAGACCAATTGCCCGGGCCGCACCTACGCCATTCTCGAGGGGCGGGAGGCGATCGGCGGAACCTGGGACCTGTTCCGCTACCCCGGCATCCGCTCGGACTCGGACATGTACACGCTCGGCTATTCGTTCAAGCCGTGGAAGGAAGCCAAGGCGATCGCCGATGGCCCGTCGATCCGCTCCTATGTGCGCGAGACGGCGCGCGAGAATGATATCGAGCGGCATATCCGCTTTGGCCATCATGTGAAGAGTGCCGACTGGTCGTCGGAGACGGCTTGCTGGACCGTTACCGCGATGCAGGGCGAGGAAATGCGCCAGTTCAGCTGCAACTTCCTCTTCATGTGCAGCGGCTATTATAATTATGCCGAAGGCTACACGCCCGATTTCGCCGGGGTCGGCCAGTTCAAGGGCCGCATCGTCCATCCGCAATTCTGGCCGGAGGACCTCGACTATTCAGGCAAGCGCGTCGTCGTGATCGGCAGCGGTGCGACGGCGGTGACGCTGGTGCCGGAAATGGCGAAGACCGCGAGCCATGTCACGATGCTGCAGCGCTCGCCGACCTATGTGGTGTCGCGCCCGGCCGAGGACGCCATCGCCAACCGGCTGCGTCGCCTTCTGCCGCCGATGCTCGCCTATGGCATCACGCGCTGGAAGAATGTGCTGTTCGGCATGTTCTTCTACAATCTCGCGCGCCGGCGGCCCGAGAAGGTCAAGGATCGCATCATCGGCATGGTGCAGGAGGCGCTGGGTCCCGACTATGACGTCGGCACGCATTTCACGCCGCGCTACAACCCGTGGGACCAGCGGCTGTGCCTCGTGCCCGACGCCGACCTGTTCGACGCGATCAAGTCAGGTAGCGCCTCGGTGGTGACCGACACGATCAAAAGCTTCACCGAAACAGGGATCGCGCTCGATTCCGGCAAGACCATCGACGCCGATGTCATCGTGACGGCGACGGGTCTCAAAATGCAGTTGCTGAGCGGTATGGCCGTCTCGGTCGATGGGCAGCGCGTCGATCTGTCGAAGTCGATGAGCTACAAGAGCATGATGTATTCGGACGTGCCGAACCTGGCGTCGTCGTTCGGCTACACCAATGCGTCCTGGACGCTGAAATGCGACTTGACCTGCGAATATGTCTGCCGGCTGCTCAACCATATGGGGAAGATCGGCATGGCGCAGGCGACCCCGCGCCGCACCGACCCGACGGTTGCCGAGGAACCCTGGCTCGACTTCTCCTCAGGCTATGTGCAGCGCGCGATGGCGGAGTTCCCCAAGCAGGGCAACAAGGCACCCTGGAAGCTTTACCAAAATTATGCGCGCGATATCGTCACGTTGAAATTCGGCGCGATCGAGGATGGCACGATGGAATTCTCGCACCCGGTTCGCGCCGCTAAGAAAGCGGCATAGCGCTGCCGCGCCGGCAACGATAAGCTGCCTCGCGTGAGCGAAACCGACTGGGATGGCTGGATGGCGGCGGCGCAGGGGGGCGATGCCGCTGCCTATCGCCGTCTGCTAAGCGGCATCCAGCCATGGCTGTCTCGCTATTATGCGCGCCGCTTGCCGCCGGGGATCGTCGAGGATGCCGTGCAGGATGCGCTCGTCGCGATCCACACCAAGCGGCACACCTATGACCCGGCCCGGCCGTTCGGCCCCTGGCTGTCGGCGGTGGCACGGCACAAATGGATCGACCGGCTCCGCAGCATGGGGCGTAACCAGACCGACATGCTGAACGAAGACATAGCCGTGCAAGACCATGAATCCGCCATAACCTCCGCCAATGTGCTGGCGCGTCTGCTTGGCGGGCTGAAGCCTGCGCAGGCGGAAGCGATCCGTCTGGTGAAGCTGCAGGGCTTCAGCATCGAGGAGGCGTCGTCGCTGACCGGACAATCGGAAAGCCTCGTCAAGGTCAACATCCATCGCGGGCTCGCACGGCTTTCGCGCGAAATACAAGGTAGCGGCGATGCCGACTGAGCAACTGATCGATAATCTCGTGACCGGCCTGACGCCCGTTCGCCCGCGCAAGGCGTGGAAGGACGGCCTCGTCATCGCGCTGCTGTGCGCCGTGGAGGTCGCCGCCTATGTCGGCCTCGGCCATGTCCGCGCCGACATGCCCACAGCGATGCATGAACCCTCGATGTGGTGGAAGTTCGCCAGTCTGGCGGCTCTGTCGCTCGTCGCGATCGCGACAGCGATACGATCGTTTGATCCGACAAGCGGCACCGCTCGCGGCCTGCGGATCGTGGCTGCCGTGGCAGCGGTATCGCTGATCGTCGGCTGGGGCGTCGACGCGATGGGCGCGCATCCGGCTTCGCTCGCCGAGCGTCTTGATTGGCGCGGCGGGCTTGATTGCGTGCTCGCAGTTCTCATCCTCGCGGTGCCGCCAGCTTTGGCGCTAGGTCTGCTGATGCGACGCGGGGCACCGTCAAACGAGGGCGCGTCGGCGCTGGCGTCCGGCCTGGCATCGGCGGCCGTCGGGGCGCTGGTGTTCGTCGTGCAATGTCCGCACGACGATCCGCTCTACATTGCGGTCTGGTATGCCGTGTCGATGCTGCTGGTGACCGCTGTCGTGCGTGTCGTGTTCCCGCCGCTGACGCGCTGGTAGTTGGCGTCGAACCGGGGGTGTAACCGTCCGGAGATTCATAACGAATAGGCTTATCGACACCGCAACCGGAGACCTGTCGATGCGCCGCCCCTTCGCCCTTTTCGCCCTCGCCGTTGCTGGCCTCGCCGCCAGCGCCCATGCCGCCGACGCAAAACATCCGACTGTCGTCGAACTTTTCCAGAGTCAGGGGTGCTCCTCCTGCCCGCCGGCCGCCGCGAACATCAACGCGCTCGCCAGCCGGCCCGACATCCTCGCGCTGTCCTTTGGCGTGACCTATTGGGATGATCTCGGCTGGAAGGACATCTACGCCACGCCGCAATATACGGCGCGCCAATGGGACTATGCGCGCGGGCTCCGGCACTCGAACGTCTGGACGCCGCAGGTGGTCATCAACGGCCGCAGCGACATCGTCGGCACCGAGCGGAAGAGCCTAGAGGCGGCGATCGCTCAAGCCGATCGCGGTGCCGGTGGCCCGCTTCTCGAGATTTCTGGCAGCAAACTGACCGTAGCCGGAACCGGCAAGGGCGATGTCTGGCTGGTACGCTATGATCCGCGGATCGTGAACGTGCCCGTCAAGCGCGGCGAGAATGGCGGCCGGACGCTACCGCACCGCAATGTCGTCAAACAGTTGGTGAAACTCGGCCCTTGGACCGGCAAGCCGGCGAGCTTCGCGCTCCCCGCAGCCAGCCAAGATGGCCTTGCCACGGCCGCGTTCGTGCAGACCGGCAGCGGCGGCCCGATCATCGCCGCCGTTCGCGGCTGATCATTCGAGCCCTGAAGGGGCCGATTGCTCCGGACCCGCAATCATGCGGGGCGGACCACCTTGAGGAGAAGCATCATGACCAACTTCCGTTCGATCTCCCGCGTTGCAGTTGCCGCATTGGTCGCATTTGGTGTCGCTGGCGTGGCCCAAGCGGCTGAAAAGAAGACCGACGCCATGGCGACCGGCGCAATGGCCCCGCAGGGTGCGATGAAGGCCGACGGCGCGATGAAGCCGGAAGGTGCCATGGCTGCCGACCATATGGCGGCTGCAAAGCCGGCCAAGAAGGCCGCGAAAAAGACCGACGCGATGGCCGCTCCCAAGACCGATGCAATGGCAGCCGACCATATGTCGGCCCCGAAGAAGAAGTAGGAAACTCTGGCCCGCCGCTGGTCCTTACAGACCGGCGGCGGGTTCGCTTCACAGTTCGGATTGCGTGTGTAACGATTGCGCCGCACGATGCGTATGAACAGTCTCGTGCACGATTGGTGACGGATCAGTCAGGGGACATATTCATCATGGCCACCGTTGTTGAAATGCCTGTCCAGCCGGCGCAACCGCGCGGCGCAGGACCCGAGCTGTTCTACCGGCACCGGCTGCCGACTCGGATCACCCATTGGCTAAACGCCATCGCGGTGTTCGGACTGTTGTTGAGCGGCGCCGCGATCTTCAATGCCCACCCGCGTCTCTATTGGGGCATGGCGGGCGCGAACAGCGATGCGGCATTACTCGAATTCACCACCGAAAACGGCCGCGGCATCACGCGGATCGGCAACCTGACGATCCAAACCGATGGCGTGTTCGGTCGCTCGGATGTCAACGGCACCTCCTACGCCCGCGGTTTCCCCGCCGTGCTGACCCTGCCCGGGCCGCAGAATCTCGCGGTCGCACGGCACTGGCATTTTTTCTTCGTCTGGCTCTTCGCACTGAACCTGACCGCATATTTTGCCTTTGCATTCGCCAACGGCCATCTGCGCCGCGATCTAGCACCCAAGAAGGGCGAACTGTCGGTCGGGCACATCCTCCATGACATCGTCGAACATGCGAAGCTCAACTTCCCCAAGGGCGAAGCGGCGAAGCGCTACAATATCCTGCAGAAGATCAGCTACCTCGGCACGTTGATCGTGCTGCTGCCGACGATGATCCTGACCGGCCTGACCATGTCGCCGGGCTTCAACGCCGTCGCGCCTTGGCTGCTGACGCTGTTCGGCGGACGCCAGTCGGCGCGGACGCTGCACTTCATCGCCGCCGCGCTGATCCTCGGCTTCATCGTCGTTCACCTGATCATGGTGGTGCTGGCTGGACCGATCAACGAGATCCGGTCGATGATCACCGGGCGCTACGCCATTCCGCCGGAGGGCAAATGATGGATTTCCGCACCTTGAACCGCCGCCGCCTGCTGACTGCCGGCGGGATCGGCATCGGCGGTCTTGCCCTCAGCGGCTGCGATGCGCTGTCGAACAATGCGGGCTTCCAAGACTTCCTCGGCGGCGCCGAAGGGCTCAATCAGGGCGCGCAGCGCTTCCTGCAGGGTCGCGACGCACTGGTGCGGGAATTCTCGGAGTCCGACATTTCGCCGATCTTCAAGGCGAACGGCACGCTCGCCCCGGATACCGACGTGTACAAACAGCTGACCGACAACAACTTTACCAATTGGCGGCTGCAGGTCGATGGGCTCGTCAACCGGCCGCTGTCCCTGACGATGGCGGATCTCAAGCGCTTGCCATCGCGTACCCAGATCACCCGGCATGACTGCGTTGAGGGTTGGAGCGCGATCGGCAAATGGACGGGCACGCCGCTGGGTACCGTGCTCAAGGCAGCGGGCCTGAAGCCCAACGCCCGCTATGTGGTTTTCCACTGCGCCGACGAACTCGAGAAGACGATGGACGGCACCGGGGCCTATTATGAAAGCGTCGATCTGATCGATGCCTTTCACCCGCAGACGATCCTCGCGCACAGCCTCAACGGCAAGCCGCTCGACATCGCGCATGGTGCGCCACTCCGCCTCCGGGTCGAGCGCCAGCTTGGCTACAAGCAGGCGAAATATGTGATGCGAATCGAGGCCGTCGACAGCTTCCGCAACATGGCGGGCGGCAAGGGCGGATTTTGGGAAGATCGCGGCTACGAATGGTATGCCGGGATCTAGTCCCACTCTAAACATTTGAGACGAATGTATAAAATCTCGCGTGGCGCAAAATTGCCACGCGGGATTTTATTTCGTTTGCGTTGCAATTGCCCAGTTGACGCCTGCCCAAGGCTATGTTCTCTTCATGCTGCAAGTGCGAAGTAAGTGCGGGCGCGTTCCAGAAACTATTAAGGGCGATCCGCAAAGCGGGTGCCCTGAAAAAGGGGAGGGTCAACCTTAACGGGGGGACCCTGATGATGCTGATTGTCCGAAATTTTCGGAAGTGGCTACGCGTATCCCGATCTGAACTACTGTCCGGCCTGCCGGATTATCTCAGTCTGTTGACGTCGGTATTTTTGCTGACTCCGGACCGCAATTTTCTTTTCAGACCGCAACTTTGTCTCGTGACGCGCGCACCTCGCGCCGTGCGACGGACTCCATTCATGGAAAGGGCGATCTGACGACGGTTTTCCGCAGGGCGGCACAGATCGCCCGGCACTGGGGAGGCTCCACGTGAAAGCACAACAAGGGGGCATCCAATGACATCGAAATTCACGACCATTTCCCGTGTAGCACTGAGTGTCGCGCTTTTGACCGCAAGCCATGCGGCGTTTGCAGAAGCCGAGGAGGCTGCTGACGCAACCGGCGCAGCAGCCGAGGAAGAGATCATCGTCACAGGCACGCGGGCCGGGGGGATTACCGCAGCCGAGAGCGCCGCACCGATCAAGGTGCTGAGCGCCGAACTTCTCGAACATGTCGGCCAGCCGAACCTCAACCAGGTGCTGACCCAGCTGGTCCCGTCCTTCACTGCGCAGGCATTCGGTGGCGACACCGCGAACCTCACGCTGTCGGCGCGTCTCCGCGGCCTCAGCCCCAACCACACGCTCGTGCTCGTCAACGGCAAACGGCGGCACGGCACGGCGAACCTTGCAGTCCTCGGCGGACCTTATCAGGGTGCGGCGACCGCCGATCTCGACCTGATTTCGCCCTCGTCGATCAAGCGCATCGAAGTGCTCGAGGATGGTGCCGCCGCCCAATATGGTTCGGACGCCATCGCCGGCGTTATCAACATCCTGCTGAAGGACGATTCCGAAGGCTTCAGCGGCTATGCGACGGGCGGCAAGACCTATGATGTCGGCGGGCAGACCTATGCCGGGACCGCGCATATCGCCACGTCGCTCGGCGGCAACGGCTTCGTCAACGTGACGCTGTTCCACCGCTACCATGACTTCACGCAGATCGGCGGTCTCGACCGCCGCGTGACGGATGCGAACGGCACATTGTTGACCACGACGACCAACCCGGCGCTGTCGGCAGCGCAACAGGCGCTCTACCGGACCATTCCGGGCTTCCCTTACGTCAACCGGATCAATGGAGACGCCGAGTCCAGCCTGACCAATGCCCAGTTCAACATGGGCTATGATCTCGGCATCGCGGAAATCTATGCCTTCGGCAGCTACAGCAAGCGCATCGCCAGCGCTTATGAGAATTTGCGCGTACCCGACCGCGTCATCCGCTCGCCCGTGCTCGGGGTTCGCGGCACGCTGGCAACGCCCGGCGAAATCCTGTTCGACTCAAACGGCTTCAATCCGCGCGAGAAGATCCGGGAAGATGACTATGCCGCAACCTTCGGCCAGCGCGGCGAGATCGGCGGCGTGAAGTTCGACATCAGCACGACGTTCGGGCGCGACAAGAACCTGATCTATACGGTGGATTCGGCCAACGCTTCGCTGTTCGTCGACACCGGTTTCACCCCGACCGACTTCTACGACGGCTCGTTCACCGCGACCGAAACGACGCTCAACGCCGACTTCAGCAAGGAGTTCGATATCGGCTGGGCGAGCCCGCTCAACGTCGCCATGGGCTTCGAGCATCGGTCGAACGTCTACAAGATCGGGTCGGGCGATCCGGGATCGATCTACAAGGAGGGTGGCCAATCCTATCCGGGCTTCCGGCCGTCGGATGCGGGCAGCCATAGCCGCAACAATGAAGCCGTTTACCTCGATATCGCCGCGAACCCCATCGTCGGGCTGAAGCTCGATGGTGCTGTCCGTTACGAAGACTATTCGGACTTTGGCGGCACGACCAACTTCAAGGGTACCGCGCGCTACGACATGTCGGATGCGGTCGCCTTCCGCGGCACCGTTTCCACGGGCTTCCGCGCCCCGACACTCGCCGAAAGCTATTATTCGGCGACCAACGTCTCGCCGACCTCGGCGTTCGTGCAGCTGCCTGCCAACTCGGCGGCGGCCAAACTGCTCGGCTTCCAGAACCTGAAGCCCGAGAAATCGACCAACTTCAGCATCGGCACAGTGCTGCGTCCAGTCGAGCGCCTGACAGTCACGATCGACGCCTATCAGGTTCGCATTCGCAACCGCATTCTTGGGACCGGCTCGATCTTCGGATCGGGCGGCGCAACAAACTTCCCGATCGTCACGGCTGCGATTGTTGCCAACGGCAATATCCTCGATCCGACCGTGTCCCAGACGGGCATCAACATCTTCACCAACGGGGCTAATACCCGGACGCAGGGTGTCGATATCGTTGCCAGCTATCCGACCGACTTCGGCGACTATGGCAAGGTGATGTGGACGATTTCGGGCAACTACAACCAGACCAAGATTACCAAGCTCGGCGTGGCACCCGCCACCCTGGGTGGCATCCCGCTGTTTGATCTTGGCGCCCGGTCGAATCTTGAAACGGCCTCGCCGCGCGTCAAGGTCGTTACCTCGGCCGCCTACGACCTCGACCGTTTCTCGGCCACGGCCCGGGCGACTTTCTTCGGTGTGACAAGCAATTTCACCAGCCCGAACGGCGGCACCTTCTATGCGCAGAAGGTGGGCTCAGCAGCGATCATCGACCTTGAAGCGGGCTATAAGCTGACCGAGGCGTTCGAGGTGTCGCTTGGCGCGAACAATCTGTTCAACAAGAAGCCGCCGCATGTCGCGCTGGTGCCGGGCACGACGAACTCCACCCTTGTCAACGGCGGCAATGTGTTCGACGCGCCGCTGACCTTCAGCCCCTATGGCATCAACGGCGGATATTATTACGCGCGAATCAACTTCAACTTCTAAGCTGAATCGGGTGCGGGCCGCAGGGTCCGCACCCGCATTTCCGGGGGAGCCTCAAATGATTGCCAGGTTAGCCACTGCCCTTCTCGCCGCCGCGCTCATCGTGCCGGCAGCGTCCGCCGCCGAGATCGTCAAGACGGCCAATACCCCGCCGGGTTTGATCCTGCAGTCGGTCACCGTTCCGGCCGGAGCGGAGACCATCTATCTGAGCGGCCAGCTCGCCAGCCCGATCGACCCGGCGAAGAAGCCGGGGCCGGGCGTCACGCTGACGATGGCCGATTTCGGCGACACCAAGACGCAAACGATTAGCGTCTTCAACAAGATCAAGGCGATCCTCGCCAGCCACGGTTACGCGATGTCCGACGTCATCAAGCTGACCGTGTTCGTGGCGGGTGACCCTGCGCTCGGCGGCAAGATGGACTTCGCCGGCATGAATGAGGGCTTCAAGATGTTCTTCGGCACGCCGGAAAATCCCGGCACCGTCGCGCGCTCGACGATCCAGGTCGCAGCGCTGGCAGGCCCGGCGTTCCTCGTCGAGATCGAGGCGACGGCGGCGAAAATGCCCAAATAGGGAGGGCGAGCCCCCGGCAGGTTGCCCGCGTGGACGGCGATGCCCTACACGCGGCGCAATCACCCGGGAGCATTGCATGAAACGAACTATCGCCGGCCGCGCCGTCAATCCGGTCGGACTTGGCTGCATGTCGCTGAGCTGGGCCTATGGCCGGCCGCCGTCGCCTGACGACGGGGCCAAGCTGCTCAACCAAGCGCTCGACATCGGTTACGATCACCTCGACACCGCGCGCATCTACGGCCTCGGGAAGAACGAGACGCTGATCGGCCAAGCGCTCAAGGGCCGGCGCAAGGAATTCTTCCTCGCCTCCAAGACCGGCATCTTCGTCGATGGCGACAAGCGGCGTATCGACTGCCGCCCGGAGATGATCAAGGCCGCTTGCGAGGAGTCGCTCCGGCTGCTTCAGACCGACCATATCGACCTCTATTATCTGCACCGCCGCGATTTCACCGTGCCGATCGAGGAGTCGGTCGGCGCGCTCGCGGAATTGGTCGAAGCGGGGAAGATCGGGGCGATCGGCCTGTCGGAGATGTCGGCTGACACGCTCCGCAAGGCGGCGGCGGTCCACCCCATCGCGGCGATGCAGGGGGAATATTCGCTGACCACGCGCAACCCGGAGATCGGCGTTCTCAAAGCCTGTCTCGAGCTGGGCACGACTTTCGTGGCATTCTCGCCGGTCGGACGCGGTATGCTTGCCAACGGCCTGCGCGACCCGTCGGCGCTGCTCGATACCGACATGCGCAAGACCTGGCCACGCTTCAGCGGCGACAACTGGTTGCGCAATCTCGCGCTGATCGATGCTTTCAACGCACTCGCCGCCGCCGAGGGCGTGACGCCGGCGCAGCTATCGCTGGCCTGGGTGCTCGCGCAGGGCGACCATATCGTCACGATCCCCGGCACGGCGTCGATCCCCCACCTGGAAGAAAATATCGCGCGCTGGGATTGGAAACCCTCCTCCGAACTGCTCGCCAAGGCCGATGCCCTGATCAACCGCGAAACAGTCGCGGGACCGCGCTATCCCGCGGCGCAACAGCGATCGATCGATACCGAGGAATTTGCCTGAGGCCCGGTGCAGCCGCACGAAGGGAAAATGGTGGGCGCGGCAAGGATTGAACTTGCGACCCCTGCGATGTCAACACAGTGCTCTACCACTGAGCTACGCGCCCACGCGGAGGGCTAGATAGTCGGCGGCACCGCGCCGCGCAACCGGTAAATCAGGAGACGTCGGCGGGGGCGTGATCGACAAACAGCCGGTCGATTTCGCTTACGAGGTCGCGCAGGTGGAACGGCTTCGACAACACCTTCGCGCCGGGGGCAATGCCTTCGCCGCGTGCGAGTGCCACAGCGGCGAACCCGGTGATGAACATGACGCGCATGCGGGGAGCTAGGGCCGCAGCACGCTGTGCCAGTTCGATGCCGTCCATTTCGGGCATGACGATGTCGGTGAGCAGCAGGTCGAAGTCGCCATTGGCAAGATGCGGCAGCGCCGCCGTGCCGCGATCGACCGCGACGACCTCATAACCCGCCCGCGTCAGCGCGCGAACGAGGAACGTCCGCATCGATTCGTCGTCTTCGGCGAGCAGGATGCGCGCCTGATACGGGCTATGGCCTTCGGCTTTGGTCGTCATGCGAATCCTCACCCGGCAGTCTGTGCAGCAGCATTTAACATTTCGTGAGGTCTGTGAAGCCCCGCCACGAAACTGCAATCCGCCCTAGCCGTTCGGAGCGCCAGCGACTAGCCTGATCAACCAACCGATGCCGATTACCGCCGACCTTCCGCTTCCCTATCGCCTGCACGGTGCGGCGAAGGGGCCGGTCGTGCTCGCCTCGCCGCACAGTGGCCGCGATTATCCGGCGCATTTTCTCGCGCAGGCGCGGCTCAGCACCATGCAGCTGCGCCGCGCGGAAGACGCCTATGTCGATGAGCTGCTCAGCGGCGCGGTGGAGGCCGGTGCCCAGCTCGCGGCGGCGCGCTATGGCCGCTCCTATCTCGACGTGAACCGGAGCGCCGACGAGCTTGATCCGGCCATGATTGTCGATCCGATGGTCCCGGAGCCAGGGCAGGGCAGCGAGCGGGTCGCAGCGGGCCTCGGGGTACTGCCGCGCATCGCGGCGCATGGGCTCGATATCTATGCGGCGCGGCTGCGGTTGGCTGATGCAGAGGCGCGAATCAGCGCCGTGCATGCGCCGTGGCACCAGCTGCTTGAGACGCTGACGCGCGAGGCACTGGCAGCGCACGGGCATTGCGTCCTGCTCGACTGTCATTCGATGCCGACCCCGCCCGCAGCAGGGGGGCCGCCGCCCCAATTCGTGCTTGGCGACCTGCACGGCCGGTCGGCATCGCCCACGGTGGTCGCAGCGATCGAACGCTCGCTCTCGCTCGATGGCTGGCGGGTGACCCGCAATCATCCCTACGCCGGAGGCTATACCACCGCGCGTCATGGACGCCCGGCGCTCGGGATTCACACCGTCCAGATCGAAATCGACCGCGCCCTTTACATGGATCCGGCGCGACTCGCGAAGCATGGCGGCTTCGTGCGCATTGCCGCATCGCTGCGGCGCATTGTCGAGATGCTGCTCCGCGATTCAGCGTCGCTCCGGCTTTACCCCTTCGCGGAAGCGGCCGAATAAAAAGGGCCGCCCCGCAAAAAGCGGGACGGCCAGGGTTCAGGGAGGAACACGCCCGAGGGCGTGAAACGGTGCCGCACCACAGGGGGAGGGCAACGGCAACCGCATCCATAACATGGTATGCGGGCGGCGCTTCCTCAAGCCCCTCTATCGCGCAGGGTTACTCGGTTCGTCGCAATCGGTTCAGGTGGCGGCCTGCTGCTGTTGACGGCCGTAAATCTCGCGCATGTTCTGCAGCGATAGCAGATGCGCGTAGATCAGGCCCAGCATGCCATTCTGCGTCAGCTTGCGCGCCTGATCGCCGCGCAGCGCCTGCAGCTTCTCTTCGCCAACCATGCGGAATCCGCGATAGACGAGCGGGTCACCATTGCCAGGACCGTTCGGCTCGATGGTCAGTTCGCCGTCGGTCAGCAGGCCAAGCTTCTCGACCTCGTCGATGAACGCACGGGTGCGCGCGATCGACTGTTCGAATTGCTCGCAGAACTGCAGGACGCCCTTGGTCGTCTCGCTCGGCTGATCACCGTCGAACAGCTGCTCCGCGCCCCCATCGACGACGATGCCCGATGCATCGTCGAAGCACAGCGACAGCTCTTCGCTCTCGGGCGCGAGCTTCGCGAGCATGAACGGATAGCGGCGAACATAGGCCGGGATGTAGGTGTCGGGACGCCAGTTGCCGTCCTTGTCGACGAAGGTGTTGAGGCCTTCGTTGAGCGCCATCAGTGCGAGCGGCGCGGCATTGTCGCCGACACCGAAGATGATCGGGTATTGGCGCTGGGCGACAGCAAACTCATCGACCGTGACGGGCACGGCATGCACGCCAATCACCTCCGGGAAGGTCGAGCGCAGGTTGATGCCGAACTTCGGGTGAAGCTGCGACGACAGCGGCGCGAGCGACTTGTAGAAGAGCGGAAGCTGGTTGGCGGGTTGGCTGGCCATGAGAGCAACGGACCTCGTGATTGGAGACCGGACCCCCCTTGGCCCGGAAAGCGCCCCCTTTACGGATGCCCGCCCGGCGCGGCAAGCATGCAAGTTGGCACGGACGTCAGAGGATCTTGCCCGGATTCATGATACCCAGCGGGTCCAATGCCGCTTTGATCGCATGCATTGCCGCGAGTTTTCCGGGATCGCCAAGCCGCTGCAGTTCGTTGCGTTTCAACGTGCCAATGCCATGCTCGGCGGATATTGAACCGCCGTGTGTCATCGTCAGATCATTCACCTGGGCGGTAATTGCGGAACCGTTCGCGGCGAATGTTTCGTAGGATTCGCCCACCGGCGATCGCGCATTGAAATGGACATTGCCGTCGCCAAGATGACCGAACGCCAGCACGCGCGCACCCGGCCAGCCGCTTTCAACCGCGCGCGTCGCCTCGGCCATGAACGCCGGCATTCGGGCGACGGGAACCGACACATCATGCTTGATCGAAGGACCGTCGATACGCTCCGCCTCGGGGATGCCCTCGCGGATCGCCCAGAGCGCGGCACGCTGAGCTTCAGACGACGCAACGGCCGCATCATCGATCTCGCCAGCCTCGGCGGCATCTGCGAGCGCAGCCGTCAGCACGTCGTCGAGCGCCTCGCCCTGGCGAGCGGACGTGGTTTCTAGCAGCACATACCAGTCATGCGGCTGACTGAGCGGATCGCGCACCCCGGGCAGGTGCTGCAGCACCAGTTCGATTCCGGCCCGCGGCATCAATTCGAAGCTGTCGACCCGGTCGCCGGTCGCGGCGCGCATCCGCGCCAGCAATGCCAGCGCGGCCTCGGGTGCCCTCAGCCCCGCAAATGCCGTCGCCACGGAGGCGGGCCGGGGAACCAGCCGTAGAGCAGCCGCGGTCACGAAGCCCAGTGTGCCTTCCGCACCGATCAGTAGCTGTTTCACGTCGTAGCCAGTGTTGTCCTTGCGCAGCGCCGACAGCTGGTCGAGCACTGTGCCGTCCGGCAGCACCCCCTCGATCCCGAGGACCAGCGCCCGCATGGTTCCGTAGCGCAGCACCTGCACGCCGCCTGCATTCGTGGAAACCAGCCCGCCAACCGTCGCCGATCCCTTCGCTCCGAGCGACAGGGGAAACATCCGGCCAATAGCCGCGGCGGCGTCGTGCACCGCCTGAAGTGTCACGCCGGCCTCCGCGACAAGCGAGTCGTCCGCGGTCGATACGCTTCGCACGGCATTCATCCGCAGCAGCGATACCAGCACCGCCTTGCCATCCGCCTCGGGTACACTTGCACCACACAGGCTCGTGTTCCCGCCCTGCGGTACGAGCGGAATCCGGTGCGCCGCCGCGATCCGGACGATCGCTGCGACCTCTGCAACAGAACCGGGCATCAGCATCAGGGACGCCGCCCCGCGCTTGCGTCCCCGCCAATCCACGAGATGCGGCGCGATGCGATCCGCATCCTGTGTCCAGCCGCGCTGCCCGGCTGCGGTCTTCATCGCCTCGAATGGGTCCATTTCCCGATGTTAGGCGCAAGGACATTTGTGGCCAAGCCGCCACAATCGAAGCGATCCGCGCACGTTGGCCAAACAGGTTCATTTTCGGTTCAGCAATTCCAGCGCAGCGCGAGGCGCTGTGTTGACCTCCCCATCCCTCCGTTTGCTGACCGGACTGCCGTTGCTGATTGCCGGCGCGCTGGCTGGGGCGACACTGCCGGCCGCCGCTGCGCAACCGCTGCAATATGTGCCAGTCGCCCCGCCGCCGCTGTCCGAGCCAGTGCGCCGCAAGCGCGGCCTGTTCGGCCTGTTCAGCAAAAAATCCAAATCGGCCTGCGTCGATGTTGCAAACATCGCCGGCGCCATCGTCACCGACGAGCGGACCATCGAGCTCCACATGCGTGACGGTCAGCTCTGGCGCATGCGGTTCAAGACTGAATGCCCCGCGCTGTCCTATTATCAGGGCTTCTATTACCGCCGCTCGCAGGCCTCGAAACTCTGTGCCGGGCGGGATGCGGTCATGGCGCGCTCGGGCGGCGGTTGCCTGATCGACTCGCTGGCGCGCGACAAAAATGGCGGGCCGCCCTGAGCGTCCGTTCAATCGCAATCGGCCGCAGTCACGGTGGATGGCGGTCCGGCCCCGATAGCTATTGAGGTCACGGTACACCTTCCTGACTCTCAATTTGGACGGGAAGCGTTGCGTTTCGGCAACGACGTTTCCGCTAACATGCAATCCTCGGCTCCATTTCCGATTGGCCGATGGACAATTCCCGGCGGGATAGGCACCTATCCGAGCCATTGGCGATCAACGTCGTCCAAACCTCATGAAGCGGGGAACTGCCCGGATCGTGAGACCGATAGATTTTTGGGGGGATTTACATGATTTCGAAGGTTGGCGCTCTGCGCCTTGCTCTGGCGTCCAGCGTTTCGCTGTCCGCAATCGTCGCTGTGCCGTCCTTGGCACAGGAAGCGGCGACGCCATCCGCCGCACCTGCTGCCGCGACAGCGTCCGCCGATGAAGTCACTGACGAGATCATCGTTACCGCCTCCAAGCGCAGCCGCACCCTGCAGGACACCCCGATTTCGGTCGCTGTGACCACCAAGGCGGCGATCGAGCAATCGCAGGTGCGCGACCTGATCGATCTCCAGACGCTCGTTCCGTCGCTGAAGGTCGGGCAGCTGCAGAGCTCTGCCAACACGAACTTCATCATCCGCGGCTTTGGCAATGGCGCAAACAATGCCGGTATCGAGCCGTCGGTCGGCGTGTTCATTGACGGCGTTTATCGCTCGCGCTCCGCTGCACAGATCGGCGACCTCCCGAACATCGAGCGGGTCGAAGTCCTCCGCGGACCTCAGTCGACGCTGTTCGGCAAGAACGCGTCGGCCGGCATCATCAGCATCGTGACGGCCGAGCCGAAGTTCGACTTCGGCGGTAACGCCGAAGCCTCCTACGGCAACTACAACGCCATCCTTCTCAAGGCGGACGTCACAGGACCAATCTCCGAGAATGTCGCCGCGAGCCTCGCCGGGAACTACAACAAGCGCGACGGCTATGCGCACGATCTGAACCTCGGCACCGATATCAACGACCGCAATCGCTATGGCGTTCGGGGCCAGCTGCTGTTCAAGCCGACCGACGACCTGACGATCCGGTTGATCGGCGACTACGACAAGATCGATGAGATCTGCTGCGCGGTCGCCAACGTTGCCGATGGTCCCACTGGTGCTGCAGTCCGCGCGCTCGGCGGACGGGTCAATTCCAACAAGCCCTTCTCGTATGACAGCTACAATAATTTCGAATCGGTCAACAAGATCGACAACTACGGTGTGTCGGCACAAGTCGACTGGAAGTTCGCCGACAACCTGTCGCTGACCAGCATCAGTGCCTACCGTGGCGTGAAGAGCTTTACCAACCAGGATTCGGACTTCACCAGCGCCGATCTGATCGGCAGCAATGCCAACAAGACGAAGATCAACACCTATACACAGGAAGCCCGCATCACGTCGAATTTCGATGGGATGTTCAACTTCCTGCTCGGCGGCTTCTACTTCAAGGAGGACATCAACATCGATGCCTCACTGACCTTCGGCCGCGACTTCAAGAACTACGCCAATCTGCTCAGCGGCGGCGCCTATAGCAGCCTTGAGCCGACCCTCCGGGCGCTGCTTCCTGGCACGCCGGCGGGCACGTTCGGTGCCCAGGGCCAGGGCCGCTTCGAGCATTACGATTACAAGAACAATGCGATCTCGATCTTTGGCCAGGGCGACTTTGCACTGACCGACGACCTGACCTTCACGGCCGGATTCAACTACACCAGCGACCGCAAGAAGGTTGCGACGAACAACACGTCGACCGACGTGTTCTCCGGCCTCGATCTGGTCTTGGCCGGCGTCCGCGCCGGTGTTCCGGCGACGCTCGCCACGACATCGGCGAACCCCTTCCTCGGGTTGCGGGCGCTACAATTCCTGCCGCCCTTCCTCAACCTGCCGAACGCGGTGGAGAGCGGCAAGACGCACGACAGCGATCTCTCCTACACGCTGCGTGTCGCCTACAAGTTCAGCCCGAACATCAGCACCTATGCGACCTATGCGACGGGCTTCAAGGCGACCTCGTTCAACCTCTCGACCGACAGCCGTCCGTTCGCAGCCGACTTCATCCCGGGCTCGCCGGCGCAGAGCCCGGCACCGGCAGCATCGCCGATCCGCACGGCCGGCCTCGCGCTGACCAACCTGACAACCGGGACGCGCTATGCGAATCCGGAGGATGCCTCGGTCTATGAAATCGGCCTGAAGGGCAATTTCGATGGCTTCGCGTTCAACTTCGCGATGTTCAAGCAGGCGCTGAAGGGCTTCCAGGGCAATGTGTTCCAGGGCACCGGCTTTGTGCTCAGCAACGCTGAAAAGCGGTCGACGACGGGCCTTGAGCTCGACACCAGCCTGACGCCGTTCCGCGCCCTCAACCTGACGGCTTCGCTGACCTACCTGCATCCAAAGTTCAACAAATACACGGGCGGCTCGTCGTTCAATCCGGCGACCAACACCGTCGTCCCAACCAACCTGACCGGCTTCCGTCCGTCAGGTGTGTCGACCTACTCGATCGCGGTCGGCGGTACCTATACGCATGAGCTCAGCGACAATGCCAAGCTGCTGTTCCACGGTGATTACTCGTTCGACAGCGCCTATCAAATCGCGCTCGGCCTGCCGAACAAGGCCGCGCCGGAATCGCTCAACGCCTCGCTGACGCTGGCGCTGCGCCGGAAGCTCGAGCTGACGCTGTGGGGCCGCAACCTCACCGAGCCGAAGTACAACCCGGTCATCTTCCCGTCGGTCGCGCAGTCGGGCAGCCTTTCGGGCTATCCGAGCCCGCCGAAGACCTATGGCGGCAGCATCCGCTACCGCTTCTGATGTCAACGCTCCCGGTGCCAAAAGGTGCCGGGACGGGTCAAAACCAGCGCCACGCTACCTTTTGTGGTAGCGTGGCGTTTCGGCAACGGTTTCCCTCTACCACTGTGAAATCCCGTAGCTTCCCCCGCGCATCGCTGGACAAGCGATGGCGTCAATGATGGAATGCGCTCGGAATGGTGGGCAGCCCCCACCATCGTCACGAGTCCTGCCACAGAAGCGGGACCTTGGCGGAGGCATAACCTGGGGAGGAAACATATGGTCTCGACCATTGGAACTGCGCGTCTGGCTCTCATCACCAGCGCATCGGCTCTCGCATTGCTGGCCGCACCGGCCTTCGCGCAGACAAAAACCGCTGCCGCCACAACGGCTGCGGATGAGGGCATCGAAGAAATCATCGTCACCGCCCAGCGCGTGTCGCAGAGCCTCCAGGACGTGCCGATCGCTGTCAGTGCCTTCTCGGCCGAAGCGCTCGACCGCCAGCAGATCGACAATGCGTCGGATCTTCAGCTCACCTTGCCGAACGTGACCTTCTCGAAAGGTAACTTCACCGGTTCGAGCTTCACCATCCGCGGTATCGGCGATCTCTGCGTCGGCGTCTCCTGCGACAGCGCCACCGCCATCCACGTCAACGGCACGCCGCTGATCGCGACACGCCTCTTCGAAACCGAATATTTCGACCTTGAGCGCGTCGAAGTGCTGCGCGGCCCGCAGGGTACGCTGTTCGGCCGCAACGCGACCTCAGGCGTCGTCAACTTTATCACCGCCAAGCCGAAGATGGGCACGCTCGCGGCTGCTGCGGAAGCCGAATATGGCAATTACAATTCGATCAAGGGCAAGGCGATGGTCAACGTCCCGATCGGGGACAAGATCGCGCTGCGCGTAGCCGGCTATTATCTGAACCGCGACGGCTTCACGAAGAACCTGTTCAACAATTCGAAGATCGATGACCGTGACATGTATGCGGTGCGCGGCTCGCTGCGCCTGCAGCCGACCGACGACACGACCATCGATCTGATGGGCTATTATTTCCGGGAAGACGACAGCCGGCTGCGCATCCAGAAGCAGCTCTGCCAGCGCGACCCGACCGGCGTTCTGGGCTGCCTGCCCGGCCGTCGTGACAATGGCACCACCAACGGCAACGCGAGCTTCGTCGGTGTGCTGACCTCGGCGGAATTCCTGCGTGCGCAAGGCATCCCGGCAGCGTTCGCGCTCGGCAGCCTCTACGGTCCAGACCCCTATGCAACGGCCGTCAACCCGACCGATCCGCGCACTGTGAACACTGACAGCCAACCGACCTATTTTACCGACGAGAAGCAGTTTCAGGGGCGCATCGAGCATCAGTTCGAGAAGTTCAAGGCGCAGTTGACCGGCTTCTATCACACGACCCGCATCGATTCCGCGCAGGACTACAACCTGTCCGTCCAGAATCGCGCTAACTACGCAAGCGGGCTCGGGACACTTGCGGCCGCTGCCGCAGGCGGCATTCCGGGGCTGCCGGCCTCCTACTTCACCCCGATCGCAGCAGCGCTGATCCCGAACGGCCCGGCCGGAAACCTCTGCACGTCCACCTCGGAAGATACCGGGACAGGCGCTTTCGGCGGCCACAAGGTCTGTGCCGCGACGCCGCTCGATTTCGACCGCTCCAACAACTACAACAAGGACTGGTCGGCAGAAGGTATCTTTACAACCACGCTGGATGGCCCGGTCAACTTCCTGATCGGCGGCATCTACCTCGACTCGAAACTGAGCGAGAACAGCTATTATGTGAACTCGTTCGGCATCGATTATCTGTCCGGCGTTCTCGGCAGCTTCAATGCGCTCGGTCGCGCAGCCCTCGCCGCAATCCCCGGCGCATCGCCGCCTCCTCCGGGCTATCTCGGCTCGCCGTTCTTCCGAAACAACACCGACAATCTGCACGTCAAATCCTACGGCCTCTTCGGTGAAGCCTATTGGAACATCACCGATACAGTGAAGCTGACGCTCGGCGGGCGCTACAACAATGACGAAAAGTCGGTTAGCGCACGTTCCACCCTCGCCAGCTTCCTGACGCCGTACACGGCGACCAGCCTGTTTGCCTCGCCCTACCGCTACGGTTTCGCTGTGACCGGTGCGCCGACGAGCTCGCGGCTGCAACCGTTCGATGCAGACCCGGCAACGGCCTGTTCAATCACCAGCACGACCACTTCAGGCGTCCTCACCGCCGCCAATGTCTCGGGCTGCGAAGATTTCTCAAATCGCCGCGTCAAGTTCAGCGAATGGACCGGCCGTGCCGTCCTTGATTGGAAGATCACCGACGACAACCTGCTCTATGCGTCTTTCTCGCGCGGCTATAAATCGGGCGGTATCAACCCGCCGCTGCAGCCTGTTTTCGCGGTCAGCGATGGCTTTGCGCCGGAATTCGTCGATGCCTTTGAAATTGGGTCGAAGAACAGCTTCCTCGATGGGACGCTGCGTCTGAATGTCACCGGCTTCTACTATAAATATAAGGCGCTGCAGCTGAGCCGCATCGTTGCCCGAACCTCGGTCAACGACAATGTCGATGCGAATATCTACGGTCTCGAAATGGATGCCATTCTGGCGCCGGCCCGCGGCCTGTTGTTCAACATCGGGGCGAGCTACTTGAACACCAAGGTCTCGCAGGACAAATTCCTGTCCAACCCGCGCGATCCGTCGGGCGGTCGCAGTGATGCTGTGATCATCAAGGATATCACGAACGGCTCGAACTGCGCCGTGGTGTCGAATACGCGCACGGCGGCAAGCTCGAATGGCTTCGTGGGCCAGGCTAACACCCTCATCAATGCGGGGGCCATCCCAGGCCTGACGGCGGGCGCGGGTCTTCAGGGGCCGGCCGCATTCCCGTCGGACAGCGGTCTGAACGGTGCAACGGGCGCCTTCAGCGTCTGCGGTGTCCTGAGCGCACTCGCACCGACCGTCGGTGCCGCCTTCGGCGGCGTCACGGTCCTGAATGAGGGCGTGTCGGTCAACATCAAGGGCAACAAGCTGCCGCAGGCCCCGAATTACAAATTCTCGATCGGCGGCCAGTATACCGTCGAACTTGATAATGGCATGTCGGTCGTCCCGCGCGCCGATCTGACCTACACGGGCGACAGCTACGGAAACATCTTCAACGGCAACATCAACCGTATCCGTGGCTATTCGCAGGTCAACGCGCAGATTCAGCTGAACGGCAAGGACGACCGCTGGTTCGCCCGCGGGTTCGTGTCGAACCTGACGAACAACAATGCGGTGACCGGCCTGTATGTCACCGACCAGTCGTCGGGCCTCTACACCAACATCTTCACGCTCGAACCGCGCCGCTACGGCGTCGCTGCCGGCGTGAAATTCTAGTCGCGACGATCACGGCGCTATGGAGGGCGGGGAGCAATCCCCGCCCTCTCTGTTTATGCGGCGATAACCTGCAATTCCTTGACTTTCGGCCCCCACGGTGCGCAAGCGCGCGCTTGCTTCTCCATCAAGGCCATATCGTTTGAGTTTCGCTGACCTCCACCTGTCCGACGAGCTGCTGCGTGCTGTCGCCGACAGCGGCTATAATGACCCGACGCCGATCCAGGCGCAGGCGATCCCGGCGGTCCTCATGGGCCGCGACATCATCGGCGTCGCGCAGACTGGCACTGGCAAGACCGCGTCGTTCGTCCTGCCGATGATCGACATCCTCGCCGAGGGCCGCGCCCGCGCGCGTATGCCGCGCTCGCTAATCCTGTGTCCGACGCGCGAACTTGCCGATCAGGTCGCCGAGAATTTCCTGAAATATGGCAAGAACCACAAGCTCAACATGGCGCTGCTTATCGGCGGCGTGTCGATGGGCGATCAGCTGTCGGCGCTGGAAAAGGGCGTCGATGTGCTCATCGCCACGCCGGGCCGCCTCATGGACCTGTTCGGTCGCGGCAAGATCTTGCTGACCGGCTGCTCGCTGCTCGTCATCGATGAAGCCGACCGCATGCTCGACATGGGCTTCATCCCGGATATCGAGGAGATCTGCACCAAGCTGCCGGCGCAGCGGCAGACGCTGCTGTTCTCGGCGACTATGCCGCCGCCGATCAAGAAGCTCGCCGATCGCTTCATGGACAATCCGAAGCTGATCGAGGTGGCGCGACCCGCCAGCACCAATGCGTCGATCACCCAGTCGCTCGTCAAGGCGACCGCCCGCACCAAGCCGACGATCCTGCGCGACCTGCTGCGCGGCGACGTCAAGAACGCCATCATCTTCTGCAACCGCAAGCGCGACGTGAAGGCGCTCGCCGACACGCTGAAGCGCGACCGCTTCCGCGTCGGCCAGATCCATGGCGACATGGAACAGCCCGACCGCATGGCGACGCTCGATCGCTTCAAGGCGGACGAGATTAACATCCTTGTCGCGTCGGACGTCGCAGCACGCGGTCTCGATATCAAGGGTGTCAGCCACGTCTTCAACTATGACGTGCCGCATCACGCCGAAGACTATGTCCACCGCATCGGGCGCACCGGCCGCGCGGGGGCAACCGGCATCGCGATCACGCTGTTCACCGACGAGGATGCGGAGAATATCGCCGAAGTCGAAAAGCTGATCGGCCAGAAGGTGCCGCGCGCCGCCGATGCAGCTGCTGCGATCGGTAAGGTCGATGCGGCAGCGCCAGAGGCGCCGGAGCCGACCGAAGCACCGGCGGCACCGAAATCCCGCCGCGCCCGCGCTCCACGCCGTCCGCGCGAGGATGCGACCGCACCGGATGAAGCGACCGTTGCAGCACCCGTTATCGAAGCAGCGCCCGTTCCAGCGCCGCAAGCCCGGCCGCAGCCGGTCCGGACCGAACCGCCGCGCAGTGAGCAATCGCGGCCTGCCGAACCCCGCAACGACCGCCCGCGCCGCGACGCAGATTCGCGCGGCCTGCCCGACGCAGCCGATTCCGGCCGGTTCGGCGGAGCCGACAACCCGGTCCCGTCCTTCCTGCAAGTTACAATCGGCCGCTAAAACCGGAAAACGGGCGGCGGGCTAGCGCCTAAGCCTTTTCCATCGTGCATTGCAGCGGATGCTGGTGCTGGCGCGCGAAGTCGAGCACCTGGTTCACCTTGGTCTCGGCGACCTCATAGGTGAACACGCCGCAGACGCCGACGCCCTTCTGATGGACGTGCAGCATGACGCGGGTCGCGTCCTCCATGCCCATGCGGAAGAAGCGCTGCAGGCAGAGTACGACGAACTCCATCGGCGTATAATCGTCGTTGAGCAGCAGCACGGTGTAGAGCGATGGCCGCTTGGTCTTGGGCTTGGTTTTCGTGGCCACGCCGGTCTGGCCATCGCCATCGTCGACCCGGTTGGGGTCGTCCGTCATTTGAATGGTGAGGGAGCGGGCCGAAAGCATGGAGGCATAATATGGCAGCGCGGCCCCGCGGGACAAGGGGCGGGCCATAGGAAAACGGGCGGAGGCTTTCGCCCCCGCCCGCAATTTTCGTCGCTCGGCAGCGCAGATTAACGCGCGCCGGCCTTCGCAACCTTGTCGGCAGCGAGCGCGAGACGGTTCGAGATCGGCTCGAACACTTCGCCGAGGATCTTCAGGAAGGTCTCGGACGCCTTCGACATTTCGGCGACGGCTGCATCGAACTGCGCCTTGGCGAATTCATTGTGCGTCGTGATGAACTCGTTCGGCGACTTCGAGGCAGCGAGCGTCTTGACGACAGCGGTGGTCTTCTCGACCGACGCCTTGGCGAATTCGGCCGACGCCTGCGCCATCGTCTCAAAGCCGGCGACAGCGGCCTTGTTCGACGCGACGATCGCTTCGACATTGCCCTTGGTGAAGGCGGTCAGCTCGGCGACGGTCGCCTGGGTCTTCTCGAACGCGTCCTTGGCGCGCGTGGTGGCCTGCTCATAGGCAGCCTTGCCCTGCGACATGATGGTTTCGGCCTGGGTCTTCACGGTCTCTTCGATCTTGCTAGCCATTTTAACGATCTCCTTGGGGGCGGCAGGGGCCGCAATGGTTTCGGTTACGGTCTCAAGCACGGGTGCGGCGACGGGCTCGACAGCCACGGCTTCGACCGGGGCAATCGCCTCGACCGGAGTTGCAACGACGGCCGGCTGGGCGGTACGGGGCAGGAACGTGCCCTTGGGTCCGCGTTGCCGGGGGGCCGGGGTGGTGTTGTTGTCCATCATATGCTCCCGCAGTATCATGCTGCACTGCAACATAGTTCGAGAGAGTTGCAGTTTCAAGTCAATTTTGCTGCACTGCACAATAATTTTTGCGCGAGGTCAATGTCCAGCGATTACAACGCGTTCGACGCCGCTGGCGGCGAGTTGTTCGTCGATCTGCGCGACCAATCGCGCCAAAGCGGCCTCGCTGCTCGCCTCAGCCCGGGCGACCAATACGTCCTGCGTGTTAGATGCTCGGAGCAGCCACCAGCCATCGGCGGTGTTGACCCGCGCGCCATCGGTTTCATTGACCGTCGCGCCGCTTGCCTTCAGCCGGGCGAGCACCTCGGCGACCACAGCGAATTTGCGGGTATCGTCGCACTGGAAGCGCATCTCGGGCGTATTGATCATCGCCGGCATCGCCGATTTGAGCGCGGTCAGCGAACCGCCGAGCTTCGACACGGCGCGAATCAGCCGGACGGCGGCATAGAGCGCGTCGTCGAAGCCATAATAGTCGTGCGCGAAGAAGATGTGGCCGCTCATCTCGCCGGCGAGCGGGCTGCCGGTTTCCTTCATCTTCGCCTTGATCAGCGAGTGGCCCGTTTTCCACATCAGCGGCTTGCCGCCACGCGCGGCGATATGATCGAACAGCGCCTGGCTCGCCTTGACGTCGGCGATGATCGTCGCGCCCGGCACTTGGGCCAGCACATCCTCGGCGAGGATCGTCAGCAGCTGGTCGCCCCAGATCACCCGGCCCTCGCCATCGATCGCGCCGATCCGGTCGCCATCGCCGTCGAAGGCGATGCCGAAATCGAGGCCGCCCGCGGCGACGGCCGTGCGCAGATCGACAAGATTTTTCTCTTCGGTCGGATCGGGGTGGTGATTCGGGAAAGTGCCATCGATCTTGGTGAACAGCAGTGTGTGTTGGCCGGGGAGCCGAGCGGTCAGCTTCTCGACGATCTCGCCCGCCGCGCCGTTGCCGGCATCCCAGGCGATCCGGTAGGGACGCCCGTCGAAATTCTTGAGCAACCGGTCGACATAGCGGTCACGCAGATCGACGGTTTCGACGCTGCCCGCACCGCTCTCCCAGTCGCCCGCTGCTGCCATTTCGCCGATGCCCTTGATGTCGGCTCCGTAGAAGGGGCCGTGGCCAAGCATCATCTTGAAGCCATTGTGGTTGGGCGGATTGTGGCTACCGGTGATCATCACCCCGCCGTCGGCGTTCAGCTCATGCACCGACCAGTAGAGCATCGGCGTCGGCCCAAGCCCGACCCGCACGACATCGCAGCCCGACGCGCGCAGCCCCTCGACGAGTGCCGCTTCCAGCGCCGGCGACGACAGCCGTCCGTCATAGCCGACACTGACTTTTCTGCCCCCGGCGCGGCGAACGCGGGTGCCAAAGCCGCGCCCGATCGCGCGCGCATCGGCTTCGCCGAGCGTCTCGCCGATCACGCCCCGGATGTCATATTCACGCAGCGTCGTCGGGTGGAAGTCATGGGTCACGGGAAACTCCGTTTAAGGGCCATCATCCAGGCTGGTGCCCGGTTGACATGACTACAGACAGATCACGCCGGGTTTTGTTTCAGGGCCGCGAGCAAGGTGTCCCGCGCGGCGTTGACGCGGGCGGTCAGGTCAGCGGTGCCGCCCTTGTCGGGATGCACCTGCGCGACGATTCGGCGGTGGGCAGCACGAACGGCGGCAGCATCCGCATCGACGGGAAGGCCGAGCACGTCGCGTGCCTCGGCAAGGCTCAGCCGGTTGCGACCAGCTTTCAGTTGCCCGGTCAGGTACATATAGGCAGCGATAGCCAGCGCTGCGAACAGGATCAGCTTGGTCATGCTGGAACGCTCTCGCGCGCTGCGACCCCAAGGGCGGGCAACGTAAGCCCCGCGACGAGCGTCCGCAGTTCGGCGCGCGCGGCGACATGGCTGAGGCTCGCATCATCGATGGCGTCGAGATCGAGCAGCGTCAGGCCGCGCGGAAACAGTTCGCGATAAATGACGCGTTCGCTGAGGCCCGCAATGACGCGGAACCCAACGCGCTTGGCCAGTTCGTCGATGGCCCCGCCAACGCGGCGCATGTTGCGCGCCTCGAGGCTCGACAGCCGGTTGCGCAGCACGACCCAATCGACACTGCCGCCGTCGGCGCGTGCTCGCAGTTTGCGGGCGTCCCAGACCATCTCGGCATAGAAGCTGGGGCGCTTGACCTTGAAGGTCTCCGGATCGACCTGACCGATCAGGTCGAAGTCGACGAAACTGTCGTTAAGCGGCGTCACGAGCGTGTCGGCACGGGACAGCGCGGTGCGTCCCAGCACCGAATCGCGGCCCGGCGTGTCGATAACGATCACGTCATGGCCCGAGAATTTCTCGATCTCGGCCTGCAGCCGCGCCCGGTCGAGCGTTTCGCTGTGGTCGGGGATCACGACATTGTCGGGGCTTGGCAGGTCGATGCCGGCGCGCGCGGCATGGGCGCGGCGGTTTTCGAGGTAACGGTCGAAGGTGCGCTGGCGTGCGTCGAGGTCGATCGCCGCGACCCGCAGGCCGGCATGGACGAGCGAAACGGCGATATGGACCGCCGTCGTCGACTTGCCCGTTCCGCCTTTCTCGTTGCCCAGCACGATGATGTGCGCCATCGCCACCCCTGAATGATTTGCCCGCGACGCTTTGGGGCGGGCAGATTACACTGTCAATTCGGGGGTTGGAATGAGCCTGCGTATCGTCCGGACGGTTGTGGATATGCGGCGCGTCGTCGCCGGGTGGCGCGCCGCCGGAGAGCGGGTCGCGCTGGTGCCGACGATGGGCGCGCTGCATGCCGGGCATCTGGTGCTGGTTACGGAGGGGCTGCGGCGCGCCGACCGCGTCATCGCGACGATTTTCGTCAATCCCAAGCAGTTCGGCGCGCATGAGGACCTCGACCGTTATCCCCGGCAGGAGGCCGCCGATGCTGCGGCGCTGGATGCGGCCGGCTGCGATCTCCTGTTCGCACCGGGCGGTGCCGAAATGTATCCGGCAGGCTTCGCAACCAATGTGAGTGTGTCGGGCGTGACGGCCGATCTCGACGGCGCGGCGCGACCCGGCCATTTCGACGGCGTTGCGACGGTCGTGACGAAGCTGCTCATTCAGGCCGGCGCGGACATCGCGGTGTTCGGCGAGAAGGATTATCAGCAATTGCTGACGATCCGGCGGCTGGCGCGTGATCTGGATATTCCCACCGAGATTCTGGGTTTCCCCACGGTGCGCGAGCCCGACGGGCTCGCGCTGTCCTCGCGCCACGCCTATCTGTCGGTCGATGACCGCGCGCGCGCGGTCGCGCTGCCGCAAGCCCTCGCAGCGGCAAAGCAGGCGATTGAGGCGGGTGGCGACGTTGCCGGCGCGCTTGCCCGGGGCGTTGCTGCGCTCAAGGTCGCGGGCTTCGCGCCAATCGACTATTTCGATCTTCGTGATGCCGACTCGCTTGCGCCGATGACCCAGTTCGACCGGCCGGCACGCCTGCTTGCTGCCGCGAAACTGGGGACAACTCGTCTGATCGACAATATCGCGCTGGGCACCGCAGCGTTTACAACTCGTTAAGCTTACCGGCGTCTCCCTTGCCTGGCTGTTGGGGTCGTCCGGCGGCATGAGGAGTGGCGTATCGTGTGGGCGTTGAGCGAAGCCATCGAACCGGCGGTGCGGCGCGGCGTGCAGGTCCCCGACGACGTCGCGCCTGCCGACTTGCTTGCGCGCGCTGATGCCGCCCGCTGTCTCGCTGAGGGCGTCCAGCTCATGCACGGCGACTCAGCGCTCGGCTGGGTGCCGCCGCAAGAACTCGCGGTGCAGCTGGCCAGCGAGATGCGCGGGCTGGGTCGCGAACGTGATGCGCTGGGCGGCGCGCTCGACGATACCCGGGCGTCGCGCAATGCGCTCGTCGCCAGTCTCGGGCATGAGCTGCGCACGCCGATCAACGCGATTGTCGGCTATGCTGAACTGCTGCGCGGATCGCTCTCGGGTGCACCATCATCTTATGTCGATACGATCTGGGAGGCCGCGCATGCGTTGCTCGGCACGATCGATTCGGTGCTGGATGCGGCGCGGCTCCAGGCGGGCGAGGCGCGGCTGCAGGCGAGCGAGACCGATATCGGAGCCTTGGCCGCTGCCGCCGCACGGTTGATGTCCGCAGCCGCGTCGTCGCGCGAGCTCTCGCTGCAGATCGAAATCGACGCGAAACTGCCGCGGCTGTGGATCGATGCGCGAATGCTGCGCCGGGTCGTCATCAACCTGCTGTCGAATGCGATCCGCTATACGGGGCGCGGGACAACAGTCACGCTGACCGTGCGCGCCGATCATGCCGGGCGGGTCATCATCGAGATTCTCGATGAAGGCCCGGGCATGCCGGCAGAGGTCATGGCGCGGCTCGAACAGCCCTTTGCCGACTTCGCCGCCGACCTGTCGCCGGCAGCGATGGGCGGGCTCGGCCTGCCGCTCGTCAAGGCGATGGTCGAGCTGCACGGCGGCAGTTTCCGGCTGCTTCCCCGCCACAATCGCGGCACACGCGCGCTGGTGATTCTTCACGCACCGGCCATTAACCATTCCTTCGAACATTGATCGTCAGATTGCCCTCATCGGATCGCCGTACGCGATGCCGCAGGAGGGAGTGACGAGCATGGGCCATGGCGCCGCAGGACAGCATATTTTCATCGCCGCGCGCGTCGACGCCGCCCGGCAGGGTCAGATCGATGCGCTCTATGACTTGGGCGTGGCATATTCGGTCGGCGACCATGGCGTGCAGGTTGACCTCATCGAAGCGCATAAATGGTTCAACATTGCCGCCGTCCGTGGTGACGTTCGTGCGCAGACCATCCGCGCCGAGCTGGCTGACGAGATGACCGCCGCTGAGATCGCTGCCGCGCAGCGCTCGGCGCGTGACTGGATGCGTCAGGCCGCCTAGCCGCGCTTAAAGGGGGTCAGTTCGCTGACCGCCTCGATGTCCGCCGCAATCGCCGCGCGCTCGCGTTCGAGGAAGTCCTCGATCGCGTGTTTCAGACCGGGGTGGACGATGTAATGGGCTGACCAGGTCGGCACCGGCAGATAGCCGCGTGCGAGCTTGTGCTGCCCCTGCGCACCGGCCTCGACCCGTTGGAGGCCGCGCGCAATGGCGGCGTCGATCGCCTGATAATAGCAAAGCTCGAAGTGCAGGAACGGCCGGTCCTCGGTGCAGCCCCAATAGCGGCCGTAGAGCGTGTCCTCGCCGATGAGGTTGAGGGCGCCGGCGATATAGTTGCCGCGATCCTTGGCGAGGATCAGCAGCACCTTGTCGCCCAGCCGCTCGCCGAGCATCGAGAAGAAAGACCGCGTCAGATAGGGCTGCCCCCATTTGCGCGCGCCGGTGTCCTGATAGAAGCGCCAGAACACGTCCCAATGCGCCTCGGTGATCGCAGCGCCGGTCAGATGCTCGATCTCGACACCCTCCTGCGCGCCGGCCCGCTCCTTGCGGATCGCCTTGCGCTTGCGTGACGACAGCGCGGCGAGAAAGGCCTCGAAATCGGCATAACCGTCGTTCGCCCAGTGGAATTGCTCGCCGGTGCGGATCAGCCAGCCCGCGGCTTCGAACAGCGGCACCTGCGCCGGTTCGACAAAGGTCGCATGCGCCGACGAGATGCCCCATTGCCCGACCGCCGCTTCGATCGCGGCGATCAGCGGCGCCGCCATCGCGGGATCGCGCAGCAGCAGCCGAGGCCCGGGCACCGGGCTGAACGGGCTGGCGATCTGCAACTTCGGGTAATAGCGCCCGCCAGCGCGCTCAAGCGCATCGGCCCAGGCGAAATCGAACACATATTCGCCCTGGCTGTGCGATTTGAGATAGGCGGGCGCGATGGCGGCGGGCCTGCCGTCGGCGTCATCCACGACGATATGCGCGGGCCGCCAGCCGGCCGCCGCTGTCGCGCTGCCCGACTCCTCGAGCGCATTGATGAACGCGTGGCTGACGAACGGATTGGCGGTGCCGGCGCAGGCATCCCAGTCGGCAGGGTCGATATCGGCAGCGCGCGGGACGACACGCGCGAGCGTCGTCATGCCTCGGGCGCGACTTTGAGCGGCGAGCGGGCGGCGGGCACGCGCCCTTCGAAGATCACTTCGTCGACATTGGCAGCGGCGAGCACATGCTGCTCATGCGTGCGCACCGTCCAAGCCAGCACCGGCAGCTTCCGCTCGCGCGCGCTGGCCGTCAAGGTGGAGGGCAGCTTGCCGACGTCATAGGCGATGAAATGCGGATGCGCGTGCGAGATCACCAGCTGGCGCTTGATGCGCTTGCGCAGGTTCCAGCGCGACAGCGGCTTGCGCTCCTCCTCGGTCATCACCAGCCCGCGCACCACTTTCGGGTGATGGCGGTAGAACCAGCCGGTCAGGCGCGGATCGAACGACATCACCGCGCAATTGCCCTTATAGCCTTCGAGCGCGCGCCGGATCGCGAAACAGACCGGCTGATATTGCGGGATGCCGCTGGTCTTCGCCTCGATGAGCACCGGCACGCGTCCGCGGATGTGGATCAGCGTGTCGTGCAGCGTCATGATCCGGTTCGCGGTTCCGGCGATGTGCACCCCGCGCAACTGGTCGCGATTGAGCGCATAGACCGGCCCGCGCCGGTTGGTCAGCCGGTCGAGCGTCTCGTCATGGAAGACGATGACATCGCCGTCGCGCGTCAACCGGACATCGAGTTCGATGCCGACTCCCGCCTTGATCGCCCGGTCGAACGCCGCGAGACTATTCTCAGGGATACCGGCCTTCGCGTCGTGCAGTCCCCGGTGCGCATAGGGCTGCCGCCGCAGGAAATCGATCGTCTCGGGCTCGATGTCGAGCTTCGGCCACCGCATGGGCTATCGCGCGTCGGAATAGGCGACGATCGCATCGACTTCGACCGCGACGCCGCGCGGCAGGACGGGCACGCCGACCGCCGACCGGGCATGCCGCCCAAGGTCGCCGAACACTTCGAGCATGAGGTTCGACGCGCCGTTCGCGACTTCCGGCTGGTCGGTGAAATCCGGCGTCGACGCGACGAACACGCCGAGCTTGACGACGCGCGTCACCCGGTCGAGCGCGCCGAGCGCCGCCTTCATCTGCGCGATGAGATTGAGCCCGCACAGCCGCGCCGCATCCGCGCCGCCCGCGACATCCATGCCGCCGCCCAGCACGCCCTTGACGAGGCCGCCGTCGGCGGTGAACGGGATCTGCCCGGCGATGTGCAGTAGGCCGTCGTGCATCACGAAGGGCACATAGTTGGCAGCCGGGGCGGCCGCCTTCGGAAGGTCGATCCCGAGGGCGGTTAATCTGTCTTCGATGCTCATGCGCGGTTCAAAGCATGGCCCCCGCCAAAGTTCAAGCGCCGCCGCCGACCAGCCGCTCGCGAATCCAGCCTTCGGCGGTCGCCCAGTCGTCGATCCGGGCATGTGCGTCCGGGGCAGGGGGCAGCAGGTCGCGCAGCACCGGGTCAGCGACCATGTGCAGCCGCTGCACCTGCGGCGCCCGCTTGGCGACCGAGCTGTGGTGCGGCGGCAGATCGTCGATGAACACGACTGCCCCGGTCCGCTCCGCCGCCAGCGCCGCGACGGGCATGCCCTTCGGCCCCTGATTCGGCAGCACCGGATAGGGCATGCCGAGCCGGTCGAGTTCATGGCTGCGCGCCAGCCGCACGACTTCCTTGATATTGGTCAGGATGACGATGTCGGCGATTTCCGATAGGCGCGTCAACGCGTCGACCGCGCCTTCGACAGGTTCCTGCGTATGGATATGCGTATCGAAAAAACTGTCGATCAGCGGCTCGACGTCGGCCTGCTCAAGGCTCGCGCCCGACGCGCGGCGGGTGATCGACCCGGCCAGCGAAAAGCTGCGAAATTTCAGCTCCATGTCGTGCACCGCGTCGAGATAGGCGGCAAAGGGCTGCGCGAAATGCATGAGCACCTCGTCGCAGTCGGTGATGATCAGCGGCCGGTCGGTCATGAGTCGAGGATCATCCTTGCTTGCACCAATTGTGCCGGTGTCGCGCCGATCGCCTCGGCACAGGCAATGAGATCGGGTTCGTGGCTTTCGAGGAAGCCCAGCACCGCTGCGAGCACCGCCGGCTCACCCGCGCGGCTTCGCAGATCCTCGGCTGCAATCCCGGTGACCGCCAGCAACCGGTCGGCCAGCCCGTCCTGGCCGACAGTCCAGGCCAGCGCCATCAGCGCCAGGACTTCGGGGTCAGCGGAAGAGTGCTGGCGGTTCGTCACCATCCCCGTGTAGAGATACGCCCCGCGTTGGGCGAGCCTCGATCGCTTGCCCGCGCCCAAGAAAAATGGGGTCGCGCCCGTGTCGAAAACCGTGCTGGTCGTCGAGGACAACGACCTCAACATGAAGCTGTTCTGCGACCTGCTCGCAGCACATGGCTATGCGACGCTGCAGGCGCGGGACGGCCGCGGCGTCCTCGACTTGGTCCGCGAGCGGCGGCCCGACCTGATTCTGATGGACGTACAGCTGCCCGAAGTGTCGGGCCTCGACATCACCCGCGAACTGAAGGCCGATGCGGGCCTCGCGAACATTCCCGTCATCGCGATTACCGCCTTCGCGATGAAGGGCGACGAGGAACGCATCCGTGCCGGCGGTTGCGAAGCCTATGTCTCAAAGCCGATTTCGGTGCAGAAATTCATCGACGTGGTGCGGCAGTTTGTTTGATGCGTCCTCGCCCTTGCAGGGCGGGGCCGACTCGCTCGCTAGGGCG
>CALRQP020000027.1:0-2500 GCA_943370355.1 Sphingomonas paucimobilis
TCAGCGCCGCGACTATTATGACGATGGCGGCGACGACGACGGCTATGATTCGCCCGAGCCGATCCGCGTCAGCGACATGACGGTCACGCATGCGGCCCCGCAGGGCATGCCGCCGGCGATCCGCGCGGATGACAATGGCCCGGCCGACGAACCGGCGCAGCAGGCCGAATCGGCGCAGTCCGCCGACGAGGCCCAGGCGGAGGACGAAGCGCCCGCGCCGCGCCGCCGTCGCGGCCGGCCCCGGCGCGACCAGGGTGCGGAGCGCGAAACCGTCGACGCGTGAACTTAGGCGTCGCGATAGATCAAGGCCCGCTCCGAAGAGGAGCGGGCCTTTTCTTTGGGACAAAATGCCAAAGGATGATCCCAGCGAGGCCGTTTCGAGACCGTAATGCGGTTGTCATCTTTAGGTCATGCAGCCAATGTCGCGCGCGATGATGGGGATGAATCCGGTTCAGGTGGCGCAAGGGATGACAAGGCTCTGGATTGCTCTGTTGTCCGGCGCGTCGGTGTTGTGCGGCGTTGTCGCCGGCCCGGTGCGCGCGCAAACCGATCCCGTGGAAGCTGCGGCCCCTGACGCGCCCCTGTCGGCGGAAGAAGCGGCAGCGCAGGTGGAGTTTCTGTCGGCGCAGATCGAGGCGCTCCAGGCACAGGTCGAGGAGTTGAAGAAGGCGGTCAAGAGCGCCACCCCGACCTACCGGGCAGCCCCCGAATGGAAGCAGCCGGGCATGTCCTTCAAGGTGGGCGGCCAGATCAATTATGACGCCGGCTATGTATCGAACCCGCACAATGCGGTCAGCACGGCGAACCTCGGTTTCAATTCCCGCGCGCGGCGTGTGCAACTCGGGGTCGATGGCGAGATTCCCGGCGACTTCAAATATCGGATGCTGTTCGAGTTCGCACAGTCCGGCGTTGCCTATGAGGACATCGTCATAGCGTACGAGCCTGCGGGCAAGCCGCTGTCACTGACCCTCGGCTATTTCTATCCCTACAATAGCTTGGAAAATCTGACGTCGAGCCGCAATTTGTCGGTCGTCGAGCGGGCGCAAATGAATGATGCGTTCGGCAATACCCGCCGCCTCGGCATCGGGATGGGATATGCCAACGCCAGCGGCGACTTCCGCCTTAACGCAGGTGTTTTCGGCGACCAGATCAACGCGACCTTCGACAACAACAATTATATGTTCGTTGCGCGCGCAGCCTATGATCCGTTGGCGCTCGGTGGGCAGCTGCACTTCGGGTTGAGCGGCCAGTATCGCAACTTCAAGACGCAGGCGCTCGGTTTCCAGTACCGCGCGCGGCCGTTTACCCAGACGACCGACCAGCGCTTTGTCGATACGGGCAATCTCGCCGCGCGCGGCGACAGCATTCTCGGCGTCGAAGCCGCGGGCATTTTCGGTGCACTGCATGTTGCTGGTGAGGCGCAGTATCTGAAGGTGCGCGCCTATCAGCCTGGCGCGGTGCTTCCGGCAGGCCGCGTGTTGCTCGGCACGACGCTGGCGAGCGATCCCAGCTTCGTCTCTGCCTATGGCGAGGCCGGCTATTGGCTGACAGGCGAGACGCGCGGCTGGAGGAATGGCAAGTTCGACAGGATCAAGGTCCTCCACCCGTTCAGCGAAGGCGGTTGGGGCGCTGTTCAGCTGGTTGGTCGCATCGATTATCTCGACCTGACCGATACGGTCGGCGGAACCGGCACGGGCGTGATCGGTGGCGTGCTCAATGGCGGCACACAAACGGGCTATCTTGCCGCGCTGCACTGGTGGCCGATCGATTATGTCCGCTTCAGTGCGCAATATATACATTCGGTCGTAACTGGGGGGCCGCGGGCCGCAGCCGTGGTGCCGGTCAGCAGCAAGCCGGTTTACGATCGTAGCTACGGCGTCGATGCCGCCGTCGTGCGCGCGCAGCTCGATTTTTAGGCGGCGTCGACCGGGCGGGGGCGGTGGTCCTCGCCGAGCGCGACCATGCTGAACAGGCCTTCCGTTACCGCGAGCTCTTCAGCCTCATTGCGCCGCTGTGCCGTCACGCGGACCATGACGGCCATTGAGGTGCGGCCGACGCGCTCGATATCGGTGTAGATCGACAGCACGTCGCCCATCAGGATCGGGCGCAGGAATTTCATCGCATCGACGGCGACGGTCGCGACGGGCCCGCGGGCGCGCCGTCCGGCGGTGATGCCCGCCGCAATGTCCATCTGGCTCAGGATCCAGCCGCCGAAGATATGGCCGTTGGAATTGATGTCCTCCCGCCGCGGCACCACGCGCAGCACGGGATCGTGCGATTCGCTCATTCGTCCTCTTCCTCGCTGTCGTGCCCGACTTCGGCGTCATGCCCCGACCGGTTGCTCAGAAATACCAGCCCCATCAGCGCGCCCGCCAGCAGCATCGACAGGCCGATGCCCAGGCTGATCGCCATGACGAAGTGGAAATGCAGCGGCTCCCCGATCTGGCGCAGATAGACCAGGATTCCGGCGATGCCGGTGACCGCCAATGTCAGCATGAGC
>CALRQP020000027.1:7500-43373 GCA_943370355.1 Sphingomonas paucimobilis
GTTTAGCAAAAACACAGGGCTCTGCGAAGTCGGCTTCAAGACGACGTATAGGGTCTGACGCCTGCCCGGTGCCGGAAGGTTAAGTGGAGATGTGCAAGCATCGAAATGAAGCCCCGGTAAACGGCGGCCGTAACTATAACGGTCCTAAGGTAGCGAAATTCCTTGTCGGGTAAGTTCCGACCTGCACGAATGGCGTAACGACTTCCCCACTGTCTCCAACACCTGCTCAGCGAAATTGAATTCCCCGTGAAGATGCGGGGTACCCGCGGTTAGACGGAAAGACCCCGTGCACCTTTACTGCAGCTTCAGAGTGGCATTAGGAATGAACTGTGTAGAATAGGTGGGAGGCTATGAAGCATGGGCGCCAGCCTGTGTGGAGCCACAATGTGAAATACCACCCTGTTCGTTTCTGATGTCTAACCTACGCCCATGAAACTGGGCGAGGGACCCTCTGTGGCGGGTAGTTTGACTGGGGCGGTCGCCTCCTAAAGAGTAACGGAGGCGTGCGAAGGTTGGCTCAGGTCGGTTGGAAACCGACCGTTAGAGTGCAATGGCATAAGCCAGCCTGACTGCGAGACTGACAAGTCGAGCAGAGACGAAAGTCGGTCATAGTGATCCGGTGGTCCCTCGTGGAAGGGCCATCGCTCAACGGATAAAAGGTACGCCGGGGATAACAGGCTGATAACCCCCAAGAGCTCATATCGACGGGGTTGTTTGGCACCTCGATGTCGACTCATCACATCCTGGGGCTGGAGCAGGTCCCAAGGGTTTGGCTGTTCGCCAATTAAAGTGGTACGTGAGTTGGGTTCAGAACGTCGTGAGACAGTTTGGTCCCTATCTGCCGTGGGCGTCGAGAATTGAGAGGAGTTGACCCTAGTACGAGAGGACCGGGTTGAACGTACCTCTGGTGGACCTGTCGTGGCGCCAGCCGCGCAGCAGGGTAGCTATGTACGGACGGGATAACCGCTGAAAGCATCTAAGCGGGAAGCCTCCCTCAAGATAAGTTCTCACAGAGCCGTGGAAGACCACCACGTTGATAGGCCGGATGTGTAAGTGCGGTAACGCATTTAGCTAACCGGTACTAATTGCTCTATTCGCGCTTGAGAGTCTGCACGTTCATCGACAGACCTGATAAAGACTGCACGGAACACATCGATTTCAACCCACCGCACCTGCTTCATAGCTTGGTGACCATAGCGTCTGTGACCCACCCGATCCCATCCCGAACTCGGCCGTGAAACCAGACAGCGCCGATGGTACTATCGCTCAAGCGATGGAAGAGTAGGTCGTCGCCAGGCTTTGAAGCCGGTGCGGTGCGGGAATAACCCATTCACATGTCATAGAAGCGCCAAAAGTCTTCGCCGCGGGGTGGAGCAGCCCGGTAGCTCGTCAGGCTCATAACCTGAAGGTCACAGGTTCAAATCCTGTCCCCGCAACCAAGCTAACAAAAGGCCCCTCCGGCTCGTCCGGCGGGGCCTTTTGTTTGTCTCGGAATTGCAGCCTCCCATCACCGTGACGTGGTGGGATCTCCAGGGCATTTTTGCGGCGTCGCACTGCGGTTGATACGGCCGCGTGCCGTCTCACTTGCGAAGCGCAATTGTTGCGCTGCGGGAGGTCGCATACGTGCCAATCCACCGTCTTTCGCCCGGCAGTCACCGGGGTCGGAACCAGGCCCAGACCGTGCACTGCCAAAGCCACATTGCGGCTGTCGCAGATCCGCACTTGGGCCAAGTCCTGGCATGAATTTGCGATCCGCATTCATCGCGGCCATACTGATGGCGCTACCGTCGGCGGTGTACGCGGCCCGGGAGCGGCAACTCGCGGTGCTCACCTACAATGTCCACGGTCTACCTTGGCCACTGACGTCCGGCCGCGCCGCGGATTTCGACCGTATCGAACAGCGCCTGCTGAAGCTGCGCGCGGCGGGACGTCAGCCGTCGGTGGTCGTGCTGCAGGAGGCTTTCACCGAGCGCGCCCAGCAGATCGGCGAGCATAGCGGCTACCGCTACGTCGCCTTCGGGCCCGACCACGATCAGCGGACGCCTGAGGTCGTCAATGCCGAGGACCGCGCCTTTCTGGACACCCAAGCAGCGCGCAGCGGCGAGACCGAAGGGAAGCTGCTCGGCAGCGGGCTCGCGATCTTCTCGGACTATCCGATCGAGGCGGTCCGACGGGTCGCTTTTCCGGGCTATGCCTGTGCCGGCTACGACTGTCTCGCCAACAAGGGCGCCTTGCTGGCGCGTGTCGAGCTGCCTGGTCGCGGAGCTGTCGAGATCGCCACGACCCACCTCAATTCCAAGGGTGCCTCGGGTGCCCCGGACGCGCGATCACTCTATGCCTATCGCCGTCAGATCGACACGCTCGACCGGTTCCTCGCCCGGGCGCGGGACCCGCGTCTGCCGCTCGTCGTGGCGGGCGATTTCAACGTCGGCCAATCGGCGGCGCGCCGGTCCTACCTGGTCGACCACGCCAGAGGCTGGTCGGCGGCCGACCTGTTGCCAACGCAGGACGCACTGCACGCCTGCGCCGGTCGCAACTCCGCCACATGGACGGTGGATGCATCCACAATCCTCAGGCGCGGCAAGGACTGGCAATTCTTCGTGCAGGGTGCCGGCAGCCTGCTCTCGGCTGGCGGAATCGATGTGCCGTTCGGCAGGGAGGCCGATGGCACGATGCTCTCCGACCATATGGGCTTCGTTGCCCGCTATCTGGTTGCCCCTGCGTCGGGACGTCCCTCCACGCGCGGCACATTGATCGCCGCACTTCCGGGGCATACGGGATGACGCGGGTCACGAATTCTGGGTCGCGCGACAGCCTGTTCGCGGCAGTCGTCTATTGGTCGATGCGCAATGCGCGGAAGGAGCCGCGCGCCGTCGAACGCCCTGCCGAGCCGTCAGGCAGCCGCCCGCAATCCCCGCAAGTCGCGACGATATAGATCAAATAATTCAGCGAGATGCTGGTCCATCGTGCGGGCCGCATGAGCATTGGCGCGCGCAGCTTCACTGACCGCGACAGGGTTGCGCGCGAACAGCCGCCCGATCGCAGCCGCCGCCGACCGCCCATCTCCCGCTGCATAGATTTCCGAGCATTGCGGCTTGGCGAGCGCCGCCGATCCGCCGTCGTCGGGCACGATCAGCGGCAGGCCCGAGGCCGCAGCCTCGGCGGCGACCAGCCCGAAGGTTTCCGCCTCGCAGCCGTGGATCAGCGCATCGGAGCTGGCGAGCAGCGTCGCCATCTCGCGCCGGTCCGAAATCGGCGCGATGAGCTGGACGTGCGGGTTGCCGCCGATATGCCGCTGCAGCTTGCGGCGGTCGCGCCCGTCGCCGACGAGGATCAGCCCGATCGGCTGGCGCAGGCCGGCAGCGATGCACGCGTCGATGACCAGCGGCCACCGTTTTTCCGGGCCGTGGCGGCCGACGCCGATCAGCAGCTTGGCTTCGGGCGGCAGGCCGCACCGCGCCAGCATCGACGCACGCAACGCCCCATCCCGCAGAGCGGGCGAGAACACGCCGGGATCGACACCCATCGCGATGGTCACGACATTGGCGACGCCGCCGGCCCGCAGCCGGCCGGCCAGCAGCGGATTGGCACAAACCACATGGTCGAATTGCTCGCTAAGCCGGCGCAGGTGCCGCCAATAGCGGTCGAATCCCCGGTCAATCAGCGTCCGGTCGGCGATGCCCCCGAACCAGCGATAGGCGTGTGCGGCGAGCGGGTCGGCGTGCATGACCAGCGAACGCGGCGCGCCGCCCTGCCAGTCGCCGACGATGCTGGCGCTGCGCCACGGCGACGAGGCTTCGACGACATCCGGCCGCGCCGCATCGAGCGCGTCGTGCACGGCGCGGGGATCGTCGAAATAGCGGTAACGCCGGTCGAGCGGGAAGGCGGGGGCGGCGAGATGAACGATCCGCCCGCGCCGCGACCGCTGCTCGACCCGGTTGTCGACGCCCGGCACGATGATCGTGATCGCATGGCCGTTCGCTGCGCCCCAGGCCAGCTTGCGTTCGACATAGGTGCGCACACCGCCGCCATGCGGCGTGTAAAAGGCACAGACATCGACAACATGCATCGGTCGATCACCCCGTCTTGCGCAGCGGGCCGAAGGAGAAGCCGCGCCAATAGTTCAGCCGGATCGCGGTCTGGTTCATCCCCGGCTCGACCATGATCCGTGCCTTGGCAGCGGCTGGCTTGGAGAGCCCGAGATGCGGGTTGCCCGGAAAGCCTGCGCCGTCCGCAAAGGCGTTGAACTTCTGGTCACCGTTCCGGTCGTGGAGCAGTGCGAGTGTGAAGGTGCCGGTCGACGGCGTGCGGATGCAGAGCATCGGCCGGCCGGTTGGCGGCACTGGCATGTCGACGCGGCGGAATGGCTTGCCTTCCTCCACCAGCTTGGCGTCGTCGGCGAGGAAATCCTCGTCATTGTCGGGGTAGAGCTCGAGCCGCAGGACACCCTTGCGGTCCTTCAATCCGTCGACCCACACCTCAATGGCCGGTCCGCTCTCGCCCGGGCGACAGGCGGCCCCTTCGGTGCCGAGTCTTGGATTGGGCGCGACATGCGCCACCGCACTGCCGCACAGCGCGACCGAGAGGGCAAGGCCGGACACGACCTTCATTTGTTGCGCACCTCGACGAGGTCCGCCGCCCCCAGGATCGCCCCGACGCCGGCGTGCGTCGCGAGCAGCAGGGCCGCCATCATCGCCATCAACGTCGCGACGTCGCCGCCCTGGCCCACGAGGAGCGCCGAGATCGCTGCGAACAGTGCGTCCTTGTTCGGCAGGAATGGCAGGCGCGAGATCAGCAGCCGCAGCGCGGCGAGCAGTCCCCAAAGTGCCAGCGGCACCGTCGGCAGTGCCAGATGCCAGAGCAACGCCAGCAACCCCGTCGTCGCGATGACGCGCGCCAGATGCGTTGCCGTCATCAAAATCAATTCTTTCGGCGGGAGCGCGAAAATTCGCCGACCGAACAGCAGCGCCGCCGTCGAAATCGCCATGAGCACGCCGATCGAGATCAGCATCGCATTGCCATAATTGCCGAGCGGCATGGTGCGCAGCGCCGGCCAGGCGAAGGGCAGCATGACCAGTGTAATGACATTCCCCGCCAGCGCCGAGGTGATCGCCATGTCCTTGATCGCACCGAAGGGCGTGCCGGTGATACCGGCGCGTTGGCGGACCCAGCTGTAGAAATAGACCTCGCCGCTATAGCCCAGCAGCAGCTCGTTGCTGATGAACTTGCGGACCAGCGCCGCGAGCCCCGAGAATGGTAGCTGCCATAGCCGGCGGAAGATCAGCCATTCCGAGATCGGGGCCGCGAGATAATAGGCTGCGAAGGCCAGCCAGAAGGCCGGGGACACCGGTACCAGCGCGCGCAGCCGCGCAAATCCATCAAGATCGAGCTGCGCGGCGACCGCGCCGAAAAACAGCAGCGACAGCCCGATCGCCAGCCAGCGCTGCCACTGGGCTGGCTTCACTTCAAGCGGCGCAAACCGGGGCGTTTCCGTGGAGAGCGATAAGCTTTCAGACATGCGGGCCCCCCGGCGAGCATCTCGAAACCAGCCGATTCATTCGAGCGCTCCCGATGCCACTAAGGGCATGACGGCATGATGACGGTGCCACCTCAGTCCGCCCTGACAAGGTCGGCATAGGCTGATGGCCGATGCGACCGGGCGAAGCCCGCAAGCGACCGGCTGATTTCTGCAATCAGCTCCGGCGCGTCGACATCATGCGGATGGACGGCATGGCGGACGACACGTGCGCCGCGCAGCAGCAGGGAGGCGATCCGCGACCACAGCAGCGAACTTGCCAGGCGGGCCGGTGAGCGGCTTGCATAAGTGATGACCGGGCCGCGCGTGAGCACTGCGCCGTCGATTGGCGACCAGACTTTGAAATGATCCTCGGCCAGCGGGAATTCCAGCGCGGCGAGCAGGTCGGGGATGCGCGGGCCATAAAGCCAGGCCGGCGCGATGAATCCCGCGACGGGTCGGCCGATGATGTCCTCGATCAGCGATCGGCCCGACCGCAGCCGTCGCGCGGCTTCGTCAGCATCGAGGCCGAGAAACTCGCCTTCGCCCGCCGTGAGCTTCTTCGCCTTCATTTGCGCGAGACGGCCGCTGTGGCTGCTGTCGTCCCGGTGGGTGAAGCCGTGCAGGAAAATCTCGCATCCGCTATCCGACCAACTGCGGATCCGGCGCGCGAAGGCGGTACCGCCGATCAGCGGGGCGCCCCCGTGAAAGTCGGGTACAACGAGCATCGCGAACCGCCCACGGCCGACCGCGGATTCGACCAGCGGCACTAGCCGGTCCAGCCGGGCTTCGTGTGCGGGCGTCACATCATGGATCGAGGCGAGGAGGCGCCGGGTCATACTGCTGCGGCCTGCGCTTCGGCGGACGTTGCTGCAGCTTCGAACAGGTGCAGATAGTCGGCAGCCGACCGCTCGACGGTGAACCGGCGTGCCGACTGGCGCATCGCCTCGACTGGCCAGGTCACTGTGGCCGCATCAAGCATGGCGTCGGCGAACGCTGCCTCGTCGCGCACGCCGACCAGCCAGCCGAACGCCCCGCCGCCGAGCAGGCTGGCCATACTCACCGAGCAATCGGTCGCCACGATCGGCAAGCCTGCCGCCAGCGCCTCGATGACGACGGCGGGAACGCCCTCATAATCGGACGACAGCAGGAAAATGTCGGCATCCGCGAAATGATTACCGACGCCATCGACATGACCGGCGAAGACCACGCGATCTGTCACGCCGAGGCGGGCGCTCAGGGCCTCAAGCTTCGCACGCTCGGGCCCGTCGCCCAGGATCGTAAGCCGGTCTTGGGCGCCTGCCACGCGCGCAAAGGCCCGGATCGCGAGGCCGAAATTCTTTTGTGCGACGAGTCGGCCGACCGCGACATAGCGAATACGTCCTGTATCGCGCCGCCGCTCCGAGGCGACCCGTTGCAATCGGTTGATGAGCGCCTCGTCGAGCGCCGGGTCGAACACAATCGATATCTTGCCCGGTGCCACGGCAAATCCCGCCGCGATTTCGCCGCGCATCGGTTCAGCCATGCCGACGAGCCGATGGAACGTCGCGGCCTGCCAGCGTAACCACAGGCGGTAGGCCCAGCGCGCCGGGGCGGGCAGGTCGGTCCGGGCAACGCTGTTGCTGACCTTGAGCAGCATCGGCGAACAGTCCGCGCCGAGCCAGAGCCGCGCGAGCACCGCGACGATGCTATAGGTATTGCCGGCGCAGAACAGCACATCGGGCCGGTGTTTGCGCACCATCGCCACCAGATGCGGCACCAGCCACAATGACTCGAACGGCGCCGCGAGGCGGCTGCGGCGGGCGACCAGCAGCTCTACATTGGATGGGCAGTCCCCCGCCTGCGGACCACTGGTGCGGCCCATCGCGATGGACACGCGCGCGCCGAGCCCCGCCCATGCCCCACACAGCCGCAGCGCAACACGCTCGACGCCGCCCGGCTCGAAGCTGTGCAGAAAGGTCATGATATGCAGCGCGCGCGGCTCGGGGTCGCGCGGCAGGATGGCATGGGGGCGGGAATGGCTGGCCATTAGAACGATGACGCTCTGGGCCGTGCGCCACCGCAGTGCAATGCCGCTGTCCCCGTGTCGCACGGCGCATTAAAAGCCGAGTCGTATTTCGAAGCCGCAGTGCAAGGCAGCATTTGACCGACGACATCAGCATTGACGGCGCATCGATCCCGGCGAATGGGCTTGCGGCTGCCTATGCAGAGCACCGGGCGCAGCTGCTGCGCTATCTGGTTGCGCGCACCCGCGATCCGGCCGAGGCAGAGGATATTCTTCAGGATCTGTGGCTGCGGATCGGCGAGGCGCCGTCCGGCCCGGTTGCCAGTCCGCTTGCCTATCTGCACCGCGCCGCGAGCAATCTGCTGCTCGACCGGGTGCGCGCCAGCCAGCGCCGTGCGCGCCGCGATGCCGATTGGGTCGATGCGAACACGCATAGCATGGGCGGCGAGACGGTCGATGACTCGCCCTCCGCTGAGGCGGTGATCGACGGGCGTCGGCGCGCGGCCCAACTGGCAGCGGCTATCGCCAAGCTTCCCGATGGCGCAGGTCGCGTATTCCGCCGCCACAAGATCGACGGGGCCAGCCACGGCGAGATCGCTGCCGAGCTCGGCATCACCAAAAGTGCGGTCGAAAAACATATGGCGGTCGCGCTGCGGCACCTGATTTCCAGTCTGCGGACTGCGGTAGACGAAAAGCCATGACGTCTGTGTTGCAGGCCGCCAGGATTACGGCGCGGAAAGTGATGAGATGATCGGGTCATCGGAGATCGACGCACGGATGGACGAGGCTTGTGCCTGGTCGGTCCGGCTTGCGTCCGACGACGCCGATTGGGCAGCGTTCACCGCCTGGCTCGAGGCCGATCCGGCCAATGCCGCCGCTTACGATCAGGTTGCGCTGCTTGAGGCGGACCTGAACGATTCGCTGCCGGATGTCCGGCGATTGCTGCCTGCGAATGACGCCGAGCCTGCCGCGCCGCGTCGTTGGTTCGCGCTGGGCGGCGGCATCGCTGCCGCGCTGGTCGCGGCTCTCATCGCGGTTCCGATGTTGCAGGGCGGCGGCGCGACGCCGGGGGTCAGTTATGTGACGGGCGCCACCGGCGGCCGGTCCGTCAGCCTTGCCGATGGATCGACGGTCCGTCTGGATGCGCGGACCACCGTTCGAGTCAGCGGCGGACCGTCGCCGCGTATCGAGCTTGCCTCGGGTGCCGCCTATTTCGATGTCCGTCACGATCCCGCACGGCAGCTGACCGTCAGCGCGGGCGGCTATGAAATCCGCGATGTCGGCACGAAATTCGACGTGACGCGCGCGAATGACGGCGTGTCCGTGTCCGTCGCCGAAGGCGAAGTCTCCGTCGCGGGCAACGGCATCGCCGGCCCTGAACCGGTGCGGGCAGGTGAGCGGCTCGACTTGAACCCGGCGAGCGCGATGATCCTCCGCTCGGCCGTCGCCCCCGATAGTGTAGCTGCTTGGCGCTCCGGCCGGCTCAGCTATCAGGATGCGCGCCTGTCGCTGGTCGCAGCCGATGTGAGCCGTTATGCGGGGCGCCGCGTCGTCGCCGACCCGCAGGTCGCGGGACTTCGCTTTTCCGGGGTGGTTGAAATCGGGGATGGATCGCGGCTTGTCGAACGGCTTGAGCAGTTCCTTCCCGTCGATGCCGTCCAGTCGGGTGGCGAGACGCGTCTGGTGCCACGCCGCACTCGCTAGCGCTCTGGCACTGGCTGCAAGCGCTGCAGCCGCTGCCCCCCGGACGCCGCTCGCCATCCCTGCCGGACCGCTTGGCGAAGTTCTGACGGCGTTCGGTCGGCAAACCGGCGTGTCCGTAGGCTATGCCGGCGCGTTGCCGCCGGTTGTCAGTCCCGGCGCGCGGGGCAAACTTGAGCCCGCTGCCGCGCTCCGCCGCATCCTGCGCGGCTCGCATCTCATCGCGACCCGCCTCGATGCATCGGCATTCCGGCTGGACCGCTCCGTCGCTGAGCCCAGCGAGGCCCCACCCCAGCTGCTTGATGACGAGATCGTCGTTACGGCGACGAAGCGGCAGGAAACCTTGGCGGACGTTCCCTTTGCGATGTCGGTCGTCGATCTCGACCGCACGCAATTCCGCGACCGCGTCGCCACAACCGCCGACGTCGTGCCCGCCAGCGGCGACGTGCAGATCACCAATCTGGGTCCGGGCCGCAACCGCATCTTCGTGCGCGGTATCGCCGACAGTCCCTTTTCCGGCCCGACCCAGTCAACGGTCAGTCTCTACGTCGATGATGCGCGGATCAGCTTTGCCGCGCCCGACCCTGACCTCCGCCTTGTCGATATCGCCCGCGTCGAAGTGCTCAAGGGCCCGCAAGGCACGCTGTACGGCACCGGTTCGCTCGGCGGTATCTACCGCATCGTCCCCAACAAGCCCGCGCCGGACGAATGGTCAGGCTCGCTTGCGCTCGGACTGACGGCCCTCGATCATGGCGCGGCCGGCGGCAGCATCGAGGCTGTGCTCAATGCACCGCTGAAGACCGACGTCTCGGCGCTCCGCATCGCTGCCTATGGCATCCGCGACGGCGGCTGGATCGACGATCCCGGCCGGGGTGTGGTCAACGTCAACCGCGTCGTGACCGATGGCGTCCGCGCCGCGCTGTCGTCGCGGATCGGCGACGGCTGGACCGTCGAAGCCGCTGGAATCTTTCAACATATCCAATCACGCGACTCGCAATATGCCGATGCGGCGTCGGGCAAGCTCGCCCGCGCGACCGCCTTCGCCGAGCCCGGCGACAATGATTTCCGCAGCGGCCGCGTCGCCGTGTCGGGCGAACTCGGCGGTGCCGACGTCAATTCGACCACCGCCTATGTCGCGCATGATGTTGAGGAGCGCTACGACGCCAGCGCCGCCGCCGCGTCCTTCGCGCTGCCGGCGCCGCTCCGCTTCGATCAGCTGCAAAAACTGCGCCTCTGGACCCACGAAACCCGCATCAGCGACTCCGCCGCCGCGCGCCCCTGGGTCGCCGGCCTCGCGCTGCTGACCGCACAAAGCGATCTTTCGGGAAATCTGAGCGGCACCTCCGGTATTGTCACCCCCGTTCTCAACCTGCGCCACCGGGTCGATGAGGCCGCGCTGTTCGGCGAAGCCACGTTGCCGTTGATCGACCATATTGACGTAACCGGCGGACTACGCGCGTCGGCGACCATCTCGAAGGATGACAGTGCCGTCTCGGCTAGAGAAGTGCATCGCACCAAAATCTCGGTCGTGCCCTCTCTGGCGGCGCGTTGGCGGCCAATGGATCGCCTGATCGTCTACGCCCGCTTCGCCAGCGCCATCCGGCCGGGCGGACTCAACCCGGCCGGGGCACCGATCACCTTCAAACCCGACGAACTGCAGAGCTTCGAGACAGGGGTGCGCTATGCGACGGCCGACCAGCGACTGGCGGTCGAGCTGAACCTGTTCCGCGTCAGCTGGTCTGATATCCAGTCCGACCTCCTGCTGCCGAACGGCTTGGTGAGTACCGCCAACATCGGCAATGGCCGCAATCTCGGCGGCGAGCTGACCGTCAAGGCGACACCGATCCATGGCTGGCATATCGAGGCCGTTTTCGTCGTCCAGGAGGCCGAGTTGGTACGGGCCCTCGCGAGCGGCGCATCGCGCAGCGAATCCGGCCTGCCGAGCGTCCCCGACCGCAGCGCGCGCCTTTCGGTCGAGCATGACCGGCGCATCGGCACCGCACGCCTGTCGATCGAGGGCTCGCTGCGCTACATTGGACATTCGCGGTTATCCTTCGACCCGACGCTGGACCGGCCGATGGGCGGCTATGCGATCGCCGACCTCGACACGAGCCTGTCATCGGCGTCGTGGCGTCTGGGTGTTGGCGTCACCAACATCTTCGACAGCGTCGGTGACAGCTTCAGTTTCGGCAATCCATTTTCGATCCGGACCACCGATCAGCGGACACCGGTGCGGCCACGATCCCTGACGGTCCGTCTCGAGCGCGCCTTTTGAAGTCCTCGCCGCAGCCTTGCGAAACGGTGCGGCCTCGCGCAGTCTAGGCATCGTTACGAACCGGAAGGCCGATTGCATGAAGACCTATCTCATCGCCTATGTCGCGACCGCGCTGGCGTTTGTCGGATTCGACGCGGTCTGGCTGACGCTGACGGCGACGCGGCTGTACCGGGCGGAGCTCGGCGGACTGATGCGCGACGATTTCAGCATGGCACCGGCGGTGCTGTTCTACACGCTGTACATGTTCGGCATCGTGGTGTTCGCGGTGCTGCCGGGCCTCGCCGCCGGGCACTGGAGCGCTGCCACCGGGCGCGGCGCGCTGCTGGGGCTGGTCTGCTATGCGACCTATGATCTGACCAATCAGGCGACGATGCGCGGCTGGTCAACGACGGTGACCGTTGCCGATCTGATCTGGGGGACATTCGTGACCGCGGCGGCAGCGACGATTGGTTATCTGGTGACCCGCGCGCTGGCCTAACGCGCCCGCCAGCGCAGCCAGCCGCGGGCGTTGGCGAAGCTGAAGGTCACGATGGCCGACAACGCAGTGGCGCTCGAGGCGTTCATGCGGAAGAAATTGACATATTCGGTCGGGCTGAACTCGCCGACCGGCGCGCCGTAGCGGCCGTGCAGGCCGGCGAAGACCGCGCCGCATAGGACGACGAGTGCCAGCATCACCGCGCGCTCGGACCAGCGGAAGGCGAGCAGCGCGATCAATGCGCAGGAAATCAGGAACAGCTCGACGCCCGAGGCTTCGCCGAACGCCTTGGTGCTGACGATGGTGTTGCCGACGCCGGCCAGCACCAGCGCCGCGCGGCCGCCGAGCGAGGAGCGGCGCGCGATCCACGGGACGGCGAGGAAGAAGGGCGTCGACAGGAAAGTCAGGCAGCCTGTCCACGCATCGCCGCCGACGAACCAGTGGATGTAGAAGGGATAGAGCGGCTGGCTCGACGCAACGAGCAGCGCGATCGAATTGCACACCGCCGTCTGCGGATCGGGATGCGCGGCGTAAGCGCGGAACCGCTCGGTCAGCCTCACCGCGCGGCGGGCCGCAGCAGATAGTGACTCACGCCCCATTCCTCGCCGCCGGCATGGCCGAACAGACCGGCCGTCGCCAAGTAGAACAGCCGCCAGCGCCGCCGCCACAGCCCGGCCTGATCGCCATAGACCTCGCGCAGCACGGCATCGATGCGCGTGCGGTTCGCGTCGAAATTGGCGAGCCACTGCACGGCGGTGCGCTCATAATGGCGGCCGCTCCACTGCCATTGCTGCTCGACGTCGAAACTCTCGGGGAAATGCGCGACGAGGCCCTGGCTCGGCATGATGCCGCCGGTGAAGAAATGCTGGGCGATCCAGTCGGCCTTGTCGGCCTTGTCGAAGCGGTAGGGCTGGCTGCGGTGCGTGAACACATGCAGGAACAGCCGGCCGTCGGGCTTCAGCCAGGAGCGGACGCGGCCGAGCAGCGTCGTCCAATTGGCCATATGCTCGAACATCTCGACCGACACGACGCGGTCGAACAGGCCTTCGGGCTGGAAGTCGTTCATGTCGGCGGTGATGATGCGGACGTTGGTAAAGCCTTTGGCCTTCGCCTCGGCTTCGATATGCGCGCGCTGCGGCGCGGAATTCGAGACCGCAACGATTTCGGAGCCCGGAAAGCGCTCGGCCATGAACAGCGTCAGCGAGCCCCAGCCGCAGCCGAGTTCGAGGATGCGCTGGCCGTCGGCGAGGCCGGCGTGCGCGACGGTTTCCGCGAGCGCCAGCACCTCGGCTTCGGCGAGCGACTCCTGCCCAGTCGCATAGAAGCAGCTGCTGTATTTGCGGCGCGGCCCGAGCGTCAGGCCGAAGAATTCGGGGGGCAGCTCATAATGCTGCTCGTTCGCGGCATCGGTGTGCTCGGCGATCGGATGGTCGGTCATCGTGCGCGCGAACAGCGCTTCGTCTTCAGGGTCGGCGACGGCGAGCTTTCGCCGGGTGCGGCCGACGAGCAGGCTGATGCCGAGGCGGGTCACGCTATCGGGGAGCGGCAGCGTTTCAACGGCGCGGGTCGCGGCTTCGATCAGGCTCATCATCTCTCCCGGTGTACATCCATGTTTCGGCTGCCTGCATATACGGAGGCAAGGTTTTTTTGGATGGTGCGGCAGCCAATGAAATCCGGTCCCCACTTGGATTCGTATGTGCTTTGTCCGACAACCGGTTCGGGCGGGGAATGAAGAGCGGGGCAGCATGCCGGGGGACGAGGCGCAGCTGAATATTGCCGTCGTGGGCAGCGGGATTTCGGGCATGTCGGCTGCCTGGCTGCTGTCGCAGCGGCACCGGGTAACGCTGTTCGAGGCCGACAATCGCATCGGCGGGCATAGCCATACGGTCGACGCGGACGGCGTGCCGGTCGACACCGGCTTCATCGTCTACAATGAGCAGACCTATCCCAATCTGACCGCGCTGTTCCGGCATCTCGAGGTGCCGACCAAGCCGACCGAAATGACCTTCGCGGTGTCGCTCGACCAAGGGCGTCTCGAATATTCGGGGACCGATCTTGGCGGGCTGTTCGCGCAGCGGCGCAACCTGTTCCGGCCCCGCTTCTGGGCGATGATGCGCGACCTGCTGCGCTTTTACCGCGCCGCGCCGCGCGATCTGGCGGGGCTGGGCGACATGAGCCTTGGCACCTATCTCGACCGGGGGCGCTATAGTGCGGCGTTCCGCGACGATCATCTCTATCCGATGGCGGCGGCGATCTGGTCGATGCCGGTGGCCGACATGCCCGATTATCCGGCGGCGGCCTTCATCAAATTCTGCGAAAATCACGGGCTGCTGAAGCTTTCGAACCGCCCGATCTGGCGCACCGTCGATGGAGGCAGCCGCGCTTATGTGCAGCGGCTCACCCGGGCGTACGCCAACCGGATCGCGATGGGCTGCCCGGTCCGCTCGATCCGCCGGCTGTCGGCGGGCGTCGAGATTCTGGCGGGCGACAATGAACCGCAATTTTTCGACCATGTCGTCATCGCGACGCATGCCGATCAGGCGCTGCGGCTGCTCGCCGACCCGGATGCGAAGGAGCAGGCAATCCTCGGTGCGTTCGGCTACCAGCCGAATGAGGCGGTGCTGCACAGCGATGAGTCGCTGATGCCCGCGCGGCGGCGCGTCTGGTCGAGCTGGAATTATACGTCGGAATCGGTCGGGAACGGCTCGGCACTGTCGGTGACCTATTGGATGAACGTGCTGCAGGGCATTCCGAAGGACCGGCCGCTGTTCGTGACGCTGAACCCGATCCGGCACCCCGATCCCGCCAAGGTGGTGCGCGTCGATCTCTACGATCATCCGGTGTTCGATGCCGCCGCGAGTGCCGCCCAGGCGCAGCTGTGGTCGCTGCAAGGCGTGCGCAACAGCTGGTTCTGCGGGGCCTATTTCGGGGCCGGATTCCACGAGGACGGACTGCAGGCGGGGCTTGCGGTGGCCGAACAGCTTGGCGGGGTACGCCGGCCCTGGACGGTCGCGGACGAGTCGGGGCGCATCCAGCTGGGGCCGCCGCCGTCTCCGGCGCGGGAGCTCGCCGCGGCGTGACGGCAGTAATGGCTTCGGGGCTCTACCTCGGCCGGGTCATGCACCGCCGGACGCAGCCGCGTGTGCACCAGCTCGCCTATCGCATCTTCTCGCTGCTGCTCGATCTCGATGAGATCGACGCGCTTGACGGACGTCTGCGCCTGTTCTCGCGCGGCCGGTTCAATCTGCTCGCTTTCCACGACCGCGACCATGGCGATGGCGGCAGCGTGCCGCTGCGGGCGCAAGTCGAGCGGCATCTGGCCGACGCGGGTATGCCGATCAGCGGCGGCGCGATCCGGCTGCTGACGATGCCGCGCCTGTTCGGCTTCGCCTTCAATCCGCTCAGCGTCTATTTCTGCCACCGCCCGGACGGCGCGCTCGCCGCCATCCTCTACGAGGTGAACAACACCTTCGGGCAGCGGCACAGCTATCTGCTGCCCGTCGATGCCACGCAGCGCGGGCCGGTGCGCCAGACCATTCCGAAACGCTTCCATGTCTCGCCCTTCATGGGGATGGACATGACCTATGATTTCACGGTGACCCCGCCCGGCGAGCGGCTGTCGATTGCGATCCTGGTCAGCGACGATCGCGGGCCGGTCTTCACGGCCGCGCTCAGCGCCGACCGGCGCGCGCTGACCGACGCCAGCCTTGCGCGCGCGCTGCTCGCCTATCCGCTGATGACTCTAAAGGTCGTGGCGGGGATTGGCTGGGAAGCTTTGAAACTCTGGTTCAAGCGGGTCGGGGTCTACCACCTCCCGCCCGCGCCCGACCGTGCCGTGACGAGTCCGATCGATGTCCGCTGAAAGCCGTTCCATGTATGCTGAAAATCCGGGTGGCGGCGAAGTCGCAACCTTTGCTCCAGCCGTTGCTCCGCGGGGAATTGGGCCTTGGCTGATGCGCCGCATCCTGCGCTACCTGGGCAGTGGCCGGATCACCGTGATCACGCCGTCCGGCGAAAGCTTCGATCACAGCGCTGCGCGGAGCGGGCCATCGGCGATCATCCAGCTGCACAATTGGCGCGCGGTCCGGCGAATCCTGACGGCAGGCGATGTCGGGTTTGCGGAAGGCTATGTCGCGGGCGACTGGTCGACGCCCGACCTCGTCGCGCTGATCGCGTTGTCGGCAGAGAATATCAGCCAGCTCCAGCGGGTCATGGACGGCTTTGCGCCGACGCGGCTGTACAACCGGCTGCGTCACCTCATCCAGCCCAATTCGCGCCGGGGCAGCCGCCGCAACATCGCTTTTCACTATGATCTGGGCAATGACTTCTACCGGCTGTGGCTTGACGAGAGCATGACCTATTCGTCGGCATGCGCCGTTCAGCCCGGTCAGTCGCTCGAGGCGGCACAGCAGGCGAAGCTCGCGCGCATCGTCGAGCTGCTCGCGCTCGCCGGCAATGAGCGGGTGCTGGAAATCGGCTGCGGCTGGGGAGCGCTGGCGATAAAGGTCGCCCGCCATGCCGAGAGCGTCACCGGGCTCACCCTGTCGCGCGAGCAGCTCGCCCATGCGCAGCAGCAGGTCGCGGCGAAGGGGCTTGCCGGTCGTGTCGATCTACGCTTGCAGGACTATCGCGACACCAGCGAGCGCTACGACCGGATCGTCTCGATCGAAATGCTCGAAGCGGTCGGCGAACAATATTGGCCGACCTATTTCGACCGGTTGCGTTCGTGCCTGGTACCGGGCGGCCGCGCGGTGCTGCAGGCGATCACCATCCGCGAGGATCGCTATGACGCCTACCGGCGCGGCACCGACTTCATTCAGCGTTATATCTTCCCCGGCGGCATGCTGCCGTCGCCGCGCGTCATGGCCGAGCAGACCGAACGTGCCGGGCTAAAACTCGCGTCCGTCGAGACCTTCCGCCACGGCTATGCCGACACGCTTGCCGAATGGCGCCGCCGCTTCGAAGCGGCCTGGCCGCAGATCGAAAAGATCGGATTCGACTCGCGCTTCCGGCGGCTCTGGACCTATTATCTGAGCTATTGCGAAGCTGGGTTCCGGACCGGCACGATCGATGTCGGCCTTTATGTGCTTGAGGGATGGCGATGTTCGACAGGCGTGAGTTGCTCATCGGCGGCATGGCATTGGCCGCCCTTCCCTCGGCGGCGCGGGCTGCGTTGCCGGTGCCGCCCGGCGACAAGCTCGCCTTCGATGTGATGCGCAATGGCAGCAAGATCGGCACGCAGATACTGACCTTCGAGCGAACGCCAGACGGCCTGATCGTGCGCGTTGCCGCCGACATGGTCGTCAAAGTGGCCTTCATCACCTTCTACAAATACAGCCTGCGCGTGACCGAGAAATGGGCCGGCGACCAGGTCGTGTCGCTGACCAGCACGACCAACGACAATGGCACCAAATACAGCGTCAACGCGCGCCGCGATGCGAGCGGGCTGGTTGTCGAAGGGTCGGCCACGCCGCGCTATGTCGCGCCCGCCAATGCCTTGCCGGCGACGCACTGGAACCGCCGCGAGCTTGATGGTCCGTGGATCAACCCGCAGGATGGCAAGCTCATGCGGCCTGCCGTTGCGCGTCAGGGCGTCGAGACGATTCCGACCGTGGCGGGTGGCCCCGTCAAGGCCAATCGCTTCGTGCTGACCGGCGATGTGCAGTTCGACATGTGGTATGATTCGGTGCCGAGCTGGGCCGGCCTCACCGCCAAGGGCAAGGACGGCTCGCTGATCCGTTACGTCCGGCACACATAGCCAACGCGCCGGCTAGGCCAGCGCGGCCGCCGCCAAGGTTTTCTGCGCCGCCTTCAGATGCGGAATGTCATACATCTTACCGCCGATTCCGAGCGTGCCTGCGCCAGGATTTGCCGCGAAGGTATCGACGACCAGTTGCGCATGCGCAATGTCCTCCGCCGAGGGTGAAAAGCAGCGGTTGATCGTCTCCACCTGGTCGGGATGGATCGCCAGACGGCCAGTGAACCCGTCGCGCCGCGCCTTGCGGCAGTCGCGCTCCAGCCCGGCGGTGTCGCGAAAGTCGCCGTAGAGCGTTTCGATCGGCGCGACTTCCGCTGCAGCTGCTGCAAACAGGCAGAGCGCACGCGTGACCTGATAGGGAAAGGTCCAGTCGCCGGTCTCGTCGCGATTGGCCGTTGCGCCGATCGCGGCTGCGAGGTCTTCGGCACCCCAGGTCAGGCCGACGAGCCGTGGGTGCGCGGGCGCGTAGCTGCCGAGGTTGAACATCGCGGCCGGCGTTTCGGTGGCGACCACGGCGAGCTTGATCGATCCGGCGTCCATACCGGCCTTTGCCTCAAGGATGTCGAGGTCGAGCGCGATCGTCTCAAGGTCCGCCGCGCCGTTGACCTTGGGCAGCAGCAGCCCGTCCAGCCCCGGTTTCACGACGGCAGCCATGTCTTGCGCGGTGAGTCCGGTATCAAGCGGATTGATGCGGACGAAGAATTTCCAGGCTCGCGGCGCGGAATCGTCCAGCAGCCGGGCGACCAACGCACGGGCGGCATCCTTGTTCGCGGGCGCTACGGCGTCCTCCAGATCGAGGATCAGCGCATCGGCCCCGCAGCCGCTGGCGCGGACGAATTTCTTCTCGCTGTCGCCGGGGACGAACAGCAGCGACCGGAGCCTCATGCCGGCCGCCGCAGCATGAGCGCGACGCGGCGGCAGCGGCAGATTTCCTCATCACGCTGGTTGAGACCGCGGTGCAGGAAGGTGACGATCCCCTGCGTCGGCCGCGACGCGCTGGCGCGCAGCGCGACGACCTCGGTTTCGGCGCGCAGCGTATCGCCCGCGAACACCGGCTTCGGAAAGCTGACCTCTTCCCACCCGAGATTGCCGATCGTCGTGCCGAGCGTGGTGTCCTGCACCGACAGGCCGACGATGAGGCCGAGCGTGAAGATCGAGTTCATGAGCGGTTTCCCGAACTCGGTGGTCTTCGCATATTCATGGTCGATGTGGATCGCGGCCGGATTGTAGGTCAGCGAGCAGAACAGCATATTGTCCATGTCGGTAACGGTGCGCCGAATCTCGTGGACGAACGACTGCCCGACCTCAAACTGCTCGAAATAAAGTCCTGCCATCTCGCTCTCCGGATCGGGCTCGGGTTGCCCGTGTCAGCTCACTTTGGTGCCCACGGCCGGACTCGAACCGGCACGCCGCTTGCGCGACAAGAGATTTTAAGTCTCTGGCGTCTACCGATTCCGCCACGTGGGCCTGTTCAGATTTCTCCATCGACAGGTTCGACACCGGCGTCGCGCAGGCCGGCCATCAGGGCTTCTGCGGTCGCAGCCAGCACGTGCGGATCGGGCGAGCGGATCACGAAGTTCGCGCCGACCTTGCCGTCGCGCCAGAAGGGGTAGCTGCCGATCTGTGCGCTGTCGTGCGCGCGCTCGGTGGCCGCCAGCAGGTCGGCGACGGCGCTTTCGCCGATCCATGCCCCGACGCTGCGTGCCAGCACCGGCCGGCCGCCGGCCAGCTTGCCCTCTAATCCTGCGAGCATGCCCTGCGTGATCTTCGGGACGCCGGCCATGATGAAGATGTTGCCGATGCGTATGCCAGGGGCGCCTGACACCGGGTTGGGCAGCAGGTCAGACCCCTCCGGCACGCGCGCCATGCGCAGCCGTGCCTCCGTGATGCGGTCGCCGTAATAGCCGCGCAGCATCGCTTCGGCCTGCGGGTGCATGACGACGGGAACGCCGAGTGCTGCGGCGATCGCATCGACGCTGATATCGTCATGCGTCGGACCGATGCCGCCGGTCGTGAACAGATAATCGTGGTGCGGCGGCTTCAGCGCGTTGACGGCCGCAGCGATCGCTCCCATCTCGTCGGCGACGACGCGGACTTCGGCGAGGCGAATGCCCTGCACATTGAGCCATTTGGCGAGATAGGCGAGGTTGGCGTCCTGGGTGCGGCCCGACAGGATCTCGTCGCCGATGACGATCAGCGCGGCGGTGTAGATGCGGTCGGGGTCGGTCGAGGCCATGTGACCGCTTAGCGCGTGGCGCGCGCCGCGTCAATCGGTTAGAAGGTGAATGATGAGCTACGCCGACACTCTCGAACCGGACTCCGACGCCGAACCCGGCGCGACGATCAAGCTGCATGGTCCCGAGGCGTTTGCCGGGATGCGCAAGGCCGGACGGCTCGCCGCCGAGGTGCTCGATATGCTGGTGCCGCATGTCGTGCCCGGCGTGACGACGATCGACCTCGACCGCATCGCCTATGAGTTTGTGCTGGCGCGCGGTGCGGTGCCGGCGACGATCTTCTACCGCGGCTACAGCCATTCGCTGTGCATTAGCGTCAACCATGTCGTCTGCCACGGCATCCCTGGCGCGAAGAAGCTCATGAACGGCGACATCGCCAATATCGACGTGACCGTCGTCGTCGACGGCTGGCATGGCGACACCAGCCGGATGTTTCTCGTCGGCGACGTGCCGATCCGGGCGCGACGCCTTGTCGACATCACCTATGAATGCCTGATGCGCGGCATTGCAGCCGCGCGGCCCGGCAATACGCTCGGCGATATCGGCCATGCAATCCAGAGCTATGCCGAAGCCCAGCGCTGCTCGGTGGTCCGCGATTTCTGCGGCCATGGCGTCGGGCGGGTATTCCACGATTCGCCGAATGTCGTCCATGTCGGCCGCCCCGGGCGCGGCACAGTGCTCAAAGCTGGCATGTTCTTCACCATCGAGCCGATGATCAACCTCGGCCGTGCCGATGTGAAGGTGCTCGACGATGGCTGGACGGCCGTGACGCGCGACCGCAGCCTGTCGGCGCAGTTCGAACATTCGGTCGGGGTGACCGAGGACGGCTGCGAAATCTTCACCGCAAGCCCAACCGGCCTCGACCACCCGCCCTACGCCTGACCCGTCCGGTCGGACGGGTGGCGAAGCGCCTGCCGCTGCCTAGTCTGGCGGCATGGCGCGCGACGATGGCGACGACTTCGATGTGACGACGGGGCACCGCGAGCGGATGCGCGCGCGGCTGGCGCGTGGCGGCGGCGAGGGGTTCCATGACTATGAGCTGCTCGAATATCTGCTGAGCCTCGCGACACCGCGCCGCGACACCAAGCCGCTGGCGCGCCGCCTCATCGACGAATTCGGTTCGCTGCCGTCGGTGCTTGCCGCGACCCATTCCGAACTTGAACGCGTCCCCGGCCTCGGGGAGACGGGGATCGCGGCGATCAAATTTTCGCGCGAGGTCGCGATCCGCTCGATGCAGCAGAGCGTGCTCGGCCGTCCGGTGCTGTCGAGCTGGCAAGCGGTCATCGACTATCTGACTGCGGACATGGCGCACGGCCTGACCGAACGCTTCCGCGTGCTGTTCCTTAATTCCAAGAACATCCTGATCCGCGACGAAGTCATGCAGGAGGGCACGGTCAACCAGACCGCCGTCTATGTTCGGGAGGTCATAAAGCGGGCGCTCGAACTGGGGGCCACGGCCTTGGTCCTCGTTCACAATCATCCGTCGGGTGACCCGCGTCCCAGCCGCGACGATATCGACATGACCAACGACATCGTCGACGCTGGCCGCCGCCTCGGCGTTTCGGTACACGACCATCTGGTGATTGGCGCGACCGGCCATGCGAGCTTCAAGACGCTGGGTTACCTTGCGGAGCGTTGATGCGTTCCACCCACGCGCCCGGCTGACTCAGCAACCGTTCAGGTGCTAGAGGCATTATATCGGGCAAGGGAGAAGCATCGATGCGTCGATTGATCATGGCCGCACTGCTGGCGTCGTCGCTGCCGGTCGCTGCGCAAATTGGCGCGCCGGTCAACAAGCCGAGCGCAATGGAAGTCTATCGCACGCGGACCGTCACCGTTTACGGCAACGATGCCTGCCCCAAACCCAACGACCCGGACGAAATCGTCGTCTGCGCGCGGCGTCCCGAGGAAGAGCGTTACCGGCTCAAGAATCCGGAGAACGACCCCGGCGCCCGGACCGAGCAGGGCGGCTCGGACCGCACGCTCGGCGCAATGGATGCGTCGAATGCCGGTGGCACGGGCTCCTGCTCGACGGTTGGCCCCGGCGGGTCGGCCGGCTGTGCCGCGAAAATGATCGCACGCGAGCGCAAAATCCGGAAGCGCGAGGAAGCGATCATCGACGAGCAGCCGCCCGAGCGGTAACGCACAGTGGCGTTGATCCGAATCAATGCCTAACCTCGGTAATCCGCGATAAACCGCCGTAATTGGCGGAGGCGGACGTGAACGAGGTGAGCCCGGGGCTACAGCGGCAACTGTGGCAAAGACGGGTAAGCCACGGGGCGCGCGCCGCCCTGCTGGCCGGAGCACTTCTCCTGGCCGGTGGCGCCCCAAACGTCCCGCATTGGGAAGCTGACGATATCGCTGCCCTCACGCGGCTTGTCGCGGAAGCTGCCGACGAGGGGCTCGATCCCCACGACTATAACCAGCATGTGCTGAACTCGGCACTCCGCAGCGGTTTGCCGGACTTTGTCGATGCGGTTGCGACCGGTTCCGCCTTGCACCTACTTGCCGATTTCAGGGCTGGGGCGGTCCGCGGCGCGCCGCGAAAACTATGGCATATGCCCTCCCCCAATGTGTCGGCGGCCGTGCTCCGCCCGATGCTGGCTCGGGCGCTGGCAGACCATCAACTGACCCGAACGGCAAAGGCGTTGCTGCCGCAGGCTCCTGACTATCAGGCCCTTCGCGCGGCGCTTCGCCGGGAAGGGGATAGCGACAGCGAGGCGGCCAATCGAATCCGCGTGAATATGGAGCGATGGCGCTGGATGCCGCGCGACCTCGGGCGCAAATATATCCTCGTTAACGTCGCTGCGGGCACGATCAGCTTGGCGAATTCGAGCCAGGTCGACACCCGATCCGCGTCCATCTTCATGCCGCGCAGGCCGGTCCCGCAAACTGCCTCTGTCGCCAAGGCTGTCGTGCTCAATCCCGGAACGGCATGTGCTGGAGCTCCCGACCGACAGCGGCCGCAGATCCCCCCCACGCTCGCATTGGCGATGTCGGATGATACGGGCCTCTGCCTGGGCCTCGCCGACGCCGGAAGCCTCGCAACATCGCTGCTCGATCGCGGCTGGAGTTCGGCTGCCGTGATGAGGATTCTCCAGTCGAAACATACCCAGGTCATCCCGATGTGGCGGCCAACTCCGGTCTATCTGACCTATTTCACGGCTGTTCCGGTGCGGGGCCGGGTCGAGTTTTTTCCGGACGTCTATCGGCGGGATCCCGCTGTCGAGCGCGCGTTGCTGTTGGAGAATAGCCATCTTTCGGCCGCGGCGCTGAAGACCCGCCACCGTCTGGGGTAAGCCCCCGCCAGTTCGCAGATGCCGGTCGGAACATCTGAACGCAGCGCTTCGTTGAGGCGGCGACCCAGACAATCCGAGGAGTTTCGCGCTATGAACCGTATCGCCCTGTTTACACGCGCCGCCAGCGCCGCTGCCCTGATGGCACTGTCCGCCGTGCCGGCGCACGCCAGTGACGACGACCGCGCCCGCGCAGCAATCGCTGAAGCGCGTGGCAAGATCGAAGCCGGTGACAAGATCGGCACGAGTGGGGAGGCTCCAGGTATTCAGGCGCGGGCCCGCGCGGCCCTGCGTGATGCCGAGGATCTGCTCGCGCACGGCAAGGAAAAGCGCGCGATCATTGCCGCGCACTCGGCGAGCGAATTGGCGGATTCGGCGATCATGGCCGCCGACCAGCGCCGTGGCGACGCGCAGAATGCAGCGCGCGTCGATGCGGTGAATTCGGCTGCGATGGCGCAGCAGTCAGCAGCCGACGCCAACGCGCGCGCCGCCGATGCGCAGAACCGCGCTTACGCTGCTGAGCAACAGGCCGCCGCGACGGCCGCACAAGCTGCGGCTCAGGCGGAGGCGATGCGTGCCGCTGCACCAACCACCACGATTGTTACGACAACCGAGCAGTCGCATGTGGTGCGGACCCCCGCAAAGCGGACGGTGAAACGGGTCGTGGTCCATCGGCCCGCGCGCGCGACCGTCGTCAAGAAGACGACCACAACGGTCACGACCGGCCAATAAGCCGATGTTCGCGGGGAGCGGTAACACCGCTCCCTGTGTCTTACGCGAGCCCCTTACTCGCGACTTCGAACACGTCCTTCGACAGGCCGGGCGTCGCGAGCACCCGTTCCAGCTCCGCCTTCATCAGCGCGGCCCGGACCGGCTCGAATCGCCGCCACTTCGTTAGGGCTTGCGCCAGGCGTGCCGCTGACTGGGTGTTAATCCCGTCGGCGGCAATCGCCTCGTCGGCGATGAACCGGTAGCCAGCACCGCTCGCATCGTTGAACCGCAGCTGATTGGCGGCGAAAGACAGCAGCAGCGAGCGTAGCCGGTTGGGGTTGCGTCGCGAGAAATCGGGATGCTCCGACAGCGCGATGACCTGCGCCAGCGTATCCTCGCGCATCGACAGCGCCTGCGCCGTGAACCATTTGTCGATGACCAGCGGGTCATCGCGGAATTTCCGGCGGAACGCCGCGACAGCCGCGTTGCGTTCGGGCCGCGCCGAATTCACCAACACGCCGAGTGCGCCCATCCGGTCGGTCATGTTGTCGGCGCGGTCGAACTGGTCGTAGGCGGCGGCGATCGCTTCGGCACTGTCATCGGCGGCGAGAAAGCCGAGCGCGACATTTTTCAGCTTGCGGCGTGCCTTGGCGATACCGCTGGAGGAATAGGCGTTGTCGTTGTGGCTGCGGTAGATATCCCACAGCCGCTCCCGGTTGTGGTCGAGCAGGGCGAGCCGGGCGGCATGGCGGGCGCGGTGAATCGCATCGGGATCGACCTTGTCCATCTGGTCGCCGAGGAACGCCTCGCTCGGCAGCACGACGGCTTCGGCGATGAAGGCCGGGTCGAGTCCGGAGTCGAGTGTCGCGGCGACAGCGCGGAGCAGGTCCGGGTCAGCCGCTTCGCCGCCGGCGATGGCGGACTTCAGCACGTCGACGCCGAGCCTTTGCATCGCCTCGTAGCGCGCGAACGGATCGTCGTCATAGGCCGACAGCAACGCCAGATCGGTGCGCGACTGTTTTGCTTCGATGACGACCGGAGCCGTGAAACCGCGGTTGAGCGAGACGAGCGGCGCATGCGGGACATCCGCAAAGGTGGCGGAGGCCTTGCCATCTGTCAGTTCGAGCAGCCGTTCGTCGCCGAGCTTTGCGTCGGTTGCGGGATCGAACAGTGCAACACGCAGCGGGATGTGGAATGGGGCCTTACTGGGCTGGCCGGGCGTCGCTGGAGTGGCCTGCGCGAGCGTCAGCGTCGCCGTCTGCTTGGCTGCATCATGCGCGATCGTCGCCGTCACGCGCGGCGTGCCCGATTGCGAATACCAGCGGCGGAACTGCGTCAGGTCGCGGCCCGAAGCGTCCTCATGTGCGCGCACCCAATCCTCGACGGTGACTGCCTGCCCGTCATGCCGTTCGAAATACAGGTCGCAACCCTTGCGATAGGCCTCGGGCCCGAGCAGCGCCGCCATCATGCGGATGACCTCGGCACCCTTGTTGTAGACCGTTGCCGTGTAAAAGTTGCTGATCTCGATATAGGATTCGGGCCGGACCGGGTGGGCGAGCGGACCTGCGTCCTCGGGGAATTGCGCGGCGCGCAGGATGCGGACATCCTCGATGCGCTTGACGGCACGGCTGCCGATATCGGCGGAGAATTCCTGATCGCGGTAGACGGTCAGACCTTCCTTCAGCGACAGCTGGAACCAGTCGCGGCAGGTGATGCGGTTGCCCGTCCAGTTGTGGAAATATTCATGCGCGACCACTGCTGCGACCTGGTCAAAATCGAGGTCGGTCGCGGTGTCGGGGTCGGCGAGAATATATTTCGAGTTGAAGATGTTGAGGCCCTTGTTCTCCATCGCGCCGAAGTTGAAATCGCTGACCGCGACGATGTTGAACATGTCGAGGTCGTACTCGCGCCCATAATGCTCCTCGTCCCAGCGCATCGAGGTTTTGAGCGCCTCCATCGCATGCGCACATTTGGGCAGGTCGGCCTCGGCGACCCAGATTGCGAGGTCTATGCTGCGGCCCGACATCGTCGTGAACCGGTCGCGGAATGGCGACAGACGTCCGGCGACCAGCGCGAACAGATAGCAGGGCTTGGGGAAGGGATCGGCCCATTCGGCATAATGCCGGCCACCAGGCAGGTCGCCGACAGCACCCGGGTTGCCGTTCGACAGCAGCACCGGATAGGTCTTGCGGTCCGCCTCCAGCCGCACACTGTAGCGCGACAGCACATCGGGCCGATCGGGGAACCAGGTGATGCGGCGGAACCCTTCCGCTTCGCACTGTGTGCATAGATTGCCGCCCGAGGCGTAAAGGCCCATGAGCTGCGAATTGGCGGCGGGCGAGATTTCCACGACGGTCTCGATGATGGCCGTATCGCCCGTGACCGGCACAACGAGCTGTCCAGCTTCTTCGCTGCAGGCGTTCGCCGGTAGCGCCGTGCCGTCCAACGTCACCGACAGCGTGCGCAGCCCCGATCCGTCGAGCCGCAGCGGCTCCTTGTGGGCACCGTTCCGCTGCACGGTCAGCCGCGACGTCACGACAGTCCGGTCGGCATCCAGCGCGAAGCTTAGCGCAATGTCCGGCACCAGCCAGGCGGGCGGCCGGTAATCGGCCAGCCGGACGGCCACGGGGGCGGGGGCATCGGGCATCGTACTCTCCAACAACGAGCCCCTATGTCGCGGTGCGGAGGGCGCAGGGCAAGGGGCGTCAGCCGACCATGACGCTCTTCCAGAAGGCGACGCGGCCCTTGATCTCGGCGGCGGCGTCCTTGGGGGTGGGGTAATACCAGGCCGCATCGGGGTTTTCGCGGCCGCCGGCAACGACGGTATAATAGCTCGCGGTGCCCTTCCACGGGCAGACCGAGGTCGTCCCGCTCGGCTTCAGCGCGGCGGGGTCAACGGCGGCCAATGGAAAATAATGATTGCGCTCGACGACGACGGTGTCGTCCGACTCCGCGATCGTCACGCCGTTCCAGACTGCCTTGACCATGTCTTCGCTCCCTACAGCGCCAGCGTCAGTTGCGGCGGTGTTTGCGGTGCCAAGATGGGGCCGAAGTTCGACAGCGACAAGCCAAGCAGGCGCACGCCCTGTTCGAGCGGCAGCAGCCCATCGACCAGTTCGCGCATCGCCGCCTCGATCGCCGCGCGGTCGCGATAGCCTTCAGCGCAGGTCCGGCTGCGCGTCGCGGTGCGGAAATCGGCGTAGCGCAGCTTCAACGTGACGGTGCGCGCCGGCACCCCGCCACGCTCGCAATAGCCGCCGAGCGAGTCGACGGCGGGCGCAAGTCCGGCGAGCAACTCCTCATGCCGGGTCAGGTCGCGCGCGAAAGTGTTCTCCGACCCATAGGATTTGCGCGGACGGTCGGGCGTGACCTCGCGGTGATCCTCGCCGCGCGCGGCATTGTAATAATAGCGGCCTGATTTGCCGAAGCGTGCCTCGAGAAACTCCAGCGTCTGCGCCGCGAGATCGGCACCGGTCAGGATGCCGAGCGTCTCCATCCGCTCTGCCGTCTTCGGCCCGACGCCGTGGAAGCGCTTGACCGGCAGCGCCGCCACGAAGGCGGGGCCCTTCGCCGGGGTGATCACGCAGAGCCCGTCGGGCTTGCGGTGGTCAGAGGCGAGCTTGGCGATGAACTTGTTGTAGGAGACGCCGGCCGAGGCGGTCAGCTGCGTTTCCTCAGGAATGCGCGCGCGGATTTCGCGGGCGATCTCGGTCGCCGTCGCGATGCCGCGCTTGTTGTGCGTCACGTCGAGATAGGCCTCGTCGAGCGACAGCGGTTCGACGAGGTCGGTATAGTCGTGGAAAATCGCGCGGATCTGCCGCGACACGGCCTTATAGGCGTCGAAGCGCGCCGGCACGAACACCAGCTCGGGGCAGTTGCGCATCGCCGTCACCGACGGCATCGCCGAACGCACGCCGAATTTGCGCGCCTCGTAGCTCGCCGCAGCGACCACACCGCGCCCGCCGGCATGACCGACCGCGACGGGGCGGCCGCGCAGGCTGGGGTCGTCGCGCTGTTCGACCGACGCGAAGAAGGCGTCCATGTCGATATGGATGATCTTGCGGCCGTCGGTCATCTTGGAACAAAGCCGATACACCGGTTCGCGGCGCTTGCGAAGTGCGGGCGGACCCCCGATGTAGCTGGCATGGCTGAACCTCAGGAAACCGCCGCACAGGCGACGCGTCGCCGCTGGATCACCTTCGGCGAGATCATCGCCATCGCGGCCGTGCTCATCTCAGCGGCGAGCTGGTGGGACGGGCATCAGGCGCGGGTGCGCGAGGAGGCGGCCCGGTCGGCCGAGGAGCGGCCGAAGTCTGCCCCGGCGCTGATCATTGTCGCGACGCGCGTGTCGGACGGCGACGCCCTGGAGCTTGCGGCGGCGCGTGCCGACCAGGTGATCCAGTCGCAGATGCTGATCGCACCAGGCGGCAAGAGTGACGATTCGACCGGGCCGGGTACCTTGGAGGCATCGCTCATCGAAGCGGCTGCCCGCACCGGCAAGGCGAAGACCGGGCGGATTCCTGTGGCGATCCTGACCCGCTACGCGGTCGACGATGCGATGCGCGAGGATCGGGCGCTCTACGATGTCGGCTACCGGCGGCATGAGCGCGTGCTGCGCAGCGATGCGGTCGAATTGACCGGCCTGTCGCTGGTCCGCCGCCTCGGCAAGAGCGACCCGCAGGCCGCCGTCGACGCGCGCTACGGCAAGCGTTCGTAGAGGATCGTCGCAGCGCCCTTGTAGCTGCTCCGCGCATATTCGCGGTAGCCGAGCCGCGCCGCCACTTTCTGCGACGGCAGATTGTCGGGATCGATCATGCACACCGTGCGCCCGGCGATATGCGTGTCGGCCCAGCCATGTGCGGCAACCAGCGCTTCGGTCGCATAGCCCTTGCCATGTGCCCAGGGCATCAGCGCCCAGCCCGCCTCGGGCGTGTCGCCGAACGGCGGGTCGATATCGCGGAGCACATTCATGAAGCCGAGTTCACCGACGAAGCGACCGGTCGCCGTCTCGCGGACCGCCCAATAGCCATAGCCGAACAGCGTCCACAGTCCCGCCTGCCGCAGCATCCGGCCCCAGGCTTCTTCCCGCGTATTGGGATGGCCGCCGATGAAGCGGGTGACGAGGGGATCCGCCCACATCGCGGCGCTGTCCTCATAGTCGGCGAGGCCTTTGGAGGCGAGGGTAAGGCGGGGGGTGGTGAGCGTCGGCGGGGGCATTGATCTACCTAATCCGATCCCTCTCAATCTGTCATCCCGCCCAAGGTTGCAACAGCAGCCAGGGGTTGCTCGATTCAGAGCGCTAGCCTCGCCCAAACCGGTAAGTGATCACTCGCCGTGCGCGCGAGCGGCGTGTCGTGCACGCCGGTCGCCTCGACCCGTAATCCGCCGCTGACCATGATCCGGTCGAGCCGCCCCATCGGCCGGCGCGCGTGGAAGCTCGCGCCCGTCGGCAAGATGCGCCAATGCGCGGCGAAGTCGCCGAGGCAGCCGCCGGTCAGCCGCCATTCGTTGGTGTCGCCGAGCAGCAGCGTCGGCAGATGCGGCGACATGCGCGTGACATGCGCGATGATCGCGCGGGCCTGCCGCCGCCGCCATAGCCCCGACAGGTCGAGATGCATGCCGATAACGCGAATGTCCTGCGCGCCGACGCGCAGGTCGGCGACGACGGCCCCGCGCGGCTCGAGCGCGGGCAGTTCGATCGCCGCACAGTCGATGAGGCTGACCCCATCGCGGAACAGCACGGCATTGCCATGCCAGCCGATGCCGCCGGGCTTGCCGCCGAGCGGGGCCGCCTGCCAGCCTGCCTTGGCGACCAGTTCGGGCGGCAGGGAGGCTGCCCGCGCGCCGAAGCGGCGGTCGGCCTCCTGAAGCACGGCGATGTCCGCGCCCACCTCGCCCAGCACCTCAAGGATGCGCTCGGGGCGGCGGCGGCGGTCGGAAGCGATGGCCTTGCGGATATTGTAGGTGGCGATGATCGTCATGCGGGGGAACGGACGGTTAGGGCGCAGCGGGGTTCCATCTGCGGCCGCCAAACAGCTATGAAGGGTGTCATGGGATTCCGTTTCCGCAAATCTATCCGCCTGCTGCCCGGTATCCGGTTGAACCTGAGCAAAGGCGGGGTCAGCACAAGCATCGGCGGACCCGGTGCGACGGTCAACATCGGCAAGCGCGGGGTGCGCGGCACCGTGGGTATTCCCGGCAGCGGCCTGTCGTACAGTGAACGGCTCGATGGCGGCGGCGCGGCGGGCAAGTCGCGGATTCCGGCGATGTTTGTTGGGCTTGGGCTGGTCGGCGCGCTGGTGTTCGGTGTCGCAACTTGCGGGCGTTCCGATCCGCCTGCGGTGCGGTCGGCCCCGGTTGAGACGGCCGCTCCGGCGATCGCAATTGCTGCGCCAGCCACCGCCGCACCGGCATCCGAATCCTGCGCCTGTGGCAGCGGATCGCTCTGCACGGGCAAGCGCGGCGGGCATTTCTGCCTGACGCCAACGGGCCGAAAACGTTACGAACATTAAACGATACGGTGCTGCGGCCCTTCCCCCGCCGCACCCCCCTTGCTACACGCGCGGCGACTCATTCGCACTCGCTCGAAAGGCCAGCCCATGACCGCCGTCGGACATGACAAGCTCAAGACACGCCGCACGCTTGAGGTTGGGGGCAAGAGCTACGCTTATTACTCGATCCCAGCGGCTGCCGAGCAGATCGGCGATGTGTCGCGGCTGCCCTATTCGATGAAGGTGTTGCTCGAAAATCTGCTGCGCTTCGAGGATGATGCGACCGTCACCGTCAACGACATCAAGGCCTTCGCGGGCTGGGTGCAGGACCGCGCTTCGGAGCGCGAGATTCAGTACCGCCCGGCGCGCGTGCTGATGCAGGATTTCACCGGTGTTCCCTGCGTTGTCGACCTTGCGGCGATGCGCGATGCGATGACGCGGCTTGGCGGCGATCCGCAGAAGATCAATCCGCTCGTGCCCGTCGATCTCGTCATCGACCACTCGGTCATGGTCGACGAATTCGGCACGCCGCAGGCGTTCGGCGACAATATGGAGCTGGAATATGCGCGGAATATCGAGCGCTATGAATTCCTGCGCTGGGGATCGTCGGCGCTGCGCAACTTCCGCGTCGTGCCGCCGGGCACCGGCATTTGCCATCAGGTGAACCTCGAATATCTGGCACAGACCGTGTGGACCAGCGAAGCCGAGGACGGGTCGATGGTCGCCTATCCCGACACGCTCGTCGGCACCGACAGCCACACCACGATGGTCAATGGCCTCGGCGTGCTCGGCTGGGGCGTCGGCGGTATCGAGGCGGAGGCAGCGATGCTCGGCCAGCCCGTGTCGATGCTCATCCCGGAAGTCGTCGGCTTCAAGCTGACCGGCCATATGCCGGAAGGCATCACCGCGACCGATCTGGTGCTGACCGTCACGCAGCAGCTGCGCGCCAAGGGTGTCGTCGGCCGCTTCGTCGAATTTTACGGCCCCGGGCTCGACTCGCTGAGCCTCGCCGACCGTGCGACGATCGCCAATATGGCCCCCGAATATGGCGCGACCTGCGGCTTCTTTCCGATCGACCAGGCGACACTCAATTATCTGCGCTTCACCGGCCGCGACGACGAGCGCATCGAGCTCGTCGAGGCCTATGCCAAGGCGCAGGGTATGTGGCGCGACGTCGCCTCGCCCGATCCGGTGTTCACCGACACGCTGTCGCTCGACCTGTCAACCGTGCAGCCGTCGCTCGCCGGACCGAAGCGCCCGCAGGACCGCGTGCTGCTGAGCCAGGTCGACGAGGCGTTCGAAACCGAACTCGCGTCGGGCTACAAAAAGTCGGGCGACAGCGACAAGCGCATCCCGGTCGGCGACTTCAGCGTCGGCCACGGCGATGTCGTCATTGCCGCGATCACCAGCTGCACCAACACGTCGAACCCGTCGGTGCTCGTCGCGGCCGGCCTCGTCGCCCGCAAGGCGCGCGCACTCGGCCTCGAGCGCAAGCCCTGGGTCAAGTCGAGCCTCGCACCGGGGTCGAAGGTCGTCACCGACTATCTCGACCGCGCCAAGCTGACCGAGGACCTCGACGCGCTCGGCTTCAACCTCGTTGGTTATGGCTGCACGACCTGCATCGGCAATTCGGGACCGCTGCCCGAGGCGATTTCGCTGGCGATCAACGAAAATGACCTCGTCGCCGCCTCGGTGCTGTCGGGCAACCGCAATTTCGAGGGGCGCGTCAGCCAGGACGTGCGCGCCAATTATCTGGCCTCGCCGCCGCTGGTCGTCGCCTATGCGCTGAAAGGTTCAGTGCGCGGCGACATCATCACCACGCCGCTCGGGCAGGGCACCGACGGCAAGGACGTCTATCTGAAGGACGTCTGGCCGACGAACCAGGAGATCCAGGACCTCGTCAACGCCAACATCACCTCGGACATGTTCCGCGACCGCTATGGCAATGTCTTCGAAGGCGATGTGCGCTGGCAGGCGATCAAGGTCGAGGGCGGCGACACCTACAAGTGGAATCCGTCGTCGACCTATGTCGCGAACCCGCCCTATTTCGAGGGCATGACGATGACGCCCAAACCGGTCGGTGACATCACCGGCGCACGGCCGCTCGCGATTTTTGCCGACTCGATCACCACCGACCACATTTCGCCAGCCGGCTCCATCAAGGAAGTCTCGCCGGCCGGCCGCTTCCTGAGCGAGCGGCAGGTCAGCCGCGCCGAGTTCAACAGCTATGGCGCGCGCCGCGGCAACCATGAAGTCATGATGCGCGGCACGTTCGCCAACATCCGCATCCGGAACGAAATGGTCCCCGGCGTCGAAGGCGGCATGACCAAGCATGTGCCGACCGGCGAGCAGCTGGCGATCTACGACGCGGCGATGAAGTACCGCGACGAGGGCACGCCGCTCGTGATCGTCGCGGGCAAGGAATATGGCACGGGCTCGTCACGCGACTGGGCGGCAAAGGGCACGACGCTCTTGGGTGTCCGTGCCGTCATCGCCGAAAGCTTCGAGCGCATCCACCGCTCCAACCTCGTCGGGATGGGCGTGCTCGCGCTGCAGTTCGCGGAAGGCGTCGACCGCAAGACGCTCGGACTAGATGGGACAGAGGTCTTCGACATCCTCGGCGTGTCCAGCCTGCGCCCGCGCCAGTCGCTGACCGTGCGCTACACGCGCGCTTACGGCGAGACAGGCGAGTTCGAAACCCGCTGCCGCATCGATACCGAGAATGAGCTGGATTATTTCTACGCGGGCGGAATCCTGCAGTACGTGCTGCGGAAACTCGCGGCCTGAAGAAACAGGCCGTCATCCTGACGAACGTCAGGATCTCATCGGGGGTAGCACTACTCGGAGAGGGATCCTGACATTCGTCAGGATGACGGACTTGTCTGACTAAACCGCCGTCAGCTTGCCCGTTGCAACGACCGGTCCGGTCGGTGCGCCGGTGCGCGATCCGCCGATCGGTTCGATGCTGATCGCCAGCGTTGCGCCAGCCGCGAGGTCGGCGCGGACGTCGTTCGGCAGCACATGTGCTTTGGCCGCACCGGGCTCGATCACGCCGAGCGAGCGGGGCGGCTTGTCGCCGATGATGATCCACAGCTCCATCGTGCGACCGGCGGGCACGTCGACATTGGTCGCAGGCGTCACCAGCACTTCGCGCAGATTGGGGTCATAGGCGGCGGCGACGAGTGCGCTGCTGCCATTACTCATCAGAACGGGGGCGGGGAGGTCGGCACGCGCGGTTTGCAGCGGCGCGGTGGCCGTCACCACGGGAGCTTGTTCGCGCGGCGAAAGTACGACCACCGCGAGCATCGCCGCAGCCGCCGTCGAGGCAAAGGACATGCCGCGCCAGATCGACAGGTTCGACCAGAAGCCGGGCGAAGACTTGGCAGCTGCAGCAACCGGTGCGCGGCGGACGGGCGGGGCAATCTCGGTATCGATGCGGTCCCACAGCCCCGACGACGGCGTCATCGGCGCGACGGTCTCGACCAGCGGTGACAGCTGCGACTTCCAGCGGGCGACGGCGGCCGCAAAATCGCTGTCGCTGGAGAGCAGGCTCTCCGCGGCCGCGCGGTCAGCCCCACCGAGTACGCCAAGGGCGTATTCGGCGGCGAGCGCCTCGCGTTCATCGATGTTGCGGTCGTCACTCATGCTTCAAGCTTGGCCCTTAAACTCAACAAACCACGCCGGATCCAACTCTTCATCGTGCCTTCCGGAACGCCGGCGCGCTCCGCGAGGTCTGCGTAGGTCGCCCCCTCGAAGAAGGCTGCGCGGATCGCTGCGGCTGCCCGCGGATCGATCTCGCCCAGCGCCGCTGCGAGGCGTCGCCCTTCCTCCGACGTGGACGCCGCATCGAATGCGGACGGCGCGCCGTCGGCGACCTCGGCAGCTTCGTCGAGAGGCCGGAGATCGCGCTTGCCCCGCGCCCGGAACCGGTCGATTGCCCGGTTTCTGGCGATGGTGGCCGCCCATGTGATCGGGCTGGCGCGGCTGGGGTCGAACTCGACCGCTTTCCGCCAGATCGTCACATAGACGTCCTGAAGCACGTCCTCCGCGTCGCCGCGGTCAGCCAAGATACGGTGGACCACGCCAAATAGTTTCGCGGAGGTCCGTTCATAGAAGAATTTGAGCGCGGCACGGTCGCCGTCCGCAGCGCGGACCAGGGCGACAGCAAGCTCGTCCCGCGACGTCACCGGGTCAGTTGTCCGGTGCGGATCGGCCCTTCGGCGCGTCCGTTGACGAACTGGTCCACATAAGGGTTCCCGCTCGAATAGATCAGGTCCCGTGGCCCGTCCCAGATGATCTTGCCCTGGTACAGCATGGCGACACGATGCGCGATTTTGCGCGCGGACGCCATATCATGTGTGATGGTGAGCGCGGTGATGCCCAGATCGCGCACCAGCTCGACGATGAGATCGTTGATAACGTCGGCGCGGATCGGGTCCAGCCCGGTGGTCGGCTCGTCGAAAAAGATGATCTCGGGCTTGGCGGCAATCGCGCGCGCCAACGCCACACGCTTTTGCATTCCCCCGGATAATTCCGCCGGACGCAGGTTCGCGACCTCTTCGCCGAGCCCGACACGCGCCAGCGTTTCGATCGCCAGTTTGCGCATTGCCGATCCGCCCGGACCGCCCTGCGTAAGCGCGAATGTGACGTTACGCCACACCGGCAGCGAGTCGAACAGTGCCCCACCCTGGAACAGCATGCCGAACCGCGCGCGATAGGCACCGAGTGCGCGGCCCTTCAGGTTGGTCACATCCTCGCCATCGACGAACACCGATCCGGAATCCGGATGCAGCATGCCGAGGATCGTCTTCAGCATCACCGACTTGCCGGTGCCGGAACCGCCGATCACGACGACGGATTCGCCGGGCTGGACTGACAGGTTGATGCCGTCGAGCACGACCTTGCGGCCGAACTTCTTGCAGACGCTGCGCAGCTCGATCTTCGCCGTCACGAGCCGAACACGATCACGGTGATGATGAGGTTGGCGAGCAGGATCAGGATGAAGGCGCTGACCACCGCGTTGGTCGTCGCGCGCCCGACGCCTGCTGCGCCGCCATTCGAATGGAAGCCATTGTAGCAGCCCATCAGCGCGATGATGAAGCCGAACACGCCCGCCTTGACCATCGAGGAGGCGACATCGTCCCATTCGAGATAGCGGCGCGTGATGCTCAGATAATTGGCGCCGTTGAAGCCGAGCCGCGCCGTGGCGATCAGATAGCCGCCGAGCACGCCGATGACGTTCGACACCAGCACGAGCAGCGGCATCGCGATCGTCGAGGCGAGCAGGCGCGGCGCGATCAGATATTGATAGGGATCGGTGCGCAGCGTCGTCAGCGCGTCGATCTGCTCGGTCACGCGCATCGTGCCAAGTTCAGCGGCCATGGCTGAGGACACGCGGCCGGCGACCATGAG
>CALRQP020000028.1:0-42359 GCA_943370355.1 Sphingomonas paucimobilis
ACCCCCGTCCGTAGGGAAGCGGCCCGCGCATCGGGCTCGTAGCTCAGTCGGTAGAGCAACGGACTTTTAATCTGTAGGTCCCGGGTTCGAATCCCGGCGAGCCCACCATGCGCGGCCCTCCCGGAACTTCGCTCTCCCGCTGCCGTTTGTTGCCGCATCGATGGATGCGGGAGACGTTCGATGCCGCAGGGCGACAAATCGGCCTATACCGACAAGCAGAAGCGCGAAGCCAAGCACATCGAGGATGGCTATGAGGCGAAGGGCGTGAGCCAAAAGGAGGTGGAAGCGCGCGCCTGGGCGACCGTCAACAAGCAGGACGGCGGCGGCAAAAAGTCCGGTTCCGGCCGCAAGAAATAGTATGGAAGCCGCTGCCAACTGGATCGCGCCGCTGACGACGACTCTCGCTGCGGTGATGGTCGCGCTCAATGCCGGGACGCGGATCACGGGGTTCGGCTTTGTCGTTTTCTCAATCGGCTCGATCGCCTGGGCCTATATCGGCTGGAGCAATGGCCAGATGAATCTGGTCTGGCAGAATATCATCCTGCTCGTCGTCAATCTCATCGGCATCTGGCGCTGGCTGGGTGTCCGCGCCCGCTATGAGCAAGGCGCGGCCGTTGCTGCCGAACAGTCCGTCTGATGGCGCTGCTTCCGACCGCAAAAATCTGCAGTGTCACGGTCGAGGCAGCGGATGGCGAGGCGCTAGGCGCGATCCATGACCTGATGATCGACGCCGAGACCGGAACGATCCGCTATGCCGTCCTTGCTGTCGGCGGCGTCGCGGGGATCGGCGAGAAGCTGTTCGCGCTCCCGTGGCACCGTGTCGATGCCGATGGCGACAGCCTGTCATCGACCCTGACGCGCGCTGAGCTTGATCGGCTTGACGGCTTCGACAAGGATGCCTGGCCGACGGAGGCCGATCCGCGACTTTAGGAGCAGCGATGACCGATTACCGCCCGTTGATCCTGACGGCGCGGTTCGATCCGCACGCGCAAGCCTTGTTCCAGCGGCTGCGCGAGACGCACTTTCCGCGGGAGCGCAATATCGTGCCGGCGCACCTGACGCTGTTCCACCACCTGCCGGGCGGCGAGCTTGCAGCGATCTCGGACTGGCTGTCGATGACGGCGCGCGCAGTGTCCGTTTTGGACGTCGCGGTCCCAGGTTTGCGATCTCTGGGGCGCGGGGTCGCCTTCGCGATCCGGTCGGACACCCTCGAGGACCTGCGCGCTCAACTCGCGGAGACGTGGCACGGCCTGCTGATCCCGCAGGACCGGCAGGGCTGGCGGCCGCATGTGACGATCCAGAACAAGGTGGAGCCAGCAGTCGCGAAGGCTCTGCTCGAAACGCTTTCGCGAGACTTCAAACCGTGGCGGTGCCGGATTCTCGGCCTGTCGCTGTGGCGCTATCTCGAGGGGCCGTGGGAAGCCGTCCGCGAGTTCCGCTTTCGCGGACCTAGCTGACCTGCCCGAGATCGCCGCAGTCGAGATCGAAGGCGGCAAGGCCGGCGTCGAGATAGGCGGCGAGCATCGGTAGGCCGAGCAGGAAGTCGGTCGCATTGCGGTGTTCGTCCTGCGCGGCTTCCAGGGCTTCATCCCACTCACTGCCGTCAAACGTGCCGCGCCCGACCAGCGCCAGCGCAATCAGGTCGAGCTGCTCATCCTCGGCCAGATCGTCGATCGCCGCACGCAGTTCTTCCTCGACGGGATTGTCGGCGGTGTCCTCGAGGACGTCGACATCCTTGTCGTCGCTGGGGTTCGAGCCCTCGTCCGGATCGGTCTCGGGGACCAGCACCTCGAATTCGCGCGCGCGGAGGATGATGCGGCAGACGCTGTCGAGCGAGATATTGAGGTCCATGTGCCGGCTGCCTTCATTGCATGATGTTCGGCTAGGCTAACGGCGGGGCAGGGCGGGGGTTCCTTATTCGGCTGCCTCGCGCAGCGACTGGCCGGTCCCGAGCAGCCGCGACTTGGCCGCAGCATATTCGCGCCGCAACCGGGCGACAAGTTCCGCCGCCGGTACGATTGCATCGACAGCGCCGATGCCTTGACCGCAGCCCCAGATTTCCTTCCACGCCTTGGGGGCGGCGTCGGAGCCGAAGTTCATCGTCGAGACGTCGCCCTGCGGCAGTGCAGTCGGGTCCATTCCGGCGGCGCGCACCGATGGCGCGAGATAATTGCCGTGTACCCCGGTAAACAGGCTCGAATAGACGATGTCGTCGGCATTGCTGTCGACGATCATCTGCTTGTAGCGCTCATCAGCGCGCGCCTCGTCGGTCGCGATGAAGGCCGAACCGATATAGCCGAAGTCGGCACCCATCGCCTGCGCGGCGAGCACGGCGTCGCCCGTGGCGATCGAACCCGACAGTGCGATGGGTCCATCGAACCACTGACGGATTTCCTGGATCAGCGCGAAGGGCGACAGCGTCCCGGCGTGTCCGCCGGCACCCGCTGCGACCGGGATCAGCCCGTCCGCGCCCTTTTCGATCGCCTTGTGCGCGAAGCGGTTGTTGATGATGTCGTGGAAGACGATGCCGCCATAGCTGTGGATCGCCGCATTCACATCCTCGCGCGCGCCAAGTGAGGTGATGATGATCGGCACCTTATATTTGACGCAGAGCGCCAGGTCTTCGAGCAGCCGGTCGTTCGACCTGTGCACGATCAGATTGACCGCATAGGGCGCATCGTCGGGCCCGAGCTCAGCAGTCAGCCGCTGCAGCCATTCCTCAAACTGCGGAAGCGGTCGCGCATTGAGACTCGGGAAGGAGCCGACCACGCCCGCCTTGCACTGCGCGATCACGAGATCGGGATTGGAGATAATGAACAGCGGCGACGCGATGACCGGGATCGACAGGCGTCCTTCAAGGACGGCGGGCATGCTCATCGCGTCAGTCTCCGAAACCAGTTGATAGCGCCGTTTCGGGCGAAAACAGGCCCGGCGGCAAGTCCGATTACAGACAGGGTTGGGCGGGTCTTCCGGACCCACCCACCCGGCGTCGTTACTACGCGCTCATCGCGGTCAGCGCGCTGCGGCCGCGCTTCACTTCAAGCTTGTTGAGCGCATTCACATAGGCACGCGCCGAGGCGACGAGCGTGTCGTTGTGAGCGCCGGTGCCGCGCGTCGTGCGGCCATTCTCGCTGAGCAGCACCGATACCTCCGCCTGCGCATCGGTACCGGCGGTCACCGCGTGGACCTGATAGAGCTGCAGCGTCGCCTCATCGTGCGGGGCTAGCTTGCGGATCGCATTGAACAGCGCATCGACGGGGCCATTGCCGCGCGTCGCCGCTGTCGATTCGACGCCGTCGATGCTGAGCGTCAGGATCGCGCGCTGCGGCCCGTTCGAGCCGCAATAGACTTCGACCTCGACGACCTGGATCCGGTCGTGGCCGCGCAGCACCTCGTCGTCGACGAGCGCGACGATATCCTCGTCGAAGATTGCCTTCTTGGCGTCGGCGAGGTCCTTGAAGCGCTTGAACGCATCCTGGAACTCATTGTCGCCAAGCACATAGCCTAGATCGCTCAACTTGTCTTTGAATGCGGCGCGCCCCGAATGTTTGCCGAGTACGAGGTTGGAATTGGCGACGCCGACCGATTCCGGCGTCATTATCTCGTAGGTGGACGAGTCTTTCAGCATGCCGTCCTGATGGATGCCGCTCTCATGCGCAAAGGCATTCGCACCGACGATCGCCTTGTTGGGCTGCACCGCCATGCCGGTGATGCCCGAGACCATGCGGCTGGCGCGGGTGATCTCGGTCGACACGACATTGGTGCGATAGGGCATCACATCGCCGCGCACTTTCAATGCCATCGCAATCTCTTCGACTGCAGCATTGCCGGCCCGCTCGCCGATGCCGTTGATCGTCGATTCGACCTGCCGCGCCCCTGACATCACCGCCGCCAGCGTATTGGCCACGGCGAGGCCCAGGTCATTGTGGCAATGCGTCGAGAAGATCGCCTGATCGGCGTTGGGCACGCGTTCGATGACGTCACGGAACATCGCGCCATAGGTTTGCGGTGTCGCATAGCCGACGGTGTCGGGCAGGTTGATCGTCCGCGCCCCCGCATGGATGGCAATCTCGACGGCCCGCGCGAGGAAATCCGGATCGGTGCGCGTCGCATCCTCCGCCGACCACTCGACATCGGGGCAGAGATTGCGCGCGTGGCTCACCGACTGGCGAATCGCCTCCAGCACCTGCTCGGGCGCCATGTTGAGCTTGACCCGCATATGCAGCGGCGACGTCGCGATGAAGGTGTGGATGCGCGGCAGCCGGGCGTGGCGCACGGCGGCCCAGGCCCGGTCGATGTCGGGAAGCGCGGCGCGGGCGAGGCTGGCGACGGTCGCGCGTTGGCACAATTTGGCGACCTCGGTCACCGCCTCGAAATCGCCGTCCGAGGCGATCGCGAAGCCGGCTTCGATGATATCGACGCCAAGAGCTTCCAATTGCGCTGCGACGCGCAGTTTCTCCTCGAGGTTCATCGAACAGCCGGGGGACTGTTCACCGTCTCGCAAGGTCGTATCGAAAATCAGGATCGTGTCAGTCATGATGAAATAGCCTTCATCCGAAAATTCATTGGGCGGTTCGGATGACCCTTAGGCGCTGTTGCTCGAGGCCGGAGCCGAGCGGAATCGCACGCCTAAGGGCGTGTAAGTCGAAGGAGCGTAAGTGCGAGGCGGGTCGCCAACTTCATCTTTCGATCAGTATCAGGCCGCCCGGCGTTCGCCAAGTGACGAAAATACTGTCGGAATATTTTACACTTTTGTCATGCTGCGACACATTGCCCACGGTCAAGTTGCTGGTTGCGTTGATGAAACGACAACTGGCATATCTGCTGCATGTGGTTACGCGCATGGGCTGCGCCAGCGCGGCCGGAAGGACATTGAATATGTTGAAGCTCCGCCTCGCACTTCTTGCCGCAGCCGTTGCTGCCATCCCGGCCGGTGCCGCGACGATCAATTACGGCGGCATTCCCGCCACAGGCGGCGGCTATACGACGGCGCTGACGGGTGCAGGCGTGACGACCGAGACGTTCAACGGCACGACCGGCCATTGCGGTGTGACGACGGGCATCACCGTCACTGGCAACTACCAGATCGTGACGGGCAGCCAGGTCAATTATTACGCGGCGCCCGCTGGCGACACGACCTGCTACATGAGCATCCCGAAGAATGGCAGCAACGGCACCGCGACCGTGTCGCCGCTGTCGTTGATCACCCCGAACAAGAAGCTCACCTATTTCGGCCTCTACTGGGGCTCGATCGACAATTACAATTCGATCGAATTCTACAACAACAACACGCTGGTCACGACGGTGACGGGCGCGCAGGCGCTCGCTGCCAACGCGGTGCCGGGCAATCAGTCGTCGGGCGGGTCGAACCGCTATGTGAACATCTATTTCTCGCCGAACGAGATCGTGAACAAGGTCAAGTTCATCAGCAACGGCATCGCCTTCGAATTCGACAATGTCGCGTTCAAGACCGTGAAGACGCCTGAGCCCGCCTCGCTGGCGCTGTTCGGCGGCGGCCTGCTCGCCGTTGCGGTCGCCAAGCGCCGCCGCCGCCGGATCGCGCGCTAATTATTCGGCCGCAAAGGCCGCGTTGATCGTCAGGTCGACGCGGTCGCCGACCAGCGGCACGCCATAGCTGATCCCGAACTCGCTGCGGCTGATTGTCGTCGTCGCGGCAAAGCCGACGTTGATTTTCGGCGGGCCCATGACCATCGGACCAGCGCCGACGAAGCGCGCCTTCAGCGTCACCGGCTTTGTCACGCCCTTCAGCGTCAGATCACCTGTGATTGTCGCAGTGGTCCCGTCGACGATCACCTTGGTCGACACGAACTTGCCTTCGGGGAACTTTGCCGAGTCGAAGAATTCGGGCTTTTGGAGATGGGCATTGAGCGCCGGATCGGTGGTGAGCACTTTGGCAATCGGGAAGCTGACCTCAACCTTGGCTGCCGACGGATTCTTGGGATCTAGCGTCAGGCTGCCAGTCGGTTGGACGAACTGGCCCGCATATTCGCTGAAGCCCAGATGCGTGAGGCTGAACAGCACCTGCGAATGCGCCGAGTCGATCTTGTAGCGGCCGGCAACGACGCGCGACGGGTCGGGCATCCCGGGCGCGGTGGTCGGCATCTGCGCCGCGACGGGCAGCGCCGTAGCGAGTAGGAGGGCAGCAACAATCTGTGAGCGCATGGCAGGACTCCAAAGGGGCAGGGAGCGCGACCATGCCGCGCCCCCGCTTCCCTGCCAAGCAAGCTTTAGTTCTTCGCCTTGTCGACCAGCTTGTTCTTGCCGATCCACGGCATCATCGCGCGGAGTTCGGAGCCGACCTTCTCGATCGGATGCGCGGCGGCCGCCTTGCGGGCAGCCTTCAGCTCGGGCTGACCGGCGCGGTTGTCCAGGATGAAATTCTTCACGAAGCGGCCGCCCTGGATGTCGGCGAGCACGCGTTTCATCTCGGCCTTGGTCGCGTCGGTGATGATGCGCGGACCCGTGGTGATGTCGCCATATTCGGCGGTGTTGGAAATTGAGTAGCGCATGTTGGCGATCCCGCCCTCGTACATGAGGTCGACGATGAGCTTCACCTCGTGCAGGCACTCGAAATAGGCCATTTCGGGCGCATAGCCCGCTTCGGTCAGAGTCTCGAACCCGGCTTGGATGAGGTGAGTGAGGCCACCGCACAGCACGGCCTGCTCGCCGAACAGGTCAGTCTCGCATTCCTCGCGGAAATTCGTCTCGATGATGCCCGAGCGGCCACCGCCGACGGCTGAAGCATAGGACAGCGCCAGATCATGGGCATTGCCGCTGGCGTCCTGCGCGACCGCGATCAGGCAGGGCACGCCGCCGCCGCGCTGATATTCGGAGCGCACGGTGTGCCCGGGCCCCTTCGGCGCAATCATGATCACGTCGAGGTCGGCGCGCGGCTCAATCAGCGCGAAGTGGATGTTGAGGCCGTGTGCGAAGGCAAGCGTCGCACCCTGCTTGAGGTTCGGCGCGAGGTCTTCAGCATAGATCGCCGCCTGATGCTCGTCGGGTGCGAGGATCATGATGACATCGGCCCATTTCGCGGCATCGACGTTCGACAGCACCTTGAACCCGGCCCCCTCGGCTTTCGCCGCCGTCGCCGAACCGGGGCGCAGCGCCACGGCGACCTCAGAAACACCTGAATCGCGCAGATTCTGCGCATGGGCATGGCCCTGGCTACCATAGCCGAGAATGGCGACCTTCTTGCCCTTGATCAGCCCGATATCGGCATCTGCATCGTAATAGACGCGCATTTTCGTTCGTCCCTCTGTTCAACCCCTTCCGTCATCCCGGCGAACGCCGGGACCCAGAAGCATTTCAAATTAATGCGCGCGGCAGCGCGCGCACGCTACGCGTGCGTCGGTTCTGGCTACTGGGTCCCGGCGTCCGCCGGGATGACGGTGATTTGCGCAATCACAGCGAATCCCGCCCTCTGGCAATAGCAACGACGCCGGTGCGCGCGACCTCGACGAGCCCGACCTCGCGCATGAGCTCGATGAAGCTGTCGACCTTGCCGGTCGAACCCGACACTTCGAAGATGAAGCTGCCCGTCGTCGTATCGACGACACGTGCCCGGAATACATCGGCCAAGCGCAGCGCCTCGACGCGCTTGTCTCCAGCGCCGGCAACCTTCACCAACGCCATCTCGCGCTCGACGTGCGGCCCAAGCGCAGTCAGGTCCATAACACGATGCACCGGCACCAGCCGGTCGAGCTGGGCGATGATCTGCTCGATCACATGTGCCGTGCCTGTCGTCACGACGGTGACGCGCGACACGGCATGGTCCTGGCTCACGTCCGCGACGGTCAAGCTTTCGATATTATAGCCGCGCGCCGAGAACAGCCCGACGATGCGGGCGAGCACGCCCGCCTCATTGTCGACGACGACCGAGAGCGTATGGCGCTCGATGGGATCCTGTCTGCCAAGCATCAGACCAGCGCCCGGGCTTCGTCGCTCGCTTCGGCCTTGGAGGCGGGGGCTTCGAGGATCATGTCGATGTGCGACGCGCCCGACGGGATCATTGGGAAGCAGTTGGCGAGCTTGGCGACGCGGCAGTCGACGAGCACCGGCCCCGGCGTGGCCAGCATCGCGGCAATGCCGTCGTCGAGCTCGCCGGCCGTATCGATGCGCAGCCCGGTCCAGCCATAGGCTTCCGCAAGCTTCACGAAATCGGGCAGCGCCTCCGAATAGCTTTCCGAATAGCGCGAGCCGTGATTGAGCTCCTGCCACTGCCGGACCATCCCCATATATTCATTGTTCAGGATGAAGATCTTGACCGGCAGCCGGTATTGCGTCGCCGTCGACATTTCCTGGATGTTCATCAGGATCGACGCCTCGCCGGCGATGTCGATGACCAACGCCTCCGGATTGGCGATCTGCGCGCCGATCGCGGCAGGCAGACCATAGCCCATCGTGCCGAGCCCGCCCGAGGTCAGCCATTTGTTCGGGGCGTCGAAGCCGAAATGCTGCGCGGCCCACATCTGGTGCTGGCCGACTTCGGTGGTGATGATCGGCTGCTTCGCATGCGTCGCGGCCCACAGGCGGCGGATCGCATGCTGCGGCAGGATCGAGTCGCCTTTCTGCTCGAAGGCAAGGCTCTGCACGGCGCGCCAGCCTTCGATGCGCCGCCACCAGTCGCCCTGATCGACCGGCTGATGGCCGCGCGCCTTCCACAGCGCCAGCATGTCGGCGAGCACGCTGCCAACATCGCCGACGATGCCGAGATCGACTCGGACATTCTTGTTGATCGACGAACGGTCGATATCGACGTGGATTTTGCGGCTGCCCGGCGAGAAGGCGTCGATGCGGCCGGTCACACGGTCGTCGAAGCGCGCGCCGAGGCACAGCATGAGGTCGCAGCCGTGCATCGCGAGATTGGCTTCATAGGTGCCGTGCATGCCGAGCATGCCGAGGAATTGCGGATGGTCGTGCGGCAGTGCGCCGAGGCCCATCAGTGTCGAGGTCACCGGCGCGCCGGTCAACGCTGCGAGTTCACGCAGCAGCGCCGTCGCCTCGGGACCCGAATTGATGATGCCGCCGCCCGTATAGAGGATCGGCCGTTCCGCTGCGGCAAGCATCTCGACCGCCGCTTCGATCGCCGTGCGGTCGCCCTGGATCTGCGGCTTGTAGGTCTTGTGCACTGTCGTCGCCGGTTTGACATAGGCGGCGCGGGTGACCTGCACATCCTTCGGAATGTCGATGACGACTGGGCCGGGACGGCCCGAGGTCGCGATATAGAAAGCCTCATGCACGACGGCGCCGAGCTTCGCGGTGTCGCGCACCAGATAATTATGCTTCGAACAGTGGCGCGTGATGCCGACCGTGTCGCATTCCTGGAAGGCGTCGGTGCCGATCAGATGCTGCGGCACCTGCCCGGTCAGCACGACGAGCGGGATCGAATCGGCCATCGCATCGGTGATGCCGGTGACGGCATTGGTCGCGCCGGGCCCTGAGGTGACGAGCACAACGCCCGGCTTGCCCGAGGAGCGCGCATAGCCTTCTGCGGCATGCACGGCAGCCTGTTCGTGGCGCACGAGGATGTGACGGATACGGTCCTGCTGGAACAGCGCATCGTAAATCGGCAACACCGCACCGCCAGGATAGCCGAACACCACCTCAACACCGAGGTCGGTGAGCGCCTGGATGATGATCTCCGCGCCGCTGAGCTGTTTCGAAGGCATGACTGTCCGCCCGTTCAAGGAACGGTGCGATTAGCCAGCGTTCATTACAAAGTCAAACCCCAACGGGTAATAAAATTACACTGAGGCCAGATTATTCGACATGATCCATCATCCCACCCCGGTTGGGCCATCAATAACTTGCCGGACCTTTGTGGCGAGTTCCGAACGGCGATAGGGCTTGCTGATCAGGTCGAACTCGTTGCCGCGCGCATCGAGCCGTTCCAGCGAGGCTTCGGCATAGCCTGTCGTGAGCAGAATCCGCAGCTTCGGCTGACGCCGCCGTGCCTCGCGGGCCAGCATGATCCCATTCATGCCGCCCGGCATGATCAGGTCGGAGAATAGCAGATCGACATGTTGCGCGCTGTCGAGGATTTGCAGCGCCTCTTCGGCGTTGCCGGCAAGCAGCGTCACATAGCCGAAGTCGGACAGGATCGCCTCGGCCAGTTCGGCGACATCGGCCTGATCCTCGACGATCAGCACGACTTCGCTGCCCGATTTCTCGTCGCGCAGCTTGCTGCCCGCAGAGCCGCGCGGCGTCGACGATGCGCCGATGGCGGGGAAATAGAGCCGGATCGTCGTGCCATGCCCGACTTCGCTGTAGATGCGCACCGCGCCGCCCGATTGCTTGGCGAAGCCATAAACCATCGACAGGCCGAGTCCGGTGCCCTTGCCCTGCTCCTTGGTGGTGAAGAAGGGCTCGAGTGCGCGCTTGACCACTTCGGGGGGCATGCCTTCGCCTGAATCGGTGATCGAAAGCCCGACATAACGTCCCGGCTCGAGCTCGTTAAACTGGCGGCGGTCCTCCTCGTCGATGTCGCGCATCGACGTCTCGACAACGATCTTGCCGGACCCGTTCATCGCGTCGCGCGCATTGATCAGGATGTTGAGGATCGCGAGTTCGGCCTGCACGGCATCGAGCTTGCTATTCTCCAGCGCGGGCGCGAGCCGTGTCTCGATGGCAACGCCCGCGCCGAGCGTGCGCTCGATGAGTGGTTCGAGGCCTTGAATGAGCGCATTGACGTTGACAGCGCGGCCGTCGAGCCGCTGCTTGCGTGCGAAGGCGAGGAGCTGCTGCGTCAGTGTCGCGCCGCGCGTCCCGGCCTGCTCGATCGCGTCGAGCGCGCGGATCACCTTGGGGTCGCCCTCCGGGGTCAGCCGGCTCTTCAGCGTGTCGGTGAAGCCGAGGATGACCTGCAGCAGATTGTTGAAATCATGGGCGATGCCGCCGGTCAGCTGGCCAACGGCTTCCATCTTCTGGCTCTGCCGCAGCGATTCTTCGGCGTCGCGGCGGCGCGACACGTCGAGCTGGCTGCCGAAGAAGTAAACCAGCGTGCCACTCTTGTCATAGACCGGGCTCATGAAAAGCGCATTCCAGAAAGCAGAGCCATCCTTGCGGTAGTTGAGCACCTCGACGGCAATCTCGCGCCGGTTGGCGATCGCATCACGTAGGTCACCGATAATAGTCCGGTCGGTGTCCGCGCCTTGCAGGAAGCGGCAGTTCCGTCCCAGAATTTCGTCTTCGGGATAGCCGGTCATCTGAATGAACGCCGGGTTGACGAATACGATCGGGTTATCGGGCAGGCACGGATCGGTAACGACCATCGGCATGCGAGTTGCCTCGACCGCCGCGAAGAAAATGTCGCTGTTGGCAGCTCCCGCTTCGATCGTCCCGCCGGCTTCGATCGGTGTTGCGGACGTTGGTGACGGGCTCGTGCGAGTCTCGTCAGAATAGTCGTGAGTCAAATCCGGCCTCGCCACGCAAAACAAAAGGCCGAACGGGCCCCGCTCAAACGACGAAAATCACCGAATCGTCAAATCGTTCCCTTGCCGGTCCACCCGCCGCCAGCCGGGGGTCTGGTTGCGGAACCAGGTCTGCTGGCGCTTCGCATATTGGCGTGTCGTGGCTTTGCCCTGCGCGATGGCATCTGGGAGCGGCAGCTCACCCCGCAGCGCTGCAAGCAATGGCGGAACCCCGAGCGCCTTCATGACGGGCAGGGTCTCGGGCAGTCTACGCGACGCCAGCCTCGCCACCTCGTCCAGCGCGCCCGCGTCAATCATCACGTCAAAGCGCGTATCGCAGCGGGCATGCAATGTTGCACGGTCGATATCGACGACACGAGCGTCGAGCGTGACCGAGTCGCCGATACCCCCGGCCAGTTCCTGCTGCCAGAGCGCGAGCGAGCGCCCGGTCGAACGTACGACTTCCAGCGCCCGGCATAGCCGTTGCCGGTCGGCGCGGCCGAGGCGGGCGGCCATGACGGGGTCTTCAGACGATAGTGCCGGGTGCAATTCGTCAACCGGCAATGACCGCACGGCGGTCCGCACATCGGGATCGATCTCGGGAACCGGCGCGATGCCGTCGAGCAGCGTGCGCAAATACAGGCCCGTCCCGCCGACGAGGACGGGCAGCTTGCCAGCCTCATGCACCGCTGCGATCTCCATCTTCGCAAGTTCAGCCCAGTCAGCCGCCGAACAGGCCCGCGCGCCATCGATCACCCCATAGAGCCGGTGCGGCACGCGCGCCTCGTCGGCAGGCGAGGGGCGTGCCGACAGGATGCGCAGATCGGCATATACCTGGCTCGCATCGGCGTTGATGACGACGCCGTTCCGGCGTTCAGCCAGGTCCATCGCCAGTGCCGACTTGCCGCTGGCGGTCGGTCCTGCAATGACGGCGACGGGCGGCTTTTCCGGAGACTGCATGTACGTCGCGACCCTCGTGCGCGCTGATGGCTTGACCGACGCAGACGTCGCTGCCGCATCCGATGCGCTCGCGCAAGCCGGGGCCAGACCGGGCGCCGTTGAATGGATCGAAGCCGGGGTCGCAGCGGATGTGCCTTTTGCCGGCGTAACCCCCGCCCAGGTGCGCGCTGCGCTCGAGGCTGCACTCCCACAAGCCGACGTCATCACGCAGATCGCGGCCGACCGCCGCCGCAAGCTTATTGTCGCCGATATGGATTCGACGATGATCACCGTCGAATGCATCGATGAACTTGCCGACTATGCCGGCATCAAGGCGGAAGTCGCTGCCGTCACCGAAGCGGCGATGCGCGGCGAACTGGATTTCGAGGCGGCGCTGGATGGGCGGGTGGCATTGCTAAAGGGCATGGCGGCGGAGGTCATCGCGCAGTGCCGCGCAGAGCGCGTTCGGCTGATGCCCGGGGCGCGGGCGCTGGTGCGGACGATGCGCGCAAGTGGTGCGTCGGCGGTGCTTGTCTCGGGCGGCTTCACCCAATTCGCCAATCCGGTCGCCGACGAGATTGGCTTCGAGCGCGCCGTCGCCAACGAACTGCTGATTGCTGACGGCCGCCTGACCGGCAAGGTCGCCAAGCCCATCGTCGATAGCGCCACGAAGCGCCGGGTACTCGAGGCCGAACTCGCGCGGATTGGCTGCGGCCCGGCCGGCGCGCTGGCGGTCGGCGACGGAGCCAATGACATTCCGATGATCGAAGCTGCCGGGCTCGGTGTCGCCTATCACGCAAAGCCGAAGACCGCCGCTGCTGCCGGTGCGTCGGTGCGCTTCGGCGACCTGTCAGTGCTACTCTATGCGCAGGGCTATGCGCGGCGCGACTGGGTCGCCTAAACGGCGATAATGAAGCAGGCGGTACCCGCCGCCGTCAGCTTCGCGCAAAAGGCTTTGGCAGCGGCGCGGGACGGGTAGGGGCCGACCTGTAGCCGGATAAACGGCCCGGCCTGTTGGTAGAGCGGCGTTGCCGTTCCCAGCATGTCGGCGCGCGCTGCGCGGATTTTCGCCCATTCGCTGTCGGCGATCTCCTGCGTCGGGAAGGCACCAAGCTGCACTCGCCACCCGGACGCGACCTTTGCCGCAACCGGCACAGGCTTCGGCGGGGTCGCCGCAATCTTCGGCGGACGCTCTGGCGACGTCGCCGCAACCGAGGGCAGTTCGACCTTCGCCAGATCCGCCGCGATCTGCTCGCCCTTCGCACGGTCGGCCATCGCGATATTGGCATTCATTGTCTGTAGCGCAGCTGCCGCCTGCGGCACGCCCTTCGCCGAGGCGCGCGCCATATAGCCATAGGCCTTGGCCCAGTCGCGCGGCAGGCCCTCGCCGTTGAACAATGCGACGCCAACGACATAGAGTGCGCGCGGCTGGTCGAGTTGTGCGGCCTGCGCGAGCCAGCGCAGCGCCTCGCCGCGCGTGGCGGGGTTGGCGAACAGGATCAGTCCGAGCCGTTCCTGTGCCGGCGCATGGCCGCGCTCGGCCGCCCGGCGGAAATATTCCTGCGCGACTGCCGTGTTCATCACGACGCCGCGCCCCAACTTATAGGCTTGGGCAAGGTTGAACATCGCGTCGGAATCGCCGCGCGCCGCATAGGGCAGCCATTCGGCGACCGCGCCGCGATCGTCGCCGGCCTGCCATTTCAGCACGCCGTCCTTGACCGTGGCCGTCGCGGGGGCGGCGATGAGGGCAAGGACGATGACCAGCGCATGCTTCATGGACGGACTTCGATTCACCATCTTGTCTTAGCAGAAGACAGGGGAAATTCGCCAAGCCTGCCCGGCGCATCTGCAGGGCGGCTCATCGTTACGGCTGCGTTTACGCTGCCCATGCACAATATCTTAAGGCTTCGACCGCAAATATCGGCACAACCGAGGGTCGAGGGGCAAAGGGTCATGCGCGTTCTCGCGTTGGCATCGCAAAAGGGAGGGTCCGGCAAGACTACGTTAAGCGGCCATCTGGCCGTGCAGGCGGAGCTTGCCGGTGCGGGTCCAGTCGTATTGCTTGACCTCGATCCGCAAGGATCGCTGTCCGACTGGTGGAATGAGCGCGAGGCCGAGGTGCCGGCATTCGCGCAGACTACTGTCGCACGGCTCGTATCCGACCTCGATACGCTGCGATCACAGGGCTTCAAGCTTGCGGTGATTGATACGCCACCGGCGATCACAATGGCTATTCAGAGCGTCATCGCCGTCGCCGAGCTCATCATCATCCCGACCCGGCCCAGCCCGCACGATCTGCGCGCTTCGGGGGCGACGGTCGAGCTTTGCGAACGGTCGGGCAAGCCGCTGGTGTTCGTGGTGAACGGCGCGACGCCCCGCGCCCGCATCACGCACGAAGCTGCCGTCGCGCTGTCGCAACACGGCACGGTTGCACCGGTCACGCTGCACCACCGTACCGACTTCGCCGCGTCGATGATCGATGGCCGCACCGTCATGGAGTGCGACAAGAACAGCAAATCTGCAGCCGAGGTCGCCGATCTGTGGCGCTATGTGAGCGACCGGCTGGAGCGCAATTTCCGGCGCACGGTGTTCAATGTGCCCGGAAGCATGACAGCAGCCGCGCCGCGTGCGGCTGGCGGATTTGGCCGGCGGGCGGCTGGCGCATGAGCAGGACTTCGGCCATGACCAAACCGCTCGCATCGCTGTCGGGCCTGTTGCTTGCACGCAAGGGCGAGGCGCGCCCAGCGATGCGCCCAGAGCTGAATTTCCCGCGGCCAGCGAGCGAGCCCGAGGCACCGCTTCCCGAGGTCGTCCGCCAGCAGGAAATCTTGCAGGCTGCCTATCCCGTGCCCGAACCGTTGGCCCCGGCAGGCAAATCGCGGACGGCCTTTACCCTCCGGCTCGATCGCGCCCGCCACCGCAAGTTACGGCTCGCCGTCGCGCATCAGGACCGCTCGGCGCAGCAGCTGGTGATCGAAGCGCTGGATCGCTTTCTCGAAACCGCCGTTCCCGCTGCACTGCTCGCAGCAGCGCGCGACACGGACCGATGACCATGCGGGCTCTTGCAGCGGTTCGTCTTCTCTTGCTCTGCTCGGCGCTGGCGGTTGGTGGCTGCGCCGTGCGCTTGCATGCGCCGCATCTGGCGTCGGTTCCGGCAGCCGCGCGCATTGCACCGAATGCCGAGCCGCTGTTCGTCACCCAAGCCAATGCCGCACTCAGTCGCTCTGACTTCGCTGCGGCCGCGAGCTTCGCCGAACTCGCCGTGCGCGCCGCACCGGCCGACGCCGCGCCGCGCAGCCTTCTCGCCCGGACTTATTTGGCGGGAGGGCGCTTGCGGTCTGCTGGGCAGGCCTATGACGATCTGCTCGCGCAGGACGCCGCGAATGGCAAAGCCCGGCTTGGCCGCGCCCTGGCGCGGCTGGCATCGGGCGATCGGGCAGGGGCCATCGCCGATCTCGAGTCGCTTGGCCCTAATGTCACGGCGGCAGATGCGGGACTTGCCTATGCTTTGGCCGGTGACACGTCGCGTGGTGTCGCGCTTCTGACTACGGCCGCACGATCAGCAGAGGCCAACGCGCGGATCCGGCAGAATCTCGCACTCGCGCTGGCGCTGGACGGCCAATGGGCGAAGGCGCGAGCCGTTGCGGCGCAGGATCTGGATGCGGCGACAGTCGAGCTTCGCTTGCGCGACTGGACAGCCCTCGCAGGTGCCGCCACGCCCACCTCGCGCGCGCTCGCTTTCCTGCAAGTCACGCCCCGCTCCGACGACAGCGGCCGGCCCGTCGCGCTTGCCGTGGTCGTCCCGCCAGCGGAACCCGCCGTCGCGGCTGCCGAGCCATCGACTGCTGTCCCGGCCGAGACTCCGCCCGTCGAAGTCGCGGCGGCAATCCCTGCGACTTCGCCGGCAGCAACGACGCAACCCGTCGCCTTCGCGCCGCCCGGCCGCTGGGTCGTGCAGCTCGGTGCCTATGCGACCGAGGGACTGCTCGATGCGGCCTGGGCCGATATCAGCGCGCGCAACGGCAAACTCATCGGTGACTTCGCACCGATCCTGTCGCTCGTTTCGCTACCGGAGCGTGGGACCTTCCACCGGCTCGCCGTCGGCGGCTTCGCTGAGCGGACCGAGGCCGTCAAATTGTGCGAGTCGCTCCGCGCCCAAAAGACGCAGTGTCTGGTGCGCGATCAGGGCCAGGCTGCGCCAACGCAACTGGCCGCTGTCCACCTTTAGCTCGCGCCGGGCTCCATAAGCCGGTGCAGGTGCACCACGACATATTTCATTTGCGCGTCGTCGACGGTGCGCTGCGCATTCGACCGCCATGCTTTTTCGGCGCTGGCATAGTCGGGAAAGATGCCGACCATGTCGATCTTGGACAGGTCTTCGAACTCGAGGCCGCGCGGATCGGTGACCCTGCCACCGAACACCAGGTGCATTTTCTGCGTCATGCGCGGGCTATAGCGCCGCATACTCCTGCTGCAAACGGGCCATCGTCTCGCCGACCCAGGCTTCGAACTCGGGTCCATCCCAAGCGCGGTGGTCGCCGCGCGCATAGGCCAGCGCATTCCGGTGATAGAAATGCGCGTTCATCCGGTTGGCGATCCAGCTGTTCTGCATGCGGATGACCTTGGCCGGTGAGCCGACGACGATCGAATTTTCCGGGACGACCATGCCGTCGCGCACAAAGGCATGCTGGCCGACGATCGAGTTGTCGCCGATCACCGCGCCGCCGTAGACCGTGGCATTGATGCCGACGAGCACATTGTTGCCAATCGTGCAGCCATGCAGCGTCGCGTGATGGGTGATCGAACAATAGTCACCAACGACGACCGGGCGGCCGGGGTCGGTGTGGATCATCACGAAATCCTGGATGTTGGTGAACCGCCCGATCTCGACATGCGCCGCTTCCGAGCGGACCACCGCATTGCACCAGATCGAACTGCCTTCGCGCATCGCGACATGGCCATAGAGCTGGGCGGACGGGTGGACGAAGGCGGCGTCGTCGAGATCGAGCCGCGACGTCACTTGTTGGCGGCGTCGCGCATGAATTGCAGCAGCGCGTCGAATCCGTTGCGCTGGATATAGGCCGTGAAATCCGCTTCCTGTGTCAGCGCGAGGTTCACGCCTGCGACGGTCAAATTTTGGATATTGAACTTGCCCGTCGGCATCTTGCGGACGGTCCACACTGCCTCGATCGGCTGGCCGCCGTTCGACAAAGTGATCCGCGAATAGACATCGATATCGCCCCGCGTTCCGCGCGGTTGCGTGCGCACGATCTTCAGGTCGCTCGACGCATAGTCATAGAGCCGGTCGGCATAGGTGCCGACGACATAGTCCGGAAACACTGCGAGATAGGCCTGCGCCTGCGCCGGCGTCAGCGACGCGCGGTGGCTGCGGATCAGCTTGGTGCCGATGGTATTCACGTCGAAGCTGGTCTTCAGCATCGTGCGGAACTTGGCGCGGACCTGCGCCTTCGATAGCGACTTGTCGCGCAGCACCGCGAACGCCTGATCGGACAGCTGGTCGATGAACACGCCAGCTGCCTGCGTGTCGGCAGTTGCGACCCCGACGGGCGCTGCCGCGAGGGCAGGGACCGCCGGTGTCAAACAGGCAAGCGCAATCAACGAGCGAACGAGCAGACGCATGGACAACTCCTGAGCGGGCCGGCCGAAGCCCTTAGCCCGAATATTTCTTGAGGTAAGCGATCACCGCAGCGCGATCAGCTGCCGAGGGCAAACCGGGGAAGGACATCTTGGTTCCCTTAACCACGGCCTGCGGCTTGGTGAGATAGGTATCAAGCAGCTGCGGCGTCCAGACCTTGCCGAACGCCTTCATCGCTGGCGAATAGCTGAAACCCGCATAGGTGCCGGCCTTGCGGCCGACGACGCCGTGCAGCGCCGGCCCGATGCGGTTCTGCGGCGGCTTGTCCGGCGATGCATGGCAGACCATGCATTTGATGAAGACTTTGGCGCCATCGACGGCCTGCGCATGTGCGCCCGCAGCTACCAACGTTCCGACCAATGCCAAGGCAATCTTCCGCATTCCGATCCCTCCGTTGCAACGCCCAAAAAGAGCGCCGATCCGTTACCGCTATCAAAGCGCCGATGACTATTGACTGAATGAAGCCGACCGGCAACCCCGACGAATAGCAGGGGCCGCCGGCCGAATTCTCACGCGTTTCCGGCTGCCGGGCCGGACTTGAGCTGGTCGGCAGCGGCCTGGCTCGCGGTGCGGGCGACGGTCTTCGCCTGCTCGCCGAGATCGGCCAGCTTCGCTTTCGCGGCATCCAGGCTCAAACCACGATCCGCCAGCTCCTGCTTGCCCGCCTCGACGGCAGCCTTCGCAGCCGCGCGCGCCCGATCAGCCAGCCGGTCACGGCCCTCGCCGAGCAGCTCATTTTCCGTCTCCGTATGCGGCAGCAGCGCTCCGATCAGCGCGCCAGCGGCAGCACCAATAACTGCGCCGGCAAGCGGATTGGCGTCGAGGCTTTCTGCGGCACGGCGCTTCGCATCGGCAGCTGCCGCCTTGGCGCGCTCCGCCAGTTCCGCACTGCGCTCGCGTGCTGAATCCAGCGTCTCGCTGGCATAATCGCGGGCAGCCGCCGCTTTGTCGGCGAGCGTCGCCTTGGCCGCGTCGGCCGACTCGCGGGCCCGGTCGAGCCCGCGCCGCACCGCGCCGGGTTCGTCATCCTCCGCATCGTCATCGTCGCCGTACACATCTTCATAGGCGTCGCGCGACGGCTTTGCGCTGTCACGCTTGAGCAGCAGCAGTCCGAGCGACAGGCCGATCAGCGACAGCGCGACCGGATGTTCGCGCGCCAGCCGCGCGCCGCTTTCGAACAGGGCCGAGCCGCGATCCTGCAGGTCGCTCGCCGCATCGCCGATGATGCGGCGCGGGCTCAGCCGGTCCTGAATGTCGTCAACGGTGGACGCAATGCGCGCGCGGGCGCGATCGGCTTCGGTTTCGTAGGCGGCGGTTCCATTGTCATTTGCGGTCATGGTTGCTGTCCTTCGAAGGCTTTCACATCGTCCTGCAACGCTTTGGCGACGCGTGAAGGGAGAAAGCCGATAGAGGTTAATTGTTTCTTGCCCGCTGCGACGAGCCCAAGCCCCGCACCGGCCGCCGCGATTGCGACGATCAGCGCGGCAAAGCCTGCGCCGACCAGCGGCGTCAGCCAAGCCACAAGGGCTCCGAGCAGCGTGAACAGTCCGCCGAGCAGCAGCAGTCCGCCGAGCATGATCATCGACAGCGGCTGCATCGCCTTGCCGATGTTCGCGGTCAGCTCGGCCTGGGCAAGCCGCAACTCGCTCCGGAACAAGGTCCCGGTGTCCTCGACGAGCCGTTTGAGCAGCTCGCCCAGCGACAGCGGCGGCGGGGCATCCGCCTTTGACGGTTTATCTCCGTCCATGCTCTTGCCCCGCCGCCCCCACATCGATCAGGCGACAGTCTTGCGGTTGCGTGGCTGGATGCCCCGATACCCGCCGGTTCCGGCTGCCGGTGCACTCGAACGCGCGAAGCGCGTCAGCACGAAGCCGATCGCGACGGCGGCACCGATCGCAACGGCTGGCGAGCGCTTCACGAAATTGCGCACGTCGCCGACCAACTCGTCGATGCTCTTGGTACGCAGCGTCTGCGAGAAGCCGTCGAGTGCGTCGGCAGCCTGATGCGCATATTCCGCAACCTTGGGCGTCGTCTGCTCGCCAAGCTTGTCGGCATTTTCATGCACGAACTGCGCGGCGCTGCCGATTGTTTCGGTGGCGCGCGTTTTGCCGCTTTCAGCAACGCTCCGGGCGCGTTCGCTGACCTGATCAGCGAGCTTCGAAGCTTCACTGCGCAGGCGGCCGAGCCGGTCGGTTTCGCCGATGTCAGCTCCGATGGCGGGCGTCGAAGGCTCTGCACCGGTGAGCGAGGGCGTGATGTCGGCAATCGTTTCGTTCGACGGGCCGTTTGGCTGGGTTGCGGCGGTCATGATCGTCCTTTCGGCGGGTGGGGGGAAGTGTGCCATGCAAACGAGACACTTGCCACCGGAGTTCCGCGCAATTCGGTCAAAAAGGTACGCAAATCATACGATCAGGGCCGAACCGCCGCGCCGTTGCGACGAAAGAGTCGAGCCGCTAAGACCGCGCGCATCTTACGCGCCTCGTCCCGGAGAATCCAATGACTGCGATCGTCGACGTCCATGCCCGGCAAATTCTCGACAGCCGGGGCAATCCGACGGTTGAGGTCGATATCCTGCTTGAGGACGGCAGCTTCGGCCGCGCGGCTGTGCCATCGGGCGCGTCGACCGGCGCACATGAGGCCGTCGAGCTGCGCGACGGCGACAAGAGCCGCTACGGCGGCAAGGGCGTGCTGAAAGCGGTCGCCGCCATCAACGGCGAGATTTCCGACGCGATCCTCGGCATCGAGGCGGAGGATCAGCCCGATCTCGACGCCATGCTCATCGAGCTCGACGGCACCGACAATAAGTCGCGGCTCGGTGCCAATGCGATCCTCGGGGTCAGTTTGGCCGCTGCGAAGGCGGCCGCCGAAGCGCGCGGGCTTCCGCTCTACCGCTATGTCGGCGGCGTCTCGGCGCATGTGCTGCCGGTGCCGATGATGAACATCATCAACGGTGGCGCGCATGCCGACAATCCGATCGACTTCCAGGAATTCATGGTCATGCCGGTCGGCGCGGACACGCTTGCCGATGCGGTGCGCATCGGCGCGGAGATTTTCCACACGCTGAAGAAGGATTTGCATGATGCGGGCCTCGCAACGGCGGTCGGCGATGAGGGTGGCTTTGCGCCCAACCTCGCCAGCGCGCCTGCTGCGCTCGACTTCATCATGCGCTCGGTCGAAAAGGCCGGCTACAAGCCCGGCGACGATGTGATGCTCGCACTCGACTGCGCCGCGACCGAATTCTTCAAGGCCGGCAAATATGCGCTCGAAGGGGAGGGGCGCACCTTGGAGCCCGGCGCGATGGTCGATTATCTGGCCGACCTCGCCGGCCGCTACCCGATCCTGTCGATCGAGGACGGCATGGCCGAGGATGATTTCGAGGGCTGGAAGCTGCTGACCGACCGGCTCGGTTCGAAAGTCCAGCTCGTCGGCGACGATCTGTTCGTGACCAATCCGTCCCGGCTGCGCGACGGCGTCGTCGGCGGTCTCGCCAATTCAATCCTCATCAAGGTCAATCAGATCGGTACGCTGACCGAGACGCTGGAGGCCGTCGAAGTCGCACACCGCGCCCGCTATACCGCCGTCATGTCGCACCGCTCGGGCGAAACCGAGGATTCGACGATCGCCGACCTCGCGGTTGCGACCAACTGCGGCCAGATCAAGACCGGATCGCTCGCCCGCTCGGACCGGCTCGCCAAATATAATCAGCTCATCCGCATCGAGGAGGAACTGGGCGGCGCGGCGCGGTACGCGGGCCGGGGAATCATCCGGTAACTTTTTCGGCTCACGTGGTCGAAAATCGCTTGAATCCAAGACTCAACCGTGATTCATTGAGTCCATGAACGAGCGGGTGGGGATTATCGGTCTGATGCGCGGGGCAATCGTCCCGTCGCTGTGCATTGCGCTGATCGGCTATTTCGCCTTCCATGCACTCGCCGGCAACACCGGCCTGCTCAGCTGGGGCGGCTATCGCCAGCAGAAGGCCGAACTCACGGCGCAGCAGGCGCTGCTTGCCGAGCGCAAGGCCAATCTTGAACAGAAGATTGCCTTGCTCAACCCGCACCGCGTCGATCCCGACCTGGCCGACGAGCTGGTTCGCAAGGATTTGGGCGTCGTCCGCGCCGACGAGGTTGTCGTTCAGCTGCCGAAATCCAATTGAACTGACAGGCTGTCGGCTCGTATAGCCGGGGACGTTCCGGTTTTCCTTGCCGAAAAGGCTCTCCCTTGGCCAAAGCCTCCCGCGCCGCGCCGCCGCCTGCAACGCCCAATCGCGAACGGCCCGACCAGCCCGAACGCTGGCCGGCCAAAGTCGACGAACTTCTTGAATTCTACCGGCAGATGATGCTGATCCGCCGCTTCGAGGAGAAAGCCGGCCAGCTCTACGGCATGGGGCTCATTGGCGGCTTCTGCCACCTCTACATCGGCCAGGAAGCCGTCGCGGTCGGCCTGCAGTCGGCACTCACCGGCGGCAAGGACAGCGTCATTACCGGCTACCGCGATCACGGCCATATGCTCGCCTATGGCATCGATCCCAAGGTCATCATGGCCGAACTGACCGGCCGCCATGCCGGCATCTCCAAGGGCAAGGGCGGCTCGATGCACATGTTCTCGGTCGAACATGGCTTCTACGGCGGCCATGGCATTGTCGGCGCGCAGGTGCCGCTCGGCACCGGTCTTGGCTTCGCCCACAAATATAAGGAGGATGGCGGTCTCTGCCTGTCCTATTTCGGTGATGGCGCTGCCAATCAGGGCCAGGTCTATGAGAGCTTCAACATGGCGGAGCTCTGGAAGCTGCCGGTGATCTTCGTCATCGAAAATAATCAGTATGCGATGGGCACCAGCGTCAACCGCTCCTCGGCCGAGGATCAGCTGTACCGTCGCGGTGAAAGCTTCCGCATTCCGGGCCTGCAGGTCGATGGCATGGACGTGCTCGCCGTGCGCGGCGCGGCCGAAGTCGCGACCAAATGGGTGCGCGATGGCAAGGGGCCGATCCTGCTCGAACTCAAGACCTACCGGTATCGCGGCCACTCGATGTCCGACCCGGCCAAATACCGGTCTCGCGAGGAAGTGCAGGCGATGCGCGAGAAGTCCGACCCAATCGAACATGCCAAGCGCGACTTGCTGGCGCTGGGTGTCGAGGAGGCAAAGCTCAAGGATATCGAAAAGGACATCCGCGCGGCGGTGAACGAGGCGGCGGATTTTGCCGAACAGTCGCCCGAGCCGCAGCCGTCCGAACTTTACACCGACGTTCTGGTCGGGAGCTACTGATGCCGATCGAAATCAAACTGCCCGCGATGTCGCCGACCATGGAGGAAGGCACCGTCGCCAAATGGCTGGTATCCGAGGGTCAGACCGTCAAGCCAGGCGATGTGCTCGCCGAGATCGAAACCGACAAGGCGACGATGGAACTTGAGGCCGACGAGGGCGGCACCGTCGAGAAAATCCATGTCGCCGCAGGGTCCGACAATGTGAAAGTCGGCACGCTGATCGCGACGATTTTGGCTGAGGGGGAGAGTGCAGGCTCGGCTGCGCCCGCTGCTGCTCCGCCAGCAGCTGCCAAAGAACAGGCTGCGCCTGTCGAGCAGCCCGTAGTAGAGGCAAAGCCAGAAGCTGCTTCGCCGATTGCGGCCACGCCAGAACCCGACCTCCCCCCCGGCACCGAAATGCACCGCCAGACCGTCCGCGAAGCGCTGCGCGACGCGATGGCCGAGGAAATGCGCTCGACGCCCGAAGTGTTTGTGATGGGCGAGGAAGTCGCCGAATATCAGGGCGCTTACAAAGTCACGCAGGGCCTGCTCGAGGAATTCGGGCCGAAACGCGTCGTCGATACGCCGATCACCGAATATGGCTTTGCCGGCCTGGGCGCGGGCGCGGCGATGGGCGGGCTCCGGCCGATCGTCGAGTTTATGACCTTCAACTTCGCCATGCAGGCGATCGACCACATCATCAATTCTGCCGCCAAAACCAATTACATGTCGGGCGGCCAGATGCGCTGCCCGATCGTGTTCCGCGGTCCGAACGGTGCCGCGTCGCGCGTCGCGGCGCAGCACAGCCAGAATTATGGGCCCTGGTATGCGAGCGTCCCCGGACTCATCGTCATCGCGCCCTACAGTGCCGCCGATGCCAAGGGGCTGCTCAAGTCGGCGATCCGCTCGCCCGATCCGGTGGTCTTCCTCGAAAATGAACTGCTCTACGGCCACAGCTTCGACGTGCCGGTCGGCGACGAACATGTCGTACCGATCGGCAAGGCCAAGGTGGTCCGCGCGGGCACGGACGTGACCATCGTCGGCTATTCGATCTCGGTCGGCGTCGCGCTGGATGCGGCAACCAAGCTCGAAGCCGAGGGCATTTCCGCCGAAGTGATCGACCTGCGCACCTTGCGCCCGCTCGACCGCGCGACGGTGCTCGCGAGCCTCAAGAAGACCAACCGTCTCGTTGTCGCCGAGGAAGGCTGGCCGGTCTGCGGCATCGCTTCCGAGATCATGGCGATCTGCATGGAGGAGGGGTTCGACGACCTCGATGCGCCGGTGCTGCGGGTCACCAACATCGACGTGCCGCTACCTTATGCCGCAAATCTTGAAAAAATTGCGCTGCTAAAGGTGGATGACGTCGTCGCTGCGGCGAAGAAGGTCTGCTACCGGAGCTGACCTGTCGCCGCCGCCCGGCTTATGCGTTAGGATACAACGCCTGCGGGTGAACGGAGAGCTGTGGCACGACTGAGTTGCCTTTTCCTGTTGATCTGGACTCTGTTCGGTGCCGTCGCCGCGCAGGCGTCCTCCCCCTATGCCGAGCTCCGTCCTGCCTTCTGCGGCGCGATCACAGCGCGAGAATTGCCAGCCGACGCGGTCAGCCGGCTGGATTTCACCTGCCCGCCCAGCGATGACCGTTATCACGACCGATGGTTGTGGATGAAGGCGCCGGCCTCGGCGCAGGTGCAGGCATTGGCCGACAAGGATTGGCTGCTGCTCGTGGACCAGCCGCGTTTCCAGGCGATTACGGCGACCGTCCGCTATGATGATGGCAGCATCTGGCAAGACCGGATCGGCGCGGACAGCGTCGGCGACCATTGGGCGATCGGCGGCTACATCAAATTCGCCGTGCCGGGCCGTACGGCGAAGCCGGTATCGATCACGCTCGGCTTTGATCGCCTCGCGGCGTGGGAGCTGATCCGCAAGGTCCGCGCCGTCAGCGCGACCGATTTCGTCGGCATCGAACGCAGTTGGCTGATCCTGATGGGCGTGATCGCCGGGGCGGTCGCCTCGGGGCTTTTCTACAGCCTCTTTCTCGTCGCCGGGCTGCGCTACAATTATCTGTCGCATTATGCGCTGTGGACGCTGTCGGCGCTGCTGCACTGCCTGTTCTGGACCAACATCATCTTCCTTGTCGCACCGCAATTCGCGGGGCCGTGGGGCGTCCGCATCAACCTGTGGACCGCCGGCGCGACGATGTTCTTCAGCCTGACTTTTTTCGTCACCTTCTTCGAGCCCGGCCGTCTGCCCAAATGGTTCAACCGCTTCCTGCTGACGTTGGCAGGCGCGATCATGCTGACGGCGATCTTCGGCTCGTTCGAACAACTCGTGCCGGCAGCGCCTGCCACCCAGCTGTTCGATGCGTTGATGCTTGCGGCGGTGATCAGCGTGGTCGGCGGGACGATCTTCGCCGTCGCCAGGGGCAGCCGCGCCGGCCTCTTCTACCTCGCCGCCTGGACCCCGCCGATCGTTGCGCTCGTGCTGCGCATCCTGCGCAATTTCGGCGTCATTCCGCATAGTGAGATCGTCGATCAGGGCGTGTTCGTAGCGGCCGCACTGCAGACGCTGTTGCTTGCCGTCGCGCTTGCCGACCGTTTCGTCCGCTTCCGTCGCGAACGCGACAGTGCCGCCGTGGAGCGGGAGCAGCTGCGCACGCTGTCCGAGACCGACCAGTTGACCGGCCTCTACAACCGCCGCGGTTTCATCACACGCATTCAGGCGATGCTGGCACCGGACGACGAAGGCGTCGGCCTTATTCTGCTCGACCTCGACTCGTTCAAGGCGATCAATGACGATCATGGCCATGACATTGGCGACATCGTGCTGATGCGGATCGGCCGGACGATCCTGAAGTCGTTGAAATCCACCGATACGGCCGGGCGCATGGGTGGCGAGGAATTCGCGATCGCAATTCGCGGTGCCGAGCGCGCGACACTGAAGATCATCGCCGAGCGCATCCGCCGCGAGATCGCCGCCTGCCGGATCGACGATCTGATCGGGGAGGGCGGCCAGGTTACCGTCAGCATTGGCATCGTCACCAGCCGCACCGTGTCGGGCGGCTTCGTGAAACTGTACCGCGCTGCCGATGAAGCGCTTTATGCGTCAAAACATGGCGGCAAGAACCGCGTCACCGCCTATCTCCCGGACATTTCGTCGGTCGCTTGGGACAAGGCTGCCGCGAGCTAGATCAGCCCGAGCCGCCCGAGATCGCGCATCATGTTGAGCGGCATTTCCGCCAATTCCGCACCGCCGCTCGACAGGTCGGCAGGTGCCGCCTCTGCCGCCAGATAGCGCCAGCCTTGATGGCCGCGCATCGGCGCTGCGATCAGCGGCACGACTTCGGGATCGAGGATGATGCGGCATCGCTGCCCACGCGGCGTCGCTTTCATGTCGAAATCTAGGATCGTCTGCCGCGCGGCAAGCGTCTGCTTGACGATCCAGTACAGCGATCCGCCGCGCAGCTCGTCGGCGCGCGTCGGCATATAGCGCGTCCAGCAGATGACTGCCGGCTGTCCCTGATGCGCTTCGATGCGCCCCGCCTGCCGCTTGGTCAGTGCAGCGACCGTGCGGCAGCCGACGGCAACCTTGCTCAGATGGAGGGACATAGCTGCTGGATGTGGCTCTGCCGGCGCGGACGTCAACCGCTGAGGCCAGCCAGCGTTGCGAGGCCGAGGAAGGACAGGAAGCCCATCACATCGGTCATCATCGTCACGAACACCGCCGACGACACCGCCGGATCGGCCTTGAACCGTTCCAGCGTCAGCGGGACGATGACGCCCGAGAGGCCTGCCACGAGATTGTTGATGACCATCGCCGCCGCGATGACCGCCCCCAGCATCGGATTGCCGAACACCAGCCAGGTCCCGGTGCCGATCAGCAGCCCGAGCGACGCGCCGTTGAGCGCGGCAATTCGAATTTCGCGGACAACTGCCCGGATCGTGTTCGATTCAGTCAGCTGGTCGGTCGCCAGCGCGCGAACGACAACCGCAAGGGTCTGCGTCCCGGCATTGCCGCCCATGCCCGACACGATCGGCATCAGCGCCGCCAGCACGACCATTTTCGAAATCGTGCCCTGAAACAGCGAAATGACCCAGGACGCGAGCATCGCCGTCGCAAGATTTACGATGAGCCACGACACCCGCACCTTGAAGGTGCTCAGCACCGGCTCGTTGATGTCGCCTTCGCCGGCACCGGACAGGCGCAGGATATCCTCGCCAGCCTCTTCCTGGATGATGTGTACGATGTCGTCGACGGTGATCACGCCGACGAGCCGCCCGCTCGCATCGACGACGGCGGCGGAGATCAGCGCATATTTCTGGAAGCGCAGCGCCACCTCTTCCTGGTCCATGTCGACCGGGATCAGCGTCTGCTCTTCCTGCAATACCTCGGCGACCGGCACGTCGCGCGGCGCGCGCAGCACATGGCTGAGCCGCATCGTGCCGACCGGGTGATGGCCGGGATCGGTGACGAAGATTTCCCAGAAGTCGGTCGCCAGATCGGGATTGCCGCGCAGGAAATCGATGACCTGCCCGACGGTCCAATGTTCGGGCACCGCGACAAGGTCGCGCTGCATGAGACGGCCGGCGGACTCTTCGGGATAGGAGAGCGCCTCCTCGATTGCGGCGCGATCGTCGGCGGGCAGCGAGCGCAACACTTCGCGCTGCTCGTCTGAATCAAGATCCTCGATGATCGCAACCGCGTCGTCGGTCTCGAGCTGCTGCACGACATCGGCGACCTGCTGCGGCTCAAGCTCGTCGAGCAGCGCGTCGCGCACCCAGTCGTTCATCTCCGACATGACGTCGGCGTCGAGCAGGTCGCCGAGCGCCTTTGCGAGCGGCTGGCGGTCGCCCGAGCGGACCTGCTCGAACAGATCGGCGATATCGGCGGGATGCAGCGGCTCGACGAGCGCGCGGACCGCTTCGTCGTCGCCGGCATCGAGCGCCTCGACGACGGTGTCGACATAGGCCCCGGTCAGCCGGTTGTCCTCGATCGCCTCGCGCGGCACTGCCAGATCGACATCGTGGAAGGGCTTGGTCTCGGCCATGCGCGGGGTTATAGCGAGCCGCCCCGGGTGCGCCAGCTTAGTTCGGCTGCCCAAGTGCCTGTTATGTCGCTTTGCTCCTATTTCGGCTCTGGACTTACCTGCATAGGGGCGACATGCGTTTCCGATCCGTAACGATGTGCTTGGCGCTGCTTGGCAACGCGACCATGGCGCTCGGGCTTCCGTCCGGCCCCGGCTCTACGGCGATGCCGTCGGCCAACCCGGGTACAGCCACCGCGCAACATGCGCTGCCGACTTACGGCACGACCGTAGATGCTGAAGGCAAGATCCTGTCCTTCTCGATGCCCGGCACCATCGATGTTGAACATTCCGCCGATGGCGCGACGCTCACCGTCCGCCCGGTGCAGAAAACCCCCGGCGGCGGCGTGTCGCTTGAGCTCGTCGGTCCCGTGCCAACCACCGCAACCGGCACCTACACCGGCGTGATGTCCTTCTCCTTCGACTATAATTAGGCCGCGCGCCTGCCGCTGCCGCTGAGCAGCTCCTGCTCTGCGCGCACCAGCCCATCGATCCAGTCGATGAACGCGCTGACCCGGGCAAGCCGCCGTACATCGCGGTGAACGACGAGCCAGAAGGCTCCCGATATGTCGACTTCGTCGTCGAGCACGCGCAGCAGCGCCGGATCGGTATCGCCAATGAAGCAGGGCAGGACGGCGATCCCCGCCGCGCCTCGCGTCAGCCGGTGCTGGACATTGATGCTCGAACTGCCGAGCGTCGGTTCGAGCTCCTTGGCGATGTCATCGAGATAGCGGAGCTCGTCCGAATAGATGAAGTCGGGGACATAGCCGATCAGGCTGTGCCGGCGCAGGTCGTCCCGGCTGGCCGGCGCACCATGCCGGGCAACATAATCGCGCGCGGCATAGAGTTTCAGGCGATATCCCGTCAGCTGCCGCGCCAGCAGTGCGCCGCGTGCCGGCCGCGCCAGCATAATTGCGACGTCCGCCTCACGCTTCGACGGGTTCAGGAAGCCATTGGTTGCGATGAGTTCGATCCGGATGCCCGGATTGGCCGCGTGAAACTCGGCGAGATGCTGCGCGACCACCCAGGTGCCGAACCCCTCGGTCACGCTGATCCTCACGGTGCCAGCCAGCAGGCCGCGCTCGCCGGTCAGGTCGGACCGGGCATCGGTCGCGGCCTTTTCGGCGCTTTCGGCATAAGCGAGCAGCTTGTGGCCGTTCGCCGTCAGCACCTGTCCGCGCGCGCCGGGCTCGAACAGCGTCGTGTCAACCGCGGCTGCGAGGCGCGCGAGGCGGCGCACCACGGTCGTCGCATCGATCCCCAGCCGCGACGCCGCGACGGCGATACTTGGCGCGCGCGCCACCGCGAGGAAGACACGCAGGTCGTCCCAGTTCAACGGGCTGCATTTTTGCAGGTCATGAATGCGGATTTACCCAATTGCCTGCAACTTCGCTAGGGTGCAGGAACGCGGTCATTCGCATTGGGGAGTTTGCAGATGAGCAGCCACAGCGTCCGCCAAATCCATCATTTCGTCGCCGGTTCGGCCCTCGAAAGTACCTCGGGCCGCTACGGCGACGTGTTCGATCCGAACACCGGCGTGGTGCAGGCGCAGGTCTGCCTCGGCACGGCTGCTGAACTCGATAAGGCCGTCGAAATTGCCGCCGCCGCACAGGTCGGCTGGGCCGCCACCAACCCGCAGCGCCGTGCGCGGGTTTTGTTCGAATATAAGCGGCTCATCGAAGCCAATATCGACGAGCTGGCGCATCTGCTGTCCTCGGAGCATGGCAAGGTCATCGCCGACTCGAAGGGCGACATCCAGCGCGGGCTTGAGGTCATCGAATTCGCTTGCGGCATCCCGCACCTGCTGAAGGGCGACTATACGCAAGGCGCCGGCCCCGGCATTGACGTCTATTCGATGCGCCAACCTCTTGGCGTCGTCGCGGGCATAACCCCGTTCAATTTCTCGGCGATGATCCCGATGTGGATGTTCGGCGTCGCCATTGCCTGCGGCAACAGCTTTATCCTGAAGCCAAGCGAGCGCGATCCGAGCCTGCCCGTGCGCCTCGCCGAGTTGATGCGCGAAGCGGGGCTTCCCGAAGGCGTGCTCAACGTCGTGCAGGGCGACAAGGTTGTCGTTGATGCGATCCTCGACAACCCCACGATCAAGGCGGTGAGCTTCGTCGGCTCGTCCGACATCGCCCATTATGTCTATCAGCGCGGTGTCGCTGCCGGAAAGCGCGTGCAGGCGATGGGCGGTGCGAAGAACCACGGCATCGTGCTGCCCGACGCCGACCTGGACCAGACCGTCGCCGATCTCGTCGGCGCGGCGTTCGGCTCGGCGGGCGAGCGCTGCATGGCGCTGCCGGTGGTTGTGCCCGTCGGCGACAAGACCGCAACGGCGCTGCTCGACCTGCTGCTGCCTGAGATCGAGAAGCTGCGCATCGGTGTGTCGACCGACAAGGACGCGCATTACGGCCCCGTCGTCACCGCCGCGCACAAGGCGAAGATCGAGAATTACATCCAGATGGGCGTCGACGAAGGTGCCAAGCTCGTCGTCGATGGCCGCGGCTTCAGCCTGCAGGGCCATGAAAAAGGCTTCTTCGTCGGCCCGACGCTGTTCGATCACGTCAAGCCCGGCATGCGCACCTATGAGGAGGAAATCTTCGGCCCCGTGCTGCAGATGGTCCGCGCTGACAGCCTTGAGGAAGCGATCAGCTATCCAACCAAGCATCAGTACGGCAATGGCGTCGCGATCTTCACGCGCAACGGTGCGGCGGCACGCGACTTCGCCGCCAATGTCGAAGTCGGCATGGTTGGCATCAACGTGCCGATCCCGGTCCCCGTCGCCTACCACAGCTTCGGCGGCTGGAAGCGCTCGGCGTTCGGCGACACCAATCAGCACGGCACCGAGGGCGTGAAATTCTTCACCAAAATCAAGACGGTCACCCAGCGCTGGCCTAGCGGCGGCGCGGTGACCGACAGCGCCTTCGTCATTCCGACGATGAAGTGACCGACGTCATCAAATATGATGATGCCGATTGGCATTTTGGCGGCAAAGGCGGCGCTGCTACGGTTGAAGCCGGAGCCGTTCACATCGCCATGTTTGCGGCGTGGGCGGTCGTTAGTGGTCTGGCCAGCGACTATCATGCCGTCGAGTGTGTCGATGATCTGCGGGCGCTGAGAGATCGCTCAATGACCCCCGTCGAGTGGTTGCTGAAGTGTTGTGATGGCAAGCTGACAACCGAGGATCTCAACGACGTAGGCAATCGATTTGCGCTGGCTATCTATGGTTCTGGTGACGGCCTCCACACGGAAGAAGGCAGTTACATGATGCTTTATGACACCGCCGTGGCTCACGCCGCTGGTGTCTATGAAGTGCCGGACAACTGGCATATTTTTGACCGGATAGCGCCTCTCTTGGACGGTCGGTTCAGAGACTGGCAAATGGCTGAAGGGGTGTTCCCATGACCCAAGTCGCATTCATCGGGCTCGGCCATATGGGGTCGGGCATGGCGGCCAATCTCGCCAAGGCGGGACGGCAGGTCCGCGCTTACGACCTCAGCGAAGCTGCGCTCGCGGCCGCAGAATCGGCGGGTTGCCATCGCGCCGCGTCCGCCGCCGAAGCCGTCGCGGGTGCCGATGCCGTCGTCACGATGCTCCCGGCCGGCAAGCATGTCCGCGTCGTCTATGCCGACAGCATTTTCGCGGCCGCGCGCGCCGATGCGATCCTCATCGACTGTTCGACGATCGACGTGACCAGCGCCAAGGCCGTCGCGGCGCAGGCCGCCGAGCGCGGCCTGGCCTTTGTCGATGCACCGGTGTCGGGCGGCACGGCGGCGGCGCAGGGCGGTACGCTGACCTTCATGGTCGGCGGCACGGCGGAGGCCTTCGCCAGCGCCGAGCCCTATCTCGCGCAGATGGGCAAGGCGGTCATTCGCGCCGGTGACGCCGGGGCAGGGCAGGCCGCGAAAATCTGCAACAATATGCTCTTGGGGGCCTCGATGGTCGCCACCGCCGAGGCGTTCACGCTGGCGATCAAGCTCGGCCTCGATCCGCAGACCTTTTTCGACATCTCCTCGAAGGCGAGTGGCCAATGCTGGTCGATGACGAGCTATTGCCCGGTGCCGGGCCCGGTGCCCACCGCCCCGTCGAACCGCGACTATGAGGGCGGCTTCGGTAGCGCGCTGATGCTCAAGGACCTGAAACTGGCGATGGAAGCCGCACAGGGCGTCGACGCAAGCGTCCCGATGGGCGCACAGGCCGCAGCGCTCTACCAGGCCTTCGCCAACCTCGGCGGCGCACCGAAGGATTTCTCAGCGATCATCAAACTGCTCGACGGCAGCTGGCGCGCCTGACCGACCAGCCGCGTCAGAGCCGGATTGTCGTAACCAGCGCCTCAGGGTCGGTCGCGGAACGGCCAACGCTGATGCGGTAGTCGCCGCGCTCAAGGACCCACTGGTGCATGTCCGCGTCGCGGTAGCGGAGATCGCGGAGCGCTATGCGCAGCCGGAGAAGGCGCGTCTCGCCGGGGGCGAGCGTCACCCGGGCAAAGCCGGCCAGCGCCTTGCGCGGCCTCGGCTGGATGCCGCCCGGACCGCCAACATAGCATTGCACGACCTCGTCAGCCGTAACCGGGCCGCTGTTCAGCACCGCCACGCTGATCGCGAGCGAGTCTCCCGCCTTGCGGACGTTCAGCGCGCGATAGTCGAAGGCGGCATAGCCGAGGCCATGCCCGAACGCGTAGCGCGGCGTCAGACCCTCCGCCTCGAACTTGGCGTAACCATGCCAATAGCCATAGTCGATCGCGTCCGCGTCCCGGTCGAAGAACGGGTAATGCGCCGCATCGCGGGCGACCGTGAACGGCAGGCGCCCCGACGGCGACACATCCCCGAACAGCAGCCGGGCCAGTGCGGTGCCGCCTTCCATCCCCGCATAGAAGGTCTGCAGGATGGCGTTCGCCGTGTCGCGCCATGCTTCGACGAGCACCGCTGACCCGGCCACGATCACGACGACGACGGGTTTGCCCGACGCTGCGGCGGCCTCGATCAGCGCGACCTGGTCCGCAGGCAGTTCCAGATCGATCCGGTCGCCGCCGATCGCACCACGCTGCGACCCGTCGGTGCCGAGCGTCAGGCCGCCCGGGATGAATTCGCCTTCTTCGGTCGCCGTATAGCCGGTGATGACAACAACCGCGTCCGCCCCGTCGCAAGCCTGCCGTGCGGCGTCCAGGTCGCGCTCGTCGCCGGTCAGCACGGCGGCCTCGCCCAGCCGGTCGCGCAAGGCCTCGAGCGCCGTCACGACATAAGGTGGGCGCACCCGGCTCGATCCGTTGTCGCCGCTATTCTCCAGCGCGGCGAGCCGTCCGAGGACTGCCAGCTTTGCCACCTTGCCGGGATGGAAGGGCAGGGTGCCGTCATTCTCGAGCAGCACCGCAGACTTCTCGGCTGCCTCCAGCGCCAGTGCGCGATGCGCATCGCTGGCCACCAGCGATAGCGGATAGTCGGGCAGCGGGTCTTCCGCGCAGGCGAAGCGGTACAGCGTTGTCAGGATGCGGCGGCACGCCGTGTCGATTACCTGCGGCTCGACGCTGCCAGCTTCGACCGCGGCAATCAGCTTGTCGCCGAAGACGCGCGGTTCGGGATTCTCGACGTCGAGCCCCGCCGAGGCCCCGTAGACCTGATAAACCCCCATGATCCAGTCCGAGTGGACGAACCCATCGAACCCCCATTCGCCGCGCAAAATGTCGGTCAGAAGGCGGCGGTTCTGGCCGCAATATTCGCCGTTGAGCTTGTTATAGGCGCTCATCACGCTCGCGACGCCGGCGTCGAGGATCGTCTTGAAATGCGGCAGATAGACTTCGTGCAGCGTGCGCTCATCGGCCCGGACATCGACCTTGAACCGCGCATTCTCCATGGAATTGACGGCGAAATGCTTGACCGTTGCGCAGACATTATGCGCCTGCAGTCCCGTGCCGAGCGCTGCGCCCATTGCCCCAAGATGATGCGAATCCTCGCCATAGGTCTCCTGCGCCCGCCCCCAGGCCGGATGCCGCAGCAGGTTGACGCACACCGCGCCCGACAGGTTGCAGCCCTGCGCACGGATCTCGATGCTCATCGCCTCGCCGATCCGCCGTTCGAGATCGGTATCGAACGTCGCCCCGCGCGCCATCGTGCAGGGAAAACAGGTCGACTGGCCGCGCGCGACACCGCGCGGGCCATCGGTGAACCAGAAGGCGGGCACGCCCAGCCGCTCAATCCCGCCCCCGGCGCGATACGGCCGCGCACCCCAGAGCCGATTGTCCTCCGCATAGGCCGCGAAGAAGCCATTGCCCGACATCATGCCGACCTTCTCGGCCAGCGTCGCCTCGGCCAGGATCGCCTCAACCACCGTCGAAATCTCCGTCGCGGTCATGCCCTTGCGCGGCGCAAAGTCGGTCATTGGCCCATGTCCTGTCATCGTCCCTGCCAAGTCCTAACGCACCGCCTTCCGTGCGCCAACTTTCCGGGGACGAGTGCTGTGCGAAGGCCATGATGAACTACCGTGAATTCTCAGACGGTCGCCCGAAGCCACGGGTCGTTCTGATTTTCTGACGCAAATATATCCATTGACGCTCGCCGCAGTAGACTGACACCAATGCTGTGAAAGGGGAAATTGCTGACGATGAACGTCCGGATTGCTGCTGCCGTCGCGGTCGCCTTGATACTTGCTGCGGGACTATCCGCTCGTCCGGTCGCGGCTGCCGACATGCAAGCCGATAGCCCGGAACTCGCCAAAGCTTTTGACTAGGCCGAGGCACTTTTTCAGGAGGACGGACAGGAAGGGCGTGCACTCGCCCTTCTCGACTCACTTTTGCCGTCGGTAACCAATCCCTCAGAAGCGCGAGGTGAAATACAGGCCGAGCGGACCAGAATCTTGAAATGGCTGGGACGCGACGCCGACGCAATTCTTGCTGGCAATGAGGCGTTGGCGATGGCGCCGGAAAGACATGCTGCGAGCATCAACGTCCAACTTGTATATCTCTATGCACGCACCAAGGATTTTCATCGCGCGGCCATCGCGGCCACGCGGGTTGCGGAGAGCGGCTGGGGTTATTCCCGCCAGCTAACGCCAGCCATCGTCAATCAGATCAGCAGCGAATTAACAAAGGCGGGAGAGAATGATCTTCGGCTCGACCTCAGTCTTGCACTGGTAGTAGTTGGATTTGAAGACTCGGATTTTCCAGGGCTAAACGACTATTTTGCGATGGACCTGATCGCTGATCTGATCCAGCGCGGACGTCTCGACGATGCCACTGAAACTCTGCCGCTCGTTGCGAGCTCCGCCAATTGGTTCGACATGCAGCTTGATCGAAAGTTCGCGCCGCTTTGGAACGAGATTGACCGCCAGGCTGGCCGCCGATCGGAGGAAGCCAGGCGCCGTTTTCGGCAAAAGCTGGATGCCGCGTTCAACAGAAATCCATCCGACATCAAGGTGCTTAGGCGCTACTTGAGAGGCTTGATAGCGCTCCAAGCCTACGAGGATATCCTTGCCAAAACACCAGAGTACGACAACCCGGAGCGAATGATCCACAAGGTCGGCGACGAAGCAGTCTGGATAACGCAATATCGCGCACAAGCCAAAATCGAGTCTGGCTTGCCGTCTGATGGAGACCGACTTTGGTTGACTTTGAATAAGGTAGATTATCCAAAACGTGTAGAGCTAACAAATACAATCATAAACCACATTGGATCGCTTGTTGATAGAAAACTGAATGAGCAGGCTCTTTCTGAAATAACAAGTGTGCGTGATACTTTGAGGGCAAGTGACTACGGATGGGCGTGGGTCTACGCCGCCGAAGTTTGCGCATTGGTCGATCTGCACCGAATGGAGGAAGCGAAGGCGTCGCTGGCGGCTGCGGCGAAGCGGATGCCTGCCAATATTCTTGCGCACCTAAAGGCGCAAACATGCTTAGGACCGTCGGCACAGCTTGATGCCGTAGTGATCGCCGTGCTGGATTCAGACGACCGTCGCCCAAATCTATTGTATGGTTTGCAACCTTGGCCGGTGCCACCGGAGTCTGAGCAAACCGCTGAGGGACGAGGGGTGCGGCTTCTGGCGAGCCGTCCAGAGATCCGTGCCAAGGTCGAAAGCGTCGGACGCTTTCTTCCGCCAGACGCGCTCCCGCAATAGCCGGCCACTTGCCTTCCGCGCCACGGCCCGCCAAAGCGCGTCCCCATGAACGCACCCGTGATGAAGCCCTGGATCGCCGCCATCGATGCCTATGTGCCCGGACGGGCGACGGCGGCTGACGGCAGGCGCGTTGTCAAACTGTCGTCGAACGAGAATCCGCTCGGCGCGAGTCCGAAGGCCGTGGCCGCGATGGCGGCGGTGGCGGGGCAGGCGCATCGCTATCCCGATGGTGCCTCGAACGATCTGCGCGAGGCGATTGCTGCGCATCACGGGCTGGAGTTCGACCGTGTCGTCTGCGGCACCGGGTCCGACGAAATCCTGCAGCTGCTCGCGACCGCCTATGCGGGGCGCGGCGACGAGGTGCTTTATGTGCGCCACGGCTTCATGGTCTATCCGATCGCCGCGATGCGCGCAGGGGCGGTACCGGTTGCCGCCCCCGACCTCGACTTCACTGCCGACATCGACAGCCTGCTCGCCTGCGTGACGCCGGCGACGCGGCTCATCTATCTCGCCAATCCGAACAACCCGACCGGCACGATGATCGGCCGCGCCGAAGTCGCGCGGCTGCAGGCAGGAACTCCCTCTGACGTGCTGCTCGTGCTCGATGCGGCTTACGCCGAATATATCGACGATCCCGATTATGAGGATGGAATCGCGCTGGCCCGGCATCTGCCGAACGTCATCACCACGCGCACCTTCTCCAAAATCTATGGCCTCGCTGCCGAGCGGATCGGTTGGGCTTACGGCCCCGCGAGCGTCATTGAGGCGATCAACAAGATCCGCGGGCCGTTCAACGTGACCAGCGCCGGATCGGCCGGTGCGCTCGCCGCACTCGCCGATCAGGATTGGGTCACGCATTGCCGCAGCGAAAATGCCCGGCTGCGCAGCTGGCTGACCGGGGAAATCGGCAAACTCGGCAATGCCGGGCTGCGCGCCGTGCCTTCGGCTGCCAATTTCGTGCTCATCACCTTCCCCGACAGCGGCCCGACCGCCGAGAAGGCCAATGCCTTCCTGACCGGCGAGGGGATATTGACGCGCTGGCTCCCGAAACAAGGCCTCGGCAATGGCCTGCGCATCAGCATCGGCACCGAGGGGGAAACCCGCCTCGCTGCCGACGCCTTGCGCCGCTTCGTCGAGCAATCCGGCTGATGCTGCCGTTCGCGCGGGTTGCGATCCTCGGCTGCGGGCTGATCGGCTCGTCGGTCGCGCGCGCGGTGCGGGCGCACATGCCGACCGTCCGGCTGACCGGCAGCGATGCCGATGCCGATGTCCGCGCACGCGCCGTCGCACTCGACCTGTTCGACGATGTGACCGATACGGCAGGCGCGGCCGTCGTCGATGCCGATCTGGTGATCCTTGCAACACCGGTCGGCGCGATGGGCGCGGTCGCCGAGCAGATTGCCGCCGACTTGCCGGCGGGCGTCGTCGTGAGCGACGTCGGCTCGGTCAAACGGCAGGTGCTGTTCGCGCTCGCCGCCGCACTGCCCGGTGTGGCGATCATTCCTGCCCACCCCGTTGCCGGCACCGAGAAGAGCGGCCCCGACTCCGGCTTCGCCAGCCTGTTCCAGAACCGCTGGTGTATCCTGACGCCGCCTGCCGATGCCGACCCCGTCAATGTCGCGCGGCTCAGCGATTTCTGGTCGCGGCTCGGTGCCAATGTCGAGGTCATGGACGCGCGGCATCACGACATGGTGCTCGCCGTCACCAGCCATCTGCCGCATTTGATCGCCTATTCGATCGTTGGCACGGCGTCTGATCTGGAAGGCGTAACCAACTCCGAAGTAATCAAATATTCGGCCGGTGGTTTTCGTGATTTTACGCGCATCGCCGCGTCCGATCCCGTGATGTGGCGCGACGTGTTCCTGACCAACCGCGACGCGGTGCTCGAAGTGCTTCAGCGCTTCAACGAGGACCTCACCGCGCTGCAGCGGGCGATCCGGTGGGGTGACGGCGATGCGCTGCACGACCTGTTCAGCCGCTCGCGCAGCGTCCGCCGCGCGATCATCGACGCAGGACAGGACACGGCGGTTCCTGATTTCGGACGGGAACACGGGTGAGGGTGGTTGCAGAGAGCTGCAACCGGCTGGCGGGGCCGCTGAAGCTGTAGCGGATCGGGTGGCGGGCGCGATATTCGCCTGACAGGCTGCGGCCCGCGAACAGCGCCTCCAGTGAGGCCGGGCAGACCGTGTCGACGATGCCTGCCACCATCAACGCGCCATCGGATGTTGGTGTCACCGTTGCGCTCACCGTCAACACCTCGCCGACCTTGTCGGTCAGCCGGAACCGCCGGACTTCGACCGTTCCGCCCGGCTGCCACGCCGCAAGGCTGCGCACCGGCTTTGCCGCGGTTAGGTCGATGCTCGCGTCGAGCGTGAGCGGATCGCCCTTGGCGTAGCGCACCCCGGTTCCCGAGAGCACAACCTCGTCCTGCACCGGAAAGCGTGGGTCACGCCCCGCGACGGCAGCCGAAGGCGTCTCGCGAAAATGCACCTCGAAACTATCGGCGGTCGCTGTCGCCCCGAATAGCCCGGCTGTCAGCAGCGCCTGATCGAACACCGTCGAGAAGCGCGCGATATGCGCCTCGGCCATCCGCAATGATGACATCGACGAGTTCGCCGCGATTCGCACGTCCACGCCGGCCATCGACGGAATGCTCAGCGAAACCCGGGGCCGCAGCACCCGGCCGACCACCGGTCCCTCGCCGATCGGCTGCTTGTTCATCGCCATGGCGTCGCCGGACAGCGAGGCGCGCGCATCGCCATGGTCGAAGGTCAAATTGGGCTGCCGGTATTCGGTCTCCAGCCGGTACGGAAATCCGCCGCTGTCGCCACCCGGACCGAACACGCCCGCAACATCCGCTGCAAACGCGTCGCTCTGCTTCGCCCACCACTGGTGATAGAGGACAGCGCCCGCGACGAGGGGGATCAGCGTCGTCCAGAGCGGCGGGCGCTTCATGCCGTTGGATCCTGGTTGATCGCCGCGTGTAGCCGCCGCTCCATCTCGTCGCGCTTCAGGCCCGCCGGAATTTCCTCACCGAAGCTGATGGTGATCGTCCCCGGCCGCTTGATGAACGCACCCCTCGGCCACAGCCGCCCGGTATCGAGCGCTACCGGCACCACCGGCAGTTTCAGCAGCCGGTAGATGCCCGCCACACCGGGCTTCAGCGGCGGCGCTTCACCGTACGGAATCCGCGTCCCCTCGGGGAAAATGATGATCGGCCGGTTCTGCGCGATCGCCTTTTCCGACGCGCGCATCATCTCGCGCATCGCCCGCGTCGAGGCATCGCGGTCGACCGGGATCGAGCCGTGCCGCCGCGCCAGATAGCCCCAGACCGGCAGCCGCATCAGCTCGGCCTTCATCACCACGGCCGGATTGTCCCAGATGTGCAGAGTCGCCATCGTCTCGAATGCCGACTGATGCTTCGACGCGACAATGACCGCATGCTGCGGCGGTGTCCCGCGAATAACGACCTTGATGCCCAGCACATGATGCGTGAGCCACCAGACATAATCGGCCCACATCCGCGAGGTGATCTGGATCGCCGGCGGCCAGACGAGGCTGATCAGCGCACCGATGCCGACGATCGGTGTCGAACCAACATAAAACATCAAGGCGTAGAGAATCGACCGCAGCACCGCCATGCGTCAGATTCCCAGCTGCCGCGCCATCCGGCGCAGCGCATATTTGCCGAACTCGCGCGCAAGGTCGGCCGGCGGCCGGTCGCGCGGCACCGCGTCCGCGAGGATCGCCATGCCGGGGTCGAGTTCGGCCTGCAGCTCAAGCTGCGCGCGGCTCATATGATCGGCGGCCGTCACCAGCCGCAGCGAGCGGAATTTGCGCTTGCGCATCCAGGCAACGGTCTCCTCGGCGTTGGAGCGCGTGTCGATTGCTTCATGGCCGAGGTCGACACAGCAATCGAACAGCGATTGCGGGGCCTTGGCCGACTCGGCGAGCTCGGCCGGCGTCACCGACGGATCGACGCCTGACACCAGCATCCGCTGCGCCGAGCCCGAGCGCATCAGCGCGACGCCGCGTGCCAGCCGGCCCGGTCCGCCGGTCAGCACGACGATCGCGTCGGTCTTCAGCGCCTGCTCGGCGGGGCCGGGCAGGGTTGCCCACCACCAGCCGAACCACGCGGTCGCCGCAATGGCCAGCAGCACCGCCAGTCCCAATATCCGGCCGATCCAGCGGATCATGGCATGGCCCTGAGTGCTGCGCGGACGCCGAGCCGCGCTGCCGCTCCGGCGAGCAGCGCCACGGCGACCGGCAGCAGGACGAGCGCCGCCCATGCGGCCAGCGGCACGGTCAGCCCCGCTGCGCCGCTGCTCAGCGCGCTTGCCGCCACGCCCGCTCCGACGCATCCTGTCAATCCTCCGGCCAACGCCTGTTGAAACGACCGGTGCTCGAAAATCGCCGACACGCCGCGATCCTCGGCTCCCATCATGTGCAGCAATTCCACCGTTGCGCGCGTGCTGTCCAGCGATGCCCGCACCGCCAGCGCCACAATCGCCGCCGTCGCGCCCAATACGAGCAGCACGATCGCAATGCTCAACCCCTGCAACGCCCGCAGCGTCCGGGTGGCACCACCAATCCAGTCGCTATGGAGATCGAGCCGCGCGAGCGGCGCAGCCTTCGCCAGTCCCGCCTTCAGTCGCGGTAGCGCCGCCGGGTCGCTGAGCGTCACATCGATCATCGCCGGCAGCGGCAGGTCATGCACCGTGACCCCCGCACCCAGCCAAGGTCGCAGCAGCCGCTCGATCTCGGCGCGCGGCAGTTCCTGCGCGGCGGCGATGGCAGGGTCGCGCTGCAGCAGCTGGAGCGCGGCCACGGTCTGGGCTTCGCGCAGCCGCGGGTCGGCGGTGACCACCTGCACCGTCGCCCGGCCCGATGCGCCGGCCTGCAGCTGCGCCGCCGCTGAATCGAGCGTCAGCGCGCCGATCACCGCCAGCCCGGCAATGAACGCCAGCGCTGCGATGAGCCAGGGCAGCAGCCCCGCCGGTCCCGGCGGCAGGAAGCGGTAGCGGACACCCGCCGGGCGCGCGAACAGCATCATGCCGGCGGCCTGAGCTGGCGGAACGGCTGCGGTGGGTGGCGCAGTGCACCGGTCGGATCGACGAGCGCGCCGCGCTCCAGCCGCAATTGCTTCGCGCCGGGCAACGCGACCGCCAGATTGATGTCGTGCGTGGCAATGACGATTGTCGTGCCGAGCTTGTTCATCTCCTGGAACAGGTGCAGCAGCCGCGCTGCCATCTCCGGATCGACATTACCGGTCGGCTCGTCGGCGACGAGCAGTTCGGGCCGCCCGATCACCGCCCGGGCGATTGCCACGCGCTGCTGCTCGCCGCCCGACAAGGTCGCCGGCCGCGCGTCCTTGCGCGCCGACAGGTCGACCCATCCGAGCATTTCCTCGACATGCGTCCGCACATCCGCCTCGGCCGCACCGGCAAGGCGCAGCGGCAGCGCAACATTGTCAAAAGCCGACAGGTGCGGCACCAGCCGGAAGTCCTGGAACACCACCCCGATCCGGCGGCGCAGCGGCGGTAGCGCATCGCGATCGAGTTCGCCGACTTCCTGCTCGAACAGCGACAGCCGCCCGCGCGTCGGCATCTGCGCGAGATAAAGCAGCTTCAACAGCGAGGTCTTGCCCGCACCGCTCGCACCGAGCAGCAGGTGCATCGATCCGGCATCGAGCGCGAAGGACAGGTCGCGCAGCACTTCGCCGCCCGTCCCGTAACGCAGGCCGACATTTTCGAAACGCACGATGCTGCTCACCCGGGTCTGATGACATGGGGGAGACAGAGCGTCCAGCGCTTGCCTTTGCGCCGCCCCGCGCGTTACCCGTCCCGCATGATTATCGAGTGCCCGAGTTGTTCGAAACGCTACCGGATCGCTGA
>CALRQP020000029.1:0-40580 GCA_943370355.1 Sphingomonas paucimobilis
TGCGGATGGTCTCGGCGCTCTGCACGATCGCCTGCATCGTATCGCGCAGCCGGCCGATGGCAGCCGCATGATCGTCGCGCAGCCGGACATATTCCTCAGGGAAGTCGGCGGGCAGTGCATGGGTCAGGTCCCCCTGCGACAGCGCGCCCAACGCCTCGGCCAGACGCTCGACGACAAGGTTCTGACGCGCCGCAACCCGCTCGCGCTCCGCCGTCGAACGCTCACGCTCGGCTGCCGTCTCGGACTCCATACGGTCCTTGTCGAGTGCCGCCTCGCGGAAATTCTCGACCGCACGGGCGATGTCACCGATGTCGTCGCCGCGCTCAAGGCCCGGAACCTCTGCTGATTTGTCGCCAGCGACGAGGCCACGCATCCGCGCGATGATCTGCAGGATCGGGCGCGCAATGCCGCCGCCCATGAACCAGCCCGCCACAGCCGTGGCCAGGCCACCGAGCAGCGTGAAGATCAGCGTGGTGCGGCTGATCCCGTTCACTTCGGCTTGGAGATGATCGTCGGCCGCGACGATGGCGGTGCGCCAGCCGGTCTTCGGCTCGCCATGATCGCCATCGCTGACCGCAAAGGCACCACCGACCGTCTCGCCATCATGTTCGAAATGCTTTTCGATATTGGATTCGGTCGCAGAGAATTCCTTGAAGAAGGGCAGCACGTTGTCGAACTGCGCATCGCTGCGCGTGTATTTTTGCGCATGTTCGGCCTGCGTGTAGCCGGTGACGACCTGACCGAAGGAATCGAATACCGTGACTTCGAGCGACGAGCCGTAGCGCTGGCCCAGCCGGTCGCCGACCGAAGTCACCATTTCGTCGATGAAGGCCGGGTTCAGGAAATTGACCCACACCCCGGCGATTTTGCCCGAATCGTTGCGCACCGTTGCGGCGAACGGAACCGCGAACCCAGTGTCGCCAAGCGCCGATGCGACCACGCCGATCTTCTCAGTGCGGCCGACGACCGCGCCTGACATTGTCTTCCAGTTCTCGCCCTCGCCGGTCCGCGCGCGGCGGAACCAGTCGGTATCGGCGACGCTGCGACCGATCAGCGAGCCCGTCGAAATCGGGCGGCCGGCAGCGTCCTTGCTGGCCACGGCAACGATGCGGCCATTGGCGTCGGCGAGGATCATCAGCTTGTAGATCGGATAGAAGGCCATCCGCTCGTTCATTTGCGCCGAGATGTGCTCAATATCTCCAGGCTGACCGAGGTCGTGTCCTGCGACGGCGGCAAAGGCCAGCGCGTCGCCAAACCGCTCGGCGAGACCGCGGTCGATCGCTTCTTGCAGAGGCGCCGCGCTCATCGACAGCGGCTGCACCGACTTGCCGCGCAGCTCAGAAAACACCGTCGCGTTCAGGAACGCGAACAGGGCGAGCAGCGGAAGCAGTCCCGCGAGCACGAAGGTAACCAGCAATTTTGAGCGAAGCTTGAGCTGAGGCACGTTGCGATTCCTTACTGTCCCGGCCGTACCTTCGGCGGGATTGGAGAGGCACAGGATAGGCCGGCCCGGGTGGCCAATGGGTTAGTCAGCGGTGAAAGCCGCGCCGATTTGGACCAATTGGCCCGGCCTCTGCGCTGGCCCTAAAACCTATTCCAGTCGTCGTTGCTGGATGGTGCGGGTGTGAAGTCGCCGCCGGATGCGAGGCGCAGCGGGGCGCGGACCGGGCGGGGCTCGGCGACGGGTGCGGGCGTGTAGGCCTGCGAGGTGCGTCCGATGCGGAAGAAGCCGATCTGTGCGGTGAGCGCTTCGGTTTCGCTGGCGAGCGAGCGGGCGGCAGCGGTGGTCTGTTCGACCATCGCGGCGTTCTGCTGGGTGGTCGAGTCCATCTGGTTGACCGCCGAGCTGATCTGGTTGACGCCCATGGCCTGCCGTTCGGAGGCCGACGCGATATCGGCGATGAGCTCGTTGACGCTCATCACATCGTCGACGATGCGCTTCAGCATGTCGGCCGAGCGGTTGACGAGGGTCACGCCACCATCGACCTGCTCGTTCGAGCTGCCGATCAGCCGCTGGATGTCCTTGGCGGCTTCCGACGAGCGCTGCGCGAGCAGTCGCACTTCGTTGGCGACGACCATGAAGCCACGGCCTGCATCGCCGGCCCGTGCCGCCTCGACCCCTGCGTTCAGCGCGAGGATGTTGGTCTGGTAGGCGATCTCCTGCATCACGCCGACAATCGAGCCGATCTCGCGCTGCGAGGCCTGGATGCGGGCGATGGCGTCGATGGTCTGCTGGGCGACCGTGCCGCTTTCGGCCGCAGTCTCCTTGGCACCGGCGACCTTGGAGGCTGCATCGCGCGAGTTGGTTGCGGTCGTCTTCACCGCACCGCTGGTCTCCTCAAGTGCTGCTGCTGTCTGCTCGAGGCTGGCGGCCTGCGCTTCGGTGCGGCGGGCCAGGTCCTCGCTGGCGCCGGCGATCTCGCCTGTGCCGGTGCGGATGGTCTCGGCGCTCTGCACGATCGCCTGCATCGTATCGCGCAGCCGGCCGATGGCAGCCGCATGATCGTCGCGCAGCCGGACATATTCCTCAGGGAAGTCGGCGGGCAGTGCATGGGTCAGGTCGCCCTGCGACAGCGCCCCCAACGCCTCGGCCAGACGCTCGACGACGAGGTTCTGACGCGCCGCAACCCGCTCGCGCTCCGCCGTCGAACGCTCACGCTCGGCAGCCGTCTCGGACTCAAGACTGACCTTTTCGATTGCTGCTTGGCGGAAGAATTCCACGGCGCGCGCGACGTCGCCGATTTCGTCTTTCTTCTCCTGGGCCGGAACCGTGACGTCCAGCTTGCCGGCAGTCAGGTCGGCGAGGACGGTGGTCATGTGGCGCAAGGGAGTGACGACACCGCGCTGGAGCCAGACGATGATGGCGGCAACAACCATGAGGCCGAATGCCAGCGCCAGCAGAATGGCCCGGTTCGAGAAAGTGGCCGTATCCTGAGACACAGCAACCTCAGCAGCGATTTCATGTTCAAGGCTGGTGCTGGCATTCGCCATTGCGATTTCGAGCGACCGGAAGTGTTCGTTGAATTCTGGAAGCAGCGCTTCAGAGCGCGTATTGTCGATCCGGGTTTGGTCGACGATATTCTGTGCGCTGGCGATATATTGTTCGAGCGGTGCACGCACGGCCGCAAGTGTTGCGTGCGTGGCGGTTGAAAGGGGCAACTTGTCGTTCGCGTCGATCGCTGCCTTGAACTTCGCCGATTGCTCGGCGATGTCTTCAGCCGATTGGGCTTCAAGCTTGGCGTCGCCAACCTTGCCGGCATAGGTCGCCGCATAAACCGTCCCACGCAGTGAATCGTGGAGCATATCGGCTTCCATGTGGTTCTGCAGGGCTGTCGCGAGCAGCTGAGTCTGTGCCTGATTGTTATTGAGCGTCCGCGCGGTGAAGAATCCCGTCAATCCGACGCTCAGCAGCGCGACGGCGAGCGCAAGCCCGACCAGGCGCATCAAGTTGACAATCTTCATCATTTCCTCCGGAAGCTCGCAGCAGGGTTGCCGATCAGGTGCCGACAGTGCCTCCGGGGCGTAGCGCAGCAATTGCTACCGGCGGGGCTATCGCGCGAAGAATTCGGTCCGCATTGGCGCTAATTTTCGCGATCGGGCGTTCAGAAGCCGAATTCAAGCTGCAGACCGGCGACCAGGGCATTGCGGCCATCACCGCTCGGCGTGATGACATATTGCACATCCGGACGGATCGCCGCCTTTTCGCCGAGCGCAAATTTGTAGTTCGCTTCCACAACACTTTCCCAGCCGCGACGCGGGCAATCGCCGCCGAACCGGCCGACGGTCACGCCCATCGCAAGCTCGTCCTCCGGGCGGCTCGCAACGGGACCGGGTACCACCAAGCCGCCGATGACAAACAGCGGTTGCTGGTTGCGGTCGCGCCGCGTTGTGACCTGCGTGACCACGAAGAGCGACGGCCGCCGTGCACCGGCCGGACGATCACCGACCGGCTGGTCGAAATAGGCGTAGATGCCGTTGTTTCCGCGCTTGCGGCTGCCGGCGAAGGTCATGAACCAGGCGCTGTCTGCCCAGACGCCTGCGCCAAGCCGCGTACCCGCGTCGGACGTCCAGCGCAGTTCGCCGACGCCCAGAACCCCGTCGCCCGGGTTGAACGAGAAATCCATGCCATGTTTGCGCAGCGTGAAGCGTTCATGGTTTGACAGATAGGCACCGCCCCGCACGGAAAAGTGGCTCCCCAAATTCTGCTCGATCGCAGCACCCCAGCTCGATGCGGGACTGGAGGTCGGGCCGGGATCTTCGACTGGGTTGCCGCCGCCATTGGCACCGAAGGTCGCATTTACGAAACTGCCGACGGCGTCGATATCGGTAAAGGCGCTGATCGGCGCGAGGCGGCCGATACTGACCCGCCCACCCGCAGTGGCGTGGTTGATGGAGAGTTCGGTCAGCCAAACCCCGTCGCCGAAGAAGGTGGCCTGAACGCCGCCAACATCGCCGACAGCGAGCTCAGAAAGGCTGCGGCCCGCGGTCCACGCGCCGGCAGCGTTGAGCGACCAGCCGGTTTCGTCCTCGCCCGCACCGATCCTCGCGCCGAGGTCCAGCTGATGGCTGTAGGCGGTCGCATGGCGCTGACCGCCTCGCGCAACGGTCAGGGTCGTACCGGTATAATCGACCGCGAAGGTCGGGCCCGCCGCCAACGCTGGCGCGGTGGCGAGCGCCAACATTGCGGCACCTGCCAAGCTGAGGGGCCGCAAGCCCATGTTGTTCCGCCGCATGCCTCGCTCCATCCTCTGCAGTCCCGATCGGGAAAGCAGCGGCGCTAGCGGGCGGCAGGTGAAGCGACGGTAAGCTGGCGGTTGCCGATTGCTCCGTTTCGGACTGGAGTCAGCCTTTGATGGCTTCGATACGCGCATCCAGATCCGCAGACACTCGCTCGACTTGGAGGGTGAGCGCCGCGAGGCGTTCCTTGACGTCAGCGACGGCTGCGCCGCGGCGGATGGCCTGCTCGATGTCTGCGGCCGGGTCGCAGACGGACGAATAGCCGACACTGCCGGCCGTGGAGGCCAGGCGATGGCAGGCATCCGCGAGGTCGGCGGCGGTGCTTTCGCCTTCCAGCACCGCGATGGCGTTTCGCATCGACGCGCCCACGGCTGTCAGGATTTCCTGCTGAGCTGCTTTCGGCTCGCGGCCGAAATTGTCCTGCCAGAGCGCTTCGTCGAACAGGCTGTTCGCGACGGCCTGCGCGGGCCGGGCGCTGCGGTCCAGCTTGGCGAGCAAGTCCGACCGCCGGTAGGGTTTGGCGAGATAGTCGTCCGCACCGGCCGCGAGATAGGCTTCGCGGTCGCTCAGCATCGCATTTGCGGTCAGCGCAATGATCCGCGATCCGGCCGACGGGCCGTTGCCGTCGCGGATCAGCCGGATCGCATCGACGCCTGACAGGCCAGGCATCTGGATATCCATCAAGATCGTGTCGAACCTTGCGCTGGCGGTAGCTGCGACGGCGGCCTCACCATCCTCGGCGACGGTGATCCGGTGGTTTGCACCGGCAAGCATGCGGATCGCGAGCATGCGATTGATTTCATTATCTTCGACCAGCAGGATATCGAGCGGGCCGGTCAGGTGCCGGACGGTTTCGGCGGGTGCCTTGCTGGCAAGGATTGTTTCGGGCCGGTTGGGCAGATCGACGAAGAATACCGTCCCCTTGCCCAACGCGCTGGCGACCGACAGGCGGCCGCCGAGCAAATCGACCAGGCTCGACGTGATTGCCAGCCCGAGCCCGGTCCCGCCGAAACGCCGCGCGATTGTGCTGTCGGCCTGATGGAATTTCTCGGTCAGCCGCGCGATCTGCTCGGGTGTCATCCCGGGGCCTTCGTCGCGCACTTTGATGCGCAGCCATTGCTTGCCCGACATCGTGCGATCGGCGCCCGTGATGATGCGCCAGGCACCGCCCGAAACACTGCGGTCAAGCGCACCCTCCAAGGCAAAACGCGAAGGCTCGAACAACCGCTCCACATCGACACCGATCTGCGCGCCGCCGGCGAATTTGACGGCATTGGCGATCAGATTGGTGAGGATCTGCCGAATGCGGAAGCGATCGCCGCGCTGGGTGACGACCAGGGTCGATCCAAAACGCGGGGTCAGGCCGCGCTGAGCTGCGTGCTGACGGACCGTGACTTCGGCGACGACTTCGGCCAGCAGGCGGCGGAGGTCGTAGGGCTCATCCTCCAGCGTGACGCCGCCGGCCTCGATCTTGGTCAGATCGAGAATGTCGTTGATGATGCGCAGCAGCGATTCCGCTGAACTCGCGATCATCCGGCCAAGTTCGGCCTGGTCCGGCGTGAGGTCGGTTTCAAGGAGAAGTTCGGTCATGCCGACCACGCCGTTCATCGGCGTGCGGATTTCGTGGCTGACATTGGCAAGGAATTCGGTGGCAGCGCGTGCGGCCTGTTCGGCCTTGCGGCGCTGGGCTTCGGCCTGTTCTGCAGCGTGGCTGACTTCAGCGACCTTGTCGCGGACATTTTGCAGCAGGAAGTTGGTGAGCATCACCAGCTTCTGTACATCCTCATCGTCATCGTCATCGTCGGGGACGCTGGCGATAACATCAAAGCGGCCGTCGATGGTCAGGCAGAGGTCATCGCCGATCGCGCTGATCGCGCGCCGAAGACGGTCTGCCTCACTCGACAAGGGCGGCTGCGGGCAAGTCGGGCCAGTGCAGGCGGAACCGGCAGTGCGGCTTGTCTGCATCGCCCTCCCGCCGCGCACAGCGTTCGGTCGTCACAGCAATGCGCTCGCCGTAGTCGCCGGCACATTGATGCGCCATCGTGCGATAGAGGCCGCACATCTGGTTATGTGATTGATATTCCACGACCAGGTCGTTGCCGTCTTCGGTTACGACGAACTTGCGCGAAACAGCCTCGCGCTCTTCCGGTGACCGCAGGCCGCTTCCGAGGCTGCGGTGGATCGCCGCCTGCCGGTGAAGCAGGTCGCGCGAGCGTTTAATGTCCTCGAAAAATTTCGGGAACATGCGGCGCGACTTCAGGATGAAGCTTTTGCCGTAGGCCGCATGCATTGCGTCCTCATCGAGACCGGTCATCGCAGCGGTCGCAGCGATCAGGCGCCGGAACTCCTCGTCTGAATAATTCCGGTCCATCCGGAACTTCGTGCCTTCGGCGACGCCCGCATGCGCGAACACCTTGTCGCGCAGCTCTTCGCCGCCGACCTCGACGAGAAGCTCGACGAGAACATTCTGAACCCAGCCTATCATTACCTCAGAGTCGCCGGAGCCTCACCGAATCGCAACCGGAATTGTCTCCATTTTGGCGCAATTTTCTCAGGTGGCGAGCGCGTGCTTTATGATCGCTGTGAGATCGCTGCGGGAAAACGGCTTGTGGACGACCGAGAGCAGCCCGATCCGGCCATAGCGTGCGCGCACATCCTCCGAGCGATCGGCGGTGATCACGATGACGGCAGCATGGACGACATGTTCGATGATGTCCTCAAGGATTTCATGCCCGAGGGTCGCGCCGACATGATGGTCGAGAATGACCAGCTGATAGGAGCCGGCCGCGGCAAGCCGCGTCGCCGTTTCGAGATCGGGCGCATTGTCGGCTTCGATCCCGGCATCGGCGCACGCGCCTTTCGCGAGGCGCACGACAATGTCTTCGTCATCGATGATCAGGCAGCGGGTCATTCGAAATCCTTGGGAGCGTGCCAGCTGCCTTACTGGCAATGGCCGCATTCTGGAAGCCGTCGCACCCTTGCAGCCGGTCCGGCCATTAACCCTGCCGTCGCAATTCAAATCCCAAACGGGCAATGTTCGACCCAAGGCGCTTGCCCGGGTCGGGATGGCGGGTTCGCAGCGCCTGCAATCTTGCGACGGATGTCTTGGCGGAACCGAGGGAATGACAGGCCGGATTTTCATAATCGATGACGATGCCGACCTCGGCGAGGAACTGTGCGGATCGCTTGTCGACGCGGGCTTCGACGCGCATTGGGTGGCAACGTCGGACGCAATTCTGGCAGCGCTGGATACCGACATCGACGTCATCGTGCTCGACCTCTCGATGCCGATCGATGGCTTCGACCTCGTCGACGAACTGGCGGCACGGAACAAGGCTCCACACATCATCATTTCGAGTGGTCAGGATCAGCGTATCGTGCGGGCCGCCGTCCGGCATGCGGAACAGGCCGGGCTGACAATCGGAGGTGTCCTGGCAAAACCCTATTTGCCCAGCGAGCTGGCCCGACTGCTGAACGCATTTGGCGAAACGGCAGTCGGCGCGACCGTCGCCAATCCGCCGGCCGAGACCGATGACCTGAGCGATGTGCTGGCCGAGACGCGTGTCGTGTTTCAGGCAAAGATCTGTCTCGGGACGTCGTTGTCCGTGGATGGCTATGAAGCTCTGCTACGCTGGCGGCCGGGTCGCAGCCCGGAGCGGCTGTTCGAATCCGACGTGCCGCTGTCCGTGCAGCGCGCGTTGACCGAGTCCGTAATTCGAGAGGCCGGTCGCTTTCATCGAGCACTCGCCACTCACGGCCAAGCGGTCGCCATCTCCGTCAATCTTACCCCGGCGCTGCTGTGTGAGGCCGCGTTCATTGCGGCGCTCCCGGGCTTGGCCCACGACGCCGGTCTTCCTGCCGAGGCACTGGTGTTGGAGCTGACCGAGCACGCATCGCTAATCGATTTCGCGGTGGTCGCCAGTGCGGCGAGCCGGCTCGCAATGCGCGGCTTTCGGCTGGCGATCGACGATTTCGGCCGCGGATCCACGAGCCTGGAGCGCATCATGGGTCTGCCCATGGCCGAACTGAAGATCGACAAGGAGATTTTCTGGAGCTGTGCGTCAGGCGAATTGCCGGCGGCGATCCTTCGCGAGACGATTTCCTATTGCCGCAGTCATGCGATCAAGGTGACGGTCGAGGGCATTGAGACGCAAGCGCATGTGGAATTTGCCCGCGAACTCGGTGCCGATGCAGGGCAGGGCTATCTGTGGGGAAAGCCCGCAAGCGCCTCTGATCTCCTGGGTGCGGCATGAGCCGATTGCTGTTGTTGCTTGAGGACGATGCTGACCAGGCAGCCGAACTGGAAGAACAACTGGCCGTCGACGGTTGGCGCGTGGCGGTAGCGGCCAGTGCGGCCGACGCGCTGCGCCTGATCTATGAGGAGCGGCCGCTCGTCGCACTCGTCGATATTCATCTTCCGGATCGAGACGGAATTCGCTTCGCCGAAATGGCAACCACGCTCGACTTCCGCCTGCCGGTGATCCTGATGTCCGGCGACCCCCATGCCGTGGCACGCGCCAACGATGTACGGTCGGGCGCATTTGCCGTGGTCTCCAAACCTATTGATCCGACATTGCTGCGCGCGTTGCTTGCGAGGCTGTGACTCCGATCCCACCATTTTCGACCCAAACTAGGTCGCATTCCGGTTGGGTCGCCGTTAGGCATTGCTGACGTAAAGGGAAATCTGCCTGATTTGGGTTGACCCGCATATATCCAGCGGTGTCGGATGAGTTTGTTTCGGGGAGATCGAGTGGCGCCTGCGAAGACCGAGATTGGGGAGGCGACCCGCGTGGGGCGGAATACCCGTCTCGTGCTTCTGGCGCTCGCCTGCGTCGTTGCTGCGGGACTGAGTACGTTTCGCATCGTCATCGCGCCGGGTTTCGAACTCTATCTTGCGCCGATCTTCTATCTCTTGGCCTACCGCATCTGGGGCTTGAGAGTCGGCCTGCTGGCTGCGGCCTTACTGATGAGTCCAAGCTATTTCTGGTGGGGGCACGTCTTTTCGATCGTCATGGCGGTGGCACATGTGGCCTTTGTCCACTGGCAGCGCCGCAGGTTGCCGCTGCTGTCTGAGGCGACGGTCGTCTTTCTGTCGACGATCGGATCCGTGGCAGGGTTCATTTTCCTGAACTGGAATTACACAGCGGTCCCGGCGGTCGCGGCGCTGATCATTTTTCGCAAGATCATCAACGAAGGTCTGTGCGCTGCCGTCGCTGATGCCGCCCTGCTGCTTCGCAAGTTCGATCGGGCGACCTTAACTATTATGCCTTCGGAACCGGTCGGGCTTGCGGTCTATGTGCGCGGTTTCGCCAATGCGTTTCTGCTGCTGGTCTCGATCGCCGTCTATGCGGCGGAAGCGCGTCAGTTCGACCCTTTGTTCTCGGCACGATCGGATGCATTGAGCGCGCAGGCGATGGCGCGGGTGGCGACCGACCCCGCCAAGCGCGCGCAAATCTCGTCACAAGGTGTGATCTCGCTCGCGGTACCAGTCGGCAACAACGGCTTGAGCCAGATATTTCTGTCAGACGACAAAGCGAGATTGGTGCGCGATCCTGCGCTGCGCACCTCGCTCGGCTGCGACAAGATCGACAATTTCGCGGCGTTCACCGGCCCCAACGACAAGCGGACATTCCAATATTGGATGTCGACCTGCACCGTGCACAGCGTCGCTGTGAACGGAATGGCCTATTCGTTCCTGACCTCGTTCCGTCCGCTCGCGCTTTTGGTGTACGAAAATATCCTGCGCGATTTGTTTATCCTGATGCTGATTGGTATCGGCGCGTCCGTTGCGTTACGCGGCCTGAACCGGGTTTTTGAGCGGTCGGTCAATGTCTGGACCGAAGTCGTCTCTCATTTCGGCACGCCCGACCTTGCGAAGCCCGCCACCTTGCCGTTCATCGAGTTTGAAGGCCCGGTTCAGCAATTCGTGGCGGCGAATAACGACTATGTCGCGTTGATCGAGGAACGGCGGCAGAGCCAGCAGGCGATCACCGAACTCAAGCGCAGTATCGACCTGCGCCTGATCGTCGATATCGAATTCGACAGCGTGCGCGGGGAGGTGACATTCACCGAGCTCGATCTGCTTGCCGGACCGACGCGCATGTCGGTGCCGGTTCATCCAGCCGATCTGCCGGCGGTTCAGTCCGGCCTCGCGGATCGCGAACCGCTGGTTGAATTCCGCATGGCAGGGCGCGCCGCAACCGAATGGTATATGTTGCTCGCTAAGGACCCGACCGGCCCGGGCCATTTCCAGAGCGGCGTCTTTTGCCGATTGCGGCAGCCGAGAACGGCCGTCACGCTCATGCTGCACCAATCGCGCCTCATCGAGATCGGCGGCATGGCGTCGGCGATCAGCCACGAGATGAAGCAACCGCTGTTCACGATCGCGCTGGCGGCGGAGAATGGTGCGACCTACCTTAAGACGCTGGACGACGACAAAGCGCGCAAAGCGGCCAGCAAGTTCGAGAAAATCGTCGGACAGGTCCGCCGCGCGCGCGACATCATTGACCGGGTCTCGCGCTATGCCCGCATCGAATCCGGGGATGCGACGAGTTTCGACCTCGCCGAAGTCGTCGCCACATCGGCCGAATTTCTCCAGCCGATGTATGCGAAGGCCGACGTCGAGCTCAGCTACCCCGCAGGGTCGGAAGCGCCGATCCGGGTAACGATGCCGCGCGTCGGGTTCGAGCAGGTGATCGTCAACGGCCTGCAAAACGCGCTCGATGCTGTCGTGTCGCGCGTCAAGACCGCCAGTGGCCCGCGCGGCCGCGTCGCCGTCGATATTCAGCGAACCGACGACGGCGGTGTCTGCGTCAGCGTGACCGATAATGGGACAGGCCTGGCGGCAAATATGGGCACGGCCGTATTCGACCCCTTCTTCACAACAAAGCCTGCGGGCGAAGGGACCGGCCTCGGACTCTATATCTGCCGGCAGATTTTGGCGGAAATTGGTGGCCAGGTGTCGCTATCACCGGCGCCGGATGGCGGTGCGGTGCTTAAGATCGAATTCCCCGCCGAGGTGGTCGACGCTTGAAGCGTCAGGCCGGGGCCCCCGGCGTGTAGGGTTTAAGCCACAGCGTAATCGCCGCCCCGTCGTCTAGGTTTGCGATCTCCAGTTCGCCATCATGATCGCGCACGATGCCATAGCTGATCGACAGGCCCAGCCCAACGCCGCTGCCCGTCGACTTAGTCGTGAAAAAGGGCTCGAGCACGCGGGCCGTGAGTTCCCGCGGGATGCCAACGCCCTTGTCGGCAACCTTGAGACCGATCCGTTGCTTGGCGGCATCCCAGGACGCATGAACGGCGACGCTTTCGGGGCTCGCGCGCAGTTCAGGCGACTGGGTCAGCCGATCCGAAACCGCGTCCATTGCGTTGAGCAGAATGTTCGCGAGCGCCTGACGCAGCTGCGCACGATCACCAAACAACGGCGGGATCGCGTCTTCGATCGTCAGTGCGATCGTCAGGCCCGCAGCGCGGAACTGCGGCTCAACCAGCGCGACCGCATCTTCGATGAGCTTGCGAACCTCAATAACCCCGCTGTCCTGGTCGGTGCGGCGGCCGAAGATGCGCATGCGATCGACGATTCGGCTGGCGCGAATGGTCTGGGCGATGATGCGGCGAAGCTTGTCGCCCAGGTAGACCAAGAGCGGATCTTCAGTGCCATCCGGGACGCGGTGCAGCGCATTTTCGCCGGCAAGACGAATGACGTTGAGCGGCTGGTTGAGCTCATGAGCCATGCCGGTGGCCATTTCGCCGAGCATGACCAGCCGGGCACTTTGCTGAAGCCGCTCTTCGCGGCCGCGCTGTTCGCTCGCATCGGCGAGATAGCCGACCGCTTCGAGCGTACCGTCCTCCAGCTTTTCGACGTGGCAGGCAGCCTCGACCCAGCGCCAGCCGCCGCCGGCCCGGGCGATGCGGAAGGTGCTCTTCAGCCGCATCGACCGGCTCGCGAGCAGCGCGCCCAGGGCCTGCCTGTCGTCGGGGTGTACACGCTCGATCCACACCGGGTCGTTCGATCGTGCATGAACAGGGAGATCGAACCTCTCCGCGAGATCCGCGGAGCTGTCGATGAGCCGGAACCCCTGCTCGCCGCGCGGTTTGCGCCACACCGCAATTACGAAGGGCGCATCCTCGCTGAGCCGTGCGATGCGCTGCCGCCAGATATCGTCGCCGCTCATGCCGCTGGCCTTTCCGCCATGAGCGAGAGCAGAGCCACCGGATCGACGGGCTTGGCCATGGCCTTGTCGGCTCCGGATTCCCGGACCATCGCCTCAGTTTCGGCGGTGAGCTGGCCGGTGATGACGATGATCGTCACGCGATCGCCAAGTGCATGCCGCGCAGCGATTGCGACATCGGTGCCGCGGCCGTTGCCAAGCCGGAAGTCGGTGAGGACCATCGTGTAGGGGCGGCCCGCAGCCAGCAGCGCCCGCGCGGCATCGACTGTTGCGGCCGTGTCGACGTGGTGACCGTGCACTTCCAGATATTCCGCGAGTTCCTCACAGATATCCGGCTCGTCATCAACGATGAGGATGCACGCCGCGCTCATGAAGTCCGGCCGTGACCGGGCACGGCGGTGCCGCCCATGCTTGAGCCTCTGATCAGAACGGGGTCCATCGAAAACGGCATCGTCAATTTCGACGCCTGAAACAACTCGGACACCCGCGGAAATCTGCACCAAAATGGAGGTAATTTGCAGCGGCGTCGCGGATTTGGACCGGATACCGCTTCGCGAAACGCAGCCAGACGACGATAATACGACTCGAACGTTTCGCCTTTGCTGGAAGGATTTCAAGATGTTGGAGACCGCGCCTGCCGCTGGTGCTCCGGATATCCTGATCGTTGATGACGATAGCGATTGTCTCGCGGAATATGTCAGCCTGTTTGATGCCGCCGGGCTGCACTCCGTGACGGCGCAATCGGCAACGGAGGGCCTTCGTCTTCTGTCGGCTCACCCGTCGGTCCATGTCGTCCTGACCGATATCGGCCTCCCAGGCGTCGATGGCATGACCTTTCTGAAGCTGGCGCGCTCGATGCACCAGGGGCATCAGCCGCCGCAGGCGGTCGTCGTCACCGGGCAAGGATCGATGTCCTTGGCCGTCGACGCGATGCGGGGTGATGCCGTCGACTTCCTCAACAAGCCAGCCACCGGCGGTGAGTTGCTGAGTGCCGTTGCCAGGGCAGGTGAGCGCTGGCGGGCCAATAGCAGGCCACGCGATCTTGGATCGATTGTGACGCGCGGACCTTCGGCAAGCGCCGTTCGTCCGCCAAGCTTGTCGCCTGAGCATGACATGCTTGGCTTGCAACTCTTTGCGCGGCAGGCACGCGCCGATTTCTTCCATCCGGATCTGACTTCGGACGCCCCCTGGGACATGCTGCTGCATTTGACCGCGGCGCGACTTTCCCAGCGTGAAGTCTGTGTCGCGAGTTTGGTGAGCGCCTCGGGAACAGCCGCAACGACGGCCATGCGGTGGCTGGCGACGTTGGCCGAGCGGGGGCTTTTGATGCGAGAGCCCGACAAGCAGGATCGCCGGCGTATCATGGTTCGCCTCAACGACGACGCTCTCAAGGCGATGACTGCCTATCTTCGGCATGTCGATGCCGGACGGCCGCAGCGGGGATCGCTCTTCTCGGCCGCTGCCTGAGCTGTCGCCTCACGCCAACCCATTACGAGCAGTTCCCAAGCGCCAGCGAATTCCCCTATATCGCTGGTGCGGCAGTTGAGCTGCGGGGAGGCTGAACCGATGGCATCCATTTCCACCGGCGGGACGACCACGGTTTTGCTTGTGGACGACGAGCCGGACGCGCTGGAAGAATGCGCGGCGATCGTCGAGGATTGCGGTTATCCTTGGGTGGCGGCGCGATCAGGCGAGGAGGCGCTCGCGATCCTGGAGAATACGCCGTCGATCGGCGTGGTGATGACCGATGTTCGTATGCCCGGCATTGACGGTATCTCGTTGATCGGCGCGATTCACGAACGCTATCGCGCGAGCCGCGACATCCGCTGCGTGGTGATCACCGGCCATGCGTCGCTCGATCTGGCGGTTGCCGCCATGCGCTACGATGCCGTCGATTTTCTCAGCAAGCCGGTGTCGCGCGACGAGTTCATCGGCGCGCTCTCGCGGGCCTATGCGGCGCGTCGTACCGGTGGAAGTAAGCCATCTCAGGATCGGCTGGGCGAACTGAGCAGCGAGATCGAGCGGATTACGCGGGCGCTCGCGGATATTTCCGCCCAGTCGGCGCAACAGGCTCCGGGAACCGCGGCCCCTGCGCCCGTCGATGCCGCGTTTGTGAACAGTATGATCCGGTCGCGGCAGGCGCGGGCCAAATTCTTCCCTGGCGATCTGTTCGCCGATCCCGCCTGGGATATCCTGCTCGATCTGACGATGAGCCGGCTCGAGGGTAAGGAGATTTCGATTTCCAGCCTGTGCCTGGCTTCCGGCGTACCGCCGAGCACGGCGCTGCGCTGGATCAAGTCGATGACCGATGCTGGGATGTTGATCCGCCGGGCCGATCCGGCGGACGGGCGGCGTTTCATCGTCGAACTTAGCGAGCCGACGGCAGAGTCGATGCTGGGCTGTCTTCAGGCGATCCGCGACCGCCTCGCCGCCTGAGCTGGCGGCGAGGCTGGTCGCCGATCAGGCCGCCATCGCGAATTCTAGCGTCTCCGCATATTCGCGCAACACATAGCCGCGACCCCAGATGGTCTCGATGTTGGGATTGCTGCCGCAGTGCGTTGCGAGCTTCTTGCGGAGCTTGCAGATGAACACGTCGATGATCTTCGGTTCGGGCTCGTCGCGACCGTCGTAGATCTCGCTGAGGAACTCATCCTTGGCGATCGTCGTGCCCTTGCGCAGCGCCAGCAACTCAAGGACCGCATATTCGCGGTTGGTGATCTGGAGACGCTCGCCGTCGACCTCGGCAACCTTGGCGTCGACATCGACAACGAGGCGGCCGATCTGGATGCGCGACATGCCATGGCCACGCGAGCGGCGGATGACTGCGGTGACACGCGCCACCAGTTCGTCGTTGGAAAAGGGGCTGGACAGGATGTCATCGGTCCCGGCGCGGAAGGCGGCCAGCTTGACCGAAAGCTCAACCGAGCGGGTCAGCGTGATCGCTGGCGTGCTGACGTTGGCGGTCCGCAAGCGCTCCAGCAGGTCGATGCCCGATTCGTCGCCGAGCTCATCGGCGATGACGATGATGTCGTGGCGGTACAGCTTGGCGAGCTTCATCGCCTCGTCCGAGCCGTCGGCAACATGGACGTGAAAGCCGTTGCGGCTCATCAGCGGGGCGAAGCGCTCGATGTGGCGGTCCGCGTTCAGGATCAGCAGTGCACGCATGGGGTTCTCCTCCGTTCGATCTGGTTGGCCGCGCCGCGTTTGGGCGGACCTGATGAACGGCAGATGCCTCGCCGCGCCGTTTCCAGCGAGCGGACTTGGAACCATTATTGTGCGAAGATTTACCGCTTGGCCGGGCGCACCTGCGGCGTTCTTGCCGCACCCCCGCCGCGATAAGCGTCATAAGTGATTGAAATGTATTGACGAAGTGAGGGTGCTGACCCAATCGAGATTCACTTCATTTCGGTGCAGTCATGTGATGCGGCCGCCATGGACCCGGGTTCGGGGGGATAACGAACCCGGGCCATGACGGCCGAATCGGATGCCGGGAGCGGCTGATAAGCCGCCGCTCCCGGCGTTTACGCCTTACCGGAACAGCGACGTGATCGACTGCGGCGCCTGGTTGGCGATCGACAGGGCCTGCACGCCAAGCTGCTGCTTGACCTGCAATGCCTGCAGCGTGGCCGACTCCTTGGCCATGTCCGCATCGACCAGCGTGCCGACGCCCGAGGTGATGACGTCGGAAAGCTTGCTGGTGAAGGACACCTGCGAGTCGATCTGACGCGAAGCCGAACCGAGGGTCGACATCACCTTGTTGACGTTGCTGATCGAGGTCTTCATCGCGTCGACAGCCAGAGCTGCGTCAGCCGAAGATGCGATCTCCGTGTCGGCACCGATCGTGATGTTGGTGCCGGCATCGGTCCCGCTGCCCAGAGCGAGGTCCTGGTTGCTGACCGAGAGCGCGTCGGTCTGGTAACCGTCGGTATTGGCATCGCCGTCCTGAAGCGACTTCAGCGCGGCAACATTGCCGTCGCCGCCGTCGAGCAGGTTGGTACCGTTGAAGTTGGCCGACTTCACGATCGAGGTGATCTGGTCCCGGAGGGCCTTGAAATCCTGATTGATCGAGTCGCGCGAATCCTGGTCGAGACCGGTATCCGCAGCTGCCGTCGCCTTTTCCTTCATCTGGTTCAGGATGTCGGACACCTGCTGTGCGCCTGATACGGCAACGTCGACCGTGCTCTTGGCGCGGTTCAGCGAGGTGGTGACAGCCTTGAGGCCACCGAGGTCGCCACGGAGCTTCTGGGCGATAGCAAAAGTCGCGCTATCATCCTTGGCGCCCGAGACAGCCAGGCCGGTCGCGATGCGGTTCTGCGTCGTCTGCAGCATGCTCTGCGTGCTGCTGAGGTTCTGCAGCGCAACCATCGCGCCGTTGTTCGAATTAACGCTCATACCCATAAGTAATTCCTTCGTTCTTGAAGATCAGAGCCGCATTCTTGCGGCCGTCGAGCGACTTGCTCTGCGGACCTGTTAGCGGTGCGGGTCTGACCCATGGGTAAACCGGAGGCGATTTCCAGGCCTGTTTTCAGCTATTTGGCAGTCATTCTGGGCGGCAATTCCTGCCCCGGACTAGGCAAAAAATACCCGGCGGATCCTTGCGGGTCCGCCGGGCAACAGGCGTCAGGGGAGGGGATGTGCTGGTCAAAAGGGTGTGACGGCGTCGAATATCTGCTGGCCCCAGCGGGGCTGCTGGAGATTGGTGATCTGCCCGCGCCCGCCATAGGAGATGCGCGCATCGGCGATCAGATTGTTGTCGATGACATTATCGCGGCTGATGTCCTCGGGACGCACGATGCCGGAGATCAGAAGTTCGCGCAGTTCGAAGTTGACCCGGACCTCCTGGCGGCCGCGAATGACCAGATTGCCGTTCGGCAGCACGGCGGCAACGATCGCGGCGACCGTTGTGTCGACGGTTTCCTGACGCGTGGTCTGGCCGGTCCCGCTCGATTTGGAGGCCGAGCTACCGTCGATGAGTTTGGCGGGATCGACTGCGCCGGGCAGGATCTTGCTGAGTTTGGATTCGAGGCCGAGCACGTGCGGCAGGCCGACGCTTTCGCTGCCGTCGCGGCTGCGGGTGGTGGAATTGTCGACGGTCGCCTTGTCGGCGATGCGGATGCGCACCGTCAAAATGTCACCGACGCGCGATGCGCGGCGGTCGTGGAACATCGCACGCGTGCCGGCACGAAACAGCGATGCCGATGCTGCCGCTTCGGGGGCGGCAGCCTCGGCCGAGCGGAATGCGTTGCCCGGCTGTGCCAGAGAGGATTCATAGCTCGGCGCGGGGGGCGCTTCCGGAGCCGTGAACTTCGGCGCCTTGCCGATCGAGGCGAGTTCGCCGGTGCAGGCAGACAGGGGCAGGGCGCAGAGCCCCACAAGAAGCAGTTTGCGCATGTTGATCCTCAGTTGCTGGAGGGGCCGCTCGCGATGTGCACGACGCCGGTCGATTCGACCTCGGCCTCGAACACGGCGGGAGACAGGGTATTCTGGACGCGGACGGCATCGCCGCGCGCGCCGCCGGTCAGCGCGCGTCCGCTCGCGGTAATCACGAGGTTGGCGCGGCGGTAGACGATCGAAACCGGCTGGCCGCGCTTCACAAGTTGCGGCGCGGCAACATCATAGCTGCGTAGGACCACGCCGGCCGCAAGGTGACGTGTCACCTCCCTGCCGACGATGGCGCTTGCATCCAGCGCGCTGCGTGCCTGCGACACGGGAACTTCGGCGCGCGTCAGGTCGGCGGCAGCGACAATGTCGCCGCCTTCGAGCGGGCGCGCGAGGACATAGGCGGCCTGCGTCGCCGATTGGGCCAGTGCAGCGCCCGTCAGCGACAGGCCGCAGATCAGGAGGAGGGTCTTGTTCATCGAATCTGGTTTGTCGCGCTCAACATTTCGTCCGCGGCCTTGATGACCCGGCTGTTCATTTCATATGCGCGCTGAGCGGTTATCAGGGCGGTAATCTCCGAAACGGGGTTGACGTTGGACGCTTCGACGAAGCCCTGGCGCAGCTGGCCGAAGCCATCGTCACCGGGCTTGCCGATGTTCGGCGTGCCCGAGGCTGCCGACTCAAGAACGAGATTGCCGCCGATCGCTTCCAGACCCGCTTCGTTCGGGAAGGTGGCAAGATCGATCTGGCCAACGGTCTGGAATGCCGTCTGGCCCGCGAGCTTGGCCTGCACTTCGCCGGCCGGCGTAATCACGACGTCAATGGCGTTATTGGGAATCGTGACGCCAGGCTGAATTGCATAGCCTTCGGCCGTGACGAGTTCGCCCTGATCCGACAGCTGAAAAGATCCCGCGCGCGTGTAGGCCTCGCCGCCGCTCGGCAGCGTCACCCGGAAATAGCCCTTGCCGTCGACGGCAACATCGTAGCGGTTGCCCGTCTGGGTCACGCTGCCCTGCTCGGAGATGCGGTAGACACCCGCCGCCTTGACGCCGGCGCCGACCTGGATGCCCGACGCCGCCTTGGTGTCGGCCGAACTCGTCGAAGAACCGACGCGGCGCTGCGTCTGATACAGCATGTCCTGGAATTCGGCGCGCTGCCGCTTGAAACCCGTCGTGTTCATGTTCGCGATGTTGTTCGAGATGACCTCGACGTTCAGCTGCTGCGCGAGCATGCCGGTCGCGGCGATGTTGAGTGCCTGCATTGGGTGGGTCCTTGCCTAATCTGGATATCAGTTGACGCGGCCGAGCCGCTCGATGGCGCGCTTGCGCAGATCGTCGAGGCCCGACGATAGCCGCTGGCCGAGTTCGTAAGAGCGCATGATGTCGACCATCTCGGTGGTTTCGACGATGGGCTGAACATTGGAGCCTTCGAGCATGCCGGCGCGGAGCCGGACATCGCTTGGCGCGACGGGCTTGCCATTCGCACCGTCGAGCAGGCTGTCACCGCGAGGGGTCAGACCGCGCGGGTCGTCGAACACCGTCAGGCCAAGCTGCCCGACTGGTCCGCTACGGCTGGCAATCGTGCCGTCGTTTGCGATCGTGAGATCGCCAGCCTGCGTGGGATCAACACTGATGGGCTGACCGCTCGCGTCAAGCACGGGATGACCGCCGGCGACAGTCAGCGCCCCGTCGGGACCAACCGACAGCCGCCCGGCGCGGGTGTAGGCGACGCCGCCATCGGCCGTTTTCACCGACAGATAGCCCGGGCCGTCGATGGCGACGTCCAGCGGGCCGCCCGTTGGACGCACCGTGCCCGGAGTGAGGTCGCGGCCGGTGCCGAAATCGAGCACGAAGGAGACGGGGCGGGCACTGCGCACGCTGCCGCCGCCCATATTCTCGACAAATTCGCGAAACACCGGATTCTCGCGGCGGAAGCCCGGGGTGTCGGCATTGGCCAGATTGTTCGCCGTGACGTCGAGGCGACGGCGGAGGGCCATCTCCTGGCTCAGCAGCAATGTGTTGGGCAGTTCCATCTTGGGCATCCCGAATTGGTTGTCGGCCCCCTGTCAGCAAGCCCCGTGCCAACCGCGTTTTCCCCCTTGGCAGCGCCGGATTGCGTCAATCGCGGCGGCAAATGCTGCCGCCGATACACTGCGGCTTAACGCTTCACTGCCTAGCTGCACCGGCCTCAGGACAACCGAGGCTGAAGATGAGCGAAACACCCGATACTCCCGCTGCCGAAGATGCCCCGGCAATCGAGGCAGCGCCGAAGTCGCGCCGCAAGCTGCTGATCGTCGGTGCCGTCGCACTCGTACTTGCGGCGGGTGGCGGCGGAGCGGGCTGGTACGTCCTGTCGGGCGACGGCGCCCATCAGGAAGCGGCCACCGAAACCCCCAAGGAAGGCGGCGAGCCGGCCTATGTCGAGGTCCCGGCAATGGTGGTGAACCTGCGCTCGGTCGAAGGCCGCACAAGCTATTTGAAAGCGCGCGTCACGATCGAGGCGGCGGACGCCGAAACGGCCGACAAGATCAAGCAGCGCCTGCCTGCAATCGTCGATTCTTTCCAAGGGCTCCTTCACGGCATTCGGCCCGAGGATATTGCCGGATCTACCGGACTTTATCGGTTGAAAGAGGAGATGATGGTGCGCGCTACTCGCGCAGCAGCGCCACATCCGGTGAACGACATTCTCGTCCAAGAACTCGTACTGCAATAGGAGCGAACAGGTGGACGGTACCCGTCTCAATCACGACGCCGAATTCGACATGTCCGACGCCAGCGCGCTGGATCAGTCGGAAATCGACAAGCTGCTCGGCTTCGATGCGCTTCCGGCTACCACGGTCCCTGCGGCCGGCGTCCAGGCGCTGCTGTCGGCGGTGCCGTCCTCGCACGAGCGCCTGCCGATGCTCGATGTCATTTTCGACCGGCTGTCACGCTCGCTGTCGACCGCGTTGCGCAATTTCACGCTTGATAACACCGAAGTGGTTCTGGAGAGCGTCGGCTCGCAGCGGTTTGGCGATTTCGTCGGTGATTTGCCGCTGCCGAGCCTACTGGCGATCACGCGGATTCCGGTCTGGGATAGCTATGCACTCGTCGCGGCCAATTCGAACCTGATCTATGCCATCGTCGATTGCCTGCTGGGCGGTCGTCGCAGTCCATCGGCCTCGCGGATCGATGGACGGCCGTTCACGACGATCGAAGTCAATCTGGTGTCGCAGATGATGAACGTTATCCTCGGCGAACTCGGTCAGGCTTTTGCGCCGGTGGGGCAGGTCGGTTTCACGCTTGAGCGGATGGAAAGCAGCCCGCGCTTCGCCAGCATCGCGCGGGAAACCAACATCGCGACGGTTGCGCAATTGCGCGTCGAGATTGACGATCGCGCCGGCCGCTTCTGGGTCGTGCTGCCGCATGCGACGCTCGAGCCGGTCCGCGACCGTCTGTTGCAACGCTTCATCGGCGAGAAATTCGGGCATGATTCGGCCTGGCAGGAGAGTCTCGACCGCGAGGGCGAGGCGCTGCCGATGACCCTGGAAGCCGTTATCGGGGACCGGGCGATGCCGCTTTCGAAGCTTGCGCCACTGGAGATCGGCCGGGTCCTCCCGCTCGGCATACGCCAGGATTCGGCCTTCGACCTTCGTATTGCCGGCCTGACCATCGCCAAGGGGCGTCTGGGACGGGCTGGCGACAAGATGGCCGTAAGAATCGATGGCTTTGCTGCGGGAGCCGCATCATGACCGGTCGCGCGCTGGCGTTCTTAATTGCTGGAACCGCGGCGAGCTTGCTCGTGGTCGGCGGCCCTGCCTCGGCGGACAAGGTTGCCGTCCAGTCGGTGTCTGCGACGCGCCTCGGTACGGCTATCGAGGACGATCTCGCCCAGCAACGTGCCAAGGTTGAGACACGGGCGCGTGCGCTCGATCTGCGTGAAAAATTGCTCGCAGCAACCGAGAAGCGGCTGGCCGATCGCGGCACCGAGCTGCGGCAGGTGCAGACCGCGGTGACCGCCGACACCGTCCAGGCCAATGTGCGCCAGGACACGCGGCTCGCTGGCCTTGCGAAAGTCTATTCGACGATGAAGCCGCGCGATGCCGCTCGCGTGTTCGAGCGGCTCGACCCGGCGCTGCAGATCGCGATCGGGCAGCGCATGAAGGACCGCGCTGTCGCCAGTCTGCTTGCGCAGATGAATCCCGATATTGCGATGCGGCTGACCACAGGGTTGGCCAACGCCAAGCCTCTGCCCCCGGCACCTGTGCAGACCGCCGCGCGCTAGCCGCGGCGTGTCGAGACTTCCACAAGCAGCACGCGCGCATGTTCGACGGGCAGGGCCTTGTCCACGGCTGCCTGCAAACGGGCAGCCAAGCGAGGCGCATTGACGGGACGGTCGAGATCTACGCCGACCCGCGCTTCCTCTATGAGCGCAGCCAAGCAAGCCTCGGTGACGCGCGGGCGCTCGGGGGTCAGCCGCTCGGCAAGACCGGGAGTCTTCGAGGACAGCGAAAGTGCGACCCGGACGACACCGGTGACCCGATCGCCGTCGATCACCGGCGCGATCATCGCGTCGAGCGGGACGATGCCGGACTCGCCGCCATCCGACGCCGCGATCATCAGCGGCGCGGTGAGAAGCAGCAGAAAGGAATATCGGCGCGATCGGACCATGCCACCGCATAACGGCTGCGGGGTTTCCGGCCGGTGAACTCAAGGTCGGAGTGCCGGCAATTTACGCGCGGGTGACCTTGCCTACGGCATGAGCAGTGTATGAGTTTTGACCAACGCCCCGCCCAAGCCAAGGTGCGCATCTCGCCGACTGCGGCGATGCTTGTGACCGCGCCCGCGCCCGCCGAACCCAGGCCGGAGCCCGCGGCGGCACGAGCGCCGTCGTGGTTGTTCGTGGTTGCTGCACTGATCGGCGGCGCGGCGTCGTCAGCAGCGCTGACCTGGAGCGGCATCGACGTCGCGCGGCTGGTTTCGGTTCCACCGGCTCAGCCGCCCGCAATTCAAGGCACAGTCGAAGCCCCGTTCGATCCGCGATGAGATACGTCACTTACCTGCGCGCGGCGGCTGCGGTCCCCGCGATGTTGCTGCTGGCTGCGGCACCCGCCCCGCCACCGGCGTCGCTGCTTCGCGTGCCCCAGCAGCCGGTTGCAGCCTATCTAACCAGCGCGTCGCCGGCCTCCGGACTAGACGCAAAGTCAGCGTTCAAACTGGTCGGCAAAGCGAATTCCCGGAACCGTCAGCCGGCGCGGTGGCAAGTTGCGCGGGCGCTGGCGGCGGAAGGGCGCGCGGTCGAAGCGGTCGCCGTACTGGAGACGATGCAGGCGGACGAGCCGGGCCTCGCGCAGGTGCCGCTTTTCAGCGCCATGCTCGGCCGGACACTGGTTGAAGCGGGCCGGTACGACGATGGCCTTGCATCACTGTCCGACCCCCAATTCACGGCTATCCCGGAGACATGCCTGGCCCGGCTCAAGGCGCAGGTGTTGCGCGGTCAGTCGGCTGCCGGTGCAGCGGAATGGCCCTGTGCAGCACGGGCGATTGCCAAGGTACCGCAAGCTCGCAAGGCAGCTGAGCAACGGCTTGTCGCGCGCGCGCTGTTTGCGGCCAACCGCCGGGCGGAAGCGAGCGCGATCGTCAAAGGCCTTGCCAAGGGCGATCCAGCGAATTTGCTGCTGCAGGCGGACGCTGCGCGGGACACTTCGCCGGCGCTCGCGGCACGGCTGGAGCGGGAGGCGATGAAGCGCGGCATTGCCCCGGTTCGCATGGCGGCGGCGCTGTCGTTGATCCAGTCCGATCTCGCCGCCGGGCGGATCGACCGCGCCAAGGCCTTGCGCCGGCTGGATCGGACGCATTTCATGTGGCGCGGCGGCGCGCTCGAGCAGCGTGCGCTGACAATGTCGCTTTCTGTCGCGCAAGCCTCGGGCGATCTGCGCGGCGAGCTCATGGCGGGCGCGTCGCTGGTCCGGCATTTCCCGCTTGGCACCGACGGCCCGCGCGTGCTCGACCAGGTACAGCGCCGTCTGAGCGGCGTCCTCGCCGACAATAGCGGCGTACCACTTCCCGAGGCGGCCGGTCTGCTGTGGGATTATCGCGACATGCTGCCGCCAGGTGCTGCGGCGGATGCGACGGTCCGCCGACTGGCGGGGCGGCTTGCCGCTGCCGGACTTACGGGCCGCGCCGCCGACCTGCTCGAATATCAGGTTCGTCAGCGACTGGTCGGTGTCTCGCGTGCCGTGGTGGCCACGCAGGCCGCGCGCTGGCGGCTCGATTCCGGCGACCCGGATGCCGCGTTGAACCTGCTGCGCGACAGCGAAACGCCGGGCATCGATGACGTGACGCGCAACACGCGACGCCGGATCGGGGCGGTTGCCTTGATCGCCCTCGGCCGCGGTGCAGAGGCGTTCGCGCTGCTCGAAGGCGAAACCGGGACGCTTGGCCTCCCGCTCGCCGCCGAACTCTATTGGCAGGCGCAGGATTGGCCGCGCTTCACGGCGGCGATCCGCCCGCAGTTGCCGCCGGCGAACGCGCCGCTCTCGCCGCGCGACCGCAGCAACATTGTTCATGCCGCGATCGCCGCTGTGCTGGGCAGCGATGCCGAGCTGACCGCGGAATTGCACCGGCGCTATGCAGGGCCGATGGCTAGCGGGCCTCTGTCGGCGGCCTTCAGGCTGGTGACCGGCGATCCTGCCAAGATTGATCCGGTCCGCATCCGTGCGGCCTTGGCCGAAGCCGCACAGACGGTGCCGCCACAGGAGATCGCGCAGTGGTTCCGCGCGCTCGATGCCGCGCCTACAGGAAGCTCGCCAAAGTCAGGCCGCTGATCTTCGCGACGGACTGCAGGGAGGCCTGCAGCGCGGTCTGCTCCTGCGACAGCCGTGTTGCCACATCGGCGAGATCCACATCTTCGGCATTGCTGGCGACCGACTTGAACACATCCGCGCGGGTCTGCGCTGCCTGGGTGTAGCTGTCGGCACGCGCGGACCGGCGGCCGTTCTCCGCCTCGGCACCGATCAGGCCGTTAACGGCACCATCGAGCAGCTGGGAGACGGAGCCGAGCGCCTTCACCTGATCCGTGGTCAACGTACCTTCGGGCGTGCCCGAGGCGGTGAACGCCCGCATGGCGTCGATAACCTGACGGCCGATGGTGTCGGCCCCGAAACCGGTCGGGAGGTCGGCACCGTCGGCAACCCGTGCCTTCGGTATCACATTGTCATTGGCGAACAGGGTCGCCGGATCGGCGGCAGCCGAAACGGCGGCTGTGCTCCCCGCCTTGAACGGCGGCGTGCCGCTCTGCGATCCCGCGAACAGGTACCGGCCGCCCTGCTGCGCATTCAGCGTCTGTTTGGCGGCGGCGAACAGCGCGCCCATCTCGCTTGTCAGGCCCGATGCGTCGCCCGAGCCCACCGCATTGCGAACGGCATCGCGGAACGTCTCGGTCGCGGTGCGCAGCGATGTGATCTCCGCACCAGTGCGATCGAGCGTTTCGCTCGCCTGTTTGCCGGCCGCGACATAGGCGGTCTGCCGGGCCATCACGCTGCGCGCCGACAGACTGCGGCCCGCGTCTGTGCCGAGCCCGGCATAGGTTTCCGATTTGCGGCCCGTCGACAGTTGCACCTGCGCAGCGGTCAGCGCGCTCCGCGCGTTGCGCATCGACGTGATCATCGTGGCATCAAGGCCGATGGTGGGAATTCTTGTCATGGCGGGATCCTATCGCATCATGCCGAGCAGGACGTCGTACATGTCACGCGCTGCGGACAGGACGCGCGCCGATGCGGCATAGCTGTTCTGAAGTTGAATCATATGCGCGAGCTCCTCGTCGACGTTGACGCCGGAGACGGAGTCGCGCTGCCGGTTGGCTTCGTCACTCCGGGCCGTTGCGGAAGCTTTGGCGTCGCTGGCCCGGCTCGCAGCGGTGGCGGTATCGCGGACCAGCGATGCGGCGGCGCGTTCGATCGCGACGCCGCCGGGTCCCGACAGCGCATCGGCCAGCGCGGTGGCACCACGTGCGTCGCCCGTACCCAGGGCCGCCGCACCGATCGCCGCATCTGTCGCGAGCACGGCCACGGCCAGCTTCGATGGGTTTGCGGCAATATCGGCCCGGATCCCGCCGCCGGTCCGCGCCGTAGCGGGCTGACCTGCGGTGATCCCGAACATCGCAGAGAAGCTCAGGCCGGTGTCGCCACGCGCGCTGCTGTCGGCAACGGTTGCGAGCGAAGCGCCGGACTGTCCGGCCACCGGGGAAAAGGTCAGCGACCCAGCCGGATCGAGTGCAAACGCACCGGTCTTGCCAAGCGTACTGGCATTCAGGCGGCCGACCAGATCGCCGACCGTGGCAGTTCCGGCGACGGCGATGCTGTCGCTCGCGACGATCCGCCCCGCCGAATCCCGGACCGCAAGCTGGATGGTCCCATCAGCATTGAAGCCATGCGCGTCGCCAGCCATCAGGCCGGAGGGCAGGGCCGGTCCGCCGCTGACCAGATCGTTGAGACCGAAGAAGGCGGAGAGGCCGGCACCCGCGCGCGCGGCAGGTTTTGCGGCGTCCCCGGCGACAGCGATGCCATTCCGAGGGTCGGTGGCGGTAAGCGTCAGGCGGCCGCCGGCGAAGCTCGCCGTGGCTTTGCCGCCCAGTCCGGAATTGATCGCGGAGACGAGGTCACCAACTGTCGCGCTGGCGGGCAGGGCATCGAAATCGATGCGCGTCGACGCGAGCATCGTGCCAGCTGCGTCGGCCACGGCGAAGGTCGCCGCGCCCGAAAAGCCGAGCCGGTCACTGGCGGTGAGGCCGGTGTTGCGGCCATCGAGGCGGGCAGGGGCCGGCACCGCGCTATGCTCATTGTGCACGCCGTTAAGCGTCGTCGTGACTTGGGCGAACAAGGCCCCGAGCCGGTCGGCCGCTCCGGGTAGCGTCCGGTCACGCAACTCGAGCAGCCCGCCAAGCTGTCCTCCCGCCGTGGCAGCATCGAGCGTCGCGCCCGGCGTCTGCTTGCCGCTTGCCGGGTCGACCGAGACGATGCGAACGCTTGCATCGCCGGACAGTTTACGGGGGAGGCGGTCGACCAGAGTCGCGCCGCTGACCGTGTCGATTGCGATCCGGCCATCTGGGGTTTCGCGGCTGCGGATCCCGATCAGCGTGCCGAGTTCGCTCACGGCAGCCGCCCGCTCATCGCCGAGCGCCGCCGATCCGCCGCGGGCCTGCAAACCGGAAATCGTGTCGTTGAGCGATCCGATCCGGGCCAGCAGCGTGTTGGCGCGATCGACGACCGTTGTGACGTTGCCCGCGACTTCGCCGCTCAGCGCGTCGATATCGCTGGCGAACTGTTTCATGCCGGCCAGCGCGGCGTCCGCCTTGGCGACAAAGTCCGCACTGGACGCGGCAGGGTCGCTGCCGCTTGCCAGCGCAATGGCGCTTGCGGATACCGCATCAAGCCGGGCCGCAAGGCCATTCTCGCTCCCCGGTGCGCCGAGGAAGGTCTGCAGCCGGTCGAGCACATCGCTGGTCACCGTCGCCCGGCCGAGATCGCCGCCCGCCGAAGCTGCTGCGGCTTCCAGAGCGCGATCGGCAATGCGCTTGACGGCGCTCGCGCGAACGCCTGCCGACTGGCCACCTGCGACGAGCGGTTGGAGATCGACCTCCTCCCGCGCGTAACCAGCGGTCCCGGCATTGGCGATGTTGTTGGCGACGACGGCGAGCGCTGCTTGGGTTGCCCCCAGCCCGCTCACCGCATTGCCCATCACGGCATTCAGCGACATGCGCCTGATCCTCTAACTGCCAAGGCTTAGCGCTTGAGCTGGTTCAGTTCCTGGAGCATCTCGTCCGCCGTGGTGATGATCTTGGAAGCCGCGCCATAGGCACGCTGGATCACGATCATCTTGGCAAACTGGTCGGCGATATCGACCGTGGAGGCTTCGAGCGAACTGGCGGCAATGCGGCCGGCACCACCGGCACCCGGGGCGTTGATGGCAACGCCGCCGGACTCGGGCGTGACGGTAAAGGCATTGCCCTGTGCGCGGGCCAGTCCGTCGGGATTCTCAACGGTGGCGATCGGCAGCTGGAAGACTTTGCGGATCGCGCCATTGTCGAAGACGGCGCTGACAACGCCGTCGTCAGCGACGCTGACATTGGCGACGTTGCCAAGCACGCCGCCATTGGCGGTCGCCGAGATCAGGGCGGAGGCGCTACCGAACTGGGTCAGGCCGTTGATCGCCCCGTCGTCGCCGAGGTTGAGCGTCAGCGGCGGAGCGCCTGCCGCATTGGTCCAGGTCAGGTTGATCGGCGCAAAGAGCGAGGGGGACGAATTGGCGCGGTCGAGCGAGCCGTCGGGATTGAAGCGCACGGTGCCCGAGGCAATGAGGCCGTTCGGGGCCGTCACTGCGCCATCGGCCGCGAAGACTTCGGCCTGCCACTCGTTGGCACCCGTCTTGATCAGACCCAGGGTCACGCGGTGCGCCGACCCTTGGGCGTCATAGATGTCGAACGCCTTCTCGAACTGCGGCGTCGTGCTGCCCGTGGCCATGTCGCCAGCTGCATAGGGCGTCGTGGTCAGCGCGGTTGACGCATTGAGGTTGGCGCGCAGCGAGATGGTCGAGGTTGCCTCGGCGGTCCCGTTGAGGTCGCTCAGGCTGACGGGCTCAAGGTCATTGACCGTGGTCCCCTTCGCGGCGACGCCCGACGAATCCAGCTTCCAACCCTGCAGGTAGAGGCCCGCCGTATTGCGCAGGAAGCCGCTTGCGTCCGGGGTGAAAGAACCGGCGCGGGTGTACAGGACCGAAGAGGCATCCGCCTGTTCACGCACGACGAAAAAGCCAGCACCGTTGATCGCGAGGTCTGTGCCGCTTTGCGACGTCTGGAAAAGACCCTGGCGCGACACCAGCGTGGTCGTCGCAGACTTGACGCCGCCGGCGGTATAAGTGGTCGAGCCGGTCTTGGTGGCCCCGGCGACCATGGTCAGGAAGCGGGTGTCGGCGGTCTTGTAGCCAATGGTGTTGGCGTTCGCGATATTGTCGGACACGGCGGCCAGTGCATTGGACTGCGCGGCAAGGCCTGAGGTGCCGGCCATCATGGCGGAATAGATGCTCACGTCTGAACTCCTGTTGTGTTGGTTCGCAGTCCACCAATCACGAAGCGTGCCAAGTTTCTTAGCATTGAAATCTCATGTAAAAATAAGAACTCCCTCCGTTCCGGGGCAGATTTTGCCGCGCAGCCGCGACCGGCAGGCAAGAGAGGTGCGCCGATTTAACTTCCTGGTCGCTTTCGTGCGGGCAAGGGCCGGACATGGCACTCAAACTCAACCTCAAGCCTGGCGAACGCTTCGTGCTGAACGGCACGGTGCTTACCAATGGCGACCGCCGCGCGACGCTCACCGTCGAGACCCGCGCCTCCGTCCTGCGCGAGCGGGACATCATGGCCCCTGCCGAGGCGACGACCCCGGCGCGCCGGCTCTACTTCACCTGCATGCTGGCCTATATCGAGCCCGACAAGCAGAGCCACCGCGATGCCTTTGTCGAACTGATGGGCGATCTGATCGCGGCGCTGGCGTCGCCTTCGGCGAAACTCGCCTGCGTCGAGGCATCGAAGCTCGTCCTCGCCGGCCGGCACTATCAGGCGCTCGCCTATTGCCGGACTCTGATCGATTATGAGGCGTCGGTGATGGCGGCGGCATCGGCGGCCTGATGTCAGCCACCGCGCTGGCTCAGGCGGCGGCAGCGATCCGCCAGATCGCGCCTGTCGGTCGCTATGGATCAGTCGCCGGTGTGCGGGGCGGTCTGCTCGAGGTTTGCGGGCTTGGCGATGCGGCCAGTGTCGGCGCGCGCCTGCGCATTCACTCTGTTTCCCAGGATGTCCTCGTCGAGATCGCCGGCATTGCCGACGGTCGCGCTCTCTGTGCGGCCTATTCGGACGTCGCCGGCATCGCGACCGGCGCGCGGGCAACTCTGGTTGGCCATCAGGCAGCGATCAGTCCCGATGACAGTTGGCTTGGTCGCGTCATCGATGGCCTCGGGCGGCCCATCGACGGGCTCGGCGAGTTGTCGCGCGGTGCCGTCGCGCGCGTCGTGCGCGGCGGTCCGCCCAATGCCACGGCGCGGGCGCGCGTCGGGCGCAAAATTGCGACTGGATTGCGTGCACTCGACATTTTCACGCCGGTCTGCGTCGGCCAGCGGCTCGGATTGTTCGCTGGCTCAGGCGTCGGAAAATCAGTGCTGCTGTCGATGCTCGCGCGCTTCACCGACTGCGATGTCGCGGTGATCGGCCTGATCGGCGAGCGGGGTCGCGAGGTGAAGGAATTCATCGAGGATGATCTCGGCGCCGCGGGTCTCGCCAAGGCGGTCGTGGTCGTGGCGACGTCCGACGAGCCCGCGCTGATGCGCCGGGAAGCCGCCTATATGACCTTGGCGATTGCCGAACATTTCCGCGATCAGGGCAAGCATGTCCTGTGCCTTATGGATTCGGTGACCCGTTTCGCGATGGCTCAGCGTGAGATCGGGCTTGCGGCGGGAGAACCCCCGGCCTCGAAGGGCTATACGCCGACCGTCTTCGCCGAGTTGCCGCGCCTGCTCGAGCGGGCTGGTCCCGGTCTCGAAGGATCGGGATCGATCACCGGGCTGTTTACCGTGCTGGTCGACGGCGGCGATCATGACGAGCCGGTCGCGGACGCAGTACGCGGCATTCTCGATGGCCATGTCGTCATGCCGCGCGCGATTGCCGAACGAGGGCGCTACCCGGCGGTCGATGTCCTGAAGTCGGTGTCCCGCACCCTACCGCGCGCGCATAGCGACGAGCAGAACCGGTTGCTCAAGGGCGCGAAGCAGGTCCTGAGCACCTGGGCAGACATGGAAGAGCTGGTCCGTCTAGGCGCCTATCAGCCCGGCTCCAGCCCCGACGTCGATCGGGCGATCGCGCTTGCCCCGCAAATCGAAACCCTGCTCGGGCAGCGTAAGGATGAGTGCGGCAATGTCGATGAGGCATTTGCCAGGCTCGCCGCGATCCTTGAGGCACCGAAGTGAAAACGCCGTTCGACCCGGTCGTGCGGATCCGGCAACGCGCGCTTGATGCGCTGAGCCCTGCGCTGGCCGCTGCCGCCGCGCGGGTCCTCTCGGCCGAGGCAGCGCTCAAAGGTCATGATGCCGACGTCCACCGGGAGCTCGCCGCACGAGCCGCGAATTCGCCTGTGCCGACCCGCCTATGGTTTGCACAGGCCGATCAGCGGCGCGCCGAGCTTGTCGGTGTGATTGACCTAGCCCGGGCAGAGCTCGACGATTTGCGGACCCGCGCTGCCCGCCTGCTCGGGGAACGCCGCGCCTTCGAACAGGCCGCGGACCGCATGCGGGCTGAGCGCCACCGTTTGACGGGCCAGCGCCAGCAGACCGCGCTCGACGAAATGTCGGCGCGCATGGTCGCCGCAGCGTGGTGAACATTCCCGACCTCTCGGTGCGCAGCGATGCTGATGCGCGGGCGCAGCTGCTGCTGGCTCGCGCGCAGGCCCCGCTGCTGGCGCGGCTGTGGAAGGCCGCGCTTGGCAATAGCGATGCCGCCGAACAGGCCGATCCCTTGTCCTTTTCCTTGCCGCCAGTCGTCAGGATGCCGGGTGCGGTGCCCACGTCCGCAACCGATGCGTCGGCAACGCCGATGGCCCGGTCAGGCTTCAGTGCCGGCAATTTCGTGGGCCTGATTAACAATGCGGCGCAGCGGACCGGCATTCCGCCTGCTGCGCTTGCGACCGTGATCGAAGCAGAGGCCGGCAAGCGCCGTGACGGCAGCTGGGACAGCGGTTCGCGCAACAGCCGGTCGAGCGCTGCCGGGCTTGGACAGTTCCTGTCACGCACCTGGATCGGGGAAGCGGAACGCCGTGGCACCGCGCTCAATGCAACCGCCGCCGCTAATGGCTGGCTCGATGCCAAGGGCCGGGTCAAAGCGACTGCACAACCAGCGCTTCTCGAGCTTCGCTTCGATCCTGCGACGGCGATCGACGCGGTCGCCGATTTCGCGCAGGCCGGCCTGAACCGCTTGAAAGCGGCGGGGATAGCGGTCGGGAGCGATCCGGCCCGCGTCGCGACGCTGGCCTGGGTCGGTCACCATCTTGGTGCGGCCGAGGCTGTCCGTTTCATCGAAGGGCAGATCGCCCCCGCCCGCGCGAAGCTTCTGCTTACGGCGCAGGTTGGCGAAGGCGAAGCCGTCCGCCGCATCGCTGCTGCGGCAGGCGACGCCGTAGCTGCGCACCGGACGTGGCTCCAAGGCTACATCGGCCGGGTCACTGCGCGGATGCTCGGACACTCCTGAGATCGCTGAGCGCGACCTGCGTGCCGCCGATGTTGAGTGCCAGCGCACCATTGGCCATGACGGCGCTGTCGACCTTGCCTGACACGCCTGCCGCAACGGGGGTCTCGCCGGTCGACGACACCGCGACAACCTTCAGCGTATAAGGTCCAGCAGGCGCTTGCGCACCGGCGCTGGTATTTCCGCTCCACGCGAAATCATGCGTACCCTGACTGGTCGGCCCGCTGGTTTCGAGGATCACGCGCCCGCTCGAATCGACGACGCTGAGCTTCGTCGCTGTGGCGGACGCCGGCACATCATAGCTCCACCGCGCGCCACCTGGCCCGAGGGTCGCTGTCGACTGCTGCGTCGTCACCGACATCCCGACATAGGAGGCCGCGCTGGTCAGCGACTGCGACGACATCTGGTTCAGGATCTGGTCCAGCTTCGAGGTCTGCTGGATCGCCTGCTCGACCTGGCTGTAGGTGGCCAGCTGCTGCGTATATTCCGACGACTTCATCGGATCGAGCGGGTCCTGATTCTTCATCTGCGTCGTCATCAGCGTCAGGAAGGTATTCATGTCGGCCGACAGCTGTTTGGCCGAATTGGCTGTGGTCGCGGATGCGGCTGTCGCGGCGGAAATTGCGGTTGTCATAGGTAACTCCAATCAAATCACAAGGTCGAGGCGGCCCGATGCGCTTGCGCGACGGGGCGGCAAAAAGCGGGGTAGGGCAGCGGCTTGCCCGCCGAAGGCAGGATCGTCGGGCATGATGGCCTGGTGGAAAGCGGCCTGACGCTGCTGTCCGCCGCCACTCCCGTTGTCCTGCCGCAGGTTAAAGCTGAATGCGCCAGAGTCTGCCGCAACGCCCGCGCTGTTGAGGGCGCGCGCCAGCTGGCCGCTATCACGACGGAGGAGTTCGAGCGTCGCCGGATTGTCGGCGGCGACGACGGTCCGGACCTTGCCGGCCTCGTCAGTGGTCCAGCGGATCTCGACTTTCCCGAGTTCCGGGGGATCCAGCCTGACCGACACTTCGCGCTTGCCGGCGCGCGCGGCGCGCACGACTTCGACGGCTACGTCATGGACGACGGTCGCGCTCTGGGGCACCCGCGTTGGGGCTGCTGCCTCGGCGGGCGGTGCCTGTTTGACCTCCTTATGAGAGATCGTCTCGACTTGCGCCGGGTGGCCCGCGCCGTGATGCGGGTCGGCCAGCGTGCGCAGCAGCTGCTGATTCCCCGGCGCCAGCAGTGAGTCCGGTCGCCTAGCCGGTTTCGATTGCGCGACGAGGGTGAGCACGCTTCTCTCAGCTGGCGCCGGTTCGTCCGTAACCTCAACATAGTCGGTGAAATAATCGGTTGCCGGCACCGGTCCGGCTTCCGCCGGCGGGCCGCCGTTCGTGGCATCGGTTACTGCCGCTGCCGCGGCAATCACTCCCGGGGCAGCTTGCGGTTCGGGCATGTGCGCCTCCGACGGAGCTGCTTGGATCGTCGTTGCCGGAGCGGCACTGGCCGGCCCAGGTGGCTGGCTTTCCGGATCCTCGGGCGGCTGGACGCGAGCGAGCGCGGTCAGAAATTGCTGCTGCGGGACGAACGTGACGTCATCCGGTTGGCGCGGGGCGGCGACGGGACGAGTGCCACGCAGCCGGTTGGCCGCGCCATTTTTTGAGGGCGTCTCACCTTTCGCTGACAGTTGCGGAAGCAAGGGCGTTGGTTGCTCCACAGTGTCGCGAGGGTCTGCTTGCGGGTCGGGCACGAGGCTCAGCAGGGTCGCGAACCCACATAGATCGACGGCTTCCGCGCCAGGGCGATCTGGGCGGGCTGCAGAGATTATGGCGTTTGCGGTACTGGCGACATCCATGCCCGACGGGACGCAAGGCTCGGGCCAACTTACCGGCATAGGTAAATCAAGCGCTTAGCTGGATCGACCGGCGCTGTAGTCGGCATAATTTGCCGCGTTGCGTTCGCAAGGCGGGAAGAAGTCGCAGCCCGCATTGTATTTTAGGTACCGGCTGGAACCCGCTGCCCCGCCTTCCGTTGGCCCTCCCGAAGCAAACAGGGAGATCGATCATGGCCACTGCACCAGACGCCGTCGCACTTTTGAAAGCCGATCACCGCAAGGTCGAAGAACTGTTCGCGAGCTTCGAAAACGCCAAGGGCGATGGCCGCAAGAAGTCGCTCGCGGAGCAGATCTGCATGGAGCTGACCATCCATGCGAAAATCGAGGAAGCTATCTTCTATCCGGCCTGCGAGGGTGCGGTGGAAGACGATCTGCTCAAGGAAGCCTATGTCGAACATGATGGCGCGAAGGTGCTGATCGCCGAAATCGAGGCGGGCGGCCCGGACGACGACTTCTATGACGCCAAGGTCAAGGTCCTGTCCGAGATGATCGAGCATCATGTCGAGGAAGAGGAAAAGCGCGTCGAGGGCATGTTCAGCCAGGCCCGCAAGGCCGGGCTCGATATGGACGCGCTAGGTGCGCAGATGGCAGCGGAAAAGGCTGAGCTGACAGCGACGTACAAGGCGGGCGGAACGCCGCGGCCCGAAACGACGACGCTGACAGGTACCAAGCTCGCCTGAGCCTATGGAACCGGATGGCCTCCGGGCCATTCGTTAGACTACCGGGATGACCGGCCGCCCCGGCGACGGGGTTTCGATCTCGGGAGCCTGTCTTGAAATCATTTCTCCTGCTGGCTGCGGCTGCCGTCGCCGTACCAGCCACGGCCGCGCCGCCGGTCCAGACCTTCGTGTCCGTTACCGGGTCGGCCTCGCCGACTGGAGCGGTGCCGGTTGAGCTGATCTTCCTCAACACGGGGACGGCGGTGACCGATTACCGGCCACCGCAGCGCGTTGCTGCTGAACTCGCGGTCGGCGCGGTGCGCACGGCGGTCACGCTGGACCGGATCGGCGATGACGGCAAACCGCTGAGCATCGCACCGGGCAGCTTCGGAAGGGCCGCCTATATGCTGACCGGATTGCCCGTGCAGGGAGCTACCGCAGCGACGGGGATATTGACGATCGCATTGCTCGGCACCGGCGGCACGGCGATTGCCCTGCCGGTTATGCCGGACGCCGCACTGGCCGCGACAGCGGTTGCAACCACGCCGCCCGACGGGGCACCCGCCGCCGTCGTCGTCCAGACCCTCAATTCGCCCGACGCCGATAGCGGCAACGGGTTCCTTGCCAATTTGTCGGCCTATGAACCGATTTACGGCGTATTCGGACCGGGCACGGACACCTCGGCGCGGCTGCAGATCAGCCTTAAATATCAGCCGTTCGGGCGCGGCGGCGCGTTCGGCGGCAGCAAATCCTGGCTCGACGGCATCCATGTTGCCTTCACGCAGCGGCTTTTCTGGGACCTAGGCAGCAAATCCTCGCCGTTTCGCAATGTCGACTATGTGCCGGAGGCCTTCTACCTGCTGCCGGCGCGGCATGTGACGAGCCGGATCGCGCTTGGCGGGCAGGGCGGGTTCCGGCACGAATCGAACGGGCGCGACGGCATCGATTCGCGGAGCTTCAACACCGTCTATGCGCAGCCGGTTGCCACCGTGCCGGTCGGCAGCTGGAAACTCACACTCGGGCCGCGCCTGCTCGCCTATATTGGCGACCTGTCGGACAATCCCGACATCCGCCGCTATCGCGGCAACACCGGATTGCTCGCCGAGATCGGCAGCGACGACGGGTTCCGGCTCACGACGACGAGCCGGTACAATTTCGGCAGCGGCAAAGGCGCGATCGACGCGCTGGTGTCCTATCCGCTCAACCGGATCGCGCGCAGCCTGAACCTCTATGTCTTCGGGCAAGGCTTCGCGGGCTATGGCGAAAATCTGCTCGATTATAATCGTAAGGCGACGCGGCTGCGTGTCGGCTTCGGCATCGTTCGCTAGCACCTGTCCAACTATTGAGGCGAGCCCTGCGCGCCGCTGTTGCTATGGTCGGTGCGCAACTCCAGCCCGACAGGACCGCCCATGAAGACCCGCATCACCGAATTGTTCGGCATCGAGCATCCGATCATCCAGGGCGGCATGCATTTCGTTGGCTTTGCCGAGCTGGCAGCGGCGGTGTCCAACGCCGGCGGCCTCGGCATCATCACGGGCATCACCCAGCGCACGCCCGACGATCTCGCGAAGGAAATCGCGCGCTGCCGGGAGATGACCGACAAGCCATTCGGCGTGAACCTGACCTTTCTGCCGGTCGTCACCGCGCCCGACTATCCGGGCTATGTGAAGGCGATCATCGACGGCGGCGTGAAGGCGGTCGAGACGGCCGGCAACAATCCGGCGAAATGGCTGCCCGCGCTGAAGGAGGCAGGGATCAAGGTCATCCACAAATGCACCTCGGTGCGTCATTCGCTCAAAGCCGAGTCGATCGGCTGCGACGCAGTCAGTGTCGACGGGTTCGAGTGCGGCGGCCATCCCGGTGAGGACGATGTCCCCAATATGATCCTGCTGCCGCGCGCCGCCGATGAGCTGAAAATCCCGTTCGTCGCTTCGGGCGGCATGGCCGATGCGCGGTCGCTGGTCGCGGCGCTGGCGATGGGGGCGGACGGCATGAATATGGGCACGCGCTTCATCGCGACCAAGGAAGCGCCCGTGCATGAGAATGTGAAGCAGGCGATCGTCGCCGCGTCAGAACTCGACACGCGGCTGGTCATGCGGCCGCTGCGCAACACCGAGCGGGTGCTGACGAACCCGGCGGTCGAGCGACTGCTCGAGAAGGAGCGGGCGCTCGGCGCAAATCTCAAGTTCGAGGATATCATGGGTGAGGTCGCGGGCGTCTACCCGCGCATCATGATGGAAGGCGACATGGATGCGGGGGCCTGGTCGTGCGGCATGGTCGCGGGCCTCATCCACGATATCCCGACCTGCAAGGAGCTCATCGACCGGATCATGCGCGAGGCCGAAGAGCTGATCCGCGGGCGGCTCATGGGCCTGCTGTGAGCGGGCGCTGGCTCGTCAAGTCGGAGCCGTCCAGCTACGGCTGGGACGATCTCGTCCGGGACGGTGACACGCTGTGGGACGGCATTCGCAACGCGCAGGCGGCGAATTTCTTGAAGGCGATGCGGGTCGGCGATCCGGTGATTTTCTATCATTCGGGGGCCGGAGCAGCGGCGGTTGGGCTCGCCGAGGTGACGCGCGAGAGTTTGCCCGATCCAAAAGATGAGACGGGGCGGTTTGTGGCTGTCCGCATCAAGGCAGTCCGTCCGTTTTCACGTGCGGTGCCGCTTGCCGCGATCAAGGCGGACGCCCGATTGTCCGGCCTTCTGATGCTGCGCCAGTCCCGGCTTTCGGTGTCGCCGGTCGGCGAAGCGGAATGGACCGCGTTGCTCGAAATGGGCGCTTCGGCCTGAGCAGGCTGCACAGGCGCGTGCAATTGCAACAATTGCCATTTTCCGGGGCGCGAGGCAGGTTCGCGCGGGAACGGGGAGGCAATTATGAGCGGATCAACGGACAAGGTGCCGGGCTGGTATTGGGCCGTGGCGGTTTTGGCCCTGCTTTGGGGCGCTGGGGCCTGTTTTGGCTATGTGTCTGGCGTATCGATGACCGAAGCTGATCTGGCCAAGTTGCCGCCTGTTCAAGCCGAGGCTTGGCGGACCATGCCGGCTTGGCTGACTGGGACCTACGCCATCGCGGTATGGACTTGCCTCGGTGGTGCCATCGGGTTGCTGCTGCGCAAATCCTGGGCCCGACCGCTGTTCGTCGTCTCCCTCGCGGCGGCGATCGTGCAGTTCGTCTATTCGCTGGCGACGACGCGGCTGCTTGCGGTCGAAGGACCGTCGGCGGCGGCGCTGCCGATCGCGATCTGGGTCATCGGCGCGGCGTTGATCTGGTTCACCGGCTTCGGCCTTCGCCGGGGCTGGCTGCGCTAGCGCGCGAGCCGCTTGCCGCCCTATAAGGGCGGAATGTCCACCACCTTCACTCTCGATACCTCGACATCGCGCGCGCATCCGGTGCCCGAGCCGGTGCGCCGACTGACGGTGCCTGCCATCGCCAAGCGCAAGGGCGGCGAGCCGGTCGTCATGCTGACCGCCTATACGGCGCGCATGGCGCAGCTGCTCGATCCGCATTGCGACATGCTGCTCGTCGGCGATTCGCTGGGGCAGGTGATCTACGGGCTTGACACCACCGTGCGCGTGACGCTCGATATGATGTGCGCGCATGGCGCGGCCGTGGTGCGCGGGTCGTACCGATCAGTCGTTATCATCGACATGCCGTTCGGTACCTATGAGGAAAGCCCCGAGGCCGCGTTCCGCTCAGCAGCGCGGGTGATGCGCGAGACCGGAGCGGCGGGCGTGAAGCTGGAGGGCGGGCAGGCAATGGCGTCCACCGTGCGCTTCCTCGTCGAGCGCGGCATCCCGGTGGTCGGCCATGTCGGGCTGACTCCGCAGGCCGTCAACATGCTCGGCGGCTATGGTGCGCGCGGCAAATCCAATGCCGAATTCAGCAAGATCGTCGACGATGCCAAGGCGATCGACGAGGCCGGCGCGTTCGCGATGGTTGTCGAGGGGGTCGTCGAGCCGCTCGCCAAGGCGATCAATGCCGCGGTCGGCTGCGTGACCATCGGCATCGGCGCATCGGCGGAATGTGACGGGCAGGTGCTCGTCGTCGACGACATGCTCGGCATGTTCGAGCGCACGCCGCGCTTCGTGAAACGGTTCGACGATCTGGCGAGCCGCATCGACGCTGCCGCCAAGGCTTATGCCGACGACGTGCGGTCGCGCGCCTTCCCGTCTGCCGAGCAGATGTACGGCGTAAAGCCCTAGTTCAGGTTCGCCGTCACACAGGCTTTGCTTGCGCGCGAGCGCATCGCTAAGGTCCGCGCCGTTCGAATTTCCGGGAGAGACTGACTTGGCCTTGCCGCCTGTGACCGACGATGCGTTTATCCGTGAAGTCGATGAGGAAGTCCGCCGCGACCAGCTGAACCAGCTGTGGACGCGCTATGGCCGGGTGACGCTCATCGCGGTCGGCCTGTTCCTCGTCGCGCTGGCCGCATTCCTCTACTGGCGTGAGACGCAGGCGGAAAAGGCCGGGCTGGCTGGCGAGCAGATGGTCGCCGCGCTGGGCCATCTCGACGCTGGCAATCCCGAGGCCGCGAAACCGGCGCTGACCGAACTCGCCGCGTCGTCGCGCACCGGCTATGCCGTCGTGGCGAAGCTGACGCAGGCCGCGATTGCGGCGAAGAACGCCGACGTCGACACGGCGGTGAAGCTGTACGGTGAGGTCATCGCTGACAGCGACGTCGCGCAGCCGTTCCGCGATCTCGCGACGATCCGCAAGGTGATGCTGCAGTTCGACACGCTGCCGCCGGCCCAGATCGAGGCAACGCTTCGTCCGCTCGCAGCCCCTGGCAGCCCGTGGCATGGCACGGCGGGCGAATTGCTCGCGGTCGCCTATCTGCGCGATGGCAAAACACAACTCGCCGGTCCGCTGTTCGCAGCGGTGGCGCGGGACAACAATGCGCCGCCGACGGTGCGCGCCCGCGCCGCGCAAATGGCGTCGTCCCTGGGTCTTGACCCAATCCCGAATAAGCCGAAGGTCAATCCGTGATGAAGCGTTCTCTGTCGGTCACGCTGGTGGCGGCGCTGGCGCTGTCGGGATGCGGTGTATTCAAGGGCGACAAGAAGCCCCGCACGCCGGTACTTGGCGAGCGGCTGCCGGTGTTGAGCTTCGACACCAAGATGGGACCCGATCCGGCGCTCGCCAATGTCGAGGTGGTTTTGCCGCCGCCGGCACCGAGTGCCGAGTGGAGCCAGCCGGGCGGCAATGCGTCGAAATCGCTCGGCCATATCGAGGTCGGCAAAAGCCTGACCCGTGCCTGGTCGATCTCGGCGGGCAAGGGGAGCACTGGCACCACCAAGCTCAATGCCGGGCCGGTGATCTCGGGCGGCAAGCTTTTCGTCATCGACACCGAGGCGACGGTGCGCGCCTTCGATGCGCAGACCGGTGCGGCCGAGTGGCAGCAGCGGATCACCGCCAAGGGCGAGAAGCGCGCTCTGGCGTTCGGCGGCGGCGTCGCTGCGACCGACGGCAAGGTGTTCGTGTCGACGGGCTATGGCCTGGC
>CALRQP020000030.1:0-38641 GCA_943370355.1 Sphingomonas paucimobilis
CGCGGATTATGCTTCATCGTGCACGAGCCGAGCGGGAAGATGCCCATGTCGATCGCATAATTCTGCCGCGACAGCCGCGTGTAGTGGCGGACGGTATCGGGTTCGGACATGCCCGGCAGGCCAATGTCGCGGTGGCGCTCCAGCCCGCCGAGGCGGCTTGCGACCTTCGGCACATCCGGCAGGTCGACGCCGCAGCGGTCCAGTCCGCCCTTTTCGAAAAGCAGCGGCTCTTCGAGCATCAGCCCGCGATTTCCCGTGAAGGTGGCGATCGAAGCCGCCTCGCCGCCCTCAGGCGTCGTCGCGCGTCCCTGACGGTTCATCATGCCAAAATCTCCGTCAGCGCAGCTACGAAGGCCGCAACATCCGCATCGCTGGTTGTCTCGGTCACCGCGGTCACCATGCCATTCTCAAGCGCCGCGACGCCCGGATAGAGCCGCCCGAACGACACGCCGCCCAGCACACCGCGCTGGGTCAGCGCCTGGACGACCTGTCGCGCAGGCTTCGGCAGCAGCAGCGTGAATTCGTTGAAGAAGGCCCCGTTCACCACGGTCACACCCGGCACCGCCGCCAGCGCCTCCGCCGCCTGCACAGCCTTGGCGTGATTGAGCGCCGCAAGCTTGCGCAGGCCCTGCTCGCCAAGCAGGCTCATGTGGATTGTGAACGCCAGCGCGCACAGACCGGAGTTGGTGCAGATGTTCGAGGTCGCCTTTTCGCGCCGGATATGCTGTTCGCGCGTCGACAGCGTCAGCACGAAGCCGCGCTTTCCCTCGGCGTCGACCGTCTCGCCGCACAGCCGTCCGGGCATCTGGCGCACATATTTGTCGCGCGTCGCGAACAGCCCGAGATAGGGGCCACCGAAGTTCAGGCCGTTGCCGATCGACTGGCCCTCGCCGACGACGATGTCCGCACCCATCTCGCCCGGCGACCGGATCGCACCAAGCGCAACGACTTCCGTTAGGACCACGATGAGCAGCGCGCCCTTGGCCTGACAGGCGGCTGCAAGATCGGAAAGATCGGCGACATGGCCGAAAAGATTGGGGTTCTGCACGACGACGCAGGACGTCTCGTCGTCGATCTGGCCGAGCAGCCAGTCGGCATCATGTCCCGGCGCACCCGGCGTCAGTTCGGGTGTCCCGCAGACCAGCTCATCTTCGGTAAAGCGCGTCAGCGTCTTCGCGGCCGACACATAATGCGGATGCACGCCGGCCGACACGATCGTCTTCACCCGCCGCGTGACCCGCCGCGCCATGAAAATCGCCTCGGTCATCGCCGTCGAGCCGTCGTACATCGAGGCGTTCGCGACCTCCATGCCAAGCAGCCGCGCGACCTGCGTCTGGAACTCGAACAGCACCTGCAGCGTGCCCTGCGCGATCTCAGGCTGATAGGGCGTGTAGCTGGTCAGGAACTCGCCGCGCTGGATCAGATGATCGACCGACGCGGGAACATGATGCTTGTAGGCCCCTGCCCCCACGAAAAACGGAACCGACGAGGCGGGCACATTTTTCGCTGCCATCCGCCCGAGCAGCCGTTCGACCTCCAGCTCCGGCATATGGTTCGACAGGCCCGCAACGGGCGATGCGAGCCGCGCCGCTTCGGGCACGTCGCGGAACAGCTCATCGATCGATTTTGCGCCGATCACCGCCAGCATGTCGCGCCGGTCGGCCTCGGTATGGGGAAGATAGCGCATCAGGAGGTTTCCAATGTCGAGGATTGAACGCGTCCCCTCCCCATTGGGGAGGGGTTAGGGGTGGGCATCGAAGCGGGCGGTGCGGCGGCGTGGATGGCAGTGCGCGCCGACAGGCCCACCCCTGGCCCCTCCCGAGTGGGGAGGGGACGCGAATAGGCAGACCGCACCACCATCATCCCGCCTTCACCGCCGCAAAGCGGCAGCGCACATAGTCGGCCATCCAGTTTCCGGCCCGGTCTGCGAGGATCGGGCGCAGCATCGAGCGGGTGTCCTCGATGACCTGCCCGCGTTCGGCGGGCGGCACGCCGACATCGTCGATGAAGCCGCTGCGGAAGGTGTGCAGCCAGGCGCTCATGCCGCTCGGCAGCGGCGTCGGGCGCGGGATAATCTGGCAGCTCAGGACTTCGAAGCCTGCGCTGGCCAGCACGGCGGTGAACTCCTCGGCGGTCGGGTAATAGCTGTCCTCGACCGACGGCACCCGGTAGCCGCGCCGCATCAGCACGCCGCGCAACGCCGCGCGAATCGCTGCGACATTGCCGTGACCGCCAAACTCGCCGACGTAGCGCCCGCCGGACTTCAACGCGCGGAACACGCCCTCAGCGACCAACTCTGGCGGCGGCATCCAGTGCAGCGCTGCATTGGTGAACACAGCGTCGAACTCCGCATCGAATTCAAGCGCGCGACCGTCCATGCGACGCGCATCCAGCCCGCGTTCCTTCGCTGCCGCGACCATTGCCCGGTCGGCGTCGACTCCGACGACCGTCGCGCCCGCTGCAACCAGCTTCTCGGTGAGCACACCGTCGCCGCAGCCTACGTCGAGAATGCGCTCACCCGGCTTGGGCGCCAGCATCTCAAGCACCGGCGCACCCAGCGCGGGCACGAACGATCCATGCGCCTGATAGGCGGCCGGATCCCATTGCTGTCCGTGCGGTACGGCCATCCTAGAGGTCGGCGACCATCGCCCGGTAGGCGGCTTCGTCCATCAGGCCCTCGAGTTCGCTCGCATCGCCGACGGTCATGCGGAAGAACCACCCGCCATCCTCCGGCGCGGTGTTGACCAGCGACGGATCGGCTTCCAGGTCGGCATTTCCCTCGGTCACCGCACCGCTTATCGGCGCATAGACTTCCGAGGCCGCCTTGACCGATTCGACGACGGCGGCTTCTTTGCCCTTGCTCAGCGGCGACCCAACCGGCGGCAGTTCGACGAACACCACATCGCCGAGCTGGCCCTGCGCATAGTCGGTGATGCCGACCGTCGCCGTGTCGCCCGACACCGCGAGCCATTCATGATCCTTGGTATAGTAACGCGTCATTTCGCGGCTCCCTGACGGACATAGTTTTTGGGGAAGAAGGGCATCGGCACGACGGTCGCGTCGAGCAGCCGCCCGCGCACTTCGATCTGCAGGCGCTGGCCATCGCTCGCAAGCGCAGCTGGGACATAAGCCATCGCGATCGGGGCATTCAGCGCGGGACCATGCCCGCCGCTGGTGACCGCGCCAACGACCGCGCCATCGACGACAACGGTCGCGCCCTCGCGCACGGGCTGGCGGCCGTCGATGCGCAGGCCGACGCGCTTGCTGGCCGGGCCGTCGAGAAGCTGCTTCAGCACCCGGCCGGCCCCCGGAAAGCCGCCCTCGACCTTGCGCCGCTTCGAAATCGCAAAGGACAGCGCTGCCTCGACCGGCGTGATCTCCGGCGTCAGGTCATGCCCATAAAGCGGCAGCCCCGCCTCCAACCGCAGCGAATCGCGTGCGCCGAGGCCGATCGGCTTGACGAGCGGATCGGCGAGCAAGGCCCGCGCGACACTTTCGACGGCGGTGGCCGGCACCGAAATCTCGAAACCATCCTCGCCGGTGTAACCCGAGCGGCTGACCCAGGCCGCGACACCCGCAACGTCGAACGCCCCGGCCCGCATGAAGCTCAGTGCCGCCACGCCCGGCGCGAGCCGTTCCAGCACCTCGACCGCCTTCGGCCCCTGCAAGGCGAGCAGCGCCAGATCGGGCCGATAGGTGACCGACACGCCCGCCGGGACGCCTGCCTGCATATGCGCGATATCGGCGGCCTTCACCGCGCCGTTGACGACGACATAAAGGTCGTCCTCCCGCCGCGTGACCATCAGGTCATCGAGAATGCCGCCCTGATCGTTCAGGAGCATCGAATAGCGCAGCGCGCCTGTCTTCAGCCCGGTGATATCGCCCGGCATCAGCGCCTCAAGCGCGACGTCCGCGCGCTCACCGGTGACGATGACCTGTCCCATATGCGACACATCGAACAGCCCGGCATTCTGCCGCGTCCACTGATGCTCGGCGATGATGCCTTCATACTGGATCGGCATCGCATAGCCCGCGAACGGCACCATGCGCGCGCCAAGCTCACGGTGCAGCGCATCGAGCGGCAGCAGGTCCAGAGGGTCGTCGCTATCGGCCACGCGCAATCATCCGTTCGACAGAGCCCGCCCGGCGCGTGCTGCACCGGCCGTTCGCCCCCGTCTGTCACGGAACCTGAGAGTTTTCGCGGACTGCTCCGCTTACCCCGTCGGTGGAAGCGCCAGCGCGGCGCTTCGCTTTCCAGATTGTCGCTGATGCACCCGCGCGGTCCTTGGGCCTGAGAGATTCCAGGGGCGGCTTGCTCCTTCGGCGGTGGCCTGCGCCACACTCTCCCGCGCGAGCGCCGGAGCGAACCCCGACGACGAGTCGTGACTTACGGAAGCGCCGCCGCAGAGTCACGCCTCAAAACGCAGCGGTAGATCACTTCGTGACGTTATATTCCAGACCCGCCTGATCGAGCTGGAATCCGACGAGCAGTTCGAAGCTCGCATTGCGCACTGCAGTGCGGACGTCGGGTGCGGCAAGCGGGTCGATCGCGGCATCAAGATCGCCGGGCTTACGCTTGCGTTCAATTTTCTGGCTGATCTCGGGTGATAGCGACGCGGCCGCCCGATCGATCGAGCCGGTCGCGCTGCCCGAGGCCTGCGCGCGGGTCTGACCGTCGGCGAAATGCACGACGACCTGTCCCGGCTGCTTGGCAAGCAGCTTGGTCCCGGCCTGGATCACCACCGCGAAAGTCGGGAAGGTCACATCGCGCGCACTCGACGCATTGGTGCGCCGTGCGATCACATCATAGCTGGCGGTGCTGGTAATCTTAGGCCCGAGGTCGTTGCAGGCGGCCCGCACATTGGTGATCGTCGCCACCACATCGATCGCATCGGCATCGCGGCTGTCGACGGGCGAGAACAAGGTCACATCGCCGGCATTGGCAAGCACCGCAACCGCCGGACAAGGGCTCCGCTTGACGACGAACGGGTTCTGGTTGGCGCAGGCGCTGAGCGCCAGACCGGCTGCGGCGACGAAAACGACCGGCTTGAACACGCTGGATACCCCGCTCACGATGACAGCGGCGTTATAGGAACCGGGTTCCGCGCGCACAAGCAATGCCGTATGGACCGAGCGGACATGGCAACGCTCGCTCCCACATCCACCACAGCCGCCAAGCCAGCGCTTCGCGTGCTGATCGCAGCACCGCGCGGCTTCTGCGCCGGCGTCGACCGCGCCATCCGCATCGTCGAACTGGCGATCGAACGCTTCGGCGCGCCGGTCTATGTCCGGCATGAGATCGTTCACAACAAGACCGTCGTGGACACGCTCCGCCAGATGGGCGCGGTGTTCGTCGAGGAGTTGGACGAAGTCCCCGACGGTGTGCCGGTGATCTTCTCGGCCCATGGCGTACCCAAGATCATCCCCGCAACCGCCGAAGCGCGCGGCCTCAACTGGCTCGACGCGACCTGCCCGCTGGTGTCAAAAGTTCACCGTCAGGCCGAGCGCCTCGTCGAACAGGGTCGCCACATCCTGTTTGTCGGCCATGCCGGCCACCCTGAGGTCGTCGGCACCTTCGGGCAGGTCGCGGCAGGCGCGATGACGCTGATCGAGACCGTCGAAGACGCCGAGACGGTCGTGCTGCCCGATGGCCCGCTTGGCTTCCTGACCCAAACCACGCTGTCAGTTGACGACACGCATGAGATTATCGAAGCGCTGCAGAAGCGGTTTCCCGGCATCGTCGGGCCGAAGGGCGAGGACATCTGCTACGCGACGTCGAACCGCCAGACCGCCGTCAAGGCGATCGCCGCGAAGGCCGACCTCGTGCTTGTGATCGGCGCACCCAATTCCTCAAATTCCGTCCGCCTCGTCGAAGTTGCCAAGCGGACGGGGGCCTGTGCCGAGCTCATCCAGAGTGCAGATCATGTCGATTGGCGCTGGCTGAACGGCGTCACCACGCTCGGCATCACGGCGGGCGCGTCGGCCCCGGAGTGGCTGGTGCAGGATCTGCTGAAGGCGGTCGGCGAACGTTTCGACGCGCAGGTCGAACAAGTGCAGACCGCGACGGAGAATGTCGAGTTCAAGCTGCCGCGCGCCCTCGCGAGCTGACATGGCCGTCTACACGCATGTGTCGACCGAAACGCTCGACGCATTTCTCCAGCGCTATGACATCGGCACGCTGACCGGCCTCAAGGGCATCGCCGAGGGGGTCGAGAATTCCAACTATTTCGTCGAGACGACGGGCGGGCGCTACTTCCTGACACTCTACGAAAAGCGGGTCGAAGCCTCTGACCTGCCCTGGTTTCTCGCGCTGATGACCCATCTCGCGGACAAGCGATTGCCGGTCCCGCGCCCGATTCCCGATCGGGATGGCGTAGCGCTGCAGATGCTTGCGGGCCGCCCCGCCTGCCTGATCGAATATCTGCCGGGCGTGTCGCTGACCGAGCCTGAGCCCGCCCATTGCCGGTCGGCCGGCGAAGCGCTGGGGACCCTGCACAAGGCGGCTGCGGACTTCCGCGCCGAGCGTCCCAACACGCTCTCGCTCGCCGGCTGGCACAAGCTGTTCGACAGTTGCGGCGATCGGCTCGACGAGATCGCACCCGGGTCGCGCGGCGAAGTGGTGAGCGAACTTGCGTTTCTGGATGCGCATTGGCCGACGGCGCTCGACCGCGCGACCATTCATGCCGACCTGTTTCCTGACAACGTGCTGATGCGCGGGACCAAGGTCACTGGCCTTATCGACTTCTACTTCGCCTGCACCGACATTCGCGCCTACGACCTCGCAGTGCTGCACACGTCATGGGCCTTCTCCCCAGACGGATCGCATCATCACGCCGAGCGCGCCGACGCGCTGGAAGCGGGCTACCGCGCCGCGCACGGGCTGAGCGACGCCGAAATGGACGCGATGACCATATTGTGCCGGGGCGCCTGCCTGCGCTTCCTGCTGACGCGCGCCTATGACTGGCTCAACACGCCCGCGGGCGCGCTGGTCACGCGCAAAGACCCGCTCGCCTATTTCCGCCGTCTGCAACATTACCGGGCCGCATGACGCTGCCGTCAGTCGAAATCGCCACCGATGGCGCCTGTAAAGGCAATCCCGGCCCTGGCGGCTGGGGGGCGATCCTGCGGCAAGGCGACAAGGTGCGCGAACTATCGGGTGCCGAGCCGCTGACCACCAACAACCGCATGGAGCTGACCGCCGCGATCCGCGCGCTCACCGCCCTCAAGAAGCCCTGCCACGTCGAACTATCCATAGACAGCAAATATGTCATGGACGGCATCACCAAATGGGTGTTCGGCTGGCAGAAGAACGGTTGGCGGACCGCCGACAAGAAGCCCGTCAAGAATGACGATTTGTGGCGGGACCTTGTCGAAGCGATCAAGCCGCACCAGATTCGCTGGATCTGGGTACGCGGCCACAATGGCCATGCTGCGAACGAGCGGGCCGATGAACTGGCCAACCTCGCGATCGAGGCTATGCGCGCTGGCTAAGCGCCCAACCGGACAGCAGGACGAGGCCCCACTGTCCGGCCGATAGCTGTTCCTATGCGAAGCGCACGTTGCCGGTCGCGTCGTCCGCAGGCGGCGTCTGCGTGACGTTCGCCTTGGCAACCTGCCAAAGCTGAACGATCTTGCTCGACGGCGAATCCCAATAGGCGGCGTCGATGGGATCGATGCGGATCAGACCGACATTCGGCGCTTCCGGCCCCTCGGGCATGTAGGCTTCGGCAAAGGGATTCCACAGCGCCTTCTGCTTCGCCACGTCCTGCCGGACCGACGCCGTCGCATTCAGCGAGATATAGGTCGAGTCGTCGATATCGGCGAAGGCGAGATTGACCTCCTGCCCCGCCTGAATCGACCGCGTCTTGTCGGTCGTCACGTCGGTGATGAACCAGATGCAGCGCGCGTCCTTGTCGACGAACGCCGTCATCGGGCGGCTTTCGATACGCCCGTCGTTGATGATGTTGAACATGACGGTGCGGATGTCCGCCATCATGTCCCACAGCTTCGATTCGGGCATCGTCTTGATCGCATCCATGGCGTTATCTCCAGCGGTTGAGTTCGCGCTGTCAGACGCCCGGAGCGGGGCGTTCGTTCCCGGCCGGTGCCTGGCCATTGTCGGGCCGGCCCTTGCTGTCCCGGTCCTCGGCAATCGCCTGATCGCGCGCGGCCTGCCCCGTGGTTTCCGGCGCACTCCGGGACTTCCGGTCGCGACTGACGCCGCCAATATCGGAGGACGGCGGGCTCTTGGGCGGTTTCGACATTGTCTTTCTCCTTGCTTTTCAAGGAGCCAACACATGGGCAGCAAAATAATCGCATTTGCCCAAAAATATTACGCAAAAGTTGGGAACCCCTGACGGCTCCGAGCATTTTCATATTCGGATCGTGATCTTTGCCCCCCGCTCTCGCGGTCCAATCCGAACCCGGACGCGTCCACCCCCCGAACGCGTCCGGGTTCATTCATTTCTGGGGACAGCATTCAGCGCGTGGCAATGGAACAACCAGCGATTGCAGCGGTTGTTACGGTGCCATCTCTAAAGGGAGCAAAGACATGACCCGTAAAATTCTCACTGCCGCACTGCTCGTCAGCGCGCTTGGCTTGGCTGCCTGCAACACCGTCGAAGGTGCCGGCAAGGACGTGAGCTCGGCCGGCAAGGCCGTCTCCAAGACGGCGAACGACGTCAAGAATTAGTATTGCCTACGGGCGCAGTCGCGTTCGCGTAACAGAGAAACGCCGCCGGGCAACCGGCGGCGTTTTTCGTGTCAGATGCCGCCCATGCAGAGATATTTGAGCTCGAGATAATCCTCGATACCATATTTCGAGCCTTCGCGGCCCAAGCCCGATTCCTTGACCCCGCCGAACGGCGCGACTTCGGTCGAGATGATGCCGGTGTTGATACCGACGATCCCATATTCCAGCGCTTCGGACACGCGCCAGATGCGGCCGATATCGCGCGCGTAGAAGTAGGAGGCGAGGCCGAATTCGGTATCGTTCGCGGCGTGGATGACCTCCGCCTCGGTTTCGAACTTGAACACGGGAGCGAGCGGCCCGAAGGTCTCCTCGCGCGCCACAAGCATCTCCGCCGTGACACCGGTCATCACCGTCGGCTCGAAGAAACTGCCGCCCATCGGCGAGCGCTTGCCGCCGACCACGACCTTCGCACCCTTCGACGTCGCGTCGGCGATATGCGCCTCGACCTTTTCGACCGCTGCGACATCGATCATCGGTCCGACTTCGATACCGGCCTCGGCACCGTTGCCGACCTTCATCGCGCGCACCGCAACCGATAATTTCTCGACGAAAGCATCATAGATGCTCGCCTGCGCATAGAGCCGGTTGGAGCAGACGCAGGTCTGACCGGCGTTGCGGAATTTCGAGGCAATGGCCCCCTGAACCGCCGCATCGAGATCGCCGTCGTCGAACACGATGAACGGCGCGTTGCCGCCGAGTTCGAGGCTGACCTTTTTGATCTGCGCCGCGCATTCCGCCATCAGCTGCTTGCCGATTTCGGTCGACCCGGTGAACGAGATTTTGCGGACCAGCGGGTTGTCGGTGAATTCCTTGGCAATCGCGGCGGCGGAGCCGGTCACGCAGGAAATCAGGCCCTTCGGAAATCCAGCCTCTTCGGCGAGCACACACAGCGCCAATGCCGTCAGCGGCGTCGCGGTCGCCGGTTTGATCACCTGCGCACAGCCCGCTGCCAAGGCCGGGCCGGCCTTGCGCGTGATCATCGCTGCCGGGAAATTCCAAGGCGTGATCGCCGCCGTGACGCCGATGCCCTGCTTGATCGTCACGATGCGCGTATCGGGCCGGTGCGCCGGGATCACATCGCCGTAGATGCGCTTGCCCTCTTCGGCGAACCATTCGATGAACCCCGCAGCATAGGCGATTTCGGTGCGGGACTCCGCTAGCGGCTTACCCTGCTCGGCGGTCATGATAGCAGCCAGATCCTCGACATTGGCGAGCATCAGGTCATACCAGCGCCGCATCACGACGCTGCGCTCCTTGGCGGTCTTGGCCGCCCAGCCCGGCATCGCAGCATTGGCGGCTTCGATGGCGCGGCGCGTTTCGGCCGTGCCGAATTTCGGCACGCTGGCGAGCACACCGCCGGTCGCGGGATTGGTGACGTCGATCCGCGTATCACCGCCGACCCATTCCCCCGCGATATAGCAATCCTCGCGCAACAGGTCCGGGCGTTTCAGAACGAGCGTTTCGCGAGCCATATGGCTACTCCGTGGTGATGGGGGGGGACGCCGCGACACTCGCACGTCGGCGTTCGGTGAACCAAATGCCGATCAACGCACCTTCGTACAGCAGCACCAACGGTATCGCGAGCATCAGCATCGACACCGCATCGGGCGGCGTCAAGACCGCAGCTATCGCAAAGGCACCGACAATTGCGTAGCGCCTACCGGCAATCAGTTGCGCCCGCGTGACGATCCCGGCGCGCTCGAGCAACATCAGCAGCACGGGCAGCAGGAAACTGAACCCGAACGCGAAGATGAATTGCATGACCAGCGACAGATAATCGGCAAGCGCTGGCAGCGCATCGATCTGCACATTGCCCTTGGATTGCTGGAAGCCGAGGAAAAAATGGAAGGCGACCGGCATCACGCCATAATAGGCCAGCGCCGCGCCCGACGTGAACAACACCGGAGTCGCGAGCAGGAATGGCAGGAATGCCTTCTTTTCGTTGCGATAGAGCCCCGGCGCGACGAACAGCCAGATCTGATTGGCGATGATTGGGAAGGCGATGATGAAGGCCGTGAACAGCGCAACCTTTATCTGCACGAAAAAGGCTTCGTAGAGCTTGGTGTAGATCAGCTTGCCGGCAACGCCGGACCCGTGCGCCTTGACCAGCGGCTGGATCAGGAAATTGAGGATCTGGTCAGCAAAATAGAAAGCGAAGGCAAAGGCGACCGCCAGTGCGGCGATGCTCTTGAGCAGCCTCGACCGCAGTTCGATGAGATGATCGAGCAGCGGCGCCTTGCTGTCATCGATATCGCCGATCACAGCTCGGCTTCCGGCGCTGGCGTCTTCTTCGCGGCCCGCTTGCGCGGCTTTTTCTCGGCGACGGGCGAAGGAAGGGCCGTATCGACAACAGGCGCTGCCTGGACTTCAGCAATATCGCTCGCAAAATCAGGCTCGGTCGCAGGCGTCCCGGCCATGATCGCCTTATTCTGCGCCGCCCAGCGCTCGTTCATTTCCTCGAGTTCGGCTTCACGGATCATCGTATCGATGCCGGTGCGGAAATGCCGCGCTGTCGCGCGCGCCTTGCCAACCCATTGTCCGGCGACGCGCATCGCGCGCGGCAGATCCTTCGGGCCGATGACGACGAGCGCCACGATCCCGATGATCAGAAGTTCCTGCCAGTCGACCCCGAACATGGCCGCGTTACGAGCGCGTCACGGTCTCGCTGGTGGTCCCCGGCGCGTTGACGACATTGTCCTGCGACACCTGCTTGGGCGTAACCGGCGGATATTCTTCGTCGGCGATGCCCTTTTTGAAGGCTTTGATGCCCTTGGCGGTGTCGCCCATGATGTCGGAGATGCGGCCCTTGCCGAACAGCAGCATCACCACGATGCCGAGAATCAGCAGATGCCAGATGCTAAAACTGCCCATGACAGGGTCTCCTTTTCGGCCCCGGCGAAGATGGGGCCGCCACGCGGGCTTTACTAGTCTTGCGGCTCGTCATCGTCCACATCTTCCGCCGGTGGCTGCACCGCGGACAGATCGATGGGATCGAGCAGCCCCGCCGCCTTCAAATCGGCGATCCCCGGCAGGTCGCGGCGGCTCGACAGGCCAAATTGCGCGAGAAACGCCGTCGTCGTTGCAAACAGCAGCGGCCGGCCCGGCGATTCGCGACGCCCGGCCGGACGCAACCAGCCAGCTTCCATGAGGACATCGAGCGTGCCCTTCGAAATCGACACGCCGCGGATATCCTCGATCTGCGCCCGAGTGACCGGCTCATGATAAGCGACGATCGCCAGCGTTTCGAGCGCGGCGCGGCTCAATTTGCGCACCTCCTCGCGGGTCGGCCGCAGCAGGTGCGCGAGGTCCGGTGCGGTCTGGAAATGCCAGCGGCCGCCGCGTTCGACGAGATTGACGCCGCGCGGCTCATAGCTTGCCGCCAATTCGCCAAGCAGCAGTTCGACGGCTGCGCCCTCAGGCAGCAGCGCCGCAATCTCGGCATCGGTCAGCGGCTGCTCGGCGGCGAACAGGATCGCCTCGACCATGCGCAGATGTTCGACGTCGATCATGCGCGTGCCTTCAGATGCAAGGCCCCGAAGGCTTCGGTCTGCACCAGCGTTGCCTTGCCGAGCTTCGCGAGTTCGAGTGCTGCGACGAAGGTGCTGGCAAGCGCCGAGCGCCGGTAATCGGGGTCGTCCGTCTCCGGCAGGAATCGCATCAGTTCGGTCCAGTCCAATGTCGCGCCGACCAGCCGCTCGAGCCGTTCCAGCGCCTCGTCAAGCGAGAACACAGGACGGCGGGCGATCGCATAGATCGGCCGCTCCTGCCGGCCACGCAGGTCACCATAGGCCTTGAGCAGTTCGTAAAGCGTCACATCGAAGGCCGCCTGCCGGACGACCTTCAGCCCCTCGGGGGCGCCGCGCGGAAAAGTGTCGCGGCCCAGCCGGTCCCGCGCGATCAGCCGCGCCCCGGCCTCGCGCATTGCATCGAGCCGCTGCAGCCGCAGTTGCAGCAGCAGCGCCAGCTCCTCAGCCGACGGCTCCTCCTGCGCCTCCTTGGGCAACAGCAGCCCGGATTTCAGATAGGCGAGCCAGGCCGCCATGACGAGATAATCGGCGGCGAGCTCGAGCTTGAGCTTCCGGGCCCGGTTCACAAACTCCAGATATTGTTCGACGAGCGCGAGGATCGAGATTTTCGCCAGATCGACCCGCTGGTTGCGCGCGAGCGTCAGCAGCAAATCGAGCGGACCTTCCCAACCGTCGAGTTCGAGCGTGAGCACGTCCTCATCGGGCGCGCCGCGCACCGGCGCGTTGAAGAGTTCGGCCTCGCTCAAGCCAGCGCCAGCAGCGCGTCGCGCTTCGCGGACAGCTCGGCGACATCGCCTTCGCCGTCCGTCGGCCAGGCCATCGCGCGGTCGAGACGTTCGCGCGCTGCGGGACCGATCTCGCCGACCGCCTCGACGATGCTCCGCATCTCGGCAAAGTCGCCCGAACAGTGTAGCGCGATATCGCAACCGACGGATAGGCAGGCGACGGCCAGCGCACCGAAATCGCCCGCGCCATTCTCGCCGATCTGCCCTTCGGTATGCAGCGCCTTCATGCCGAGATCGTCGGACATCAGCAGGCCGTCGAACCCGATGTAGCCGCGAATGATCTCCGAAATGACCGTCTCCGACAGCGTCGCACAGCGATCAGGGTCAAGCGCCGTGTAAACCACATGCGCGGTCATCGCCATTGGCGCGCGATTCAGCTTGCGGAACGGCCGGAAGTCGATTTCCAGCTCCTCGCGCGAGGCCGTGACCACCGGCAGTTCGAGATGGCTGTCGGCCCCGGCCCGGCCATGCCCCGGAATATGCTTGATCACCCCGACGCAGCCCCCCGCACGCAGGCCATTCAGCGTCGCATCGCCGAGCGATGACACCCACATCGGATCGTTCGAATAGGCGCGGTCGCCGATGATGTCGTGCGCCCCCGGCTGCGGCACATCGAGCAAAGGCAGGCAGTCGACATTGATGCCCAGCCCCCTCAGCAGCTTGGCGAGCGCCAGCCCGTTCAACCTTGCGGCTTCCATCGCCGACAGTGGGGCCTTCTCATACAGCCGGCCGAACGCCGCGCCGGCCGGAAACTCCGGCCAATGCGGCGGCCGCAACCGCGCGACGCGCCCGCCCTCCTGGTCGATGAGGATCGGCACATCGGCGCGTCCCGACAGTTCGCGCAGCGAGTCGGTGAGCGCCAGCACCTGCTCGGGCGTGTCGACATTGCGCTTGAACAGGATGTAACCGGCCGGATCGGCCTCACCGAACAGCCCCCGTTCGCGATCAGTGAGCGCCAGCCCTTCGAGGCCGAGAAACAGCGGCGTCATTGGCTCACTCCGTCACCGAACATTGTTCACCCGCCACCTTCAGCCGCGCGCACAGGTCCACCGCCTGCCCATGCGAGGCAGCCCCCGTGGCACGCAGGCGGTAGAGCGTCTTGCCGTCGCGCTCGAGCGGCGCGATCGCCTGCTCAAGGCCGCTCAGATAGCCGTAACGTCCGGTGAAATTCTTCCACGCCGCCTTGGCCTTCGCCTCGCTGGAGAAAGCGCCCAGCTGCAATACCGTGCCGGTTCCGGAACTGGGCGGCACGACAGGGGCGACGGCAGCCGGCTTGGCCTTGGCCTCTGCGGTCAGTTCCTTCTCCAGCCCAGCCAGCCGGTCGGTCTTCGGCGCAGGCTTGGGCGCAACCGGCTTCGCGGCCACCGGGGCGGGTTTCGCAGGCGCGGTAACCGGCGCTGCCTTTACTGGCGCGGGGGTCGCCGCCTTAGGCGCTGCCGGAGCCGTATGCACGATGGCGGCATCGCCCGCTTCGACATCTTCGGCCGGCGGGGCTGCAACCGGCGCCGCTGCTATCGGAGCCGCCGCCGTTGGCCGCGCCATCGGTTCCTCGGGCGCGGCATTCAGATCGAGATCGCCGCCGGGATCTACGCCGTCCGCCGCCTCATAGGCGGTCTGGCCAACGCCCTCGACATCCATGCCGCCCGCCGATTTGGGCCGGACCTTATAGGGACCGTCGGGCGCGGAAATCAGCGCGGGCTGGCCGTCCTCGCCAGTGAATTCGCCGTCGTCGTCGGGCTTGGCAATCAGCGCATAGATCAGCCCGACCGCGAGCACGAGCAGCACCGCGAGCAGTCCCAGCCACCAGATCAGCCGGCTCTTCGGGACATGCGTGTGGCGCGCTTCGGGCTCGACGTCGGCGGCCGCCAGCCACGGCGCGACCTCCTCATCCTCCTCGTCATACCCCCGGCGCGCCACTCAGTGCATCTCCTCGACGGGCGTCACTCCCATGATGCGCAGCCCGTTGCGGATAATCTGCCCGACCGCACGCGCCAGCGCCAGCCGCGACGCGGTCAATTCGGCATCGTCCGCGATGAGAAAGCGCCGCGACGGATCGTCGTTGCCGCGGTTCCATAGCGAGTGGAACGCCGCCGCCAGATCGCCGAGGTAGAAAGCGATGCGATGCGGCTCATGACTGACCGCGGCCTGCTCGACGATACGCGGCCACTGTGCCGCGAATTTCACAAGGCCCAGCTCCTCGGTATCGAGCCGGTCGAAGTTCGGCGCGACCTCGGCAATGCCCGCGTCCTTCATCCGCCGGCCCAGCGAATGCACCCGGGCATGCGCATATTGGACATAGAAGACCGGATTGTCCTTCGACTGCTCGACGACCTTGGCGAAGTCGAAATCGAGCTGCGAGTCGGAGCGCTTGGTCAGCATGATGAAGCGGACGACGTCCTTGCCGACTTCCTCAACCACTTCGGCAAGCGTCACGAAATTGCCTGAGCGCTTCGACATTTTCACCGGCTCGCCGGCGCGGAACAGCCGCACCATCTGCACGAGCTTGACGTCGAGCGGCACCTTGCCGCCGGTCAAGGCCTGCACCGCCGCCTGCTGCCGCTTCACCGTCCCCGAATGATCGGCCCCCCAGATGTCGATGAGCTGGTCAGCGCTTTCCGCCTTTTGCGCATGATAGGCGAGGTCGGCCCCGAAATAGGTCCAGCTGCCGTCCGACTTCATCACCGGCCGGTCGACGTCGTCGCCGTAAGCTGTCGCCTTGAACAGCGTCAGTTCGACCGGCTCCCAATCGTCGGGCAGCTCGCCTTTGGGCGGCTCGAGCACACCTTCATAGACGAGACCCATGCCGCGCAGCTTGCCGATGGCCGCCTCGATCGCGCCCGAAGCCTGAAGCTCTGCCTCACTGGCGAACTTGTCATGATGGATACCGAGCAGCGCGAGGTCGGCGCGGATCAGGTCCATCATCGCCCCCGAGGCCGCCCGCTTGAACAATTGCAGCCACTCGCTCTCCGGCTTGCCAACATAGGCGTCGCCAAACTGCGCAGCGAGCTTTGCGCCGACCGGCTTCAGATAGTCGCCGGGATAAAGCCCCTCGGGGATCTCGCCGATGTCCTCACCGAGGGCCTCCCGGTAGCGCAGGTGCGCCGACCGGGCGAGCGTGTCGACCTGCGAGCCCGCGTCGTTGATGTAATATTCGCGCGTCACCGCAAAGCCCGCCGCCTCGAGCAGGCTGGCCAGCGCGTCGCCGACCACGGCGCCCCGGCAATGCCCCATGTGCATCGGTCCTGTCGGATTGGCCGACACATATTCGACATTGACCCGCTGGCCCGCGCCGACCTGCGAGCGGCCATATTCGTCGGCCGCGTCGAGGATCGTCCGCAACTCGTCGCGCCACAGGCCTTCGTCGAGCCGCACGTTGATGAACCCCGGCCCGGCAATCTCGGCGCCGGTCACGCCGGGCAGCCGCGCCAGCTTCGGCGCGATGAGCGTCGCGAGCGCGCGCGGATTGGTACCGGCGGGCTTCGCCAGCACCATCGCGGCATTGGTTGCAAGGTCGCCATGCGAGGCATCGCGCGGCGGCTCGACCGTCACGCTGTCGAGCTTGAGCCCGTCCGGCAGGTCGCCGCCTGCGACGAGATAGTCGAGCACGCCGCGCAACTGCGCCGAGAACCTGTGAAAGATGTCCGTCATGCGCGCGGCTCTAGCCGCACCCGGCCGCCCCGTCACCCCCGCGCGGCGTTCAGCAGTTCTGATATTTCCAGTGGCGCGGCTTGCCTTCGGCCATCCATTCGACGGCCTGGGCGATGCGCTTGGCGCGCGTTTCCTCGCGTTTCGCCTCGATGACCCATTCGACATAATCGCGGCGGTGGCTCGGCGGAAAGCCGTCGAACGTCGCTCGCGCTGTTGGCGTTGCATCGAGCGCCGACAGCAGATCGGCTGGCGGTTCCAGGTCCGCGCGCGGCTTCGTGGGGGCCTTGCGCTTCACGCCCGCCTCGATGTCGGCGACGCGTTTTTGCAGCATCGCGGCTATCTCGGCATCACCGGGCAGATCGGCGAGCGAGGTGAGCTTGCCAAGCTGTCCCATGGCCTCGTCGGACGCCGCGCTCCCGACGATCTCCTTGCCCGCCCAGATGCCGAAGGCGCAGTGCGCCTTGAATGCGGCCATATTGCAGATGAGCGCGCCATTGTGCGTGAAGAAGGGCATCGACCACTTCATCGTCTCTTCCGCGTCCGGACAGGCCGCGTGGACGACGCTGCGGATATGGTCAAGGATCGGACGCGCGAAATCCGCCTTGCCGGCGATATAGGCGTCGATACGTGGATCGGTGTTCATGGCGGCCTCCCGCCACGATGATATCGCAGCGGCCGCACGCCGTCACCGCCTTCGCAGGATTGCCTCCGTCTGCTACGGCCAAGGAATGGACAGCCAAACCCGCAAAGCCGCGACCGCCGCCTACAAGGAGCAGAAGCCCGAAGTCGGCATCTTCGCGATCCGTTGCGCGGCGTCAGGCGAAGTCTGGGTCGGCTCGACGACCGCGCTCGACAAGCGCTGGAACCGCTTCGAATTTGCGCTGCGCATGGGCTCGGGCAGCACCCCCGCAATCCATGCCGCCGCAAAAGCGCATGGCACGGAATCGCTGACCTATGAAGTTCTCGAACGCTTCAGCGAAAAGGACGCCGAAGCCGAATTTCAGGATATCTGGCTCAAGTCGCACCTGGCCCAATGGCAGGCCGAACTCGGCGCGGGCATCGCTAGATAATTTGGGAATGCGAGCCGCAAATCAGCCATCCTCAAAGACAGTCACCATAACTGCAAGCCATGACGATCACTAAATAAAATGCCGTCGGTAAAGCCACAAACAGATACACGACTACCGCAAGCATCTTGCGAACCAAATTGTCCCCGATACCAAGAATGCAGATAGCGCCAAAGATTATGCCGGCGACATAAATCCATTCGGGGTGAGCTATTGGAGTGATCCGATAAATAGCGAAGACGGTAACCGCTATCGTGGCCAGCGGCACGGCAACCGCTGCCAACACCAAAATCCAGGGACGCGAAAGTCTCAGATGAAATCGTCCTCGGGAAATTCGATCGGGCCGACCGCCTTCCGGTAGGCCCGGATCGCGAAGCGGTCGGTCATGCCGGCGATATAGTCGGCGACATGCCGCGCCCGCGCGGGTTCGTCGGCGGGAAGCCGTGACGCCCAGCCGTCCGCCATCGCCTCCGGATGGCCGTGGAAGGCGTCGAACAGGCCTTTAACGACAACGCGGGCCGGCTCGCGGAAAGCGACATTCTTCGCATGATTGTACATGTGCGCGCGAAGGAAGGTCTTCAGCTGCTTCTCGCAGTCGGCCATGCCGGGCGAGAAGGCGACGAGCGTCTTGCCCGCCGCGCGCACATCCTCGACCGAACCGGGCTTGGCCTCCGCCAGCCGCCGCCGTGTCTCCGCAAGCACGTCGCCGACCATGCGGCCGATCTGATGCCGCACCAGTTCCGCCGGCAGCCGGTCGCGCGGGGCATTCGGAAACCCGGCCTCGACCATCGCCCAGGATTCGCGCACGAATGGCACGCTCAGCGCCGCCTCGAGGCTGAACAGGCCGGCACGCAGGCCGTCGTCGAGATCGTGATTGTCATAGGCGATATCATCGGCGAGCGCCGCGACCTGCGCCTCAAGGCTCGAATAGCTTGCAAGATCGAGCGGATAATCGGCATCGATCTCGGCGAGCGCCCAGGTCGGCTGGTAGACCGGCCCATTGTGCTTGGCCAAACCCTCGAGCGTTTCCCAGGTCAGGTTCAGCCCGTCGAACTCGGCATAGCGCTGCTCGATGCGCGTCACGATCCGCAGCGTGTTGGCATTATGGTCGAACCCGCCATAGCGCTGCATCGCCAGTTGCAGCACATCTTCGCCGACATGGCCGAACGGCGGATGGCCGAGGTCATGCGCAAGGCACAGCGCTTCGGTCAGATCCTCGTGCAGCCCAAGCGCCCGCGCGATCACCCGGCCGATCTGCGCGACTTCGAGACTGTGGGTCAGCCGGGTGCGGAAATGGTCACCGTCGGGCGACACGAACACCTGGGTCTTGTGCTTCAACCGGCGAAAGGCGGTCGCATGGATGATGCGGTCGCGGTCGCGCTGGAAGGCGTCGCGCGTGCTGCTCTGGCCCTGCGGAAACCGCCGGCCGCGCGACCGGGCGGGGTCGGAGGCAAAGGGCGCGTGATCGGTCATGGCAATCCCAACGCTTCGAGCTTCGCGCCGGACCCGGTCCGGTTGACGACGCCGTCGATATGGCGCGCGGCAAGCTGTCCGACAAGCACCTGCGCTGCGACGGCGTCCTCGAACGGGCCGACGATGAGCCGGTAGGTCCGCGAGGTCCGCTCGACGAACACCGACAGCCCGTCGACGAGCGGCCCGGCGTCGCGCTGCACCTGATGCCAGACCGGCACCAGCGCCGGCCGGTTCGGCGACGCCGCCAGCTGGACCCAGATACGCGCCTTCGATCTTGCAGCCTCGGGAGTCAAACCACTGGGCAGACCGCGGACCGCCGGCGGACCGGGAATGCTGATCACCGTCTCGGTCATCGGGTCGGGTTCGGCGGGCGGCGCATTGGCGGCGGGCAGCCGGCCGAGAATAACCGCCGCCGCCTTGTCCTTGGCGCTCAGCGACGGCAGCCGCGCGTAAATGGCGGTGAGCGTGCGTGCTTCCGCCGGCGTGAAGGTCTTGCCGGCAATCTCCGCCGCGCCCGGCAGATCGCCGGTCAGCGCCTTCACGAAGGCAAGCGTGCGCTTTATGTCGCCACCGTCCGCCTCGTCGGCATATTTTTGCAGCAGTTGCAGTGCCGCCGCCCCATCGCCCGAAATCGCCAGCGACAGCGCCAGGTGCCGCGTCGTCTGCCGGTTGTCAGGCTGGGCTTGTAGCGCTTCGCCATAAGCGATCTGCGCATCGCGCTGGCGGCCGAGCAGATCGAAGGCGACGCCCCACCGCGCGGCGACAACCGCTGGATCGGCACCAAGCGCCTGCGCGCGCTCCAGCACCGGCAGCGCCTCGCCCGGCTGCTGGCGCAGATTGAGCGCCGTTCCCATGCCAAGAAAGGCCTCGGCCGACTTCGGATCCTGCGACGCCCAGGCTGCAAAATAGCCGAAGGCCATCGAGCCATCTCCCTGCAGCAGCGCCAGATCGCCGCCGGCTCGCAGCGCCGAGGCGTAGCGCGGGTCGAGTTCGAGCGCGCGATTGTAGAAACTGAACGCATTGGCGATGCTGCCACGCGCCTGCATCGCCTGCCCCAGCTGCACGAGCTTGGCCGGGTCTTTCATGAGCATCACCGACGCCCCGGCCGGCTTTGCCCGGACTCGCTTCCGCGCGTCGGCTGGCGCTGCGAGCAACGCCAGCGCCGCGAGCACAACCGCAATCCCGGCGCGCAGTCGCGTCATCCGATCGCCTTGCTGGCACGCAACGCTGCGATCTTGTCCACCCCAAATCCCAGACTGGCCAGCAACGCATCGCTATCGCTGCCAGCCTTGCCGCTTGCGACAGGCATTGCTGTCACCGTGCCCGAATAGCGCGGTGCGGGCGCTGGCTGCACATGACCCTCGACTTCGACGAACGTCCCGCGTGCGACATTGTGCGGGTGCGCCGACGCTTCCGCCATCGACAGGACCGGCGCGAAGCAGACGTCGGTCATTTCCATGAGCGCGCACCATTCGTCGCGCGATTTGGTCAGGAACAGCGCGGTCATCTTAGCCTTCAATGCACCCCAGCCCGCGGGGTTCATTTGCGCGTCAAAATCGGCGTCGTCGGCGAGGCCCGCGAGCCGGCGCAGCTCGGCATAGAATTGCGGCTCGATCGACCCGATCGACACATATTTGCCGTCGCTGCACTCATAGGTATCGTAGAAATGCGCGCCGGTATCGAGCAGGTTCACGCCGCGCTCGTCGCGCCACATACCCTGGGCACGGAAGCCCCAGATCATGCTCATCAACACCGCCGTGCCGTCGGTCATCGCACAGTCGATCACCTGGCCCTTGCCGGTCGACCGGGCCGACAGCAGCGCGGAGACCATACCGAACGCGAGCATCATGCCGCCGCCACCGAAATCGCCGACCATATTGATCGGCGGCGTCGGCTTTTCACCCGCACGGCCATAGGCATGTAGCGCACCGGCCAGTGCGATATAATTGATGTCGTGTCCGGCCGCATGCGCATAGGGTCCGAACTGACCCCATCCCGTCATGCGCCCGAACACCAGCTTCGGATTGTCGGCGAGCAGCACGTCGGGACCTAGGCCCAACCGCTCCATCACGCCGGGCCGGAAGCCCTCGATCAGCCCGTCGGCGCTCTTGCAGAGTTCGCGCATCACCGCGATACCGTCGGGCGATTTCATATCTACGATCAGCGACTTGCGGCTCCGGAGCAGCGGATCGCGCGGGTCGATCCGCCCGCCCGGCCGGTCGACCCGGATCACCTCGGCACCATGGTCGGCCAGCATCATCCCGCAGAACGGTCCCGGGCCGATGCCCGCGACCTCGATAATGCGAATTCCCTCAAGCGGTCCTGCCATTGATACCCATCCCGTCGTTGTGGTCCGGAAAGCATAGGCAGTTGCCGCGCGCCCCGCCAGAGCGAGGCGATTGCCGTTGCGCAGCATCACCCCATCTGGAATGTCTGCTCAGAGAGGAAAGCCCGCCTTGACTGCCCCAAGCCTCTTCATCTCCCACGGCGCGCCGACGCTCGCGCTCGACGACAATGACTGCAGCCGGTTCCTGCGGGGCTTGGGTTCGAGCTTCGCTAGGCCCGCTGCCATCCTTGTCCTCTCGGCCCATTGGGAAACCGGCGACGTGCAAGTGTCGACCGCCGCCCACCCGCCGACAATCCACGACTTCGGCAATTTCGGCGAGGCGCTGCACCGGATGACCTATCCCGCACCGGGCGCGCCTGAAGTCGCCGAAGAGGCCGCGAAATATCTAGAAGCGAGCGGCCACACCGTGCGCCGCTGCGATCGCGGCCTCGATCACGGGGCATGGGTGCCGCTGTCGCTGATCTATCCCGACGCCGGCATCCCGGTTGCGCAAATCTCGATCCAGCCCCGGCGGGACCCTGCCCATCACTGGGCGATCGGCGAAGCGCTGCGCCCCTTGCGCGATGCGGGTGTCATGATCCTCGGTTCCGGGTCCCTGACGCACAATCTCGGCCGCGTCGATTTCCACAATCCGGAGGGCCCACCGCCCGGCTGGGTCGCCGACTTCGCCGACTGGATCGCCGACGCCGTTTCGCGCGGCGACAAGACTGCCCTGCTCGACTACCGCGCCCGCGCGCCGCATGCCGTCGACAACCATCCGACCGACGAACATCTGCTGCCGATGTTCGCCGCCGCCGGCGCGGGCGGCGCGGGACAGCGCATCTTCAAGGGAACGACCTTCGGCGTACTGGCGATGGACATCTACCGTTTCGACTGAGGTCAGGCTGCAAATGCAAACGGCCCGCTCCGTTTCGGGAGCGGGCCGCAGATTTCACCGTAAGTTTCTGGTCAGTCGTTGACCTGCCGCTTGAAGAAGCGCGGGATTTCCAGCGGGTCGTCGCCGGCTTCGGGCTGATAGGTCGTTGCGACGCTCGGCTGTGCCGGTTCGGCCTTCGCTTTGGCTGGGCCGCGGCTCAGGTTCATCATCTTTTCGAACAGCGTCAGCGTCCGGCCTTCGCCCTCGGGCTCGGCAATGTGGAAATCCGACATCTTCGGCGCCTCGGCAACCGGTTCGGGACGGATGAGCGGCATCACATTGTCGGCGACCACCGGCTCGTCGATGACTTCGTCGGCCAGATCGAGTTCCAACTCGGTCGCGAAGTTCGGCGTCTCAACGGCGGCGACTTCGGCAACGGGTGCCTCGATCTCGGGCTCGGGTTCCGGGGCTGCGGCAATCATCGGCTCGGGCGCGGTCACGAGCGGGCGCACGGGCGTTGCGGACGGTGCAGTGAACCCGCCGGCAACCGTACCGAAACTGATCGGGCGGCTCGCCTGCGGCTGCGGCTTGTGGATCGCCTGCGCGTCGATGCCGGTAGCCACGACCGACACGCGCATCCGCCCGTCGAGATCCGGGTTGAATGCCGAGCCGACAATGATGTTCGCCTCGGGATCGACCATCTCGCGGATATGATTGGCGGCCTCATCGACTTCCATGAGGCGGAGATCGTCGCCGCCGGTGATGTTGATGATCACCGCCTTCGCGCCGCGCATCGACACTTCGTCGAGCAGCGGGTTGGCGATCGCCTTCTCCGCCGCCTCGATGGCGCGATTGTCGCCCGAGGCTTCGCCCGTGCCCATCATCGCCTTGCCCATTTCGGACATGACGGTGCGGATATCGGCGAAGTCGAGGTTGATCAGGCCCGGCATCATCATGAGGTCGGTGATGCCGCGCACGCCCTGGTGAAGCACCTGGTCGGCCATGCCGAACGCTTCCTTGAAGGTCGTGTTCGCATTGGCGATCAGGAACAGATTCTGGTTCGGAATGACGATCAGCGTGTCGACATGCTTCTGCAGCTCGTTGATGCCCTCCTCGGCAGCGCGCATGCGGCGCGCACCTTCGAAGGCGAATGGCTTGGTAACGACGCCGACCGTCAGGATTCCCTTCTCACGTGCCGCGCGGGCAACGACGGGAGCCGCACCCGTACCGGTGCCACCACCCATGCCGGCGGTGATGAAGCACATATGGCTGCCCTCAAGCGCCGTATCGATGTGATCCATCGTTTCTTCGGCAGCCGCGCGGCCGATCTCGGGCCGCGCACCGGCACCGAGGCCCTGCGTGATCTTCAGACCAAGCTGGATGCGCGTCTCGGCGCTCGCGCCGGCGAGCGACTGCGCGTCGGTGTTCGCGACGACAAAATCGACGCCCTGCAATCCGCTCATGATCATATTGTTGACGGCATTGCCGCCCGCGCCGCCGACGCCGATGACGGTGATGCGTGGTGTCAGCTCGGTCAGTTCCGGCCGCTTCAGTTCGAGGCTCATCATACCCTCCTGCGCTCGCCCCTGCCCCGGGCTGTGAATTGGCAATCAATGAATCAAAGATTGGCGCGAAGCAACTGCATCATGCGTCCAAATGCGCCAGAACCACTATCTCTTGCGATTCCGCGCGGCATTGGCGTCGCCTGAACCTGCATAATATCCTCCGCGCCATCGGCTGCGAACAGCGCAAGTCCCGCCAAAGCCGAGAAGGCGCAGCCCGACTGCGCCTCGGGCAGGCCGGTCAGGCCGCGCGGCCGGCCGACGCGGACGGTCCGGCCCAGCAGCCCTTGCGCAAAGTCGGCGATCGATTTCAGCTCCGCGCCGCCGCCGGTCAGCACGACCTGCTTACCCTGCGCGCCGACGAATCCGAACTCATGCAGCCGCGCCCCGACTTCGTGGAACAGCTGGTCGAGCCGCTGCCGGATCACCGTGATCAGCTGCGTCCGCGTGCATTTGGTCGGCTCGACACCATCATCGTCGCTGATCGGCATGACCTCGATCATGTCGTGATTGTCCTTGGGCGACGTCGTCGCCGACCCGTAGAGCGTCTTCATCCGCTCCGCATGCATGCGCTTGGTCGCAAAGGCCGAGGCGATGTCGTCGGTAATGTCGTTCGAGCCGAGCGGAATGCTCGACAGGCCGACGAGCATGCCGCGTGCATAGACCGCGACATTGGTCACGCCCGCGCCGATTTCGACGAGCGCAACGCCCAGTTCCCGCTCCTCGGGCGCGAGGCAAGCATAACCCGCCGCCACGGTCGACGCCACGATGGTCTGCACCCCCAGATGCGCATTGCGAACGCACAGGTCGAGATTGCGGATCGGTGGCGTGTCCGAGGTGATCAAATGGATATCAACGCCCAGCCGGTCGGCGTGAAAGCCGAGCGGATTGGTCACCGGAGTCGATCCGTCGATCGTATAGAGCGCCGGCTGGGCATGCAGGATCGTCCGTGTGCCTGCGTTCAGGCGTGAGCGGCCCACCGCCTGGATATGCTCGATGTCGGCGCGCTCGATGCGGTGGCCGGCAATATCGACCTCCACCGAGGCAATGTCACTGTCGAGCCCGCCCGCCGAAAGGTTGACATAGACATCCTCGACCTGGACCCCGGCATTGCGCTCGGCCTGGTCCATTGCCGCGCGGATCGCATTCTCGGTCTTCTCCATGTCGGCGACGAGGCCGCGCCGCACGCCCTGGCAAGCGCGCTGGCCGACACCGATCACCCGCGGCGCGCCTTCGCCGCCGACCATCGCTATCAGCGCCGCGACCTTCGACGACCCGACATCCAGTGTCGCGACAACCCGTTCTCCGCGTGGACCCGCCATGACGCTACCCTCCTTAAATCGCCGCAGCCGTGCGCGGCGCGACCGCCGCACCCGGTTCACCCGTCGTCCGCACCGTCATGCGGTCAGCCAGCCGCATGTCGAAGCGCGCAAATCCCTTGTCGAGCAAGCCGCTCTTCTCGTCCATCGCTGCGAAGGTTTTCAGGGCCTTGCGGGCCTCCAGCGTGCCTTCGGGCAAGGCCAAAGTCTCGCCGCTCTTGAAGCGCAGATCCCAGCGCCGGTTGCCGACCCAGCTCGCGGCATCGACATGCTGCTTGAGCTCGGGCTGCTCGGCAAGCATCGCCATCAGCTCACGCGTCCGCAGATTGGCACGCGCGCCGACGACAATCGGCAGGCTGGCAAAGCGCTCGAGACCGTCCCGAGTCAGCACATGCCCCTGCGCATCGATGAGCGCGAGCCGGTGCCGATACTGCCACAGCGCCGCCGGTTTGCGCTCGGTCACATCGACGACGAGCGTATCGGGCAGCTGCCGCCGCACGCTGGCGTCGGCGACCCACGGCAAGGTCATTACCCGTGACCGCACATCGTCGAGATCGACGAGCAGCATCGCATTGCTCGGGCCCGAGACGGCCTGTTCGTGGACGGCCAACCGGTCAGTATATTTCAGCCCGGCGATCCGGACATGCTTGACCTCGAACCCTGCCTCGGCGGTCGAGCGCGCCGTCTCGAACCAGGCCTTCTGCGGGATTTCGGCGAGCCACAGCGCCGCGATGCCACCTGCTGCAACGAGCGTGCCCACGCCGGCCCCCAGCCAGCGTCGCATCCGCTTTGGCCCGAGCGGCACACGTACCACCGGATCGGCGCTGCGGCGCGGCGCGGCGCGTTGCGCCTTTCGCGGCTGTGCCTTTGGCATCTGCCCGCGCTTCAGGGACACCCGCTCAGCCATGCGCCGCCTCCAGGATCCGGCCGACCAATTCGTCGTAGGAAATGCCGCGATATTTCGCCTGCTCGGGCACGAGGCTCAGCGGCGTCATCCCCGGCTGCGTGTTGACCTCGAGCAGGAACAGCCCGTCCACGCCTTGGGCGTCGTCGAACCGGAAGTCCGACCGCGACGCTCCGCGGCAGCCAAGCACCCGATGCGCGTCGAGCGCCATCTTCAGCGCCGCCTGCGTGACTTCGTCGGGCAGGTCGGCCGGGCAGATATGCGTGGTCAGCCCATCGGTATATTTGGCGTCATAATCGTAGAAGCCGCGCTTGGCCTGCAACTCGGTGACCGCCAGTGCCTCATCATCGAGCACCGCCACCGTCAGCTCGCGCCCGGCGATGAACGGCTCGGCCATCAGCTGCGCATAATCGGCCCACGGCCCCGGCACATCGCGCCCGATCGGGTTGCCATAATTGCCGCCCTCGGTGACGATCGCGACGCCGACCGACGACCCCTCGTTCACGGGCTTCAGAACATAGGGACGCGGCAACGGATCGGCGTCATGCACCGACTTGGCGTCGATCACCCCGCCCGCCGGCATCCGGATCCCAGCCGCCGACAACACCTGCTTGGTCAGCTGCTTGTCGATGGCGATGACCGAAGTTTCGAGCCCCGAATGCGTATATGGAATACCCATCAGGTCGAGCATGCCCTGCACGGTGCCATCCTCGCCGGGCGTGCCATGGAGCGCGTTGAACACCACGTCGGGCTTCGCCTCGAGCAGCCGCGCCGCCACGTCGCGCCCCATGTCGATCTCGGTCACGCGGTGCCCAAGCCGCCGCAGCGCCTCGGCAATACCCTTGCCCGAGGTCAGCGACACCTCGCGCTCGGCGGACCAGCCGCCCATCAGGACGACGACATGTTTGCTCATGCCCGGCCCACCCGCTGGATTTCCCACTCCAACTCGACGCCCGAATTGGCCTTGACCCGCTTGCGCACTTCTTCGCCCAGCGCCTCGATGTCCGCACTCGTCGCATCGCCGGTGTTGAGCAGGAAGTTGGTATGCTTCTCGCTGACCTGCGCGCCGCCAATGCGCAGCCCCCGGCAGCCGGCGGCGTCGATCAATTGCCACGCCTTGCCGCCATCGGGATTCTTGAAGGTCGATCCACCGGTGCGCGAGCGGAGCGGCTGCGAGGCTTCACGCTCGGCGGCGATCCTGTCCATCTCCGCGCCGATTGCGGCAGGATCGCCGGGCGAGCCGATGAACGACGCCTCTATGACAATGTCGCCGCTGTGGAGCGCCGAACGGCGATAGCTGTATTTGAGCCGCCGTTTCGGCAGCACCTTATGCTCGCCCTCGCGCGTGATGATAATCGCCTGATAGAGAACGTCGGCGACTTCGCGGCCATAGGCACCGCCGTTCATGCGCACGAAGCCACCGACAGTGCCGGGGATACCGCGCAGGAATTCCATTCCGGCGAGCCCAGCATCGCGTGCCGCCGACGCGACCGCGATCCCCGACGTACCGCCGCCACAGGCCAGCTGTTTCCCGTCGTCCCAGATCGTCACATAGGAAAATTTCTTGCCGAGGCGGACGACGACACCGGGCACGCCGCCATCGCGGACAATCAGGTTGGAGCCGAGCCCCAGCGCCATCACCGGGATTTCCGGATCGAGCGCCTTCAGGAAATCCATGAGATCATCGACGTCTGCCGGCTCGAACAGCCACTGCGCGCGGCCACCGCTCTTGAACCACAGCAATGGCGCAAGCGGTGCGTCCGGCGTCAGCTTGCCGCGGACCTTGGGCATGGCGACCGCGACACTCACCCCCGCGCCGCTCCGATCGCAGCGGCCAGGCCCGCTGCCCATTTGGTGATGTCGCCCGCGCCAAGGCAGATGACCATATCTTCGGGCCGGACCATGTCGGCGAGCTGCTTCGCCAGTTGCTCAGGTCCATCGGTGGTCGCGACCAGACGGTGACCCGAGCGCTTCAAGCCGGTCGCGAGTGCCTCAGCCGATACGCCGTCGATCGGTGCCTCACCCGCCGCATAGACCGGCGCGACGAACACGGCATCGGCATCGTTGAACGCCGCCTGGAAATCGCCCATCAGGTCGCGGAGCCGCGTGTAGCGGTGCGGCTGGACGACCGCGATGACCCGCCCCTTCGCGCCCTCGCGCGCGGCGGCGAGCACTGCTTTGATCTCGACCGGATGATGTCCGTAGTCGTCGATGATCGTAACGCCATCCACCTCACCAACCTTGGTGAAGCGCCGCTTGACGCCGCCGAATTTGGCGAAACCGGTGCGGATCACCTCGTCGGGGATGCCGAGCTGCACGGCGACCGCGATCGCGCTCAGCGCATTCTGGACATTGTGACGTCCCGGCATCGGCATTTCGACGCCGTCGATACGCCGCATGACGCCCGCCCGGTCGCGCAGGCAGACGTCGAAACGGTTGCCGCCGGGGATCGGCGTGACATTGTCGCCGCGCACATCGGCCTGGCCCGAGAACCCATAGGTAACGATGCGCCGGTCGCCGACCTTCGGCAGCAGCGCCTGCACCTCCGGATGATCGATGCACAGGATCGCCGCGCCGTAGAAGGGTACCTTCTCGATAAAATCGACGAAGCCCTTCTTGACGGCCTCGAAGTCACCCCAATGGTCGAGATGCTCGGGATCGATGTTGGTGACGATCGCGAAGGTACCGCCGAGCCGCAGGAAGCTGCCGTCGCTCTCGTCCGCCTCGACGACCATCCAGTCGCCGGTGCCGACGCGGGCATTCGAGCCATAGGTGTTGATGATGCCGCCGTTGATGACGGTCGGGTCGAGCCCACCGGCATCGAGGATGGCAGCCACCATCGACGTCGTCGTCGTCTTGCCGTGCGTGCCCGCCACCGCGACGCAGGATTTCAGCCGCATGAGTTCGGCGAGCATTTCGGCGCGGCGCACGATGGGCACGCGCTTCTCGATCGCGAGTTCGACCTCGGGATTGCCGCGCTTGATCGCGGTCGAGGTCACGACCACCGCCGCGTCGCCCAGATTCTCGGCCTTGTGGCCGATCATCACGTCGATGCCCTTGTCGCGCAGCCCCTGCACGACATATCCCTCAGCGACGTCCGAGCCCTGCACCTTATAGCCAAGATTGTGCATGACCTCGGCGATGCCCGACATGCCGATGCCGCCGATGCCGATGAAATGAATGATACCGATATCGTGCGCCAGGCCGGTCACGCTGCCAATTCCTCTACCAGATCCGCGAGCCGCGCCGCCGCATCGGGCCGTCCCGTCGATTTTGCTGCATCCGCCGCCCGCGCGAGCGCGGCGCGGTCCTTGGCCCAGAGCGACAGCTGCGCCGCAACCGTCTCGGGCGTGAACCGCCCCTGCTCGATCATGACCGCTCCGCCCGCCGCGACAAGCTCGCGCACATTGAACACCTGATGATTGTCCATCGCACTCGGCAGCGGCACGAGGATCGACGGACGCCCGGCTACCGCGAGTTCGGAGACCGTCGACGCACCCGAGCGGCTGATCACGACATGCGCTTTGGCAAGTTCGCCTGCCATGTCGGCTATGTAGGTCGAGAGCGTCGCATCGATCCCGGCCGCCGCATAGATTTTCTTGGCCGCATCGAGATCCTCGGGGCGGCATTGCTGCACGACGCTGACTTTGACGTCGAGCAAAGCCACGGCGGCCGGAACGACGCTCGACAGCACGGTCGCACCCTGACTGCCACCGACGACGAGGATGTTGAGCGTATCGCCGCCGGGAAGCCCCTGGTCGCGCAATGCCACGATCTCGGCCCGCACCGGATTGCCGACCAGCTTCGTCTTGCCCGCATATCTGGCGTCGAGCCGCTGTACATCGGGGAAAGCCGTGGCGATCAGGCTCACGCGCCCGGCGAGCAGGCGGTTCACCCGGCCCAGCACGGCGTTGGAATCATGCACGGCGGTCGGAATGCGCTCGGCAAAGGCCCCGAGCAGCGCCGGAAGCGCCGGATAGCCGCCGAAGCCAACGACGGCTGCCGGACGATGCGCACGGTAAATCGCCCGTGCCGCACGGCGACCGGCCCAATTGGCGCGCAGCCCCCGCGCCCATTGCACCGGATTGCTGCCGCCGAGCGAGGCCGCCGGGATGACATGCCGTTCGACCCCATCGAACAGCCCCGGATAGGCGAGCCCGCGGGTGTCGCTGAGCAGTGCCACCGTCCATCCGCGCCCCTGCATCTCGCGCGCAAGCACATCGGCGGGCACCATATGCCCGCCGGTCCCGCCTGCAGCGACAACAAGGTGCCGCGGCTTCGCCATCAGGCGGCAGCCGCGCCCCAGCGCTCCGCATAGGGCGAGGCTTTCAGGAACCGGTTTCGCCGTGTCAGCGCGAGCAGCAGCCCCATCCCCATCGACAGCGCGAGGAAGGACGAGCCGCCATGGCTCACGAACGGCAGCGTCATCCCCTTCGACGGCAGCAGTGCGAGGTTCACAGCCATATTGATCATAGCCTGCGCCCCGAATTGCGTCGCAAGGCCGGCTGCCGCGAGGAAGATGAACGGATCGTCCTCTTCGAGCAGCTGCAGCATCACCCGCACCACAATCGCAAGGAACAGGCAGGCCAGCGCGAAGCAGGCGATCGCGCCGAACTCTTCGCCGATCACCGAGAAGATGTAATCGGTCTGCGCTTCCGGCAGGCGGAACTTCATCTGCCCCTCGCCCGGCCCGGCCCCGAACAGCCCGCCGGCGCGGAAGCAATCGAGCGCCCGGTCGATCTGATAGGTGTCGCCGCCGCCGGTCAGGAACTTGTCGATGCGCTGCGTGACGTGCGGCACAAACATATAGGCGACGCCCATCCCGCCGACGCCGACGCAGATCGCACCGGCGAGCGTCATCACGCTCATGCCGGCGAGGAAGGCCTGCACCAGCCACACCGCCGTGAACAACGCGGTCTGGCCGAAGTCGGGCTGCTTCACGAGGAAGGCGGCGATCAGCACGAGTGTCGCAAAGGACAGCTGCAGTGTTGGGACCGTCCGGTCGTCATAGCGCGCCGACAGCAGCCAGGCGGTGGTCACGATGAACAGCGGCTTCAGGAATTCCGACGGCTGGAACTGGAAGCCCGGCAGATCGATCCAGCGGACCGCACCATTCTGCTCATGCCCGAGCAGCGGCACGAGTGCGAGCGCGACGATCGCGCCCAGCGTACCCGCGATCGACAGCCGCCGCGCCCAGGGGATCGACAGCATCGACACGCCGAGCATCAACGGCAGGCCGACGGCCACCCAGAACAGCTGCCGCTTGAAATAATAAAGGTCGCCGATGTGCACGGAACCGCCGGAATAGCGATGCGCAGCAGCAGGGCTGGCGGCGGCGACCGCGATCAGACCGACGCTGATCAGCAGCAGCACGAGCAGCAGCAGCACACGGTCGATGGTCCAGAACCACCGCCCCACCAAAGTCCGATCCGAACGCCCCAGCGCACTCATGACGGCAACCCCCCGACGGCCTCGCGAAACGCCGCTCCCCGCGCTTCGAAATCCTTGAATTGATCGTAGCTTGCGCAGGCAGGCGACAATAGAATCACCTCGCCCGGCAGCGCCCGGGATGCGGCGAGTTGAGTCGCTTTCGCGACAGTCTGAATCTGTTCCACCGGCACATGCGGCCGCAGGATGTTCGCGAACAGTTCTTCCGCCTTGCCGATCGTATAGGCGGCCTTCACATGGCCGAGATGCGGCAGGCAAGCATCGAGTTCATCGGTCTTGTTGAGCCCGCCGCAAATCCAGTGGATAACCGGGTAGGCCGCCAGTGCGGGCGCGGTAGAGGTCGGGTTGGTTGCCTTGCTGTCGTTGACGTAGAGCACGCCCCGCTTGGTCGCGACACGCTCCATACGGTGCGGGAGACCGGGGTAGGTTTCGAGACCTTTTCTAATTCGAACGAGGCTGACGCCGAGCTCGCGCACCGCCAAGATCGCTGCCCCGACATTCTGGGCATTGTGCGGCCCTTGCAGTGCGGGCCATTCCGACTGGGAGCCAACAAGATCGTCATAGACGGTCGCCTTGCCGTCGATTACCGCAACCGCGAGATCGTCGTCCCAAGATGTTCCGGCGCGAAGAACCGTCGGCCCGCCAGATCCACGACAGCGATTACAGATCGCACAGGTTGCCTCATCATCGCCCGCAAAAATTGCGGCCTGCCCTCGCGACTGCATCTTGAACAAACGCGCCTTAGCAGCAGCATATTCATGAAAGCCGTCATACCGATCGAGATGGTCGGGGGTAATGTTGAGCAAAATCGCCACTTCGCAGTCGAGCGACTGCGTCAGGTCGATCTGAAAGCTCGACAGTTCGAGCACATAGACCCCACCCGCCGGCAACGGCTCCTGCGTCAGGATCGGCAGCCCGATATTGCCGCCCAGCCGCGCTGGAATCCCTGCCGTCTCCAGCAAATGATGGATTAGCGCCGTCGTCGTCGACTTGCCGTTCGTCCCGGTGATCCCCACGACCTTGTGCGCCGGCAGTTCGGCCCGCGCCCGCGCAAACAATTCGATATCGCCGATGACCTCGACCCCCGCCGCCTGCGCGCGCTTGACCAGCGGATGCGTGTTGAGCGGCACGCCGGGCGATACGACCAGCGCATCGAAGCCCTCCAGCGGTGCGACATTCAGGTCGGTCATCGGCGCACTGCATTTCGCCCGCGCCTCGGCATTGTCGTCCCACGCCACCACATGCGCACCGCTCGCCGTCAGCGCCGCGACCGTCGCCAGCCCGCTGCGCGCCAGCCCGTAGACGGCGTAGATTTTGCCAGCAAAGGCGGTGGCGGTGATCACCGCAGCTTCAGCGTCGCGAGGCCGCTCAGCGCCAGCACGAAGCTGACGATCCAGAAGCGGATCACGACCGTCGCCTCGGCCCAGCCGAGATGTTCGAAATGATGGTGGATCGGTGCCATCTTGAACACGCGCTTGCCGGTCGTCTTGAAGCTGATGACCTGAACGATGACGCTGACCGTCTCGAGCACGAACAGGCCGCCGACGATGAGCAGCACGATCTCATGATTGGTGACGACGGCGATCGAGCCAAGCGCGCCGCCGAGCGCGAGGCTGCCCGTATCGCCCATGAACACCGCCGCCGGCGGCGCATTGTACCAGAGGAAGCCGAGCCCCGCGCCGATCAGCGCGCCGCAGAACACCGCCAGTTCGCCCGACCCGGCGACATAATGGACCTGCAGATATTCGGCGAAGCGGATGTTGCCGACGAGATAGGCGATCACGCCGAAGGTCAGCGCAGCGATGATTACCGGCATCGTTGCGAGACCGTCGAGACCGTCGGTCAAATTCACGGCATTGCCGAAGCCGGCGATGATGAACGCGCCGAACGCGATATAGCCCCAGCCCAGCTCGAACCCGATGCCCTTCAGGAACGGCAAGTGCAGTTCGGTGCCCGTAAGGCGGGAGACCCAAAACACCGCGATGCCGCCGATCACGAACTCGAGGAACAGCCGCGTCCGCCCCGACAGCCCCTTGTTGGTCGCCTTGGTGACCTTGGCATAATCGTCGAGGAAGCCGATCAGCCCGAAGCTCAGCGTGACCAGCAGGCAGACCCAGACGAACGGATTGGCGAGGTCCATCCAGATCAGGCTGGAAATCGTCAGCGACAACAGGATCATCAGCCCGCCCATCGTCGGCGTGCCGCGCTTGGTCAGAAGGTGCGACGCGGGGCCGTCCTCGCGGATCGGCTGGCCCTTGCCCTGTTTCGAGCGCAACCAGGCGATCATGCGCGGCCCCATGACCAGCGACAGGAACAGCGCCGTCATCACCGCCGCACCCGACCGGAAGCTCAGATAGCGGATCAGCCGCAGCACGCTTTCAAATTCGAAGAACTGCGCCACATGGAACAGCATCAGGCTTCTCCCCCCATCAGGTGCGCCACGAGCTTCGCGAGCCCCACGCTGTTCGATCCCTTGACCAGCAGCACATCGTCGGCCGCCAGTATGCGCTCCACGGCAGCAATCGCCGCACCGGCGTCCGCGACGCTTTCGACACGCACCTGGTTGCGCAGCGCATCGGCCAGCGGCTCGATCTCGCGGCCGACCAATATGGCATGGCGCACGTTCGCGGCGATCACATCGGCGGCCAGCCCCGCATGGAACTCGTCGGACAGGTTGCCCAACTCCTTCATGCTGCCCAGCACCGCGACACGCTTGCCGCTCCCTGCCATCGACACGTCGCGCAGCACTGCGAGCGCCGCCTTCATCGAGGCGGGATTGGCGTTGTAGCTTTCGTCGATGACGACGGCCTGCCCGCCCTCGCGGTCGACCCGCACGCGGCGGCCCCGCCCCGGCAAGTCGCGCAATTCCGCGAGCGACAGCCCGGCCATCGCGAGATCGCCGCCCGCAGCCTGCACCGCCGCGACCACCGCCAGCGAATTGTTGAGCCAGTGCCGGCCCGCCATGCCGATCTTGTAGGTGAGCAGATCCTCGCCGACCTGCGCGGTGACGGTCGTGCAATCGGGCTGCAGCGAATATCGCAGCGCCCGCACGTCGGCGCCCTCGCCTTCGCCGAACGTGACGATGCGCGCTGCATAAGGCTTCGCGGCCGCGATCAAACGGTCGCGATGGATATTGTCGTACGGGATGATCGCGACCCCGCCTGGCTCCAACCCTTGGAATATTTCGCCCTTGGCGTCGGCGATGCCTTCCTCACTGTCGAAAAATTCGCGGTGCGCGCTGGCGACCCAGGTAACCACCGCGACATGCGGCCGGACCATCCGCGTCAGCGCGGCGAGCTCACCCGCATGGTTCATGCCCATTTCGAACACGCCGAATCGGCTGTCAGTAGGCATCCTGGCGAGGCTCAGCGGCACGCCGGTATGGTTGTTATAGCTTTTGACCGAAGCATGCGTCCGCTGCGGCGCATAGCGCTCGAACGACAGGCGCAGCGCTTCCTTGACGCCCGTCTTGCCAACGCTTCCGGTCACGCCGACGATCTTCGCCGCAGTCCGGCCCCGCGCCGCACGCCCGAGCGCCTCGAGCGCTGCCGTCGTGTCGGATACCTCCACGAACGGCCCTTCGACCGGCTCGCTGACGACACATCCCGCCGCCCCGCGCGACCGCGCCATGTCGATGAAGCGATGCCCGTCGGTCGCTTCGCCCTTCAGCGCAATGAACAATTCGCCGCCGATCACCTCGCGCGAATCGAAGGTCACGCCGCTGGCATTGAACGCGCCACGAACCGTGCCGCCGGTCGCCGCCGCAATGTCCTGGGAGGTCCACAGCGGAGTCACGCCGCACACTCCCGCGCCACGGTCACATCGTCGAACGGCAGCACCCGGTCGCCGACGATCTGCCCCTGTTCATGCCCCTTGCCCGCAATCAGCACGATGTCGTCGCTGCCCGCCGCTGCAATCGCCGCGGCAATCGCTTCGCGCCGCCCGCCGATCTCGACGGCGCCCGGCGCGCCCGCCATGACGTCGCGCCGGATCAGCGCCGGATCCTCGCTTCGCGGATTGTCATCGGTCACATAGACCGAATCAGCGAGATCGACCGCCACCTTGCCCATCTCCGGCCGCTTGCCGGTGTCGCGATCGCCGCCGGCACCGAACACGACGCGCAGCACGCCCTTGGTGTGCGGCCGCAACGCTTCGATCGCCGCGCGCAGCCCGTCGGGCGTATGCGCATAATCGACATAGACCGCCGCACCGCTGCGGGTCAGCGTCGCCCGCTCCAGGCGCCCGCGGACGCCCTGCAATCGTGCCGCATTGGCGAGGGTCACGCGGGGGTCGCCCCCGCAGGCGATGACGAGTCCGGCTGCGCAAAGTACATTCGCGGCCTGATAGGCGCCGATCAGCGGCAGATCGAGTGTCGTTGCAGTGCCGAACGCTTCGATCTGCAACCGCTGGCCCAGCGCCGTGCTGGTCCGCGACACGAGCTTCAGGTCGTGCCCCTGTTCGCCGACGGTGATCGTGCGCAGGCCGCGATCCACGGCGATCGCCAGAACCCGCGCAGCAGCCGCATCATCGGCCCACACCACAGCCGTCCCGTCACTGTCGAGCACTTCGCTGAACAGCCGGAGCTTCGCCTGGAGATAGGCCTCCATCGTCTCATGATAGTCGAGATGGTCGCGGCTGAGATTGGTGAACGCCGCTGCACGAACCGGCAGGCCTTCGGTCCGATATTGCGCCAGCCCGTGGCTCGACGCCTCGAACGCGGCATGCGTGACGCCTTCGCGCTGCAGGCCCGCCATGTTGGACAGGAAGGTCACGATATCGGGCGTGGTCAGCCCCGTCGTCACCCGGTCGTCGCCCGTCGTGACGCCGAGCGTGCCGATGCTTGCGGCATGGAATCCCGCCATGCGCCACAGCTGGCGCGTCAGCTCAACCGTCGAGGTCTTGCCGTTGGTCCCCGTCACCGCAACCGTCGTGCCCGGGAAGGGCACGAAGAATTTGGCGGCGAGCAGCGCAAAGGCGCGGCGCGGTTCGGAATCGGCAATGTGGATCGCGCCTTCGACCTTGGCCTCGGGTCGCGCCACCACGGCCGCCGCACCGAACTTCACGGCTTCAGCGATAAAGTCCTCGCCGTTGACGCGCGCGCCCTGGAAGGCCCCGAATACGGTGCCGGGCGCGACTTTGCGGTGGTCGATCGCGAACCCAGTCACGACCGCATCCGACCCGCTGCCGATGAGGTCGCGGAGGCGCATCTAGTGGGGCTTCTCTTCGTGAATGTAAGGCATCAGCGGCGACACCTGTGCGTCGAGCGCCTCGTTCGGGATGACGCCGAGCGCCGGGGCGATCCGCTCGATGACCTTGCCGACCACCGGCGCGACGTTCCAGCCGGCGGTCTTGAAGCCATAGGTATCCTTGGTCGATTGCGGCTCGTCGAGCATTGCGACGACCACGTAGCGCGGATTGTCGATCGGGAAAACGCCCGCAAAGTTGGTGACGAGCGCGCCGTGCGAATAGCGGCCGCCGACGACCTTTTCCGCCGTCCCGGTCTTACCGCCGACCCGGTAGCCGGGCGCTGCGGCCTTCTTGCCGGTGCCGTCGAGCACGACGAGGCGGAGCAGTTCGCGGACCTTGGCCGAGGCGTCTTCGGAGAAGACGCGGCGGCCTTCGGGAACGGGATGGCCGGGGCCGACTTTGAGGACGGTCGCCGGCCGCCAGATGCCGCCATTCACGAGCGCGGCATAACCGGTCGCGAGATGAAGCGGTGTCACCGAGATACCGTGGCCGTAGCCGACCGTCATCGTGGCGATGTCGCCCCAATTCGCACCAGGGTTGAGGACGCGGCCCTTTGCCTTGAGTTCGACCGACACCGGTTCGAGGAAGCCCAAGCCCTTCAGGAATTCCTGCTGCCGCGCCGAGCCGATGCCGCGGGCGATCTGCGCGGTACCGATGTTCGAGGATTCCTTGAAGATTTCCGGCACCGTCGCCATCCGCTTGAGCGGGTGGGTATCGTGGATCGTGAACCGTGCGATCTTCAGGTCGTGCGTGCAGTCCCACAGCTGGTCCCAGCCGGTGATGACGCCGGTCTGTAGCGCCATCGCCATCGTGAACGCCTTGAAGGTCGAACCCAGCTCGTAGACGCCGAGCGTCGCGCGGTTGAAGCGCATATTGTCGTCGCCCTGGCCGGCATTGTTCGGATTGAACTGCGGCAGCGACACCATTGCGATGATCTCGCCGGTCTTCGCATCGAGCACGATGCCCGCCGCGCCGATCGCCGAGAATTTGGTCATCGCCGCGCCGAGCTCATTCTCCAGCGCCATCTGCACCCGGCTGTCCATCGCGAGCTGCAGCGGCGTGCCGCGCATGTCGGGGCGCGACAGCCGTTCCTCGAACGCGCCTTCGATGCCCGACGCGCCCTTGCCGTCAACATCGGTGTAACCGATCACATGCGCGGCAAGGTCGAGGTTGGGATAGAGCCGCTCGCGCTCGCGCTGCAGGATGATTGCCGGCTCGCCGATGGCATTGATGCGCTTGGCGTCGGACGGCAGCACGCGGCGCTGGATATAGGCGAATTTATGATTGCTGTTGAGAACGGCGGTCGCCTTCTCGATCGTCAAGCCCGGCAAGGCCGCGACGAGCTGCTGCGCGATGACGCGCTTGTCGCCGACGACATCCTGCGGGCGCAGCGCGATCGCATAGGCCTCGAAGCTGCGCGCCAGCGGCGAACCGTTGCGATCGACGATATCGGCGCGCTCCGGCGTCAATCCGGCGAGGGCATTGGCGGTCGAAGGTTCGATGCGCTCATGCAGCAGCGACAAATCGGCGAGGCGCAACCCGAGCAGGATCGCGGCCAGAATGAACAGCATGACGCCGATGACCAGCCGCTGACGCGACCGGCCCAGCGCCAGCTGGCGATGTCCCGCAACCTGGATGCGGTGCTGGCGGATCGCCGCCGGGCTCATCGCATGGAGACCTTCTTGAAGCCGCTGCGGTTCGCCGAG
>CALRQP020000031.1:0-36683 GCA_943370355.1 Sphingomonas paucimobilis
CTGGCTTACGCCGCTTCCAAGGCCTGATCCGGCATAGCCAAGCGCGTGGGAGCGTCGTATAGCGCGGCGCTCCCACGGTGCGAAAGGCGGAGCATGGACATTCGGCTAGGACTTACTTTCGACGATGTCCTGCTGGTGCCTGCCGCCTCTGAAATTCTTCCCAGCGAAACCAATGTCTCAACGCGGCTGACGCGCGAAATCTCGCTGTCGATCCCGGTGCTGTCCTCGGCGATGGACACGGTCACCGAGTCGGAAATGGCGATCGTCATGGCGCAGGCCGGCGGCATCGGTGTGCTTCATCGCAACCTGACCGTCGAGCAGCAGTCGCTGGCCGTTCGGCAGGTCAAGCGGTTCGAGAGCGGCATGGTCGTCAATCCGGTGACGATGTATGCGCACCAGACGCTCGCCGATGCGCTCGACCTGATGCGCAATCACAAGATCAGCAGCATCCCCGTCGTCGAGCCGTCGCCGCCTGGTCAGCCGGGGAAACTCGTCGGCATCGTCACCAATCGCGACGTGCGCTTTGCCGAAAATCCCGCCCAGCCGATCAGCGAGCTGATGACGCACCAAAATCTCGCAACCGTGCGCGCCGGCGTGTCGCGGCAGGAAGCGCAGCGGTTGCTGCACCAGCGGCGCATCGAGAAGCTGCTTGTCGTCGACGACGAGGGCCGCTGCGTCGGACTGGTGACGGTCAAGGATATCGAAAAGGCGGTGACCTATCCGAACGCGACCAAGGATGGCTCGGGCCGCCTGCGCGTCGCGGCCGCGACGACGGTCGGTGACAAGGGTTGGGAGCGCAGCCAGGCGCTGATCGACGCCGAATGCGACCTCATCGTCATCGATACCGCGCATGGGCACAATATCGAGGTCGCGCGCGCCGTCGAGCGCATCAAGCGGCAGTCCAATTCGGTGCAGGTCGTCGCGGGCAATATCGCCACGGCTGATGCGACGCGTGCGCTGATCGATGCGGGCGCGGATGCGGTGAAGGTCGGCATCGGGCCGGGATCGATCTGCACGACGCGCGTCGTCGCAGGCGTCGGCGTGCCGCAGCTGACGGCCGTCATCGACTCGGCAGAAGTCGCGGCTAAGGCCGGTGTCGGGGTGATCGCCGACGGCGGATTGCGCACGTCGGGCGACGTTGCCAAGGCGCTTGCGGCGGGCGCGTCGGCTGTGATGATCGGCAGTATGCTGGCAGGCACCGCCGAGGCGCCCGGCGAGACTTTTCTGTTCCAGGGGCGCGCTTACAAATCCTACCGCGGCATGGGCTCGGTCGGTGCGATGGCGCGCGGGTCGGCGGACCGCTATTTCCAGCAGGACATCAAGGACCAGATGAAGCTCGTCCCTGAGGGGATCGAAGGCCAGGTACCGTTCAAGGGACCGGCGCGCGAGGTGCTGCATCAGCTCGTCGGCGGTATCCGCGCCGCAATGGGCTATACGGGGTCGCGGACGCTCGAAGAACTGCAGGCGCGCGCCCGCTTCGTGCAGATCACGGGCGCCGGGCTCAGCGAGAGCCATGTGCATGACGTGACGATCACGCGCGAAGCGCCGAACTACCCAACCCGGTGACCCCCGCCGCCCGCCTTCAGGCCGCCATCGAGATTTTGGATGAGGTTGCCGCCGCCGCACGCGATGCGGGCGCGGCTGCCGACACGCTGATCGCGCGCTATTTCCGCGAGCGACGCTATGCCGGGTCGAAGGACCGGCGTGCGGTGCGTGAACTGGTATACGACGCGATCCGGGGGTTGGGCGAGCGACCGAAGAGCGGCCGGGCTGCGATGATCGGCTATGCGCGGGCGCAGGCGCCGCAGTTGCTGGAATTGTTCGGCGCTGACGGCCATGCGCCACCGGCGATAGTCGAAGGCGATCTGGCGACGCAGCCGGGATTGGTGCCGAGCTGGCTGATCAAGCGGCTCAAGGCGCAGTTCGGCGCTGCAACCGATGCGGAAGTGCGCGCGCTGCTTGGTCGCGCACCGCTCGATCTCAGGATCAACCGCCTGAAGGCCGAGGTGCCGGTCGTCGAAGGCGCGGAACCGACGCCTTACGCGCCGGACGGGCTACGAATTTCCGGGCAGCTCAATGTCGATTCGTTGCCGGCCTATCAGAATGGGTTTGTCGAGATTCAGGATGAGGGCAGCCAGCTTGTCTGCCTCGCGGCCGCCGCGAAGCCGGGCATGACGGTCGTCGATCTTTGCGCCGGGGCGGGCGGCAAAACGCTGGCGCTCGCTGCTGCGATGGCCAATTCGGGGCGGCTCATCGCCTGTGACACCGATCGCGGCCGGCTGTCGCGCCTGCCGCCGCGCGCCGAACGGGCGGGGGCGACCAATATCGAAACGCGGCTGCTCAATCCGAAGAATGAGGCAGAAGCGCTCGCCGACCTGTCGCAAACGGCCGACCTCGTGCTCATCGACGCGCCCTGCTCGGGGACCGGCACCTGGCGGCGCAATCCCGAGGCGCGGTGGCGTCTGACGCCCGACCGGCTCGATGCGCTGACTGCGCTGCAGGCCCGCTTGCTGGATCTCGGTGCGGCGCTGGTGCGGCCCGGCGGCCGACTGGTTTACGTCGTCTGCTCGGTCTTGCCGGAGGAAGGCGACGCGCATTTCGGGCGCTTCTTTGCGGCGCATCCGGGTTTCCGCCCCGCCCCGTTTCAGCTGCCGACCATGGCTACTGCGGCGCCCTCGACCTTGCTGACGCCACTGCGTCATGGCTGCGATGGCTTTTTCATCGCGATTTCATCGTACGTCTGATAGACTGCGGGTGCTGCGATTCGTTCTTGGAGCGTCGAACATGCGGTTTGGACTGTTGGTAATTGCGTTCGGGGGGACGCTGGCCTTGGCCGGAGTTGCGCAGGCAGAGGGTCCTGAGGCCGTCGCGCCCGCTTCGCAGCAGCTGGTTCAGTCAGGATTCGCGCTGCTCGCCAAGGGGCAACCGGTCGCGGCTGTCGACGATTTCGAAACCGCGCTGGCCGTCGATCCGAAGAACCGCCAAGCCTATATCGGCCTCGCCCGCGCCGCCCGCGCCCAGTCGCTCCCCGGCAAGGCCGTCAAATATTATCGCGAAGCACTGCAGCTTGAGCCGAACGATCTCGATGCGCTGCAAGGGCAGGGCGAAGCACTCGCCACCCGTGGTGCCAAGGTCGCCGCCCAAGCCAATCTCGAACGCATCCGCCAGCTCTGCAAAACCGACTGCGCCGCTGCGAAGTCACTGGCGATCGCGATTGCGCAGGCCCCGGCGCAGACCGTCGCAACAGCGAACAGCCCGCCGCCGGCTGCGAAGAATTAGGCTGTAAAACTCTAGAGATAGCGACAAAAGCAGTCGTTGTTCAGGCGACGATTACGACGCTGATCAGCCTTATGTCGCCGTCGAACGGCTCGATGTAGGCCGAGATGTTGTCCGAGAACTCGTCCATAAGATTCAGGCCATCAGGGTCATGGTCGTTCTCAACTACCAGCCGCAGAACCTTCCCATCCCATGAGCAAATGGCATTTTGTTCATGCGGGTAGTGCAATCTGAACTCATCCGTAATGTCGCGCGCGCCTTCCTCGCCCGCGTGGATCGGCACACCGTCGCACTCCAAAGTGATGCGATACATCCCGTTCACCTGCTACCGCCTCCGGAACATAACCTCTGCTGTCGGGCGAAGCCAAGTCTGCGCTCCGGCTTACCTTGGGTCGATGGGCGGCTGGCGGCGCTGTGAATTCACGGCCTAATTTATAATGGCCGCCGCCAGGTCGGCAAACTCCGCAACTGTCAGCGTTTCCGCGCGCCGTTCGCCATCGATCCCGCAATCTCGCAGTGCCTCGACCCCGCCGGTTAGCGTCTTCAGGCTGGCGCGGAGCATTTTGCGGCGTTGGCCGAAGGCGGCGGCGGTGACCGCTTCGATGGCGCGGACGGGGACATCACGGATCGGAGCCGTCGGCACGATGTGCACCACGGCCGAGGAGACTTTCGGGGGCGGGGTGAAGGCCTTGGGTGGAAGGTCGAGGGCGATTTTCGGGCGCGACCGCCACTGCGCGAGCACCGATAGCCTTCCATAGGCCTCGCTGCCCGGCGCTGCGACGATGCGTTGCGCGACTTCCTTCTGGAACATCAGCGTCAGGCTCAGCCACCACGGTGGCCAGGGATCGGTGGTCAGCCAGCGGACGAGCAGCGCTGTGCCGATATTATAGGGCAGATTGCTGACAATATGGGCCGGGCCCTGCATGAGCGCGCGCTCGTCGACGGCCATCGCGTCCGCGCCCGACACGGTCAGACGGCCATCGGCCACCGCGGCGATGTCGGCCAGGGCGGGCAGGGCGCGGCCGTCGCGCTCGACAGCGGTGACGTGCGCACCGGCCTTGAGCAAGGCGCGGGTCAGACCGCCCGGGCCGGGGCCGACCTCATAGACAGCTGCGTCGGTCAGATTGCCCGGCACGCGCGCGATGCGGTCGAGCAGTTGCAAATCCATGAGGAAGTTCTGGCCGAGCGACTTTTTGGCGGCGAGACCGTGCCGCGCGATGACCTCGCGCAGCGGCGGCAGGTCCGAAAGGCCGGTCACGCGCCGAGGCGGCGCGTCGCGCACTCCGCCGCAAGCCGGATTGCCGCGATCATCGCATCGGGCCGCGCAATGCCCTTGCCGGCGATGCCGAAGGCGGTGCCATGGTCAGGGGCGGTCCGCACGATCGGCAGGCCGAGCGTCATGTTGACCCCCTCGTCGAAATAGAGCGCCTTCAAGGGGATCAGCGCCTGATCATGATACATGCAGATCGCCGCATCATAGTCAGCGCGGGCGCGCGCATGGAACATGCTGTCAGCGGGCAGGGGGCCGGTGACCTGCACACCTTCGGCGCGCAGGATGTCGATCGCGGGCTGAATGATCTCGATCTCCTCGCGCCCGAGTGCGCCGCCTTCGCCGGCATGCGGATTGAGGCCGGCGACCGCAAGCCGGGGGCTGTCGATGCCGAAATCGCGCTGCAGGCCGCGCACCACGGTCTGGGCGCGCTTGACGATCAGGTCGGTCGAAAGTTCGCGGACTGCTTCGGTGAGCGGCATGTGCAGTGTGACTGGCACGGTGCGCAGCGTGGGCGCGGCGAGCATCATCGCGGTGCGCTCATAGGCGACACCGCAGCGTTCGGCGACGAACTCGGTCTGGCCGGGGTGGGTGAAGCCGATCGCGTAAAGCTGGCCTTTGGACACGGGCGCCGTGACCAGCGCGCTGGCCACCCCGCTTCGCGCCAGTCCGACCGCGGCCTCAAGGCTGTCGAGCGCGCAGCGCGCGCCGCCGAGATCGGGGCGGCCGGGCGTCACCGCGTCGGTATCGGGGACCTCGATCAGCGGCAGTGCGTCGTCGAACGCCTCTTGCGCCTGCATCGGGCCGTCGATCGACACGAGCGGACCGTCCCAGACCAGCTCAAGGCTCGACCGGTTGCCGACCGCGAAGAAGGCGGGCAAGCCGAGCTCGGCACGCCGCTGCCACGCCTTGGCGACGATTTCGGGGCCAACCCCGGCCGGGTCGCCGAGTGCAATCGCAAGCGGACTGATCAACGCACGCGCTAGCGGTAGTCGACGATGGCGTCGCGGCGCAGGTCGCGCAGATACCGCTGGGCAGCGCGATTGACGCGCTCGTCGTTCATCTGCGCATAGACCTCGTCCTTCGACGGGCCCTTTACCTCCTGCACGGTGCTGTCGTCGCGGCCGCACAGTACGAGTACACGGACGCCGTCCTTGCGCGAGCCGAAGGGCGGCGTCGCTTCACCGACGCGCATGTTGCGCATCATCGACTGCAACGCGACGGGCAGCTGCTTCAGCTGGATCGCGTCATTGGCAACGACATCGGCACCGAGTTCCTTGCCGACTTCGTCAGCGCGACCGCAACCGCCCATCGCCTGCGTCTTGGCCTGCAGCGCCTTGACCATCTCGCCGGCGGACTTCTCATCCTGCTCGGGTTTGAAGGCGATCGAAATCTGCTTGAGCGCCAGCGTCACGGCGTCGGGGTCGGCAGCGAGCAGGTTCTTCTTGTCGACGAGGTGGAGGATCGTGACGCCCGTCGCAGTGCGGATCGGGTCGCTATATTCATCCTTCTGCATCGTCTTGAGCTTGTCGGCGAGCTGCGGCGCAAGCTGCTCGGGCTGGACGAAGCCGAGGTCGCCGCCGACCGCTGCTGTCGAAGCCTGCGAGAATTGCCGCGCATAAGCGATGAAGGACGCCCCGCTGCGCACCTGATCGACGATTCGCTGCGCCGCCTGCATGACCTGCGCTTCATTCTCGCTCGTCGCTTCGAGGAAAATTTCGCCGACACGATACTGGGTCTGACCCTTGGAAGCCTCAAGCTTCTTGATGACGGCCTCGACCTCATCGTCTCCGACATTGACGAACGGCTCGATGCGGCGGCGGAGCAGGCGGCTCCATGCGAGTTCGGCCTGGATCTGCTGCTTGAGCGACGCCGCCGAGGTGTCGCGCTCCTTCAGATATTGGGTGAACTGCTTGGGCGTCTGCTTGAAATTGCCGGCAACGCGCGTGAAGGCCGAATTGACCTCGGCGGGCTCGATTTTCACGTCATGGTCGGCGGCTTCGGCGATCTGCAGCTTCTCGTCGATCAGGTTGCGCAGCACCTGCAGGCGCAGCCGCTCCTTCTCCTCCGCCTCGATCTTGCCGCCATTGGCGGTGACGACGAGGTTCAGGCGCTGATCGACATCGGTGTCGGTGATCACCGCACCGTTGACGATCGCCGTCGCCTTGCGGACGGTCGGGTCCTGCTGGCCGAGGACGGTGATCTCGGGGTTGGAATCGCCACCGAACAGCGGGGCATTGGCCTCCGTCGGGGGTTCCTCCTGGGCGAGGGTCGGTGCAACACTGAGCAGGGCGGCAGCCCCAAGCAGCCAGATTCGGCTACGCAATCGCATTCGTTTCTCCGCTCCGGTTTCGCGGCGTCAAGACGCCACCGAATGGCGCCGATAGCAGGGGCATCCTGAACCGGCGCTGCATGTAAAGGGCAAGTCTTAGCGCCCGAGGTTCTTCAATGCCAGCTTCAGCAGGAAGCTGTTGCCGCGCCGCACGTCCTGCACCTGGGTATAGTCGCGCTTCCAAGTCACGCCGAATTCCAGACACTCGTCTTCGTAGGCGATGCCAATGCGATGGCGGATCGGGTCGAACCCGTCGGCGATGCTGAGCGGGTCGTCGCTGCGGCTGGTGAGGTCGAGAATGACCGAGCCAAACACCGACCAAAAGCGCGTGAGCTGCACCCGGCCGCCGGCGCGGACTTCCTCGCGGTCGGGAAGGTCTTCGATCGCGATGTCTCGGTTGAGGCGGCTGTAGCCGATTTCGGCGAAGGTGCGGCGGCCGCCGACCGTCGCGTCGATCTCATTGCGCCGGATCGCGAAATTGTCCTTATCGAGCCGCCAGCGGTGCGTGAAATCGACGAGGCGGCCGAAGCGCACCGTGGTGCGCCCGACATAGTCGGACAGCCGGTCGTTGAGCCCGGTACCGTTCGGGAAGATGCTCTGCTTGTCGTCGAGCCGGTAGCTCTGGCCGGCCTCGGCGATGATACTCAGCCCGGGCCGATCAAGCGTCCAACGTCCGCCATAGGTGATGCGCGGGCCGCCTTCCCAGCGATCATAGCCCGGGAAGCGGTTGATATCGAACAGGTTGGTGTCCTCGAGATCGACTGACCGCGAATCCTCATTGGGGATGACATTGTTGCGGCCGCTGGTACTCGCGACGAGTTGCACGCGCGGCGTGAAGGTCTGTAGGCCGCCAAAGGCGGGGCCCGCGAACGGCCATTCGACATCGACGGCAACCGCGCCCAGCCCGCGGCCCTGAAACCCGTTCCGGCCGGCGTAGCTGGCAAGCGTGGCGGCTGCGGAATTGTCGACATTGTAGAGATCGCCGCGGCCGAGCGCCGTGAAGGTGACGCGCTGCCCGAGCGTCGTGAGCCGGGTCAGGTCGTAACGCACGCTGGCCAGCGCACGCCGCGTATCCTCGCCCGAGGTGCGCGTGAGCGCGACCGTATTGGCCCGCACCTGCAGCCTGCCGCCCAGCGACAGCAGATCGAGTTCCGGGTCCCACTGAAAGTCGACGAGCGGGAGCGCCACGGGCTGGAGGCCCTGCCGGTCGCCGACGCGAAGCGTCTGAAACGCCCAGCCCGCGACGGACAGGTAGGAGTCGCTCGCGAAATGTTCGAGCTCATAATAGTTGCGGAGCACGACATCGCGCGAGATGTCGTAGCGGCGCGGGAAGGTGTCGTCGGTTGCGTAGCGCAGCCCGAAGGTCGATCGCCAGTCGCTGCTGTGCTGCAACTGGCCGTTCGCATAGAAATAGCCGCGGAATTCGTCGCCGACCTTGCTGCTGTTGGGGATCGGCGCGACCGTCGCAACAGCGCCGATGCGGATCGGACCCTTGGCGGTCAGGCGGCGGTATTCGGCACTCAGCGCCGGGTTCACCTGGCTGTAAATCGACGGTGTGATCGTGAGATCGCTGCTCGGCGTCAGCGGGACATAATAGGGGACGGACAGTTCGGCACCGAGCGAGCGGCTGTATTGCACGTCGGGAACCAGCAGGCCGGCGGTATTCCCCGACTTGCCGTCCGGGTGCGAAAAGCGCGGCAGGTACAGGATCGGCAATCCGAACAGCTCGAAATAGGCATCCTTGTAGACGAGACGGTGCTTCGCCGGATTGTGGACAACCTTGACCGCCTTGATCTGCCAGACCGGCGCGCGCGGGCAGCCATCCTCGCCGGTGATGTCGCAGGGGGAGTAAACGGCCCGATTGAGGACGCTGACCCCGTTGATGCGCGTCCCATTGCGCGCGGCGAGGCGACCGCCGTCCTGCAGCACGACGAGGATATTCTCGATCGCCGCATCCCGCAGCGAGTCCGATACATTGACCTTGTCGCCGAACGCCTGGTTGCCGCCGGGATCGATAACGATGACATTGCCGCGCGCCTCGACGAAGCCGGTCTTGCGGTTATAGGCGACCTCGTTGGCGCGCAGCCGGTAGCCCTCACGGACGATCAGCACATTGCCCGTCGCCGTGACGATGTCGGCATTGTCGTCATAGGCGAGGCTGTCGGCCGCGAAGTCGATGACGTCGCCGGGTTGGAGCTTCAGATCCTCCTGCGCCGATACTGATTGCGCGATCGTGGCGCATCCGATCAGCAGGACGGCAAGCAGACGGCGCACTCTTCACTCCCGCGATTCCAGCGCCGTCATAGGGCGCGGGTGAGGGGGCGGCAAGCAGCGCGCATCGACCAGCAGCCGTTTGCGCGCTATGGCCTGCCGCCATGCGATTCACCTCGGCGCTTGCCATCTATTTCCTGTTCTGGTCGCTGACGCTGTTCGCGATCCTCCCGCTCGGCGTGCGGACCGCGCAGGAGGAGGGCAGCACACCTGTCCCCGGCCAGGCCGACAGTGCGCCGCAGTCGCCCGAACTCTGGCGCAAGGCGAAGCTGACGACGCTGGTCTCGGCGGTCCTGTTCGCGCTCTATTACGTCAATTATGTCCAGGGCTGGATCACGCTCGAGGACATATTGACGTCGGTGCGTCCGCCGAAAAGCTAGGTCCGAATGCGCTCCATCGCCTGCGCGAGCGCGACGTAGAGCCGGCCGGTGTCCGAGGCGAGCAGGGCGACCTGTAGCGAATTGCCTTCGCGTTCTGCCGCAACGCTTTTCATCAACTGCTCGAAATCATTGATGTAACGCCGCACCGAGTCGCGGAATTCGCCGTCGCGCTCATACTGCCGGACGATAGCCTTGGCGGTGCCGCCGTCGAGCAGCCGGACCGAGCGGCGCGTGAAGATCGACCGGTCGCCGCGCAGATAGGCGGCCCAGGCGGTGTCGCTGACGTCGACGGCCAGCGCCTTGGCGATGTCGATCGAGGCCGAGTTGAGTGCATCGATCAGCAGCGCGCCGCGCCGCGACAGATCGCGGCGGGACGCCGTCTCGATCCGTGCATCGGCTTCGCCGAGCCGGGTTTCGACAAGGTTGGCGGTTTCGAGCACGCTGAACAGCTGCTGCGACAGGCGCTCGGCAGCGGCGCGGCCGGCCTCCGCCCCGGCCGTGCTGACCGCGCCGAGTTCGGCGAGTTGGGCGGCCACCGGCGCGGTGAAGGCCGTGCGCATCGCCTCATCGCTTGCCGCCGCCAGCGTGACCTTGGTGTCGGCAATGGCGCGGTCGAGCGCCTCGCGCAGCGCGCCCTCTGCTTGCGACGCGACATCTCGCGCCCGCGTGAGCGCTTCCAGCAGCTTCGTTGTGGCGGCGAGCGCCGCCGCGTCGGTGCCCGATTCGATCTGGCCGACGAGCTTCTGCGCCGAGGTAAGCCGGGCATCGAGCGTCGTCATCATCGCCTCGAAGGCGGTGCGCTGGTCGGCGAGCGACTCAGCGGCTGCTGCGATGGTCGTGCGTCCGGCGTCGATCGGCGCGGCAACGGCATTGGCGCGGGCCAGCACCGAGTCGATCTCGGCGGACAAGGTGCCGATTGCCGCGCGAATGTCCGCGACGGCCCCGCCGGCGTTTGCGACGCTGTCGGGCAGCGTTTCGGTAAAGCTCGTGACCGATGCCGCCACGCTCTCTTTCAGCGCGGTGACGGCGGCTTCGAGTTGCCGCGTATGTTCGCTGGTCGCCCCGAGCGGCGTCGCCAGCTTGTGGACCTGATCGCGGATCGCGCCGAGCCGCTCGTCGAGCATGTCGAAGGTCGCATGGCTGCTCTGCGCGGCATTGGCGAGCTTGGCATCGAGCACGCCGAAGCCGCGCCCGAAGCTTTCGACGAGGCCGGCGCTGAGTGTTTCCTGCCGGCCGATCTCGCTGGTCAGCCGCTCGGCTTCGCCCGCGATGGCGGACAGCCGCTCGCTGACCGATGCAGCCGTTTCGCCGCCAAGATCGACGAGGATCGTGCGCGCCTGGCCCGTCGCGGTGACGACGGCATCGACCTGGGCTTCGATTGCGCGCCGGGCTGCCTCGAGCGCTTCCGCAGCGCGCGACATCGCCGCGTCGACGTCGGCACCGAGCGTGCGCGTCCGCTCGTCGAACAGGCGGGCGGCGGCGCTCGACCCCGCATCAACGGCAGCGAACGTGTCATGGAGTTCGGCGGCGGTCCGGTTCGCCTGTCGCCGGAGCGATTCCTGATTGGCTGCAACGGCCGTCAGCAGGCCATCGACCTGCGCGATCTGTTCCCGGGCGGTGTCGGCACCGGCCGCGAGCAGCGACTGGATCGCCAGCGCCTGCCGCTCGGCGGCGGGCAGCGTCTCGATGAGCGCAAGGAGCTCGCCCCGTGCGGCGCTGCTTCCGGAGGACAGCCGCGCGATCAGCGTGTCGACCGTATCGCGGTCGCGCGCGAGTGATGCGGTCACTGCCGCAGTCTTGGTCTCCAGTTCGCCGGCACCGTCGAGCAACGCGCCGGTCTGGACGCTGACCTGGGTGCGCACATCGTCCATCCGGCCAGAGACTACGTCGAGTGCGGCATCGATCGCCTCAAGCTCGCGCCGCGTGCGTCCGGCGACGTCGGAGAAGCGCGCCTCGGCGACCTCGATGCGGCGCAGCACCGCCAGCGCGCCGCCCGGCGCGACTCGCGCAAACACCAGCGCGACCAGCCAGATCGCCGTCAGCGGTGCGGTCACGCCTGCCGCCAGTCCGGCGAGCGCGGTCAGCGTGAACTGGCTTGGCGGCAAATAGCGGACGACGAGATAGATGGCGGCAGCGGCAGCGGCGAGCCAGACGAAGGAGGTGACCGTCGCGAACAGGATGACGCGGTTGCGCTGCGCAGTGCCGCGCTCGTCCGCGGTGCTCGCGACGGTGTCGTGCACCGTGCGACCGGATTTGGCGGGTGGCAGAGAGTTGCCGGACGAGGCGGGATTGACGGCGAGCGAGCGCATATCGAATGCTTATCATTGCAGACGGGTGGTGCACAGCCCGTGTGAATCGCGATGACGGCGGGCTCGCGGCATAGCAATGCGGACGATCTGCGGCAGCGAACATGCTTTAGCGCTCGTTAACCCTGTTGCGCTATCCGGACGTCAGTGAGGTGTTGTGACGAGCGTGGGGGGTGACCGGTTTGACGCCATCGAGTCGGCTGCGCGCGATCGTGCGCAGCGGGCCGACGCGCTGCGCCTAGCCGCCGCCGCTGGCCTGTTCGAGCCGGTCGGCAAACTCAGCGACGAGCGGCGCTCGCTGATCCGGCAGGTCGCCGACGCACTGACGTCGGGGGTGCTGGAGGGCATGCGCGGCGCGCTGGCTGGGGATCCCTTGGCCGGACCGCTCCGCGCTCAGCTCGCCGATGTGTCCGATGTCGACTTTGCGAACCGCTTCGCCGCACTGCCCGTGCTGCGGACCCCGGCGCTGCTTGGGCATTTGTTTCGCCGCGCCGACGAGTTCCGTCTCGTCACTCGCCTGCGGCGCTTGCCGCCTGCCGACGGACGATCGAGCGATGCGCTTGGCGAATTGAGCCGCGCGTCCGATCCCGGTCTCGCGCAAGCCGCGATGGCGGTCGTGGTGGCGCAGGCGGCGCGGCTTCAGACTGGCGGTTCGCCGCGCCTGCCAGCCGACGATCTACCGGGCGATTTGTTCGAGACGCTGGCGTGGGAGGTCGCGGCGGCGGTCCGGCAGGTCGCGCAGGCCGAGGCGTTCGACGCGGCGATCCAGCGCGCGGTCCGCGTCGTGCTTGCCGACCTGGTGCCGGGCCGCAGCGTATTTCAGCGCGCCGCCCGGCTCGCTGGCGCACTGGTGCGCACCGGGCAGGATCAGGATCGCGCGCTGATCGACCTGCTAGCATCGGGCGCGCTGCACGCCGTGGCGGCGATGCTTGGCCTGCGCGCCGACCTGCCGCTGCTCGACTGTTTCGACATGATGCTCGATGACGACCCCGTCTGCTGGTCGATCCTCGCCGCTGGCGCGGGCTTCGACGCCAACGCGGCGACTCAGGTCTTTGCGCTGCTCGGTGCGGCGCATGGCCGGCCAGCTGCCGCGGATGCGGCACTGGCGCAATATCGCGGTATGAAGGCGCTGCGCCGTGCGGAAATTCTCGCTTGGTGGCGGCTCGATCCGGCCTATCGCGCGGCATACGCGCGGATTGCGGGCTAGCGCATGTCCGGCGACGGACCCGCCCGCTTGCGTCTGGCAGGGGCCGTGCGTGACATTCTCGCCGAATCCCGGGCGATGGCGACCGGGCCGCAGACCCATCCGCGCTATGGTGAATATGCGAGCGATATCGCCGATTCCGCAGCGCATCTGCTCGCGATCGTCAGTGAAGCCGTGGGATCGGCGTCCGATGCCGCGATCGTCGATGTCGTCGAGCTCGCCGACCGGGCGCGGGCGATGGTAGCGATGCGCGCCGCGGACAAGCGATTGCGGCTCGCGCCCGTCGCCTCACCGCCGCTTCACGCACGGGCAGACACGCTCCGGACGCTGCAAATATTGGTGAACCTGCTCGGCAACGCGGTGAAGTTCACGCCCGAAAGCGGGCAGGTGCGCGTGCGCTGTCAAAGCCGTGGCGATGAAGTCGTTGTCGACGTCGAGGACAGCGGTCCGGGCGTCTCCGCCGAAGTACAGGCCCGAATGTTCCGGCCGTTCGAGCGATCGGCGCAGTCATCAGGCGTGGGCTTGGGCCTCGCCATCTCGCGCGACCTGGCGCGCGATATGGGCGGCGACCTTGCGCTCCTCCCGTCGCGGGAAGGCGCGGTCTTCCGGCTGACGCTGCCTGCGGCCTGACCGTTTGGTTCGGCAACGGGTCACTGCCGGTACGACTAATTCGGCGCGCCAATACGGCGACGGAAGCGCGGCGAGGTCATCCGGTCCGCCATGCGCGCCAATTCAGCCACGACCATCTTCCGGTCGAGCGGACGGTCGAGTTCGTCGAATAGGCGCTGCACTTCATGCCAGCTTCCAGCAACACTTGGCAGTTCGCCGACAAATTTGAACGCAGATACCATGACAGGGACACAACCACTGCTTTGGCGGGTAGGTTCCGGTTCGTTCTACTCACTCTGTCGCATATTGTGACGTTTCGGGTATGGTCTCGATTAGTGCGGTGTGACCGGCCCAAATGCGACATCGCTGTTCGCGGCAAGCCAAGTAATGACGCTGTAGACCGCAACATTCTGGTTGAGCTGTACAGGGTCAATTTTATCGAGCGTGTCGTCGGGCGTGTGATGGATTGCGAAATAGCGGGTCCCATCCTGCGACGCTGCGACGCAGCCGACGCCGAGTTTGGTCAATTCTGCGATGTCCGAGCCGCAATCGCCGCTATTCTTGGGGTCATAGGCCACGCCCAGCGGCGCCATCAGGTCGGCCATCGCCTTCACGGTCGGGAGCGCCGTGGTCAGCACATTGGAACCAAGCTTCCACACCCGGTCCGCGCCGAAGTCCGACTCCGCGACGAGCACATGCTTCTCCGTGCCATGCTTCGTCGCATAGGCCTTGGCACCGAACAGGCCGGGCTCTTCCGCGCCGAACATGACAACGCGGATCGTGCGGCGTGGCTTCAGCTTCGCGTCGAGGATCAGCTTGGCGGCGGCCGTGGTGATCGCCACGCCGGCGCCGTCGTCGATCGCCCCCGTTGCTAGGTCCCAGCTGTCGAGATGGCCGCCGATCAGGACGATCTCGTCCGGCGCGCCGCTGCCGGGAATTTCGCCGATCACGTTGCCCGACTGTTGCTGGCCGAGAAAGCGTGGGGTCATCGTCAGCTTCATGCGGACCGGCTTGCCGAGTGCGAGCAGCCGGTCGAGCTGGTCCGAGTCTGGGAGGGGGAGTGCCCCAGCTGGAATCGGCGTGACCCCGGTTGCCCAATTTGTCCCGCCCGTATGCGGATTGCGATGATAATCGGTGCCGAGCGAGCGGATTACCACTGCAGCAGCGCCTTTCGAAGCTGCGATCGACGGACCGGACCGGCGTACGATCCCGTTGAATCCATAGGCAGAGCCATCCTGCGTCACCATCATCTTATGGGTCAGGAATACGATCTTGCCGCGCACCGCACTGTCCGGTGCCGCCTTGAGCGCATCAACGGTGGCAAAGCGCACCACCTCGGCCTCAATGCCCTCCGCAGGAGTCGCGCCGCTGTTGCCGAGCGCCGCCACGCGGATCGGCTGCGCATAGGGTGCGAGGATCGCTGCCGTCTCCACGCCGCGTTCCCAGGCCGGCATGTCATAGGTTTCGATGCGCACATTGCTGAAGCCGAGCGACTTGAGTTTCGCGACGGCCCAAGTCCGCGCGCGCGCTTCCGCTTCGGTCGCTGCTAGCCGCTGTCCGACCTCCGTCGTCAGGCTCTCAACGATCGCATAGGCTTCGTTGGACTTGAGCGCCGTGTCGCGCAGCTTCGCCGCCGTCGCGAGGTCGTCGGCGCGGGCGGGCAGGGCAGCGGACAGGAGCAGCGAAGCAATGGCGAGACGGCGCATGACGAACCTTTCGAAGGGCGAGTTAGCTGCCTACAGGCTCGCTGCGCCGTTTGCCAAGTTGCCGCCGCTCGGCTAAACGCGCGGCGACTTTACCGACAACCGTTACGCCTGCCGGAGCATCCATGGCCTCCTACCAATATTCCTATGTGATGAAGGGTCTGACCAAGACCTTTCCCGGCGCGCCGAAGCCGATCCTGAACAATATCCACCTGCAGTTCCTGCCCGACGCGAAGATCGCGATCATCGGCGTCAACGGCGCGGGCAAGTCGACGCTCATGAAAATCATGGCCGGCTACGACAAGGAATTTCAGGGCGAAGCCTGGGCCGCCGAAGGCGTTCGCGTTGGGTATCTGGCGCAGGAACCGCAGCTCGATCCGGCGAAGACGGTGCGCGAAAATGTGATGGACGGCGTGCGCGGCGTCGCCGACATGATGGACCGCTTTAACGCGATTTCAGCGGAGATGGCTGACCCGCAGGACTCGACCGATTTCGATGCGCTGATGGTCGAGATGGGCGAGCTGCAGGAGAAGATCGACGCGGTCGACGGATGGACGCTCGACAACCAGCTCGAGATCGCGATGGACGCGCTACGCTGCCCGCCGGGCGACTGGCCGGTGACAAGCCTGTCGGGCGGCGAAAAGCGCCGCATCGCGCTGTGCCAGCTGCTGTTGTCGAAGCCCGAAGTGCTGCTGCTCGACGAACCGACAAACCATCTCGACGCCGAAAGCGTGCAGTGGCTGGAAAAGCATCTGATCGACTATCCGGGCAACGTTATCCTCGTCACCCACGATCGCTATTTCCTCGATAATGTCGTGAACTGGGTGCTCGAACTCGACCGGGGCCGGGGTCTGCCGTTCGAGGGCAATTATTCGGCCTGGCTCGCCGCCAAGCAGAAGCGGATCAGCCAGGAACAGTCCGAGGATGAGAGCCGCCAGCGCGCCATCGCGCAGGAGCTCGAATGGATCCGCGCCAGTCCGAAGGCACGCCAGTCGAAGTCCAAGGCGCGCATCAAGGCATTCGACGAACTCGTCGAAGCGCAGAATGATCGCCGCCCCGGATCGGCACAGATCCTGATTCAGATCCCGCCGCGCCTCGGTGGCACGGTCATCGAGGTCAATCATCTGACCAAGGCTTATGGCGACAAGCTGCTGTTCGACGACCTGTCGTTCAGCCTGCCGCCGGGCGGTATCGTCGGTGTGATCGGCCCGAACGGTGCGGGCAAGACCACATTGTTCAAGCTCATCACCGGCGTCGAGACGCCGGATACGGGCACGGTCAAGATCGGCGAGACTGTCAAGCTCGGCTATGTCGACCAGTCGCGCGACACGCTCGATCCCAAGAAAAATGTCTGGGAGGAAGTGTCGGGCGGCAACGAGCGCTTCTATTTCGGCAAGCATGAGGTGAACACGCGCGCCTATGTCGGTGCGTTCAACTTCAAGGGCGGCGACCAGCAGAAGAAGGTCGGCCAGCTGTCGGGCGGCGAGCGCAACCGCGTCCATATGGCGAAGATGCTCGCAGAGGGCGGCAATGTGCTGCTGCTCGACGAGCCGACCAACGACCTCGACGTCGAGACGCTGCGCGCGCTGGAGGAGGCACTGGAGAGCTTCGCCGGCTGCGCCGTGGTCATCAGCCACGACCGCTTCTTCCTCGACCGGCTGGCAACGCACATCCTCGCGTTCGAGGGCGACAGCCATGTCGAATGGTTTGAGGGCAATTTCCAGGCCTATGAGGACGATAAACGGCGGCGGCTCGGGGATGAGGCGGATCGGCCGCACCGGATGACCTACAAGAAGCTGACGCGCTAGACCGCTAGCAGAGTGCCTTCGAGGCGTTCGGCAGATTGGTGACGTTGGTCAGCGAGGGTAGCGCGATCTCGCGGGCCATGAACGACGCCGAATATTTGATCATCGTGTCTTTCGCGAACAGCTGTTTGAAGAACAGCGGCTGATATTTGTAGTAGGCTTCTGCGTACATCACATTGTCACCGGCATTGAGCGTCATGCCTGCGACCTTCGCGATCGTCGTGTCGAGCGCGCCTGCGCCCTGAATGCCGAGTTGGCTGGCATTGGTCAGGCTGCCCTGGCAGCGCTGCCAGCGGATCCAATGGCCGTTGTTGAGGCTATTGCGGGTCACCGAACTCAGGATCAGCCGGCCCTTGCCAAGCAGGTCGATGCCGTCGGTCGACAGTTTCGCCCCGAGAAACAGAGTCTTCACATCCTTCTCGTCGATGCTGGCCCGGTAGCGCGCGGCAAGGTCTGCGGTCGAGGTCGCCAGGCGGCTGACTTCCTGATGCGCGTGGACGTACCACATCGTATCGAGGCCATAGAGCAACGTGGTCACGAAGAACGGCGTCATCAGCGCGAATTCCATGACCGAGACCCCGGCCTCGGCTTTGCCCAACGCGCGGAGGGTGGCGGCGAGGTGCCTAACTGCTGATCTGATCGGCACTGGTGATGCACACTTCGGGAGCGTTGTTGTTGTAGGGCTCATTCTTGACCGTGCTGGCGGTCTTGATCGTCACATAGCCGTTGGCACCATTCATCACTTTCTCGGTGAAGCGGAACAGCAATTTATATTTGGCGGTGACGCCATAATAGAGAATGTCCTCCGGCCCGCCGCTGGTGTTCGAGTTCCACACGCCATTTTTGTTCAGATCGTAGAAACAGTCGCCGACGTTGGGCTGGCCGAGTGGCGCGGAGTCCGACGTCAACGGCTCCGGCTTTGAGACGGTGCTATCGAAGGTTTGATAGGCTTTGGTGGTGATGGTGATGTCAGACGCCGGGATCCCGACCGTTGCGAGTTTGGTTCGAACCATCCCATCGAGCTGGCTCTGGGTAAACTGGCCCGTTGAGGTTGATCGCGCGACATCGCGCATCGCCCCGGACACCACCGACTTCACATAGGCGAAATAGCTGATTTCCATGCTGCCCATGAGGAGGAACAGCATCGGCGTCAGCATCAGCGCGAACTCGATCGTGACGGCACCGCGATCACTACACGCGATCGCTCGGAGCCAGCGCTTCACTTCGACACCCGCAAATAGCCGATATTGTTGGCGATCTGCTGGAAGATCTTGATGAGGTCGCTCGACGTGCTGGCGCTATAGGACTGATCGGTCGTCGTCGCGCAGCTCTTGAGCTGTGTCGTCGGCGACAGGCCGAAGGCGACAGTCGAAATATTGACGCCCATCTGCTTCGCCTGCTCGCAGATCATCAGGAAGCGCGTGTTGTGCCTACCCTTGGTGCGGTCGGCCGTGGTGCTCGTGCCAGCCAGCAGACGATGCTCATAATCCTCATAGCCCCAGGCCGAATAGGATTGCTCGCTGGGGTCCATATCGCCGTCGGTCATGAACACGATGTAGCGCTTAACCTCGCGCGCTGTGCCCGAGTGACCCGGGGCCAGATAGGTGTTCGGATTAGAGAAGGGGGGGCCGGGGCTGATCATCGCAAGGCCCCAGTACATGCCGATGTCGTGCAGGGTGCTGCCATTCGGCTTGAGCGCGTTAACATAAGCGGTCAGGTCCGATTTCGTCTTCTCCGAAAGCAGCTGCGCCTCGGGCGGACAATAGGCATTCGGGCTGACTTCTGAGCCCTGGGACGTGTCGGTGCCGAGCGTCTGCGTCGCAACGCCGTCCTGATAGCCGCCCGTCGCCGTCTGGCGCACCCGGAATGGCACCTGCGTCCACGGCAGTCCGGTCGCAGCGCCGCCCTTGGGGCCGTAGTAGTTGTTTTTCGAGGGCGGCGCGAAATAGGGCCGCCATGCGGGTGCAGTGCCGCCGGCCGTCGTGGCACCCGGTGCGGCATCAAGTACGTCGAATGCGCCGGCAGGCACAGAGGTTGTCGAGGTCGTGTCGGTAATCGTGTTGACGGTTGGCCGCGCCTCGACGCACCCGCGCCACGCATAAAGGTCGGTGACAGTCGTGCCTGCTGCTCCGCCGGCAGTCACAAATGCGCTTAGGTCAGGGTTGTTCGCCCCCGTCAGCGCGCGCGGCATCGGCGTTTTGGTCGCGTTGCCGTTGATCGAGTCGTTGTTTTTCCAGACATTGCCTGTCGAGGAATCCTTGCGCCAATAGCCAAGGTCGCTCCAGACACAATTTTTGGCAGCCGGCGCGGCATCGCAATAGGATGTGACGCCGGTTGTCACGTAAGGGACGCCATTGGCATAGGGCGTGTCGGCAATCAGCAGCCGCCCGACGTTGGCCGTGACATTGTAGGGAACGATGCCGACCCGGACTCGCAGCCCTTCGCTGGCTAGCTGGGTGCGCGTCGTGTCGAGCGTTCCAAGGAAGTCGAGCGTTGCTTGCCGTAGACCCTGGATGCGCGTGCTGGTGCCGGCCTGAGTCGCCATCGACCCGGTGATGTCGAGGACCAGCACGACATCGATGTTCGACCCCGAGCGGCGGGCGCAGGACTTCGCCGAAATCGGCACTTCGTTGATGCCGCCGCTGCTGCTGAACTTGATCCCGCCCATCAGGATTGTGGGCACGTCGACCTGGGCGGTGACGCAGAAATTGCCGTCGTCGGACAGGTTTAGCGATTTGGTGAGCCCAGTCGTCCCGAACACGCCTTCGGGAAAGTCCGCCGCCAGGAATTTCGAAACTTCCAGTTCGGCGGGCGAACCGGTGGCAATGTTGATGCCCGAGAGGATCTTGCGCCCCGCGAGGGTCGCCGCATCGACCGACTGCTGCAGCCGGGCCTCCGCCATATAGGCGCGCGTCATATCGACACCGCCTGCGACCGCCGCCACGACCGGGATGACGCCGGCGGCCATCACGATCATCGTGTTGCCGCGACGGTCGCCGGCCAGCCGCCGCAGCGTCTGTCCCAGCCAGCTGGTTGTTGTACGTCCCGTCTTGCGCATCCGGGCACATTGGCGAGGATCGGATAACGAAGCGTTATTGCGGAGGGTTAGCGGAAGCGGTTAACGGATTTTCATGGCAGGCGAGATCGAGCATTGCGCCGGACTCGTCCGCGCCCGCGACCCGGACCGCTATCTGGCAACGCTCTATGCGCCGCGCGACAAACGTCCGGCGCTGTTCGCCTTGCATGCGCTCGATCTGGAGCTGCTCGACGTCGCAATTGGCACATCCGAGCCGATGATCGGCCAGATCCGGCTGGCCTGGTGGCGCGAGCGGCTGTCGGAAATCGGTGGGCCGACGGTCCCGGCGCAACCGGTATTGCAGGCCTTGGCTGCGTCGGGTGTCTTGGCGTCCGATCTCGACGGGTTTGACGATGCGTCACTGGCCTATCTGGACGAAGACGTTGGCGAATGGGCGCGACTGCGCGGGGCGAAGCTCTTCGAAGTTGCCGCACGGATACTGGGGAGCGCGTCGGATGAAGTGCTGGCGGCGGGCCGTGCATGGGCGGTCGCTGATGGCTGGCGGCGCGGGGTGATTGAGCGCGAGGCCGTTGGAAAGGCACTCGCTGCATCCCCACGCAGGATACCAGCACCTCTTCGCCCGATCGCAGCGCTCGCCGGCCTCGCCCGGCATGATTTCGCTCGCAACCAGGCCATTTTACCCGGCCAACCGGACGGGGTGGGCGCTTCCCCCACTCGACAGTTGCGGCTGGCCGCGATCATCCTGACCGGGCGGGTATGACGGGGGCGGGATATGCGGCGGTGGCTGGCGCTCGGCGGGGCAGCAATGTTGTTGGCAGCCGCGATCGCGGTGTTGTCGCTGGGCAATGCCCGGGCGTCGCTGCCGGATCCGCCTGCCTCCTACCGCGTCACGCCATCCGATAGCGCGCCGCTGTCAGCGCCCGGCGCGTCGCCGATCGACCGCGAAGCCAAGCGGTTCGCGCGTTATGACGCCGACGACAATGGGGGGATCAGCCGCGACGAATTCCTCGCCAGCCGTCGCAAGGCCTTTGCGAAGCTCGACACCAACGGCGATGGCAAGCTGGACTTTGAGGAATATGCCGCGAAGGCCGTCGACAAGTTCGAAACCGCAGACTCCGATCACAACGGTGCCTTGTCAGCGGGCGAAATGGCGACGACGGCCGCCAAGCGGAACGGCCAGCGCAAGCTGGAGCGCTGCAAGCCCGACGCGAATGCCGACGCCTAGGCGGCCAGCCAGCTTTCCAGATCGGCGCGAGCCCGCGCGGCTATCGCCGGCTTGCGTTCCTTTTTGTGAACTCCGTCCGTCAAAGGCGGAAACAGCCCGAAATTGACATTCATCGGCTGGAAGCTCGCCGCGTCGGCGCCGCCGGTGATATGCGACAGCAACGCGCCGATCGCCGTCGTGGCCGGCGGCACGACGGGTGTCTCGCCCCGGCGCTCCGCCGCAGCAAAGCGGCCGGCAAGCAACCCGACCGCCGCGCTTTCGACATAGCCCTCGCAGCCGGTGATCTGTCCTGCAAAGCGGATGCGCGGATCGACCTTCAGCCGCAGCGCCGCATCGAGCAGCACCGGCGACTTGATGAAGGTGTTGCGGTGTAGCCCGCCAAGCCGCGCAAATTCCGCCTTCTGTAGTCCCGGGATCATCCGGAACACCCGTACCTGCTCGGCATGTTTGAGCTTGGTCTGGAAGCCGACGATGTTGAACAGCGTGCCCAGCGCATTGTCCTGCCGCAGCTGCACGACCGCCCAGGGCCGCTGCCCGGTGCGCGGATCGGTCAGGCCGACGGGTTTCATCGGCCCGAAGCGCGGCGTATCGCGGCCACGCTCCGCCATCACCTCGATCGGCATGCAGCCGTCGAAGTAAGGCGTGTTGGCTTCCCATTCCTTGAAACTGGTTTTCTCGCCTGCGAGCATCGCGTCGATGAACGCCTCATATTCGTCGCGGCTCATCGGGCAGTTCACGTAGTCCTTGGTATCACCCTTGTCCCAGCGCGACTGGAACCAGGCGATGTCCTGATCGATGCTGTCGAAATGCACGATCGGTGCGATCGCGTCGAAGAAGGCGAGGCTGTCCTCTCCGGTCAGTGCGCGGATCGCCTCGGCGAGCGGCGCGGCGGTCAGCGGCCCGGTCGCGATGATGACGCTCGACCAGTCGGCCGGCGGCAGGCCGTCGACGAGTTCGCGGCGGATTTCAATCAGCGGCTCGGCTTCGATCGCGGCGGTGACGCGCGCCGAAAAATCGTCGCGGTCGACCGCCAGCGCCGACCCCGCCGGCACGCGGGCCGCATCGGCGCTCGACAGGATGATCGAGCCCATCCGCCGCATTTCGGCGTGAAGAAGGCCGACAGCATTGTTGTTGGGATCATCGGAGCGGAAGCTGTTCGAACACACGAGTTCGGCAAGCCCGTCGGTCTGGTGCGCCTCGGTCCCCTGTACGGGGCGCATTTCGTGGATGATGGACGGGACACCGGCGCGCGCCAATTGCCACGCCGCTTCCGATCCGGCGAGGCCGCCGCCAACAATATGCACAGGTTCGGTCATCTCCGCGCTATGCGGTCAGCGCCGCGACGACGCAACCATTTTGCCCCGAAGCGAAGCCTGCCGCGCCGGGGCGGAAAAGCTGGCATTCCCTGCCTAAATTGCCTAGATGACAATCACGCAACATTCTCGCTGAAGTCAGGATTCTAACCCACCGTGGACGTGACGCAAACGCCGCCGACGGACCCTTCCGACATTCGTCCGATCTCGATCGTCGACGAGATGAAGACCAGCTACCTCGATTACGCGATGAGCGTGATCGTTGCCCGCGCGCTGCCGGATGTGCGCGACGGTCTGAAGCCTGTTCACCGCCGCATTCTTTACGGCGCCTACGAGAGCGGATTCACCAGCGGCAAGCCTTATCGCAAGTCGGCGCGCATCGTCGGCGACGTCATGGGTAAATATCACCCGCACGGCGACAGCTCGATCTACGACGCCTTGGCGCGCATGACCCAGGATTGGTCGATGCGGCTGCCGCTCATCGACGGTCAGGGCAATTTTGGCTCGATGGATCCGGATTCGCCGGCGGCCATGCGTTACACCGAAGCGCGGCTCGCCAAGGTCGCCGATGTCGCGCTGCTCGACGATCTCGACAAGGACACTGTCGATTTCGTGCCCAATTATGACGGGCAGGAGCGTGAGCCGTCCGTGCTTCCCGCTCGCTATCCCAATCTGCTTGTCAATGGCGCGGGCGGCATCGCGGTCGGCATGGCGACCAACATCCCGCCGCACAATCTCGGCGAAGTGCTCGCGGCCTGCCGCGCCTATATCGAGAACCCGGCGATCGATGTCGACGGGCTGATGCAGCATATCCCGGCCCCCGACTTCCCGACCGGCGCCCATCTGATGGGCCGTGGCGGCCTGCATTCGGCCTATCACACCGGCCGTGGCTCGGTGACGATGCGCGCGCGCTCGACCGTCGAAGAGGGCAGGGGCGACCGCCGCTCGATCGTCCTCACCGAAATTCCCTACCAGCAGGGCAAGAATGCGCTCGTCGAAAAGATCGCCGAGGCGGTCAAGGACAAGCGGATCGAGGGCGTCAGCGACATCCGCGACGAATCGAACCGCGAAGGCGTGCGCATCGTCATCGACCTGAAGCGCGATGCGACTCCAGAGGTCGTGCTCAATCAGGTCTACCGGCACACCCCGGCGCAGAGCAATTTCGCCTTCAACATGCTGGCGATCCGCGGCGGCCGTCCCGAATTGATGAACCTGCGGGACATCATCGAGGCATTCATCAAATTCCGCGAAGAGGTCATCACCCGCCGCTCCAAGTTCGAGCTCGCGAAGGCGCGCGACCGCGCCCATCTGCTGCTCGGCCTCGTCATCGCGGTGACCAATCTCGACGAAGTCGTCCGCGTGATCCGTGGGTCTGCGACCCCGGCTGCTGCGCGCGAAACGCTGCTGGCCCGCGACTGGGATGCGGCGGAAATTCGGCCCTATCTTGAGCTCGTCGAAGCCGTCGCTCACGAGGATCAGGGCGACGTCTACCGGCTGTCCGATGCCCAGGTGAAGGCGATCCTCGACCTGCGCCTGTCGAAGCTGACCGCGCTCGGTCGCGAGGAAATCGCCGACGAACTCAAGGAATTGGCCGCGTCGATCGAGGCACTGCTCGAAATCCTGCGCAATCGCGCCCGGCTCTACGAAGTCATGCAGGCCGAGTTCGATACCGTTCTGCCATTCGTGACGCCGCGCCGCACCGAGCTTGTCGCAAACCTCGACGACATCGACGACGAAGACCTCATCGAGCGCGAGGAGATGGTCGTCACCGTCACGCACGGCGGCTACATCAAACGGACGCCGCTCGAGGCCTACCGGACGCAGGCGCGCGGCGGCAAAGGCCGCTCGGGCATGGCGACCAAGGACGAGGACGCGATCACCCGGCTGTTCGTGACGTCGACTCACACGCCCGTGCTATTCTTCTCGACGCTTGGCCAAGTCTACCGGCTGAAGGTCTGGAAGCTGCCCGAGGGCGGTCCGGCGACGCGCGGCCGGCCGATGATCAACCTGTTACCGCTCGCCGAGGGCGAAACCATCGCCGCGGTGCTGCCGCTGCCCGAGGATGAGGCGGAGTGGGCGAACCTGCACGTGATGTTTGCGACCGCGCACGGAACGGTGCGACGCAATTCGATGGATGCGTTCGCGAACATCCCGACGCGCGGCAAGATCGCGATGCGCTTTGCGTCCGACGACGGCGAGGATGACGCGACTGACCGGCTGATCGGCGTATCGTTGCTGACTGAGGACGACGATGTGCTACTCGCGACGCGTGGCGGCAAGGCGATCCGCTTCGCCGCAACCGATGTGCGCGAGTTCCAGAGCCGCACTTCGACCGGTGTGCGCGGCGCGCGGCTGCTGGGTGACGATGAGGTCATCTCAATGTCGATCCTCAAGGGCTTTGCATCGACGAGCGAGGAGCGCGAGGCCTATCTCAAGGCGGCACCGTGGAAGGAAGGCGAGCGTGAGGCGATGCTGTCGCCCGAGCGGATCGCCGAGTTCGCAGCGGCGGAGGAGTTCATCCTGACCGTCTGCGCCAACGGCTATGGCAAGCGCACCTCAGCGCACGAATATCGCCGCACCAATCGCGGCGGGCAGGGCATCACCAATATCGATAATCTTGAGCGCAACGGGCCGGTGGTCGCAAGCTTCCCGGCGACGGCAGCCGACGAGCTCATGCTGGTGACCGACCAGGCAAAGCTGATCCGCATGTCGGTCGGCGACACGCGAGTCATCGGCCGCAATTCAGCGGGCGTGCGGCTGTTCCATGTTGCCGAGGGCGAGCATGTCGTGTCGGCTGCAAAGATCGGCGATAGCGACGCGGGTGAAGAACCCTTAGGTGGCGAAGACGCGTCGGATTCGGTGTCCACTGAGCCGTCAGCCTGACGCAAGTCAGGGTCTCGTGGACAGCACACCTGACCTTCCTGTTCTCAACGTCCTGCCGCAGCTGATTGCGGCGCTGGATGTTGGGCCGAACGCCGTGCTCGTTGCGCCGCCGGGGGCGGGGAAGACGACGGCAGTGGCACCGGCGTTGCTTGACCGGCCGTGGGCGGCGGGCAAGCGCATCCTGCTGCTGAGCCCGCGGCGGCTCGCGGCGCGGGCGGCAGCGGAGCGCATGGCCGGGCTGGCGGGCGAGGCGGTCGGGCGGACGATCGGGTACCGGACGCGGATGGACAGCCGCGTGTCGGCGGCGACCCGGATCGAAGTGATTACCGAGGGCATCTTCACACGGCTTATCCAGGACGATCCAGAACTCACGGATATTGCCGCAGTCCTTTTCGATGAGGTGCATGAGCGCAGCCTTGAGGGCGACCTGGGCATGGCGCTGGTGCTCGACGCGCAGGCAGGGCTGCGACCCGACCTGCGCATCGTCGCGATGTCGGCGACGCTCGACGGTGGGCGCTATGCGGAATTGCTGGGCGGCGCGCCGCTGATCGAGGCGCAGGGGCGGATGTTTCCGGTCGAACATCGCTATCTCGGCAGGGATGTAGGTGAGCGCACTGAGGAGGCCATGGCACGCGCGATCCGCCGGGCGCTGACCGAGGAGACAGGCAGCATCCTCGCATTCTTGCCCGGCGCGGCGGAGATCGAGCGGACCTTCGAACGGCTCGATCCGCCCGCCGATGTTGATGTTCACCGGCTCTATGGGGCGCTGGAGGGATCGGCGCAGCGCGCGGCGATCGAGCCCGCCATGCCGGGCCGTCGCAAGGTCGTGCTGGCGACGAGCATTGCGGAGACCAGCCTGACCATCGACGGGGTACGGGTGGTCGTCGATTCGGGCCTCGCGCGGCGTCCGCGCTATGAGCGCTCCACCGGGCTGACACGACTGGTTACGGAGCGCGTTAGTCAGGCGGCCGCGACGCAGCGGGCAGGGCGGGCAGGGCGCACTGCGCCGGGGATTGCGCTCCGACTGTGGAGCGAGGGCGAGACGCGCGGGTTGCAGCCATTCGATCCACCGGAAATTCTTGAAAGCGACCTGACTGGATTGCTGCTCGACCTCGCGATCTGGGGTGTTGCCGACCCGGCAACGCTGCGCTGGCTCGATCCGCCGCCTGCCGCAGCGGTTGCCGAGGGCCGGGCGCGGCTGTTGCGGCTCGGGGCCATCGATACCGACGGACGGCCGACCGCGCATGGCAAGCGTATCGCGACGCTGCCGCTGCCGCCGCGGCTCGCGCATATGCTCGTCGCGGCGGGCGAGCGCGGACTGGGCGCGACGGCAGCGGAGGTCGCAGCACTGCTGACCGAGCGGGGCTTGGGCGGGCGCGACGCCGATCTCGATAGTCGGCTGCGCAATTGGCGACGCTCGAAGGATCGGCGCAGCGATGCGGCGCGGGCGCTTGCGAGCCGATGGGCGAAATTGGCAGGCGGCGGCCGCGACGACGATCCGGAAGCGGCGGCAATCTGTCTCGCATTGGCCTTCCCCGACCGGGTCGCGAAATCGCGCGGGCGCGGCGATGGGCAATATCTGATGCGCAATGGCCGGGCGGTGCGGGTCGAACCCTCCGATCCGCTCGCGCGGGCCGACTGGCTGGCTGTGGGCGAGGCGAGCGGCGCGGCACAGGGCGCGCGGGTTTTGCTTGGTGTGGCCATCAGCTGGGCGAGCGTCGAGAGCCTGTTCGGGGACGATGTCGAGCGGCGATCCGACCTGCGTTTCGATCCAGCGACGGCGGGTGTCATCGCCGAGGAGATACGCTCCCTCGGCGCAATCGTGCTCGGGCGGTCGCGAATCGAGCGGCCGGACCCGGCCGGGGTGCTCGCAGCCCTTCTAGACGGTGTCAGGTCAGGCGGCCTGGCGCTGTTGCCGTTCGACGATGCGGCGCAGGCCTTCCGGGCACGCGTCGCGTTCGCGCGGGCGGCTGGGGCAGAGCTCCCCGATCTGTCCGACCCAGCGCTGCTCGCGACGCTGGAGGATTGGCTCGCGCCGCTGCTGGCCGGCAAGCGGCGGCTCGACCTGCCGGGCGAGGCGCTCACCGAGGCCATCAGCAACCTGCTCGACTGGCCGCAGCGCCAGCTGCTCGACCGGATCGCCCCGGCGCGGCTGGCGACGCCGGCGGGGACGAGCCATGCCATCGACTATGCGGCCGAAGGTGGTCCAGCGGTCTCGATCCGCGTGCAGGAACTGTTCGGCCTCGCCGCGCATCCGCTGGCGGGCAATACACCCCTGACCCTCATCCTGCTGTCGCCGGCACAGCGGCCAATCCAGATGACGCGCGACCTGCCCGGCTTCTGGCGCGGCAGCTGGCGAAGCGTGCAGGCCGAAATGAAGGGCCGCTACCCGCGTCACCCCTGGCCCGACGACCCCGCGGCCGCGCTGCCGACGACGCGCACCAAGCGCGCCGATGCGCGATACCGCGACAATTGATCAGCTGCCGGGCGGAACACTCCTGCGGTTAAGCCCGTTTCTGTGCCGAATCCGGAACGATAGGACATTCCACATGCGTCAGCTGTTCCTCGTCGCTGCGTCCGCCCTCGCGCTCGCCGCCTGCGGCGATACGGCGAAACTCGATGTCGCCGCCGGTCAGGGGCCGTCGCCGACGCTGCCCGAGCCAAACAAGACGCTGCTGCCGACGATGAAGATCGCCGAAGCCAAGGGCTGGCCGGCCGGCAAGACGCCGACGGCCGCCCCGGGCCTGACCGTGACCGCCTATTCCGATGCCCTCGATCATCCGCGCTGGCTGCTGGCGTTGCCGAATGGCGATGTGCTCGTGGCGGAAACCAATGCCCCCCCCAAGCCCGAGGACAGCAAGGGTATCCGCGGCTGGGTGCAGAAACTCATCATGGGCAAGGCGGGCGCGACCGTACCGAGCCCCAACCGCATCACGCTGCTGCGCGATGCCGACGGTGACGGCAAGGCCGAGACGCACACGGTGTTCCTGAAAAACCTGAATTCGCCATTCGGCATGGCGCTGGTCGGCAGCACGCTCTACGTCGCCGACACCGATGCCGTTCTGAAATTCCCCTATGTTGAGGGCGCGACGAGCATCACCGTGCCGGGCACCAAGGTCGTGGACCTCCCGGCCGGCCTTCGCAATCACCACTGGACCAAGAATGTCATCGCCAATGCCGATGGCTCGAAACTCTTTGTGAGCGTCGGCTCCAACTCGAACGTCGGCGAAAACGGCATGGCGGCTGAAGAGGGGCGCGCCGCGATCTGGGAAGTCGATCCGGCGACGGGTGCGCACCGCATCTTCGCCAGTGGCACGCGCAATCCGGTCGGCCTGGCCTGGAACCCGGTATCGGGTGCGCTTTGGACGGCGGTCAACGAGCGCGACGAGATCGGCTCCGACCTCGTGCCCGACTATATGACGTCGGTGAAGGATGGCGGCTTCTATGGCTGGCCGTACAGCTATTATGGCCAGCACGTCGACGTGCGCGTGAAGCCGCAGCGGCCAGATCTGGTCACGAAGGCGATCGCGCCCGATTATGCGCTCGGGCCGCACACCGCGTCGCTCGGCCTTGCGTTCGGCTCGCTGCCGGGGATCGGGCAGGGCGCGTTTGTCGGTCAGCATGGTTCGTGGAACCGCAATCCGGTGAGCGGCTACAAGGTCATCTTCGTGCCGTTCGCAGGGGCCATGCCGAGTGGCAAGCCCGTCGATGTGCTGTCGGGCTTCCTCAACGCCGATGGCGATGCGCAGGGCCGTCCCGTGGGCGTGACCTTCGACAAGACGGGTGCGCTGCTCGTCGCTGACGATGTCGGCAATCGCGTCTGGCGGGTCACCCCCGCGAAGTAGGACTTACCCGTTCGGGGCGGCGGCAACGCGCCCCGAACGTTCCTGCTTGCCCCAGCCGACCGACGGGCCGCGCAGCGCCGAAACGAGCGCCTTCAACACGACATAATACATGATCTGCCGGTAACCGAAGCGCTGCGGGATCAGCAGGCGGAGCAGGCTTGCGTCCTCATTGCGCTCCAGCCGGAATGCTGTCGCGGCGGCGGCGAAGTCGAACAAGGTGAAGGCGACCCAGTAGGTCAGCATGCGGTAGAGGTCGGGCGCGCTCGCCGCCCAGCCATGTTCGGCGAGGCCAAGCAGCGTCGAGAAAATGCTGATGAACAGCGCAAGGTCGATGAGCGGCGACACGACGCTGAAGGCGATCTGGAACAGCCAGGCCTGCGGCAGGCCGAAGCGCCCGAGACCGCCCGGCTCGCGGCGGAACAGGATCGCGCGGTGCTTCCACAGGCATTGCAGCGTTCCGAACGCCCAGCGGTAGCGCTGCCGTGCGAGCGCACGGAACGACTCGGGTGCTTCGGTCCAGGCGACGGCGTCCTGATCGTAGATGACCTTCCAGCCGGCGCGCTGCACGGCGATGGTCAAATCCTGATCTTCGGCAAGCGTATCCGGCGGAAAGCCGCCAAGCTGGCGCAGCGCCTCGGCGCGCCATGCGCCGACGGCACCGGGCACGACGGTAATCGCGTCGAGCAATCCAAGCGCGCGCCGCTCGAGGTTTTGCGCGGTCACATATTCGAGCGCCTGCCAGCGCGTGACGATATTGACGCGGTTGCCGACCCGCGCATTGCCGGCGACCGCGCCGAGCTTCGGATTCGCGAACCAGCGCGCGAGGCGGGCAATGGTTTCCGGTTCGAACTGCGTGTCGGCATCCAATGCGACGACGACATCGCCGCCCGCGAGCGCGAGACCGCGATTGAGCGCATGCGCCTTGCCGCCATTGGGCAGCGTCAGCAGCCGGACCTTCGGATGGTTGCCGAACGCGTTGCGGACAATCTCCGAGGTACGGTCCTTGGAGCCATCGTCGATCACGATAACTTCGATCTGCACGCCGGTGCTCTCCAGTACGCGACGCACCGCCGACTCGATGACCTTCTCTTCGTTGAAGGCTGGGATCATCACCGTAACGAAACGTGCCGGGTCGACGGGCGGTGCGACGATGCCCTTTTCCCGCCGCGCCTGCATTATGGCCGCGATGGTCAGGAACGAAGCGCGGGCGATGCCGAGCGTGATTGCGACGACGAACAGGATTTTGAGGCCGTCGAGCGCACCGCCGACTGCGATGAACATCGCCATGTCGGCGCGTGGCACGAGACTGTCGGGGCCGGCGATGTGCGGCATCACGCTGTCGCGGCTCAATCCGGCCAGTTCGGACACGCCAACGAAGCGATAGCCGCGCGCGCGCAGCCCGTCGATGATTGCGGGCAGCGCCTTGATTGTCTCAGTCCGCGTGCCGCCGGAATCGTGCAGCAGGATGATGTTGCCGCTGCGCACAGCGTCGCCGGCCTCGACACCGTCGATGGCGCGCTTGGCGATGACGGACGCGGGCGGACCCTGCCAGTCGTCCGTGTCGACGTGCAGGCCGACGCTGATGTAGCCGAGCTTCTGCGACTTCAGGATCGGTTCGAGTTCGTCGGCGGTCGTGGGTTCGGCGTCGCCGAAGAAGGGCGCGCGGAACAGCCGCAGCGAGCGGCCGGTAAAGGCTTCGACGAGCCGCTGCGTGCCGGCCAGCTCAAGTTCGACCGCTGTGTCGGGCAGAAGGTCGAGATTGGGGTGCGTGTAGGTGTGGTTGCCAAGCTCATGGCCCTCGCGGACGATGCGCCGCAGCAGCCCGATATTGCCGAGCGCATTTTCGCCGACGACGAAGAAGGTCGCGGGTGCGTGCTTGGCTTTCAAGATGTCGAGGATCGCCCCGGTCCAGCGGTCATCCGGCCCGTCGTCGAAGGTCAGTGCGACCAGCCCCGGCTTGTAGCCGACGCGGTGCACCACCCAGGGCGTCGGCAGCGCGGGGATCGATTCGTTGGTTATGAAGCCATTCGGCCCGATTATGATATCGCGGCGTCCGACGGTCGGCGTCGCGGTGATCTGCAGCACTTCTCCGGAGCCTTCGACATCGACGACTGAGCCGGGCGGGATGGAGCGCAGCGCCTGCGGGCTCGGGCTCGCGCGCTTTCCGAACACCGACCAGACTGACGGATCCTCGGTCCCGAGACGCCACAATGCCAGCTGGGTGATTCCCGCATCACGAGCGGTCTTGATTTGGTTGTGCGCCGTCACCGCATCGAGGAACCAGGCTTCGTGCGTGTGCCCCTCGAAGGTGAAACTGAACGTCGGATTGCCGCTTGCCGCGTCGAACTGGATCACCGCGCCCGAGTCATGCGCCGAAATATAGGCTTCTTCGACGGTCATCGCCTCGGCGGTGCCATCGACCCAGTCATAGCCGTAATTGCCGAAGCAGAGGATCGTCTTCTTCGGATCAAGATGCTTCAAATTCTGCTGCAGCGTTCGCGCGAACCAGGGTTGCGACGCGACCGGCCCGGGCGTGCCGCCCTTCCAGTGCTCGTCATAGGCCATGAGGAACACCCGGTCGGCGGCCTTGGAATAGGCGCGCAGATTCCAGTCGGGATCGTCGAACGGCACGCTGAGAGTCACGATCCAACCGCGCTTGCCGAAGGCGGCCCGCGCCTCGCGGAGGAAGCGCAGGTAATTAGCCTGGCCAGAGGGCGGGAAATCCTCGAAGTCGAACATGATGCCCTCGGCATCGCGCGAATCGACGAAAGCAATGAGCTTGTCGATGAGGTCGGCACGCGCCTTGGGACTCGCCATCAGTGCAGCGAAGCCCTTGCCATCCCAATTGCCCCCGATGGCATTCTGGATCATCGGCAGCACGGCTGGCGCGTTCTTGGCGTGGCTGAGGGTCGACCGGCCCGCCTTGTCGGGGAACACTGTCACATGATGGTCCGGCCCGGTCACCGACAGCCAGTGCGGCACGATCCAGTCGACATCGCTGACATGCCGCCGGAGCGAACCGAGGCTGGTTTCGTCCCACGGTGCGTAGAAAGCCACGGTCAGCGGTTTGACGGGCACACCGGCGGCGCGCGCCGCATGCGCTTTGACGTCCCAGTCGCTGAGGCTCGCGGCGTGGCGGTTGTGAACGAGGCGAGTGAGCTTGCGCTTGGCTTTATGCGCGCTGCGCTCGAGCGACTGCGTCAATGTCGCCGGTGCACCGAGCACAATCGGCGGCTCGGGCGGCAAAAACAGCAACGTCGCGAAGAACGCGGCGATAAGCAGCACGAGCGCAACGACGAACACCCAGACACCGACGGTCATCCGTCTGCCCCGGCGGCCGCTCGGATCGTAGAAGATCGGTTTGTCAGCCATGGCGGACGTCCCTATAGCGCCGCTTCATGACCGCCCGCCAGCCCGCAGAATGGATGCCGCACAAAGCCGTCTGGACGGCATGGCCGTCGCACGCGGACCTGTGGCTTGAAGATCTTGAACCCGCTCAGGCGGAAGTCGCCGCGCTGATACGCGCGATTGCCGACGGCGGGGCAGGGGAGCGAGTCGAACTGCTCTGCGCGAATGAAGCGGCGGAGACGAGCGCGCGCGCGGCGCTCGATGCGGCGCATGTGACCTTCCACCGGCAATTGTTCGGCGACATCTGGCTGCGCGACACCGGGCCGCTCTTCCTTTCCAGCCCCGACGGTCCCGCCGCCGCGGGTTTCCGCTTCAATGGCTGGGGCGGCAAATATCTGCTCGAGGGCGATGATGCGGTCGCCCCCTATGTCGCGGGTAAGGCGGGCGTGCCGCTGGCCCGGCACGACTGGGTGCTGGAAGGCGGCGCGATCGACGTCGATGGCACCGGGCTGGCCGTCACCACCGAGCAATGCGTGCTGAACCCGAATCGCAATCGCGGCATGTCGCGCGAGGAGGCTGAGGCAAAGCTGCGCCGCGATCTCGGCATCGAGCGGCTGCTCTGGCTCGGCGACGGACTCGCCAATGACCATACCGATGGGCATGTCGACAATCTCGCGCGCTTCGTTGCGCCGGGCGTGCTCGCGATGCCCGAGGCGCGCGATGCCGACGATCCGAATCGCGATGCCTATCTCGATGCGCGGGAGCGCGCCCGTGCGGCGCGCGTCGAGGTGGTGACACTGCCGTCGCCCGGCCTGATCGCCGACGACGACGGCGAGCCGATCCCGGCGAGCTATATGAATTTCTACATCTCGAACACCAGCGTCATCTTCCCCATCTATGGGTCCAAGCATGACGATGCCGCGGTTCGCGAGATCGGCGCGCTGTTCCCCGGCCGCAAGGCCGTCGGGCTGCCAGCCAGCCATATCCTGACCGGCGGCGGCTCGTTCCACTGCATCACCCAGCAGGAGCCCGCCTGATGAGCCAAGTCACCGTCGCCGCGCTCCAGCTCGCGTTCACCGACGACACCGATACCGATATTGCCGCAACCGCTGCGAAGGTGCGCGAGGCCGCAGGGCAGGGCGCGCAGATCATTCTGCCGCCGGAATTGTTCGAGGGCTATTATTTCTGCCGCCACGAGAAGGGCGAGTTTTTCGCGCGCGCGTACCCGGTCGAAAGTCACCCGGCGGTGGAAGCGATGCGCGAGGTCGCGCGGCGCGAGAAGGTCTACATTCCGTGTAGCTTCTTCGAGCGCGACGGGCCGCATCATTATAATTCGCTCGCGATGATCGACGATGGCGGCAGCGTCATGGGCGTCTACCGCAAGAGCCATATTCCCGACGGACCGGGCTATGAGGAGAAATTCTACTTCCGCCCCGGCAACACCGGCTTCAAGGTCTGGGACACCCGCCACGGCCGGATCGGCGTCGGCATCTGCTGGGATCAATGGTATCCCGAGACCGCGCGCGCGATGATGCTGATGGGCGCGGAACTGCTGTTCTACCCGACGGCGATCGGGTCGGAGCCCGAAGAGGAAGACCTCGACACGCGCCGTCTCTGGCTGCGCGCAATGCAGGGCCATGCCGTGTCGAATGTCGTGCCGGTCGTTGCGGCGAACCGGACCGGCGTCGAGGAAGACCAGCGCTTTTACGGCAACAGCTTCATCTGCGACGAGCGCGGCGACATGATCAGCGAACTCGGCACCGACGACAGCGGCGTCGCGATCGCGAGTTTCGATCTTGCGAGAGTCCGCAAACACCGCGCCAATTTTGGATTCTTTCGCGATCGTCGGCCGGACCTGTACGGGCGGCTGGCCCAAGACATCTAAGTTTCTGCGTCCCCTCCCCTTGGGAGGAGCAGGGGTGGGCCGTGCGGCGCACCCAATCATTTGATTTGGTTCGACATCCCCACCCCTCCCCCTCCCCTGAGGGGAGGGGGCGCGTCGGAACTGTTGGCGCGTCCCCTCTACTCGACCTCGCGCTCGATCCTGGGATCGGGGATCAGCCAAGCCAGCGCGACGAGGACGTATATGCCCTCGGAAATCCGCGCGTCGATAAACGCGACACCGATGCCGAGTGCGTAGAGGAACGGCGAGACACGTCCCTTCAGGTCGCGTCCCACGGCTTTCCTGAGCCTTGGATGCTCGCGGGTCAGCAGGGTTTGGAGCAGCAGATAGGCGACCGACGGCATGAGCAGCGCTAGCCCATAGGTTACCGTTGGCGCGATCCCTTCGGGCCGGTCGTTGAGCCAACTCGTCGCGAAGGGGATCAGCGACAGCCAGAACAGCAGGTGCAAATTCGCCCACAGGATCTTGCCGTCGACATGGTCGACGAGCTGGAACAGATGATGATGGTTGTTCCAGTAGATGCCGACATAGACGAAGCTCAGCAGATAGCCGAAAAACGCCGGTCCCGCTGAAAGAAGCGCATAAAAGCTGCCGCCTTCGGGTGCTTTCAGTTCAAGCACCATGATCGTGATGATGACCGCGAGGACACCATCGCTGAACGCGAGCAGGCGGTTAGTTTCCATCTGTTGGTCTCGCCGCGCACGCCGCGCGGAACACGTCTTCGAACATCGCCGCGGTCAGCCGTCCGGTGTTCGTGTTGTAGCGGCTGCAATGGTAGCTATCGAACAGCGTGTAGCCCGCGCGCATCTCGTGACGATTGCCATGCCCGAACGGATGTTTGGGCAGTTTGCCGCCCAGCGCCTTCACCGTCGATTGGTGCGAGATCGCGCCCAGCGCGACGATGACCTTGAGATTGGGCAGCGACGCGATCCGTGCTTCGAGGAAGGGGCGGCAGGTCGCAACCTCGATGGGCAGCGGCTTGTTCTCGGGCGGCACGCAGGCGGCGGCATTGGCGATGAACACGCCGTCGAGCGTCATGCCGTCGTCGGCCGACGCGCCGAATGTGCCTTGCGTGAAGCCGAACTTCGCCAGCGTGTCGTAGAGCAGCACGCCCGCATAATCGCCGGTGAATGGCCGTCCGGTCCGGTTCGCCCCTGACACGCCGGGGGCCAGACCCACGACGAGCAACCAAGCCTCGGGATCGCCCCAGCCCTCGACGGGCGAATTATACCAGTCAGGCTTTTCGATGCGCAGCCGCTCGCGATAGTCCACGAGGCGGGGGCAGAGGGGACAGTCGCGCGGCGGGTCGGGGTTCACTTGCATCGCTGCCACGTCTAAGCCCCGGCGACGCACATGCAAGCCATCGTCATCATCGCGCTGGGTTCGAACCGGCGGCACGGGCGCAATGGCGCACCGGCGGCAGTGATCCGCGCGGCCGTTGCGGCGCTGGCGGACTCGGGCGTGCAGGTGGAGGCTGTCTCTCGGCTGCGCGCGACCGCGCCGGTCGGACCGAAGCAGCGGGGTTATGTGAATGCCGCTATACGCGCGACCACATCGCTCGGCCCAGCCGACCTGCTCGCCGTGCTGCACCGCATCGAAGCCGATTTCGGTCGGACACGGCGGCGTAAATGGGGCGCGCGCGTGCTCGATCTTGACCTCATCGCCTACGAAGATCGCGTGTCTTTCGGCCGGCTCCGGCTACCGCATCCCGAAATGCACCGCCGTGCCTTCGTGCTCGATCCGGTGCTCGAGGTTGCGCCGGAGTGGCGGCATCCCGTCCTGCATCTGACCGTCCGCCAGCTTCGCGCGCGGTTGACGCGTCCCACCCCCGTCCGTAGGGAAGCGGCCCGCGCATCGGGCTCGTAGCTCAGTCGGTAGAGCAACGGACTTTTAATCTGTAGGTCCCGGGTTCGAATCCCGGCGAGCCCACCATGCGCGGCCCTCCCGGAACTTCGCTCTCCCGCTGCCGTTTG
>CALRQP020000032.1:0-34849 GCA_943370355.1 Sphingomonas paucimobilis
CGCCCCCTCCACCGCTGCGCGGTTCCCCTCCCCCGGTGGGGGAGGATTTGGCGATTTCTGCCGCCAGCGGCCCGATCACGTCCGCATCGTGCAGGTCGAGCCCACCCGAATTCACCCGGCCCGGGAAAATATCCCGCGGCATCGGGATACTCGGGTGGGAGGTGCCGCCGACTTTGGCGATCTTTGCCGCCGGGTCGGCGAGCAACTCCGCTTCGCTGACATTGGGGTCGGCGAGCTGGTGGACGAAGCTGCTGTTCGCACCATTCTCCAGCAACCGGCGGACAAGATAGGCAAGCAGGTCGCGGTGGCCGCCGACGGGCGCGTAGATGCGGCAGTGATAGCCCTCTTCCTGCACGAGCCGCTCGTAGAGGCCGCCGCCCATGCCGTGCAGGCGCTGGAATTCGAAGTCGCGGCTGTTGCCGGCCCATTCGAGGATGGTCGCGACGGTCAGTGCATTGTGGCTGGCGAAGGCGGGGAAGACGTTGGGCGCAGCGAGCATGTCGGCCGAGCAGGCGAGGTAGGAGACATCGGTCGCCGCCTTGCGGGTGAACAGCGGATAGTCGGCGAGGCCTTCGACCTGGGTGCGCTTGATCTCGCTGTCCCAATAGGCGCCCTTAACGAGCCGGACGGTCATCTTGCCGAGCGTTTCGGCGGATAATTGCTGCGCCCAGCCGATGACGGCGCGGGCGCGCTTGCCATAGGCTTGCGCCGCCATGCCGAAGCCGTCCCAGCCGGCGAGCTTTTTATCGCGCGCGACGGCTTCGATGATGTCGAGCGACATGGCGAGGCGTTCGGACTCCTCGGCATCGATGGTGAGGCCGATTCCGGCGGCGGCGGCCTGCCGGGCCAGTTGCAGCGTCATCTCGATAAGTTCGGGGACGCAGGTGTCCGCGTGCGCGGTTTCGTAACGCGGGTGGATCGCCGACAGCTTGACCGAAATCGAGTGACCGGTCTGCGGCGACTTGCCGACATCGGCGATGGCCTTGGCATAGGCGTCGAAATAGCGCTCCGCATCGGCACGGGTGCGTGCGGCCTCGCCGAGCATGTCGAAGCTGGCGGTGAAGCCGCGATAGTCCTTTTCGGCGGCGCGCTCGGTCGCCTCGTCGATGGTGCGGCCCATGACGAACACCTGCCCCATCAGCCGCATCGCGGTGCCGACGGCGGTGCGGACAAAGGGTTCGCCGGCGCGGGCGACGAGGCGCTTGAGGGTCCCGGCCTTCTCGCTGTCGCCAACGAGCGAGCGCGTCAGCGCAAGGCCCCAGGTCGCGGAATTGACGAGCAGCGAGTCGGATTGTCCGGCATGGGCGGACCAGTCGGCGGTGCCGAGCTTGTCGCGGATGAGCAGGTCGGCGGTTTCGGGATCGGGCACGCGCAGGAAGGCCTCGGCGAGGCTCAAGAGCGCGACGCCCTCCTGCGTGTTCAAGCGATATTGGTGCAGGAAGCGATTGACCCAGCCCTCGCCCTGCGCGGCGCGCAGATCGGCGAGCAGGCCGAGCGCGCGACCGACCACGGCATCGCGGGTGGTAGCGCTCAGGGTCGCGGCGGGCAGCAACCCGGCGAGCACCTCGGGTTCGGGAGCGCGGTGGAGGCGGCGCATTGTCTCGCGCTGGCTAGCAAGAGTCATGGGGGTTGAGTCTTCGGCAATTGACGGGGGGTGGTCGAGGGCTAATGTCCGCGCCAACAAAAATCCAGAGGGAGAGCCGGGTGGCCCGTACGACAATGCTGTCGCAGGACGAATATCGCGCCAAGATCGGTAGCGAAGTCGGCGTGTCCGACTGGATTCTCGTCGATCAGGCGAAAATCAACGCCTTTGCCGAGTGCACGGGCGATCATCAGTTCATTCACGTCAATCCGGAACTCGCCAAGCAGACTCCGTTCGGCACGACGATCGCGCACGGCTATCTGACGCTCTCGCTGCTGTCGGTCATGGCCTATGGCGCGATGCCGGGGATTCAGGGCACTAAGATGGGCGTCAATTATGGCCTCAACAAAGTGCGCTTCATGGCCCCCGTCAAATCGGGCAAGCGCATCCGCGGGCGGTTCAAGCTGCTTGACGTGAGCGAACGCCAGCCCGGGACGTTGCAGTCCACCGTCGAAGTGTCGGTCGAGATCGAGGATGAGGCCAAGCCCGCGCTGATCGCCGAATGGGTGACGCTGGCTTATGTTTGAGCAAGACAGGCTGTTGTTTGAGCAAGACAGGCTGTCATCCCGGCCTTGAGCCGGGACCGAGCCTGCAAATAGCGCCAGCGAGGCTGGCAAGTTTTCGTTCCGCTGGGTCCCGGGTCAAGCCCGGGATGACAGCCACAGATAGGATGATCCCATGCGCGAAGCCGTCATCGTCTCCACCGCCCGCACCCCGATCGGCAAGGCCTATCGCGGGGCGTTCAACGCCACGCCGTCGCCGACGCTGGCCGGCCATGCGATCACCCATGCCGTCAAGCGGGCCGGGATCGAGGGGGCCGAGGTCGACGATGTCGTGTTCGGTGCGGCGCTGCAGCAGGGCGTCCAGGGCGGCAATATCGCACGGCTTGCGGCGCTGCGGTCGGGGCTGCCCGTCACGGTTGCCGGCCAGTCGCTCGACCGGCAGTGTGCGTCGGGCCTGATGGCGATCGCCACGGCGGCGAAGCAGATCATCGTCGACGGGATGCAGATTACGGTCGGCGGCGGCGTCGATTCGATCTCGATGGTGATGAACGAGAAGATGAACGGCGGCATGGACCCCGAACTGCTGGCGATGCACCCGGCGACGTGGATGCCGATGATCGACACCGCCGAAGTCGTCGCCAAGCGCTACAATATGGATCGCGATATCTGCGACGAATATAGCTTCCAGTCGCAGCAGCGGACTGCCGCCGCGCAGCTCGCCGGCAAGTTCGACGACGAGATCGTGCCGCTGCCCTCGACGATGGTCATGAAGAACAAGGAGACCGGCGAGGTCACCAAACATCAGGTCAATTTGACCAAGGATGAGGGCAACCGGCCTGAAACGACGCTCGAAGGACTGAAGGGCCTGACCCCGGTGCGCGGCCCCGGCCACAATGTGACGGCCGGCAATGCGAGCCAGCTGTCGGACGGCGCGTCGGCGAGCGTGCTCATGGAAGCCGGCGAAGCCTCGAAGCGCGGGCTGACGCCGCTTGGCCGCTATGTCGGCATGGCGGTGGCGGGTCTCGAGCCCGACGAGATGGGGATCGGCCCGGTCTATGCGATTCCGAAGCTACTGAAGGCCAATGGCCTGAAGATGGACGATATCGGCCTGTGGGAGCTCAATGAGGCGTTCGCGGTGCAGGTGGTTTACTGCCGCGACAAGCTGGGCATTCCGAACGAGCTGCTTAACGTCAACGGCGGCGCGATCTCGATCGGCCATCCGTTCGGCATGTCGGGCGCGCGGCTGACCGGCCATGCGCTCATCGAGGGCAAGCGGCGCGGCGCGAAATATGTGGTGATCACCATGTGCGTCGGCGGCGGCCAGGGTGCGGCCGGGCTGTTCGAAGTCTACTAACGGCTGTTCGTCGAAACGTCCTTCGACTTCCACTCATTCCGAGCGAAGTCGAAGGTCGCTATTTCGGCGCGGGTGCGTCCCTCGACTTCTCTCAGGATGAGCGAGTTTGGGCAAATTGGGGGTTTGGCTTTGAAGAGATTATTGATCGCTGCGGCGCTGCTCGTGACGACCCCCATCACCGCCGCGCCGTTCAAACCCTCTGCCGATGCGATCCGGTCGCATATGCAGTTTCTCGCGAGCGACCTGCTTGAGGGGCGCGAGGCGGGGACGCGCGGGTTCGACATTGCGGCATCCTATGTCGCGAACCGCATGCTCGACCTCGGGCTGACTCCGGCGGGGGATGGCGGCGGTTATCTGCAGCGCGTGCCGATGCTCGCGCACCGCGCCGCGAACGAGGGCAAGTTCGTGCTGATCGGCGCAGACGGCAAGGAGACGCCGCTCGCGTTCGGCGACGAGTATCTGCCGGGCACCAACCCGTTCAGCGCCGAGACGACGATCACCGCGCCGCTGGTGTTCGCAGGCTATGGCATCGTCGAACCGCGCCGGGGCCGCGACGATTATGCCGGACTCGATGTGAAGGGGAAGATCGTCGTCATCCTCGGCGGCGCACCGACCGGGATGCAGGGCGAGGAGCGTGCGCATCTCGGCAATGCGCGCAACAAGCGGGCGGCCGCCGCTGCACGCGGGGCGGCAGGACTGATCCTGCTGCAGACCAACATCGCCGAGCGCACGCGCACCTTCACCAAGGGGCGCGATACCTGGCAGTCGTGGCGGATGAACTGGCGCGATCCGGCCGCGCAGCCGTTCCAGCCGGGCGGCGGCATGCCGTCGTTCGCCTCCCTCAGTCTCGGTGCGGCGGCCAAGCTGTTTGCCGGGGCACCGATGAGCTTTGATGCGGTGCTCGCGGCGGCGGAGACACCCGAGGGGGTTGTGAAGGGTTTCGACCTTCCGGCGAAGGCGAGCATATCGCTGTCGACCGAGACCAAGATGGTCGAGAGCGCCAATGTCGTCGGCCTCATCCCCGGCACCGATCCCAAGCTGCGCGATGAGGTCGTCGTGCTGACCGGCCATCTCGACCATGTCGGCATCGGCAAGGCGAAGAATGGCGACACGATCTACAATGGCGCGATGGACAATGCGGCGGGCATTGCGACGCTGCTCGAGGTGGCGCGCGGGCTGAAGGCGAATCCGCCGAAGCGGTCGGTGATGATCCTTGCGGTGACGGGGGAGGAGAAGGGGCTGGTCGGCTCCGACTATTTCGCGCGGCATCCGACGGTGGAGCGGTCGCGGCTCGTCGCCAACGTCAACCTCGACATGCCGATCCTGAGCTATGACTTCAAGGATGTGGTCGCGTTCGGGGCCGACCGGTCGAGCATCGGCCCGGCGGTCGCCAAGGCGGCGAAGAAGCTCGGTGTGGCGCTGACTCCCGACGCGACGCCCGACGAGGGGCTGTTCACGCGCAGCGACCATTACCGCTTCGTCGAGCAGGGCATTCCGTCGATCTTCCTGAAGACCGGCGACCTGAACGGCGGGGCCGAGGCGACGGCGGACTTCCGCAAGAACCGATATCACCAGGCCGACGACGACCTGCAGCAGGTCATCGACTGGAACGCGGGCGCGAAGTTCGCGGCGATCAACTATGAAATCGCGCGCGAACTCGCGAACATGCCGCAGCGCCCGGCGTGGAATGCAGGGGATTTCTTCGGGACGTTGTTCGGGGGACATTGAGCCCCATCATCCCGGCGTTCGCCGGGATGACGGGGAGGCGTGTGGCCTGTAGGGCAGACGCGTGAGCACCACCCCGCCCAACCAATTCGACGTGATCATCCTCGGTGCGGGCGGGGCCGGGCTGATGTGTGCGGCGGTGGCCGGGCAGCGGGGGCGGCGGGTGCTGCTGATCGATCATGCTGACGAGCCGGGTAAGAAGATCCTGATCTCGGGCGGCGGGCGGTGCAATTTCACCAATCTGCAGGCCGCGCCGGACCGCTATCTGTCGGCCAATCCGCATTTCGCCAAGTCGGCGCTCGGGCGCTACCGCGCGGCGGATTTCATCGCGCTCGTCGATCGCTATGGCATTGCCTGGCATGAGAAGACGCTGGGGCAATTGTTCTGCGACGGCTCGGCGCGGCAGATCGTCGAGATGCTGATGGCGGAATGTGCGGCGGGCGGGGTCGAGGTGGCGCTGCACAGTGCGGTGGGGGCGGTCGATCATGCCGACGGGCAGTTCCGGGTTGGCTATGGCCACCGGATCGCTGTGGCGCCATCGCTGGTCATCGCGACCGGCGGGCCATCAATTCCGAAGATGGGCGCGACGGGCTTCGCCTATGATCTGGCGCGGCGGTTCGGGTTGAAGGTCGTCGAACCGCGGCCCGCGCTGGTGCCGCTGACGCTCGGTGGCGAGGAAGCGCTGTTCCGGGAACTGTCGGGGGTGTCGGCGGAGGTGATCGTGAGCCTCGGCAAGACGCGATTCCGCGAGGCGGCGCTGTTCACGCACCGGGGCTTGTCGGGGCCGGCGATCCTGCAGATTTCCTCCTACTGGCGGCATGGCGATACGCTGGCGGTGAATTTCCAGCCCGATGCGGCGGCGGGCTGGCTGGTGGAGGCAAAGCGGGGGCGGCCACGCGCGGCGCTGCGATCGGTGTTGCCGCTGCCCGACCGGTTGGCCGAGACGCTTGCGGCGCGGCTGGGATTGCCGGGCGAGTTGGGCGCGCAGACCGACAAGGCGCTGGCAGCGGCGGAGCGGCAGCTCGCGGGCTGGAGCTTTACGCCGAACGGCAGCGAGGGATTCGCCAAGGCCGAGGTGACGGTCGGCGGAATCGATACCGCGGGCCTGTCGTCGCAGACGATGGCCGCGAAAGCGGTGCCGGGGCTGTACGCGATCGGCGAGGCCGTCGATGTGACGGGGTGGCTTGGGGGGTATAATTTCCAATGGGCTTGGGCGAGTGGGTGGGCGGCGGCACAGGTGGTTTAAGTTGTTCCGTCATCCCGGCGAACGCCGGGACCCAGTAGCCTTACGGATGCGTGCGGTAGCACGCGCACGCTGCCGCGTGCATTTTGTTGAGCTTCTGGGTCCCGGCGTTCGCCGGGATGACGCGTTAGGAGGTCAGCCCCAAAGTTCCGCGCTCGGGGGTGACATTTCGCTGCCGGCGAAGGTGATGGGGTGCTTGCGGTCCGTCGCCAGCAGCAGCGGGCCGTCGAGGTCGACGAACTGGCTTTGTATGCCGACGTAGAAGGCGGGAGCGACGCCGAGCGACGTGCTCAGCATGCAGCCGGTCATCAGGTCGAGGCCGCGCGCCTTGGCGGCGTGGGCGAGGGCGAGCGCTTCGGTGAGGCCGCCGGTCTTATCGAGCTTGATGTTGATGAGCGCATAGCGGCCGATCGCAGCACCGAGGGTGGAGCGGTCGTGGATCGATTCGTCGGCGCAGAGCGGGATTGGTGACCGGACCCCGTCGAGGAGATGGTCCTGTCCGGCGGGGACGGGCTGTTCGATGAGTTCGACATTATAGGCCTTGAGCGCCGCAGCCTTGGCGGCGACGTCCTCATTGCCCCAAGCTTCGTTCGCATCGACGATCAGGCGCGCATGCGGCGCACCGCGATGCACGGCGGCGACGCGGTCCTCGTCGCCTTCGCCGGAGAGTTTCAGCTTGAGCAGTTCGTAACGCGAGGCAGCTCGCGCGGCGGCTTCCATGACCTCGGGCTCGCCGAGGCTGATCGTATAGGCGGTCAGTAGCGGCTTGGGGCGGGGCAGGCCGAGCAATTGCCAGATCGGCTTGCCCGCGAGCTTCGCCTCCAAGTCCCAGAGCGCGCAGTCGAGCGCCTTGCGCGCGCCACCGGCGGGCATCGCGGTGAGCAGGTCGGCACGGCTGGCGCCATCCTCGACAAGGGATGCGAAATTGCGGACCTGGTCGGCGAGGCTCTCGGCGGTTTCGCCATGATAGTAGATTGCGGTGGCCTCGCCGCGTCCGCTTGCGCCGCCCTCGCTGACCGTTGCGGTCACGACATCGACATGGGTTTTCGAGCCGCGCGAGATGACGAACGCGCCGGCGGTGGCGAAGCGTTCGATGGCAACAGTGACGGTTCGCTTGGACATCGCCCGTTCCTAGCGCCTAAAGTCACGGAACGGGAGACAGGTGCGTCATGAGTTTCAGGGACCGCGTTCATGCACTCCGGGTCGACGCCCATGCCGTCTGGCTGGCGACCCGCGATCCGCGCACGCCCTGGTATGCCAAGGCGCTCGGCGGACTGATTGCCGCCTATGCGCTGTCGCCGATCGACCTGATTCCCGATTTCGTGCCGGTTCTCGGGCTCGTCGATGATGTCGTGCTGATCCCGGCGGGTGTCTGGCTCATGCTGCGGCTGATTCCCGACTATGTGATGTCGGAGCATCGCGCGACCGCCGAGCGCGCGAGCCAGCGGCCGGTGAGCCGTACGGCCGCCGCCGTCATCATCCTGTTCTGGATCGCGGTTATCGCCAGCGTCGGCTGGTCGGTCTGGGCCTACCGGTACTGGTGAAGGGGGAGGCTGAATGAGCGCCGACGAGGAAGTCCAGCTCGACCCCGTGGTAACGGTAGCACGGATCACCGCACTCGAAATGCTCGTGCGACAGCTCATGATCATCCAGCTGCGCATCCTCGACGAGCTGGGGCATATCGAGCTCACCCCCGATTATGTGAAGAATCTCGGGGCGATCTACAGCGAGAAGGTCGATGAATCGAAGATCATCGAATCGACGTCGCCCGACGTGAACTATGAGTTCAAGGTCAACGTCCTGCACAATCTCGAAAAATTCTTCGACGAGATCACCGATCATGTGAAGAACAACCCCTGACTGTCCGGATGCGGACAGGGTGTGTCCGGCAGCGGACGCCGGTTCAGGATTTGGTCAGAGGTTTGCGAATAGAATCAAGGTCGCGCGCCATGGCACGATCCGTGCTTGCTGGCGTGCATGAGGAACACACGCTGGAGGCCCGAGCCGGAATCGAACCGGCGTGCGAGGATTTGCAGTCCTCTACGTAACCACTCCGCCATCGGGCCTCGAAGCGCGGGCGGGCTAACTAGCAATGCAGCTTGGCGGTTGCAATGCGCACCGCTAAATGCCGGTCAGTTGCATCGGAGGTGTATTACACGTATACATCACCATGAAGCGAGGACGAATGGCGTGACGAAGCCCGGTTTCGAGACGATGCGTACCGCGATGATCGACAGTCAGCTCCGCACGACGGGCGTCGCCGACCCGCGAGTCGTCGAGGCGTTTGCGGCGATCCCGCGCGAAATGTTCGTGCCGCGCGAGTTGGCGATGATCGCCTATGTCGATGCGCCGGTGTCGGTCGGGCAGGGGCGGACGATGATGGAGCCGCTGACGCTTGGACGGTTGCTCGAGGCGACCAAGATCGCGGCACATGAATCTGTACTGATCATCGGCGGCGCGACGGGCTATTCGGCGGCGGTGATTGCGAAGCTCGCAGCGTCGGTCACGATGGTCGAGCAGGACGCAGCGCTCGCCGATGCGGCGCGGGGGACGCTCGCGACGCTCGGCGTAGAGACTGTCGTGGTGGTCGAAGGCGAACTGACCGCAGGCGCGGCCGACCGCGGACCGTATGACGTGCTGTTCCTCGACGGCGCAGTCGAAGTCATCCCGGAAGCCCTGCTGGCACAGGTTCGCGACGGCGGTCGCGTGGCTGGTGTGCGGATCGAGAATGGCGTCGGACGGGCGATGGTCGGTGTCCGTGCCGCAGGATCGTTCGGCGGCGAGAGTTTTGCCGAGGCCGGGGCAGCGCCGCTGCCGGGTTTCGCGCGCGAAAAGACGTTTGTGTTCTGATGACCTATTTTGATGACAAGGGCGCCAAGATGATCGTGAAGCGTAACTGGCTGGTCCGTGCGGGCGTTGCCGCGATGCTGGCCGCCTATCCGGCGATGGGATCGGCCGCGTCGCTGCAGGACGCGCTGGTCTCGGCCTATGCGACCAACCCTGATATCCGGGCGCAGCGGGCGGTGGTGCGCCAGATCGACGAAGGCGTGCCGCAGGCGAAGAGTGGTGCCTATCCGTCGCTGAGCGCGACGCTGTCCAAGGAGCAGGACGGGCTCGATTTCAACGACAACGGCCGGATCAGCACGGCATCGCTGACGTTGCAGGAAGCACTTTATCGCGGTGGCCGGACCCGTTCGGCGATCGATGCCGCGGATGCACGGGTGCTCGCGGCCCGTGCCCGCCTGCGGCTGACCGAAAATACGCTGCTCGCGCAAGTGGTGACAGCCTATGCTGACGTGCTGCGCTATCAGGCGGTCGTCGAGCTTAACCAGAATCAGGTCAAGGTTTTCGACACCCAGCTCAAGGCAAGCCGGGATCGGTTCGAAGTGGGCGATCTGACCCGCACCGACGTCGCGCAGTCCGAAGCGAGCCGCGCCAATGCGCTTTCCAATCTCGTCGCGGCGCAGGGTCTGCTCAGCAACGCGCGCGAAGCCTATCGCCGCATCGTTGGCAGTGCGGCCGACAATCTCGAGCCGCTGCCGGCGCTGCCGGCGCTGCCCGGCACGGTCGGACAGGCCAATGATCTGGCGGCGCAGAATTCGCCGTCGCTGATCGCGGCGCGGTACGACGAACAGGCGGCGCGCTACGATATCAAGACGATCGAAGGCGAGCGGCTGCCGACCATCGGCGTTCGCGGCGGGCTGACCTACCAGAATTCGGTATTCCCCAGCGTCACCGGCAGCGGCGGCGCGACGATCACGCGCGGCGGCAGCTTCTTCACGCAGAGCATCGGCATTCAGGCGTCGATCCCGCTGTATCAAGCGGGCGTCGAAGGCTCGCGCATCCGCCAGGCGCAGGAGCGCCGCAGCCAGCTGATGGAAGGGATTGCGTCAGCTGAGCGGTCCGCGACCGAATCCTCGACCAATGCAATCGTATCACTGCAGACGGCGCGGTCGCTGATCCAGGCGCTGCAGGTTGCCGTCGATGCCAACGCGTTGGCGCTTGAGGGTACGCGGCAGGAGAATCAGGTCGGCAGCCGCACCGTGCTCGACGTCCTCGATGCCGAGCAGCTGCTGCTCAACACGCGCGTCAACCTCGTGACGGCGAAACGCGACGAATATGTCGCGGCCTACAATCTGCTGGCGGCAACCGGACAGGCCGAAGCCGCGGTGTTGAGCCTGCCTGTCGAACATTATGATTCGACGGCGAACCTCAAGCGGGTGCGCGGCAAATGGTTCGACTTCGACACCAATCCGAACCCCAAGGCATTGCCCAAGCCGTCGCCGGCGAGCGCCAGCGGATCGGTACCACCCGTCAAGCCGTGACAAGCGGCGCGAATTAGGCGATTGTTTCGGATATGGCCCGGATCCAGGACAATGACCACGAACCGTCGATGGAGGAGATTCTCGCCTCCATCCGGCGGATCATCACCGACGACACCCCGCCGCTGGCGCCGGACGAGGCCATGCCACGGCCCGAGCCGGTGACGATCGAGGCGAAGGCGTCGCGCCCGCCTGTGCTCGAATTGACCGAAGCCGCGAGCGAGCCCGAGACGCTTGTGTCGGAGGAGACCATGTCGGCTTCGGCGCAGTCGATCTCCCAGCTCGAATCGCTGGTGGTGCGCGACTATCCGGGATCGGAGCGCACGCTCGACGGGCTGGTGCGCGAGATGCTGAAGCCGATGCTGCAGCAATGGCTCGATGCCCATCTGCCCGAGCTCGTGGAGCGGTTGGTCAGCCGCGAAGTGCGGCGGATTACCGGACGCAGCTAGCTTTCCACGAAGGCGCGCAGGCGATCGATCGCCGCGTCCCATTGTGCCGATACCGCATCGAGATAGCTGCGCGCCGCTTCGACCGGCTCAGGCTGGAACGCGAAACGGCTTTCCCGGCCGACGCGCATATGGCGCACGAACCCGGCCGATTCGAGCACACGCAGATGCTTGGTCACCGCCTGCCGGGTCACCGGCCCGCCATCCGACAGCGCCGCGATCGACTGGCTGCCGCCGCTGCCCAGGCGCGCGAGCAGGCCGAGCCGCGTCGGGTCGCCGAGCGCTGCGAACAGCTTCGCCGGATCAACCGCCGACATGGGCGCGGATCTGTTCGATCTGCTGGGTCCAACCATTGCCGTTCATGCGGAAGGCTTCGGCGCGGCGCCCGGCGGGAATGGCGTCGAACCCCGATTCGGTGATGATCAGGCGCGTGCCACCGCCGTCGGGCGCGAGCCGGAATTCGACGAGCGTCGGCGTTTCGGCGGAGTAATCGACGGCCGGATCGAGCGCATAGGGATGCCAGGTGAAGGAGAACAGGCGGGGCGGCTCGACCGCAACGATGGTCACGTCCCAGCGGATATGTTCATAACCGGGGATGGTCATATGGCCGGTGGAGGGCTGGCCGGCGACGAACGGGCCGTCGATGGCGACCCGGAACCAGGCGCCGAACTGCTCATGGTCGCTGATGGCTTGCCAGACGCGGTCGAGCGGCGCGTTCAGCGTTACAGTCTTCTCTACGGTATCGGACATGATATGCAACCTCTCTGTTGCATATCTGTGCGCTATCCGAAGAATATGTGCAACCGATTCGTTGCATAAATCGCGGTTTGCCACTGACTGGGAATCCCCTAACCATCCGGACATGTTGAAATCCGTCCTCTTCGCGGCCGCCCTGTTCGCCGCGCCGCTTGCCGCCCGTCCGCTCACCCCCGACGATCTCGTATCGCTCAACCGGCTGGTCGAGCCCGCCGTGAGCAAGGACGGCCGTACCGCCGCCTTTGCGATGCGCGAGACCGATCTGGCGGCCAATAAGGGGCGGTTCGACCTGTTTCTGCTCGACCTCACCAAGCCGGGCGCGTCGCCGGTGCGCTTTCAGGCGACGCCGACGGCCAACGAACATGCGCCGAGTTTCTCGCCCGACGGCCGGACGGTCTATTTTCTGTCGGACCGCGGCGGGTCGAACCAGCTATGGGCGGCCCCTGTCGCGGGCGGCGCAGCGCGGCAGGTGACCAGCCTGTCCGTCGATATCGGCGGCTTCAAGCTCGCGCCGACGGGCGACCGTGCGGCGATCTGGGCCGATGCCGATCCGGCCTGTGCCGACCTCAAATGCGCGGCACTGAGCGCGCACAGCGTCGGACCCGGCGGATCGGCACGCACCTATGACCAGCTGTTCGCGCGCCATTGGGATACATGGGCGGGCAAGACGCGGTCGCGGCTGTACACCGTGCCGCTCGGCGGTGCGCCGGCGACCGACGCGACGCTCGTGTCGGGCAAGCTGGTTGGCGATGTGCCGTCGAAGCCCAATGGCGACGGCTCGGAGATCAGCTGGTCGCCCGACGGGCGCACGCTCTATTTCGCGCTGCGCGAGGCGGGGCGGATCGAGGCAACCTCGACCAATCTTGATATCTTTTCAACGCCTGCCGACGGCTCGGCGCAGCCGGTCAACCTGACTGCTGACAACAAGGCGACCGACACCAATCCCGCCGTGTCGCCCGATGGCCGCATGCTCGCCTACACGGCGATGAAGCGGCCCGGCTATGAGGCCGACCGCGAAGTCATCATGTTGCGCGACCTGAAGACCGGCAAGACGCGGGCGCTGGCCGGCGCGTGGGACCGGTCGGCGCAGTCGATCGCCTGGTCGCCGAATTCGGGGTCGCTGCTGGTGCGCGCGCAATCGGTGGGGCAGGTGCCGGTGTACCGGATCGACATCGCGACGGGCCGTATGAATCAGCTGACCGGCGACGGCGCTGCGACCAATGTGCTGCCGGTCGGCAATGGCGCGTTGGTCACGCTCGAATCGCTGACCGCGCCATCGGATCTTTACCGCATCGACGAATATGGCGCGGTGTCGCGGCTGACGTCGGTCAATGCCGCGAAGCTTGCCGGGATCGAGCTTGGCGCGCCTGAGCAGTTCAGCTTTGCGGGTGCCAATGGCGACAAGGTCTATGGCTGGGTGGTGAAGCCCGCCGGGCTGGCGGCGGGCGCGAAGGCGCCGATCGCGTTTCTGATCCACGGCGGGCCGCAAGGTAGTTTCAACAACAGCTGGTCCTATCGCTGGAATCCGCAGAGCTGGGCCGGGCATGGCTTTGCCGTCGTCACCGTCGATTTCCATGGCTCGACGGGTTACGGTCAGGCCTTCACCGATGCGATCAACAAGGATTGGGGCGGCAAGCCGCTCGAGGATCTGAAGCTCGGCCTTGCGGCGGCGACAGCAAAATATGGCTGGCTCGATGGTGATCGCGCCTGTGCGCTCGGCGGCAGCTATGGCGGGTATATGACCAACTGGATCGCCGGCAACTGGCCCGACCGGTTCAAATGTCTCGTCACCCATGCCGGCGTGTTCGACGCGCGCGGCATGGCCTATTCGACCGAGGAATTGTGGTTCGACGAGTGGGAACATGGCGGACCCTATTATGAGCAGGCCGACCAGTATGAGCGGTGGAACCCGGTGCGCTTCGTCGACAAATGGAAGACGCCGATGCTCGTCCTGCACGGCGAGAAGGATTTCCGCATTCCCTATGTGCAGGGGCTAAGCGCGTTCACCGCGCTGCAACGCCGGGAGGTGCCGAGCCGGCTGGTGGTGTTTCCGGACGAGAATCACTGGGTGCTGAAACCGGCGAACAGTTTGCAGTGGCACCGTGAGGTGTTCGACTGGATGGATCGGTGGTTGAAGCCCTGACGCGCGTCCCCTCCCTCGCGTAGGGAGGGGCGACTCAGCCGCTAAGGCGGCTGAGCGGGGGTGGGGATGACCTTGCGGCGTTGCTGCTGCTGAAAGCTTCTACCCGCCCCGGTCGGTTCGCCCGACGGCTCTCCGTCGCCCCGCCCTGCTAGGGCGGGGACGCGCACCTTGCGTTTACTCATGTGATAATATAACACTCCACTCATGCGCGACTCGTGGATTGATCGTTCGGCTGTTAGCCTCTCGGGTCTGTGCCTGGTGCACTGCCTGCTCGGCAGCGTGCTGATCGCGGCGCTGTCGGGCGCGGGCGGGTTCTGGAGTCACAATGTCCATGCGGTCGGGCTAACGATCGCGATGCCGCTGGCGGTCGTCGCCTTGTGGCGCGGGGTGCAGCAGCATGGGCGGTGGTTGGTGGCGGCGCTTGGATTTGCGGGCGTAGGCCTCATGGCGGCCGCGCTGTTCGAGGTGCATGGCAACCCGGCCGAGGTGCTCATGACGGTGTGCGGCGTGACGCTGCTCGCCTCGGCGCATCTGCTCAATCTGCGCTGGAAGGCTTGAGAGCCGACCCTCGCGGGCGCATATGGCCTGTGATGGCGACCGCGCATCTCCATGATCACGCCCAGCCGCAGGGAGACGGACTCGTCTCCGCTGCCAGCGCGACGCTGCTCGCAGCCGGCGAGCAGTGGACCGACATGCGCGCGGCAGTGTTCGGCGCGCTCGCCGGGTTCGACAAGCCGGCCAGCGCCTATGACATTGCCGAGGCGACCAGCCGCGACCTCGGCCGCCGCGTCGCCGCGAACACCGTCTACCGCATCCTCGACCTGTTCGTGACGGCGAATGTCGCGACACGGGTCGAGAGCCGCAATGCCTATCTGGCGAACGCACATCCGGGCTGCCGCCACGACTGCATCTTCCTCGTCTGCGACAGCTGCGGCGCGACCACACATATCGACGACGACAGCCTGTCCGATCGGGTGCGGGCGACGGCAGAAGCGGCGGGATTCACGGCTACGCGTCCGGTCATCGAGGTTCGCGGCCGCTGCGCCGATTGCGCCTGACAATCGGGAATTCAGCCGTTAAGTTGCAATCCTGTGATGCAAGACCGGATCAGGGTTAAGTGACCGAGAATTCCAAGACGCCGTTGCTCGACACGGTCGCGTTGCCGGCAGATTTGCGCAAGCTCGCGCCGGACCAGCTTCGGCAATTCGCTGACGAGTTGCGCATCGAAATGATCGATGCGGTCAGCGTGACCGGCGGGCATCTGGGGGCCGGGCTCGGCGTCGTCGAACTGACAGCGGCGATCCATTATGTGTTCAACACGCCTGAGGACCGGCTGATCTGGGACGTCGGGCATCAGGCCTATCCGCACAAGATCCTAACCGGCCGTCGTGATCGAATCCGCACGCTGCGGCAGGGCGGCGGGCTGTCGGGCTTCACCAAGCGCAGCGAGAGCGAATACGATCCGTTTGGCGCGGCGCACTCGTCGACGTCGATCTCGGCGGCGCTGGGCTTCGCCATTGCCAATAAGCTGGCCGGCAAGCCCGGCAAGGCCATCGCGGTGATCGGCGACGGCGCGATGTCGGCGGGCATGGCCTATGAGGCGATGAACAATGCCGAGGGCGCGGGCAACCGCCTCGTCGTCATCCTCAACGACAACGACATGTCGATCGCGCCGCCGGTTGGCGGGCTGTCAGCCTATTTGGCGCGCATCGTGTCGAGCCGGGAGTTTCTGGGGCTGCGCGAGCTGGCCAAGCGGCTGGCGCGCAAGCTGCCGAAGCCGCTGCATATTGCGGCCAAAAAGACCGACGAATTTGCGCGCGGCATGGCGACGGGCGGCACGTTGTTCGAGGAGCTGGGCTTTTATTATGTCGGGCCGATCGACGGCCATAATCTCGAACATCTGATCCCGGTGCTGGAAAATGTCCGCGATGCCGAGGAGGGGCCGATCCTCGTTCATGTCGTGACGCAGAAGGGCAAAGGCTATGCCCCGGCCGAAGCAGCGGCGGACAAATATCACGGCGTGCAGAAATTCGACGTGGTGACCGGAACGCAGGCGAAAGCGCCACCGGGGCCGCCGTCCTATCAGAATGTGTTTGGCGAGACGCTGGCAAAGCTCGCCGAAACTGACGAGCGGATCGTTGCGATCACCGCCGCAATGCCGTCGGGCACCGGTGTCGACAAGTTCGCCAAGGCGCATCCGGACCGGGCGTTCGATGTGGGTATTGCCGAACAGCATGCGGTTACCTTTGCCGCCGGTCTTGCGGCGCAGGGCATGCGGCCGTTCTGCGCGATTTATTCGACCTTCCTGCAGCGGGCCTATGATCAGGTCGTGCATGATGTGGCGATCCAGAATCTGCCGGTGCGCTTCGCGATCGACCGGGCCGGGCTGGTCGGGGCCGACGGCGCAACGCATGCCGGCAGCTTCGACGTGACCTATCTCGCGACTCTGCCCAATTTCGTCGTCATGGCTGCTGCCGACGAGGCCGAACTCGTCCACATGACCTACACAATGGCGCAGCATGACAGCGGGCCAATCGCGGTGCGCTATCCGCGCGGCGAGGGCACGGGCGTCGCGCTCCCTGCGGTGCCGCTGCAGCTCGAGATCGGCAAGGGCCGTATCGTGCGCGAGGGCAAGAAGGTCGCGATCCTGTCATTGGGCACGCGGCTCGCCGAGGCGCTCAAGGCCGCCGACCTGCTCGACGCGCGGGGCCTGTCGACGACGGTTGCCGACCTGCGCTTCGCCAAACCGCTCGACCGCGATTTGATCCGCAAGCTCGCGACCACGCATGAAGTGCTGGTCACCATTGAGGAGAACGCCATCGGCGGGCTGGGCGCGCATGTGCTGACGCTGGCAAGCGACGAAGGCCTGACCGATGCGGGGTTGAAAGTGCGTACGCTGCGCCTGCCCGACGTGTTCCAGGATCAGGACAAGCCCGACCTGCAATATGCCGAGGCGGGGCTCGATGCAGCGGCGATTGTCGAGACGGTGTTGAGCGCGCTGCGGCACAACAGTGTCGGTGTGGTGGGGGCGAGGGCTTAAAGGTAGGTGCCTCCGCCATTTGTCGCGTGTGTATCTAAAGGCAGGACAATCGCGCACCTCGCTGGCTGCGGAATTGCCGCTCTTGTAAGCGCGACTATAGCGGTTTGGCTTAGTGCCCACTGGTCGCCGCAATGGCTTCCTTGGGCATTGGCAGTCACGGGTACCGGCCTTTTCGGCGCTGCGGCGTACAGTTCGTTTTCAGCACTAAATGGGCCGCTAACGCATCTGATTGTGGCATCGGAGGGCATTAAGCGACCGTTGATCAACGACGACTGGATCGACTGGCGATTGATCGAGCGCATTCAATATGACGTCAGCGAAGAAGGTAACGAGGCTTTTGTGGCTTGGCTCTTTCGACCCATAACGCGCCCGCGTTGGTTTGAGCGCGTCAAGGACTGGTTGGCGAGTCGCAATCGGATATTGCTTAATGTGGACCTGACCGACCGAAGTTTTCACGAACTGCGCGAAGCCGTCCGAACATTTGCCCCGGCAAGGCTGACGGTGAATCTTAAATAGGGCTAAGACCCACCTAACCCCTCCGCTTCGCCGCCGTTAGATAGACTTCGTCGCGCTCGCGCCGGCCGACGGCGACGACCAGCACCGTGACCCGGGCGTCCTCAACCCGGTAAACGAGCCGATATCCTGCGGCGCGGAGCTTGATCTTGTAGCAATCCTCGTAACGACGAAGGCGATCCGCCTCGACGCGTGGAGTGGCGAGGTGCTCCTCCAGTTTTTTGCCGAAGTGGGTCCGGATCGTCGCACCCAACTTGCGCCACTCCCGGAGCGCGCTCGGCAGGAACTCCAGACTATAGGTCATCGATCGAAACGGGGATCGGTACCTCGTGGGCGCGTGCCTCGATGATTTCGGCGAGGCGAAGGTCATCGAGCTGTTCGACGATGTCGGCCCACGCCTCCGCCGGGATCAGATAGGCCGACGGGCGATTGCGGTTTAGAATCGCTAGTGGCGACCCTTCCGCTGCGGCGATTGCCGCAGAGGGATTTTTCTTGAGGTCGCTGATGCTGATGCTCGCGGCGGCGTGGATGGCTTCGATCATCATAGTTCCTGACCAGTCGGATGACCTTCCATTAGGTCATCTGGCACTTTTCTGCAATCGACGTTAGGGTGCGGAATGGCTAAATCCCGCGCCGACCAACTTCTCGTCGAACGTGGTCTGGCCGAGTCCCGGAACCGGGCGCAGGCGCTGATCATGGCGGGGCTGGTGTTTGCCGGTGACCGGAAAGTCGAGAAGGCGGGGCAGCTGCTGGCGGCGGATGCAGAACTGATCCTCAAGGGGCGGGATCATCCCTGGGTGTCGCGCGGCGGGGTCAAGCTGGCGCATGGGCTCGACCATTTTGGCTTTGCGACCGAGGGGGTCGTCGCGATCGATGTGGGGTCTTCGACCGGCGGCTTTACCGATGTGCTGCTCACGCGCGGTGCGGTGCGCGTCTATGCGGTGGATTCGGGGACGAACCAGCTGGCGTGGAAGCTGCGGCAGGATCCGCGCGTCGTCGTGCATGAACAGACCAGTGCGCGCATCCTGACGGCTGAGCATATCCCGGAACCGGTCGGGGCCATCGTCTGCGATGCGAGCTTCATCGGTTTGGCCAAGGTGCTTGCCGTCCCGCTGACCTTCGCGGCGCCCAGCGCATGGCTGGTCGCGCTGATCAAGCCACAGTTCGAGGCTGGGCCGGGGGAAGTGGGCAAGGGCGGCGTCGTGCGCGATCCGGAAATCCGTGCACGCGTCGTCGCCGAGGTTGAGGCGTGGCTGGGCAATCAGCCCGGCTGGACGGTGCGCGGCGTCACGCAAAGTCCGATCACCGGCCCTGAGGGCAATGTCGAATTCCTGATCGGCGCCGAGCGGGCGTGAGCGCGCGCCTTGCGCCGCCCCCATCCGATGTTATAGACCCCGCCGACCCGGAACCGGCGCGGGCGTGGCGGAATTGGTAGACGCGGCAGGTTTAGGTCCTGTTGTCGAAAGACGTGGGGGTTCGAGTCCCTTCGCCCGCACCAGTCTCCCTCCTGTGACCGATATGAGATTTTGAGAAAGCGACACGCATGCGCATTGCCGAAACGTTGAACGAGGGCCTGAAGCGCGAATATCGCGTGACGATTCCTGCCAAGGACTTCAACGCCCGGATCGACCGGCATCTCGCGACGGCCGCGCAGCAGATCCGCATGCCGGGCTTCCGCCCCGGCAAGGTGCCCGCCAACCTCGTCCGCAAGATGCATGGCCCGGCGGTGACCGGTCAGGCGCTTGAGGAAGCCGCCAACGAGGGCGTGCAGGAGCTGATGACCAAGGAGAAGCTGCGTCCGGCGATGCAGCCGAAGGTCGAGATCGACGATTATCAGGACGGCATGGACCTGTCCTTGAAGGTCGCGGTCGAGGTGTTGCCGGCGATCACGCCGCCGCCGGTCGAGGGTATCGAACTCGAAAAGCTGACCGTCGCTGCCGACGACGAGTCGATGACCGCCGCACTGCAGCGCTTTGCTGACCAGCAGAAGAGCTTTGAGGCGGCGCCGAAGGAACATGCCGCTGCCAACGGCGACGTGGTCGTCATGGACTATGTCGGCACCGTCGACGGCGAGGAGTTCGAGGGTGGCAAGGGCGAGGGCATGCAGGTCGAACTCGGCTCGGGCCGGCTGATCCCGGGCTTCGAGGAGCAGCTCGTCGGCGTGAAGGCAAATGAGCAGCGCACGCTCAAGGTGAAATTCCCCGACGATTATAATGTCGCTTACCTCAAGGGCCGCGACGCGCAGTTCGACGTGACCGTGACCGAAGTCCGCACCGCGAAGACGGTCGGTCTCGACGACGACCTCGCCAAGAACCTCGGGCTGGAGAACATCCAGCAGCTGAAGGACATATTGAAGGACCAGATCGAAGCCGAGCTGGGTGGCCTCACGCGTACCCATATGAAGCGCAAGCTGCTCGATCATCTGGCCGCATCGAATACCTTCGAAGTGCCGGCTTCGATGGTCGATGCCGAGTTCGAACAGATCTGGCAGCAGCTTGAGCATGAGGCTGGCCATGAGGCCGATGTCGATGCCGCGAAGGCCGAACTGGAGAAGGACCGCGACGAATATCGCCGCATTGCCGAGCGCCGCGTGCGCCTTGGACTGCTGCTGTCGGAAATCGGCCAACTCAACGACATTCAGGTCAGCGCTGCCGAGATGAACCGGCTGATCGCGCAGGAAGTCGCGAAATATCCCGACAACCAACGCACGCAGGCGATGCAGTTCTTCCAGCAGAATGCGATGGCCGCCGCCCAGCTGCGTGCGCCGCTGTACGAGGACAAGGTCGTCGATTTCCTCATCGACAAGGCGGCGGTGACCGAGCGCACCGTAACGCGCGCCGAGCTTGAGGCGGCGATCGAGAGCGAGGACGAGACGCCGGGTCATGTGCATGGGCCGGGCTGCGGCCATGATCATGACCATGACCATGATCATGCGCCCGCGAAGCCCAAGAAGGCGGCCAAGCCTGCGAAGGCGGCCGCGCCCGCTGAGACGGCTGAGCCGGAGGCTACATCTGCAAAGCCGGCCAAAGCCAAGCCTGCGAAGGCCGAAGCGGCTGCTGCAGAGAAGCCTGCCAAAGCTGCCAAGCCTGCGGCCGTGAAGGACGCGTCGGCGGCGAAGCCGAAGAAGGCCAAGGCCTGACCGCCACGCCACGCTTGGCGTCGGCCTGAACATGCGCTAGCCTGCGGCGGGATGTCGCAGGCGGTGGGTCTGCGCGTCAGCGGGCGCGGAGACCGAGTTTGGCCGATCCACGGCTCTTATTGTTGCTGGCCGCAGCTGTCGCGTCTGCGGCGGGACTTTTCGTGTTCGCGGAATGGCGTCGTAATCTGACCGCCGATTCCCTGGCGTGGTGCGCGACTGCCCTTGCTGCCGCCGCGCTGGCGTTCATACTGTTCGCTTTGGGCGGCGATGTGCCGGACGCGCCGCCGCGCATGCTCGGCAATTATCTGACGCTGGCGGGAGCCGGGGCGCTGCTGTGCGGCGCGAGCCGGCTGAATGGCCGGGCGCCGTCGTGGCTGGCGCTGGTGCTGGGTCCGACCATCTGGCTGGCGTTCAGCGCGCGGATCGGGCCGGATTTCTCGTGGCGCGTCGTGGTCATGTCCACGTTGCACGGCTGCTACGCGCTCGCGACGGCGTTCGAACTTGTGCGCAGACGGCAGGTCCGCTCAAAGTCGATCTATCTTCCGGCAGGCGTCGTTGCGGGATTTGGGCTGTTGCATCTCCTGCGGGCCGGTACGGGGGCGAATTTCGTGGCGCGGCAGGCGCTCTCGGCTTCGCTGAACGGCGGCTGGGTGCTGCTCGTGGCTGCGGGCTCAATCTTCTACATCGTTCTGCTGGCGGCGACCTTTGTTTACGCCGTCCGCCGCGATGGTCAGCTCCCCAATATTACCGGGCCCGCCTCGGCCCAGCCACGGGCCCGCGTCGAGCCCTGATCCGCATTCGCTTGAAATTGTCGCCCAGTTCGGCTTAGGGTGCGGCAGCTTGTCGCACCCAGATGCGGCAGCCTGTGCGGGAGGGTTTGCGTATGGCGCTGGAACCACCCATATTTTTGCTCGCTGCGGCGCTGGTCGCGGCGACAGGGTCCGCGGCGCTGTTCGCCGAGTGGACGCGAAATCGCGCCGCCGATTCGCTGCTATGGTGGGCGGCAAGCCTCGCCCTGGCAGCGACCGGATTCATCCTGTTTGTGGCCGGCGGCGACCAACCCGATTCGATCGCGCGCATGCTGGGCACTTATGCGACGCTCGGGGCGTCCGGCGCGGCGCTGAGTGCGACGCGCCGCCTGCACGGTCGGTCGCCGAACCTGCTCGGACTGGTGATCGGGCCGACGATCTGGCTCGGAATCAGTGCCAAGCTCGGCCAGGATTTCACCGGCCGGGTTGTCGTGAACGGGACATTGCAGGCGATGTATGCGATCGCGACCGCGTTCGAGATGTATCGGGGCGGGCGGGCACGCGCGCCGGAATTCCGCACCGCCGCGGCGATCATGCTCGCGGTCGGCTTCCTGCAGCTGCTGCGCGCGGTCGCGGGGCGGGCGCTCGTCGGGCAGCCGGTCAATCCCGGACTGCACGGGCAATGGGTAGTGCCGACGGCGACAGTCGCCGCCTTCTATGCGGCCGCGCTGGCATTCCTCGTCCTGCGCGGCTTCCGTAGGGCCGGACAAACCCCCGGTCCTCTGCCGGTCGAGGCACCGCCCTCGCGCTCCCGCGTCCTGCCGTAACAGGAAATTCACGCTCCAAAACCTTGACTCTCGGTGAACGCGGACACATATCCGCCGCGCTGTTGGCACTCGCTTTGGGTGAGTGCTAACGCCCGTAACAACCACAAAGAGAGCAGGGTGACGCATGACCTTTCGTCCATTGCATGACCGCGTTCTCGTTCGCCGTATCGAGGCAAGCGAGAAGACCGCCGGTGGCATCATCATTCCCGATACCGCCAAGGAAAAGCCCCAGGAGGGCGAAGTCGTCTCGGTCGGCGCAGGCGCGCGCGGCGAAGACGGCAAGATCACGCCGCTCGACGTGAAGGCCGGCGACAAGATCCTGTTCGGCAAATGGTCGGGCACCGAGGTCAAGCTCGACGGCGAAGACCTGCTGATCATGAAGGAAAGCGATATCCTCGGGATCGTCGGCTAACGCCGCGCCCAGGCATCGCAGTCTCACCAAACACTCGAACCAAGGAACATCATCATGGCAGCCAAGGACGTTAAGTTCGGCCGCGACGCGCGCGAACGCATTCTCCAGGGCGTCGACATCCTCGCCGACGCCGTCAAGGTGACGCTGGGCCCGAAGGGCCGCAACGTCGTGATCGAGAAGAGCTTCGGCGCTCCCCGCATCACCAAGGACGGCGTGACCGTCGCCAAGGAAATCGAACTCAAGGACAAGTACCAGAATATCGGTGCGCAGATGGTCCGCGAAGTCGCTTCCAAGACCAACGACGTGGCCGGTGACGGCACCACCACCGCGACCGTTCTCGCCCAGGCGATCGTTCGCGAAGGCCTGAAGTCGGTTGCTGCCGGCATCAGCCCGATGGACCTGAAGCGCGGCATCGACCTCGCTGTCACCAAGGTCGTCGAAGATCTGAAGGCGCGCTCGAAGCCGGTCACCGGCTCGGCCGAAATCGCCCAGGTCGGCATCATCTCGGCCAATGGCGACACCGTCGTCGGCCAGAAGATCGCCGAAGCGATGGAGAAGGTCGGCAAGGAAGGCGTGATCACCGTTGAAGAGGCCAAGGGTCTCGACTTCGAACTCGACGTCGTCGAGGGCATGCAGTTCGACCGCGGCTACCTGTCGCCTTACTTCATCACCAACCCCGAGAAGATGCAGGTCGAACTCGATAACCCGCATATCCTCATCCACGAGAAGAAGCTCAGCAACCTGCAGGCGCTGCTGCCGGTGCTCGAGGCGGTTGTGCAGTCGGGCCGTCCGCTGCTGATCATCGCCGAGGACGTCGAGGGCGAGGCTCTGGCCACGCTCGTCGTCAACAAGCTGCGTGGCGGACTCAAGGTCGCGGCCGTCAAGGCGCCGGGCTTTGGCGATCGTCGCAAGGCGATGCTCGAGGACATCGCGATCCTGACGCAGGGTCAGATGATCTCGGAAGACCTCGGTATCAAGCTCGAGAATGTCACGCTTGGCATGCTCGGCTCGGCCAAGCGCGTCACCATCGACAAGGACAACACGACCATCATTGACGGTACCGGCGAAGCCGATGCCATCAAGGGCCGTGTCGAGCAGATCCGCTCGCAGATCGAGAACACCACCTCGGACTACGATAAGGAGAAGCTCCAGGAGCGTCTCGCCAAGCTTGCGGGCGGCGTTGCCGTCATCAAGGTCGGCGGCGCGTCCGAGGTCGAGGTCAAGGAGCGCAAGGACCGCGTTGACGATGCGCTGCACGCAACTCGCGCAGCTGTCGAAGAGGGTATCGTCCCCGGCGGCGGCACCGCGCTGCTCTACGCGACCAAGGCGATCGAGGGCTTCAAGGGTGCCAACGACGACCAGACCCGCGGCATCGACATCGTCCGCAAGGCGCTGACCGCGCTGGTTCGCCAGATCGCGACCAACGCCGGCCATGACGGTGCGGTTGTTTCGGGCAAGCTGCTCGAAGGCAACGACCCGACGATCGGCTTCAATGCCCAGACCGAGACCTATGAGAACCTCGTCTCGGCCGGCGTGATCGACCCGACCAAGGTTGTCCGCACCGCGCTGCAGAATGCAGCTTCGGTCGCCGGTCTGCTGATCACCACCGAAGCCGTTGTGGCCGAACTGCCGGAAGACAAGTCCGGTGCCGGCGGCATGGGCGGCGGCGGAATGGGCGGCATGGGCGGCATGGGCGGGATGGACTTCTAAGTCCAACCACCAAACCGAACGAAGGCAGGGCCGGGGGGAAACTCCCGGCCCTTTCCTTATGGCTTTGGCACCTGCTAGCCTGCCGCCATGCAAAAGCTCCTTCTCGCCGCGCTGCTCGCGGCTGCCGCCCTTCCGGCCCATGCCGATCCCGTCATCGACAAGCGGGTGGCCGCAGTGCTCGCCAAGACACCGCTGATCGACGGGCATAACGATCTGCCTTGGGCGCTGCGCGAGGGGTTTGGCGCGAAATGGCCCGATCTCGCGGCGGGCGAGGCGAAGCTGCAGACCGATATTCCGCGGCTGCGGACCGGCAAGCTTGGCGGGCAATTCTGGTCGGTTTGGGTTCCGGTCGACATCAAGGGCGACGCGGCGGTGGTGGCGACGCTTGAACAGATCGATGCGGTGAAGCGGCTGGCGGCGACCTGGCCCGGGACGTTCGAGCTCGCAGCGACGGCTGCCGACGTGCGGCGCATCCACAAGGCCGGGCACATCGCCTCGCTGATCGGAGTCGAGGGCGGACACCAGATCGCCAATTCGCTGCCGGTGCTGCGCAGCTATTACCGGCTCGGCGCACGCTACATGACGCTCACGCATACCGCCAACACCGACTGGGCCGATTCGGCGACACAGGCCCCCGCGCATGACGGGCTGACGCCGTTCGGCAAGGCGGTGGTTGGCGAGATGAACCGGCTCGGGATGCTCGTCGACCTCGCGCACACCAGTCCGAAGACGATGATGGACGCGCTGGCGGTCACCAAGTCACCGGTGATCTTCAGCCATGAGGGCGCGCGGGCAATCACCGATCATCCGCGCAATGTCGCCGACGATGTGCTGAAGCTCGTTGCGGCGAATGGCGGCGTGGTGATGGCCGACTTCGTGCCCGGCTATGTGTCGCGCGCACGTCAGGAATATGATGCACGGGCAGCTGCGGAAAAAGCGCGCTACGACAATCCGCCTTATGGGGGCCTCTACATTGGCCAGCCGGAGCGGGCGAAGGCGGCGCTGGAGGCGTGGAAGACGGCCAACCCGCCGCCGCCCGTGACAATCGCCGAGGTGGCAAATCACATCGATCACATCGCAACGGTGGCGGGTCACGACCATGTCGGGATCGGCGGCGATTTCGATGGAATTACCGAGACCGTCGAGGGGCTCAGCGACGTGTCTATGTACCCCGCGCTGTTCGCCGAGCTGGCGAAGCGAGGCTGGAGCGATGCCGATCTGGCGAAACTCGCGGGCGGCAATGTGCTTCGGGTGATGGAGCAGGCCGAGGCGGTTGCCAAGGCGATGGCGGGTCAGCCGGCGTCAACCGCGACGGTGGCGCTGGACGCCAAACCGTAACGGCGGCCTACTTTGGCGGCGTGCCCGCCGCAGGAATCGATGCCCTGTCGATATAGTCCGTCGACCATGGGCCTGTGGCCGTGCCGATGATCAGCGTATCGACTGGCGATCCGTCGAAATGGTGCGCGTTCCCTGGGACGAGCAAATAGCTTCCTGCGGGAAAAGCTTTCGCCTTGGCTTTATCGAGCCTGTCGCCGTAGCCGAGATGCAGAGCCCCGCGTGCGACGAACACGCGCGCGTCGGCGGAATGTGAGTGCGGCGCATCCCAGACGCCCGCCGGAATGAAGAAGGCGTAGGAAAAGGCGACACCCGCCTTGTCGCGAACGCCCTCGAGCAGCGCGAACTTGGTGCCGTCCGGATTGAAGCGCTGCCAGACGATCGCGTCAGGGTTCCAGGCGGCCGGTTCGGCTGCAGGCGCAGCTGATGCCGCAAGTGCCGCGGTGAGCAGGGTCGTGAGGCGTTTCATGCGCTGCAAATTAGCCGAGTCGCCCAGCCCTTGCGAGCAGGTTCCGAATAGCGAGTCCGAATTACACCAGACGGCTCCGCGCCCCGGCGACAGCGGCGAGATGGTCGAACAATTCATCGGTATTGCGCGCCCAGCCGAAGCGAAGAGCCGCTTCGCGGACGGCCGACGGGGCAGGCGGTTGCGAGAGAAGCGCGTCGATAGCGCCGGCAAAGGCTTGCGGCGTCCGATCAACGATACGGCCAGCGGCAGGACGGTCGATGACTTCGCGGGCGCTGCCGATGTCGGGGGCGACGACGGGGGTTCCGCAGGCAAGCGCTTCGACCCAGACGTTGGCAAGGCCCTCGCGCTCCGAGGCCAATGCAACGACGTCGGCGGCTGCCAGCAGGGCGGGCACGTCGGCGTGAGCGACTGCGCCGAGCAACCGGATTCGCTCGGCGGCACCGGAGTTCGCGATGCAGGCTTCGAGGCGTGGACGGTCCGGGCCTTCACCGGCAATGAGCAGCGAGACCCCCGGCAGCGATGCGACCGCTGCGATGACGATCTCATGACCCTTGAGGGAGATCAGGTTGCCGATGCTGACGACGAGCGGGTCGGCGATGCCCAGTGCGGCCTTGGCTGCGTTCCGATCAGCGGGCGCAAAGCGGTCGAGATCGACGCCGGTATAGTGGACGGCGGGCTGGGGCAGCCCGAGCGCCGTCATCCGGTCGCGGAGCGCCGCAGAGACGGCCAGCAGGCCACCCGCCCCGTTGGCGGCGTTGCGGATTGCGCCGCGCGTGTCGGGCCGCTGGCCCCAATATTCGATGTCGCTGCCGCGCGCCTTGATCGAAAAGGGCACATCAAAATCTTTGGCGAGGCGTATCGCGGCAGGGCCATCGGGGTAGAAAAATTGCGCGTCGATCACGTCGAATGCGAAGCCGTCGCGGCGCATTTGGGCGAGGATCGGCTTTGCCGCGCGGTAGACGAACCACGGATTGAACGCGCCGCCGATGCCGGGGATCAGGCTGGCGCGCGGCCGCCAGACTTCGACGCCGTTCCGGACGTCCCGCTCCGGGAGCGCGCGGAGCGCCGCATAGCGGGGATGCCGGTCGAACGGCGCGGGCGGCAACGCTATCGGGCTCACCACACGCAGATCGACGCCGGGATGCGCGGCCAGCCGTGCGGTCTGCGCTTCGACGAAGCGACCCAAGCCCGGCTGCGCGTCGTTCGGGTACAAAGTGGCGAGGGTCAGGACGCGGAGCATCGCGGCGACTTTGCGGGCGCGCCGCCGCCAGCGCAATGGTGCAGCTTGGCCTCGCGCCCGGGCTCGGCTAAGAGGCGGTCATGACCCAGCGTATCAGCGTCCCGCGCGCCGCCATCCTCGCCATCGCCGTCGCCGCACTTGGCGTGACCGGATGCGCGAGCAACAAGGCCGGCAAGGCCGACCAGAAATATGTCGCCCAGGACGTGGAGACGCTCTACGTCGCCGGCAAGGATTATCTCGACAAGAAGCGCTACAAGGAAGCGGCGCTGGTGTTCGACGAGGTCGAGCGGCAGCATCCCTATTCGGTCTGGGCGCGCCGCGCGCAGCTGATGAGCGCGTTCAGCTATTATATGGGCGGCCAGTATCAGGAGGGCATCCTCGCCGCGCAGCGCTTCCTGTCGCTGCATCCCGGCAACAAGGACGCCGCTTACGCCTATTATCTCGTCGCGATCAGCTATTATGAGCAGATCATCAGCGTCGAACGCGACCAGAAGACGACGCAGCAGGCGCTCGATGCGCTCAACGAATTGGTGCGCCGCTATCCCGACACTGACTATGCCGCCGACGCACGGCTGAAGCTCGACCTCGCGCGCGACCATCTTGCCGGCAAAGAGATGGAGGTCGGGCGCTTCTATCAAAGCACCGGCCAGTGGCTTGCGTCGATCACGCGCTTCCGCAAGGTCGTCGATGATTTCGACGGCACCAGCCATGTGCCCGAGGCGATGGAGCGGCTGGTCGAATCCTATCTGGCGCTCGGCCTGCCCGCGGAAGCGCAGAAGACAGCAGCTGTGCTCGGCTATAATTATCCGGGCTCGAAATGGTATGAGCGCGCCTACAAGCTCGTGCAGAAAAAGGCCTGAGGCGGTTCGCCGTTTCCGTTCGGGCACGAAGCCACTAACGAAGGCGTGACCGCATCCTCCGAAAAGGTGGACGACCGCCCGTGCTGACTTCGTTGTCCATTCGTGATGTCGTGCTGATCGAAGCGCTGAACCTTGAGTTCCGGCGTGGCCTCGGCGTGCTCACGGGCGAAACCGGTGCGGGCAAGTCGATCCTGCTCGATAGCCTCGGTCTGGCGCTCGGCGAGCGCGGCGAGGCAGGGCTGGTGCGGCGCGGCGCGGCGCAGGCCGTTGTGAGCGCGACGTTCGAGGTTGCGGATGACCATCCGGCGCGGGCGGTGCTGGAGGACAATGGGCTCGATGGCGGTGACGCGATCATCTTGCGCCGCATCGTCAAGGCGGACGGCGGCAGTCGGGCGTTCGTCAACGATCAGCCGGTCGGCGTGGCGCTGCTGCGCGAGATCGGCGTGCAGCTGGTCGAAATCCATGGCCAGCATGACGAGCGCGGATTGCTGAATCCCAAGGGACACCGCGCGCTGCTCGACCTGTTCGGGCGCATCGATACGGCCCCGACGGCCTCGGCGTGGCAGCAGTGGCGCGACGCCGAAGCGGCGCTGGCCGATGCGCGGGCGACGCTGGAGGCCGGCCTGCGCGATCGCGATTGGCTGACGCACGCTGTTGCGGAATTGCGGGCGGCCAAGCCGCTGCCGGGCGAGGAGAGCGCGCTCGCCGAGGAACGCGCGACGATGCTCAAGGGCCAGCGGATCGCCGAGGATTTGCAGGCCGTCGAAGCGCTGGTGACTGGCAGCGACGGCGGGCTGGCCCAACTCCGGCAGGCTGCGCGACGGCTGGAACGGCTGGCACCGGAGCTTGGCCTGTTAGGCGAAGCGTTGGCGGCGCTGGACCGCGCCTTGAATGAAGCGGGGGAGGCCGAAGATCGGCTCGCAGCGGCTGGCGAGGCATTGGCCTATGACCCTGCGCGGCTCGATGCGGCGGAGACCCGGCTATTCGAGCTTAGGGCGCTGGCGCGCAAGCACCGAGTCGAAGTCGATGCATTGGCTGCGCTGGCAGCTGAGATGGAGGCGCAGGCCGAGGCAATCGAAGCGGGGGAGGAGCGGCTCGCCGGGCTTGAGCGAGCCGTGGCGGCTGCTCGGGCGCGTTACGAAGCCGCTAGCGAAGCGCTCAGCGAGTCGCGGCGGGTCGCGGCCACACGGCTCGATGCGGCTGTCGCTGGCGAACTTGCACCGCTGAAGCTCGATGTCGCGCGGTTTCGCACGGTCATCGACGCGCTTGGCGAAGCGCAATGGTCGGCCGCAGGGCGCGACCGGGTCGAGTTCGAGATTTCGACCAACCCGGGCGCGCCATTCGCACCGCTCCTCAAGATCGCCTCGGGCGGTGAGCTGTCGCGATTCATCCTCGCTCTGAAGGTCGCCCTCGCCGAGGCGGGGAGCGCCGGCACGATGATCTTCGACGAAATCGACCGCGGCGTTGGCGGAGCGGTCGCGTCGGCGATCGGCGAGCGGTTGGCGCGGCTCGCCGACGGTGGACAGGTGCTCGTCGTGACGCATAGCCCGCAGGTTGCGGCGCGCGGCAGTCACCAGTGGCGAATCGCCAAATCCTCGAATGGAGATGTCACGCGAACTGACGTCGTGGCGTTGTCTGAGGCGGAACGCCGCGAGGAAATCGCCCGCATGCTGTCGGGCGCAATAGTGACCGACGAGGCCCGCGCGCAGGCATCGCGCTTGCTGGGGCATCAGCTGCTGTAGCCCGAGCCTTCGACTGCAATTGCCGAAACGACCGTTTTGGACTATCGAATGGCAGCGGCAATCAAGGCCGACCCAGGATCCGGGGCAGGATCCCGAGGGATGCGATGAAAAGTCATGACGTCTCATTGCTGACCGAAGGGCAGAAGGCCTGCCTTCGCTTGGTCATGCATCACATGGGATCGAAGGATATCGCCCGGGTTCTGGATATCTCGCCGCACACGGTCGATGCCCGCCTCAAGGCTGCGATGAAGATCCTCGGCGTGACCGGCCGAGTGGAGGCGGCGCAGATCCTGGCGCTGCGCGAGGATACCAGCCCGTACCAGCCATTGGCATACCAATCCCCGGTGTTTGCCGCCGCCAATAACGATGACACATCCGATCTCGGAGACGGCGTCGCTCGCCATCCCGGGTTTGGGTACAGCACTCATCCTTCCTCTCTCGATGCGCAACGGGCCGCTGAGTTCGCCGCACTCGGGGAAGCAAGACAGGTGTTCATGCCATTCCCGGTGACGGATGCGCTTCCGCCGCGCTTCCGGGCCTGGGGTGGGCGCAACGACCTGACCGTCCTCCAAAGGCTCGTCATCGCAATGGCGATCGCGATCGGCTCCGCCATGGGGTTCGGGGCGATCCTCGCGGGATTGGAAGCACTCAGCCGGGTGCATTGATCCCCGATCGACGCCGGCGCGACATCTGAGCCGGGTCGATCACGTCTGCCGCTACGGCAGGCAGAAGGGATTAAGCCATGAGCAAGCGCATCGAAATCGCGCACCGCGTTGCCGAGCAACTCTTTTCGACCGAAGCCGCCATCGATGCGGCCCTGACGCAGGCGGCGAAGCTCGCCGGCCTCATGCCCTCGATCCGCGAAGACGCGCGGCTTTCGGCGATTGTCGGCCAGGACGCACTCGAGCGCGCCATCGAAGTCGTGTCGGCACTTGGTGCAGCGCGCCGCCAGATCGTCGAAACGCACAAGCAGTTGTCGGTAACACAGCGCGAAATCGGTCTCGGCCATGTCGCGTTCGGCGGCGGCACCTTCAAGCCGAACTTTGCCGCTGGGCTAAAGGCTGTTCCCACAGCCGAGGCAGCGTAGATTCTGAGCGCGCGCCTAGATGCTGGCGCGCGCCGTAGGTCGCTGGAGGCGCATGACGGGCTTACAAATCTTCTTCTATAGCGCTCTCGCCCTAGCAGTAGGTGTCGCACTACTCCGCGGCGGTGTTCCCGAGCGCCTTGTTGCAATTGCGTGTCTATTGGCTTCGGTCGCTTCCCCACTTCTGCAGCAAGGCATGTTTGAACAGCCTGAATATGGGATCATGTTGGTGGACGTGAGCCTGCTGGTCGCTCTGACTGTCGTTGCGATGACGTCAAACCGTTTCTGGCCGCTGTGGGCGATGGCCTTCCATCTTGTGGGAACTACGATTCATCTGGCGAAGATTGTTCAGCCGACGGTCTGGCCATGGGCTTATGCAACCGCGGAGGCTTTTTGGGCATATCCTGTGCTGCTTGCACTCCTGATTGGATCGTGGCGTGCGCGCGATTTCGACGTGCCGCTGCCGCCGCGCGCGGTACCGGCGCAGGGGATGTGGCATGGCTAGTGCGCTCAAGCGTGTTGATGCACCGTTGCCGCAGCCGACGGTCCAGCCGGACCCCGATACGGCCTTGCTGGGCGACTTCCTTGCGCTTGCTGGCTGCGGACCCGCCGCGCCGCACTTTGCCGCGCATCTGTTGCGGGAGGCACGGACCTTGGGCGGCGCGCTGGCGACGAGCGACTTCGAGCTGGCGCGGCTGGGCATCCCCGCGGCGGGCCGTCAGGTCGTTGCGATGCTTCGCGAGGTCGTCGCACTCTCGCTGCGTCGGGAAGTCGAGGATCGGCCATGCCTCGCCTCCAGCGCCGCGCTGATCGACTATCTGCACGGGACAATGGCACATGCCCGCGTCGAGTCGATGCGCGTGCTGTTCCTCGATATCCAGAATCGGCTGATGCGGGACGAACTGCTCATCGAAGGCTCGGTCGGACAGGCGCCGATGTTCGTCCGGGATATCGTCAAACGCGCGCTTGATGTTGGCGCGAGTGCGCTGGTGCTGGTGCACAATCATCCCTCCGGCGACCCGACACCTAGCAAGGACGATGTGGACGCGACGCATCTGCTGGCGCAGGCGGCGTTGCCGCTCGGCATATCGGTGCATGATCATTTGATTGTGTCGCGCTGCGGCTATGCGAGTCTGCGGTCGATGGGATTGCTCGGCGCGAAAGACCCGCGTCGCGCGCAGGCCGGGCGAGCCCAGGTCGCCGCTGCCTGAGCCGACAGGCTTCGGCGGATTCCATGCGGCGAATGTGGATGGTCCGGGCCGGGCGCGGCGGACGGCATTTCCCCGACTTTGTGGAGCAGGGCATCGTCGCACTTGGTTGGGCCCAGATCGGCGACCCGACTGCGATCGATGACCGCCGCGCGCTCTCGCAGAGTTTCCGGGCCGGCTATCCGGAATGGACGGAGACGCAGGTCGCGGTGGCGTCGGATCAGGTGTTTCGCTTTGTCCACGAACTGAAGCTCGGCGACGGCGTCGTCACCTACGACAGCCAGCGGCGCGTCTATCTGACCGGCACGATCGCGGGGGCAGCCCGCTACCGCCCGGACGTGGACGAAGAGCTCAGCTGCGTTCGCGCTGTCGACTGGGGCGATACGGTCGGCCGCGATGCGCTGAGTGCCGAAAGCCGCAATACGCTGGGCGTGATCCAGTCGCTGTTCCTGCTGCCGGACTATAGCTGCATCGAGATCGAAAGCCGGCTTGCAGGGGAAGCGCCGCAGGGGGCACCGCTGGGCCGCGCTGCTGATCCCGACCCTTATGATGCGATCCAGGAACGCGCGCTCGAGAGGCTCAAGGACCGGATTATCGAACTGGACTGGAACCAGTTGCAGGATCTCGTGGCGGCTTGGCTGCGTGCGCTGGGCTACCAGACCAAGATCAGCCCGCAGGGCTCGGATCGCGGCAAGGATATCTTCGCGTCGCCAGACGGTTTCGGCTTCGAGTCACCCAGGATTGTCGTCGAGGTCAAGCATCGCAAGGCGCAGGCGATGGGCGCACCCGAGGTGCGCAGCTTTCTAGGCGGACGGCACCGGGAAGATCGCGGCCTCTACGTGTCGACGGGCGGCTTCACGCGTGAGGCCTATTATGAAGCCGAGCGCGCGGCGATCCCGGTGATGCTGATGACGCTCGACGACCTCGCTCGCGCGATCATGGACAATTACGAAAAATTCGACGCGATCGGGCGGAGCCTTGTGCCGCTGACGCGGGTCTATTGGACGATCTAGGGCTTCTTCGCCTTCTTCGCCAACATCGCAGCGCGGAATTTGCCCGCCCAGCCGGGCTTGGCGTCCTGCACGCCACGCGCGACGGCCAGCGCATCAGGCGCGACATCGCGTGTGACCACGCTGCCCGCCCCGACAATCGCACCGGCGCCGATGCTGACCGGCGCCACGAGAGCGGAGTTGGAGCCGATGAACGCGCCTTCGCCGATCAGCGTGCGATATTTGAAGAAGCCATCATAATTGCAGGTGATTGTACCCGCGCCGATGTTCGCGCCCGCGCCGACGTCGGCGTCGCCGATGTAGGACAGGTGATTGGCCTTGGCACCCTTGCCGAGTCTGGACTTCTTGACCTCGACGAAATTGCCGACCTTTGATTTCTCGCCAAGGTCTGCACCCGGGCGGAGGCGGGCATAGGGGCCGACTTCGGCGTTCCGGCCGACTGCTGCGCCCTCCAGATGCGAGAAGGCGTGGATGGTCGCGCCATCGGCAACCGTGACGCCGGGGCCGAACACGACATTCTGGCCGACCGTCACGTCGCGTCCGAGCAGGGTGTCGAAGCTGAACCAGACGGTTTCAGGAGCGAGCAGCGAAGCGCCATCCGCCATTGCCTCGATGCGGCGACGGGACTGCCACTGGGCTTCGACCGCCGCTAGTTCAGCGCGGGAGTTGATGCCGGCAACCTCCGCCTCGCTGGTCTCCACGACGACCGAGCGGCGACCGTCGGCGGCGGCAAGCATGACGATGTCGGGCAGATAATATTCGCCGGCTGCATTGTCGTTGGTCACGCGGGCGAGCAGCGCGAACAGGTCGCGGCTGCGGACCGCCATCAGGCCGGAATTGCAGAGTGTGACCAAGCGCTCGACGGCGTCGGCGTCCTTGAACTCGACCATCTTGTCGATGGTGGCATCGGGAGCGGCGAGGATGCGGCCATAGGCGGCGGGATCGGCGGGCCGGAAGCCGAGCACGACGCAGGCCGGGCCGTCTTCACCGCCGAGGGCTGCCAGCATGTTGCGCATTGTTTCAGTACGGACGAGGGGGACGTCGCCGTAAAGGATCAGCACGTCGCCATCGAAACCGGCGAGCGCTGTCTCGGCTTGTTGCACGGCGTGGCCCGTTCCAAGTTGCGGATCCTGCACAGCGACCGCGCAACCGTGCGGCACGACCGCCGCTTCGACCTGGGCAGCCTTATCCCCGACGATGACGACCTTGTGCGCAGGAGCCAATTCATCGACGCTGGCGAGCAGGTGGAGCAGCATCGGACGGCCGGCCAGCGGGTGCAGCACCTTGTGCAGGTCCGACTTCATGCGCGTGCCCTTGCCGGCGGCGAGAATGATGGCGGCGACGGGTCGGGTCATGCGGGATTTCACCTTGGCGGTT
>CALRQP020000033.1:0-34841 GCA_943370355.1 Sphingomonas paucimobilis
CCATGCCGAGATAGTCGTTCGAGCACCACACCGTGACCTCGCCCGTCCCGCCGTCCGCATAGCGCGTCGCCCGCGGAAACGACCCCGCCTTGCGCTCCAGCTCCGCAAACACACGGTAGCGACCGTCCGACCGGAGCGTCTCAAGCTCGGATGAAAAGAAACCCTCGTAATCCATAGTCGCCACTCCCCCTTAGCGATCGATGGTCGCGGTCTTGACCGCGGCTGTCGTGATTGGTGTTGATGAAGATGCCCAGCGCCACATTTTGGCGTCGCGCATCGGCAGAACCAGAAACAGATGTTCGACCACGCCGAGCACGGCGAGGCCGCCGATTACCGTTGCGCTGACCGCAGCGCCGCTGCCGGCGGGCGCGGCTGCGGCGGCGTTCCAGCACCAGACGACGACGCCGCTGCCAAACAGGATCGAGAAGGGAAACAGCGCATTGAGCCGCGCCTTCGGAAAATAGCTCTTGAGATAGGCGAGATGCTCGGGGAACACCTCGTCGCTGAGGTTCGGCACGCCGAAGAACAGGTTGAACTTCGCCGATAGGCGCAGCACGAACAGCAGCAGGAAGGTCAGCGGCGCCGTCTGGTTCGGCTGGTCCCAGCTGACCGCGAACAGCAGGATCGCCGTCGCGGCAATCGCCAGCTCGTGATGGATGACCGTCGCGGTCGCGGCCTTGAACCGGCGCCAGCCGGTCGCGCCGGGCGGGCAGGGCTCCTTGCTCGGCCCGGCGACGGCACCCATCAGGAAGCTCATCTCATGCCAGCCCCAGATTAGGATTGCCGCGCCGAACCCCGCGTAGGCGGCTGCTGCACTCGCATCGCCTGCCATCGCCCAGACCAGCACCGTTGCGACGGCGGCCACGGCGGCAGCGAGCTGCAGGCTCAGCGCGAAGGTGTGCCGTGGACGGCTGTCCAGCCACACGACCACGGCGGTCCCGACGAACCACATGAACAGCGCGAACAGGAGCGGCGCAGCGGTCACCAGGCCGGGACCAGGCGGACATTGGCGGGCGCTTCGTTGCGCTTGACCGGAGTCAGATAGAGGCGGGCGAAGTTGACTGCCGCCGCGCCGACAAGACCGATGCGCTTGAGGCCGCCGAGCAGACCACCCTGCGCTTTTGCAGCGTCGATCGCCCCCGAGATGCGCCGCATACGCTCGAGCCCGCGCGCGAAGGCCGGGCTGTCGGTATCGAGCACGATCGGGAACACCTGCCGGGTGATCTCCGAGCAGATCGAGAAGACGCGATTGTCATAGTCGGTTGGGTCGATGCCGAGCGCCTTGTGGAAGGCGGGGCGGTTGTGATCGCGCACATACATCGTCGCATAGACCGCAACGAGGAAGAAGCGGATCCACAGCTTGTTGATCCCGGTCAGCAACTTCGGGTCGGTGCGCATGAGTATCGCGAAGGCATCGCCGTGGCGGAACTCGTCGTTGCACCAGAGTTCGAACCAGTTGAAGATCGGGTGGAAGCGCAGTTCCGGATGCCGCGCCAGATGGCGGAAGATCGTGATGTAGCGCGCATAGCCGATCTTCTCGCTCAGATAGGTCGCGTAGAAGATGAATTTCGGCCGGAAATAGGTGTATTTCTTGGTCTTGGTCAAGAAGCCGAGATCGATCCCAATGCCGGCGTCCTTGAGCGTGTCGTTGATGAAACCGGCATGGCGGCTCTCGTCGCGGCTCATCAGCTTGAACAGCTGCCTAATGTCCGGGTTCTTCACCCGTTTCGCGACTTCGGCATAGAGAATGCAGCCGGAGAATTCGGCGGTCAGGGAACTGACGAGGAAGTCGATGAACTCCTCGCGGAGGCCATCGGGCAGGCTTTCGATGACGCCGTCGAACGCCTGGGTGCGCTTGAAGTGGAGCCGGTTGGGGTCAGCAACCATCTCGGCGATGAGCGCGTCCCATTCGGTGCGGACGCCCGACACGTCAATGCGGTCCATCGCGGCGAAATCGGTGGTGTAAAAGCGCGGTGACAGGACCGTGTCCTCGCGGGCGATTGCCATCGCATCGGTGTCGGCGGCTGCGCGCCTGATCGGGGTGATCGCGTTCATAAGCTCTTCCGATCCGAGAAGCTGACTTCATAGAGTTCGGCCATTTCGAAATGGCCGGCGAATTTGGTCCAGAGCCGCTCGACGGTGCTGGCGCGCTCGACGGTGGCGATGCGTTCGACGACGCGGCGTTCCCCGAAGCCGACACTGATCGGCTCGCCGTGAACCCGGACGCGGTCGCCCGGCCCGATCGGCACATTGCCCGCCAGTTCGACATGCGCGCACAGAAATTCGTCGCTGTGCTCGACTTGGATCGTGCAGGGCGTGTCAAAGCTCGTGCGGCGCAGCGCGATCATGATTGCGGCCCCTCGACAAGCAGCGCCGCAAACGCTGCGCGGTTGGTCGAGCCGAAGGACGTCAATTCGATCGAGCGGCCGGTGGCGCTGTCGGTGAGCGTGAGCTCGCCATCGCGCCACTGGGTCAGACTGAATGGCGGCTCTTCGCCAATGCCACGCATGCGCCGCTCCCGCGCGAGGCCGCGCATGACACCGCGGATGAAACCGGTCTGCTGGCCCGGCGCGATGATCGACGCCGTATCACCCCGGTCGACATCCTGGATAACGACGGCTCCGTCGACGCGGTCGAGGAAGCGCAGGTTGCGCGAAGACACCGCGCCGACATGTTCCTGTGCGCGCAGCGCGGCCGGTGACGCGGCGGCAGGAATGCCCGCGATCCGCACCGTCGCAGTTGCGACGAAGGCGAACAGCACCAGTGCGCCGGCGGTGACCAGCGCGCCTCGCGGCAGCATCTCGGCGTGACTGTGGCTCATGCGGTTGCGGCTCCGGCAAAGTCAGGCATGGCTTCGGCGCGCGCGACGGGTGCCGCAACACGGCCCTCCGGGTTCGCGGCGAGGCAGGCGCGTGCGATCATCGCGGCGATAGTGTCAGCGCCGGGGACGGCCCGGAGCATCGGCTGCGGCTTGACGATCTTCCACGGCCGGGCGTGCGGCCAGAGCGCGAGATAGCCGAGTTTCGGCGCGCCGCCGATCGCCAAAGGCAAGTCGCCCGAGCCGTCAGTGTGCATCGCCAGATCGACCGATTCAATCATTCGCAGCGGCAGGTTGATGCATTTGGGGACCGCCATGCCGATCCGCATGACGATGCGGCGGTTGGTCAGCGTGTAGATCGTCGTCCGCGCCGCACCCCTGGCAAGCAGGTTCAGCAGGCCGACGCCGAGCGCCCCAACGCCGATGGTCGCCGCGACGCCCAGAAGGCTGGCATCGCCGGTTGCCACGTTCAGCGCCGCCCAGCCCGCAAGCAGCACGAAATAGCCCGCAACGAGACGCGTGTGGAATGCCGTGCGCGCGAGCGTCCGCCAATCGGGCGAACCCTGCCAGAGGATTTGCTCGCCCTCGGGCAGCACCCCGGGCAGGCCGGGCGTCGGCTCGATCTCATATTCGCTCACAGAAACGGCTCCTGCCGCCCGGTGTTGGCATAGAGATAGCCGCCGCCGAAATAGGCCTGGACGCGCTCTTCTTCATAGAGCGTGATCTGGTCGGCAGCCTCAAGGCGCGGCACGCCAGCGAACTGGCTGGCGTTGATCGCGTCGATGACGACACGGCCGCGACGGCGATCGACGGTGGCCATCATCATCGGCGCGAGCAACGGCCCGCCGTCGGATGCGATCTGGATATAGCGGACGAGGCGATCGGCCTTGTCGATCCAGAGCGTGCTGACCGTTCCGGCGACCGCGCCGTCGGCGCCGATCACCGGCCAGCCGGCAAGGTCGGCATCCTCGGACGCGATGCTGTAGCCCGCAGCGCTGGCGATCGGCACGATGCGGGGATGCCCCTCCATGTCGATATCGGGGCGCTTGGCGCGATTGGCCCAGGCGGCCGGTCCGATGCCATCAGCGAGCGGATTGCCGGTCGGCGTGTAGGGTGCCCCCGCGAACCCATCGGTCCGGCGGGCAGCGATCTTCACCGGCTCGCGGCCCTGGGTCGGCGCCGTCACCACGCCCTGTCCGAAGGGTAGCCGGAAGGACTTGGTCGAGGCGGTGTGCAGCACGCCGCCTGGCGCGCCAAGACGGCCACTGATTTCGTCCTCCAGCGGATAGCCTTCGCGACGATCCTCGCGGCGCAGATAGAAGATCAGGCCGATGAAGAAGAGCACGAACGCCCAGAACACCAGGAGTGCGACGTCGATACCGGGGGTGAGTTCAAGGTTCATCACAGGCCCTTTCAGATCGGGAATTCACTGAGGCCAAAGCGGCCAGTAACCGGAGTGGGCGAGGCGACACCGCGAACCAGCGGGCCGAGCGCGACGATGGTGCCAAGCAACAGGACAATTTCAAAGCCATAGACCGCGACATAGCCGGTGCTTGGCGCGGCAAGCGTCGAGCCCAGCCGGTTGGCGATTGCCGCTGCCGAGATCGAGTCGCGCGCAAAGGCACCGATCGCGATGGCAAGGCCCGCCGAAGTCGCCTGCACGGCGCCCCATGCCCCGAGTGCGAGGCCCGTGCGGCCCTCATCCGAAATCGCCATCGCAGCCGTGAGCGTGCCGACCGAGAACAGGCCCCCACCGCAACCGATGATCGTCGCGCCGATTGCGAGCAATGCCACGGAATGCAGGGGGCCGGCAAAGATCACGCACAGGAAGGCCGCGATCCCGGCGACCGCACCGAAGCCAGCGAGCCGGTGCGGGTCGGCTCCCATCCCCAGTTGCCGCGCCGCATAGGAAAAGCCCGCCAGCATGCCGAGCGCCCAGAGCGCGGTCAGCAGCGTGGTCGATCCCACCGACAGGCCGAGCACCTGACCGCCATAGGGCTCCAGCAGCACATCCTGCATGCTGAAAGCCGCTGCGCCGAGGCCGACCGCCACGAGCAGCCGGATCGTCTGGGGCCGCGCGATGAAGATCGCCCAGATTTCGCGAAAGCCGGGGCGCGCCTCGCGGGCAACTCGGACAGCGCGGCTGCGCGGCTCCTGCTTCCACAGCGCGACGATATTGAGGATCAGCGTGAGTACGCCAGCGCTCTGCACGATTTGCACGAGCTTGGTCGGCGTGAAATCGGAGAGTAGCCGGCCGATGACGATCGCGCTGGCCATCATGCCGACGAGCAACATCACATAGAGCAGCGCGACGACCCGCGGACGGGCATCTTCGGGCGCGAGATCGGTTGCCAATGCAAGGCCTGCGGTCTGTGTCGTGTGCATGCCCGCGCCGATTAGCAGGAAGCCGATCGCCGCCCCGATCTGACCGAAGAAGGCGGGGCCGGTGCCGCCGCCGGTCATGACAAGCAGCGCGAAGGGCAGAATCGCCAGCCCGCCGAACTGCATCAGCGTACCGAACCAGATGTACGGAACGCGCTTCCAGCCAAGATAGGATTGGTGATGGTCGGACTTGAAGCCGATCAGCGCGCGGAGCGGCGCGAACAGCAGCGGCAACGACACCATTACGGCAACGATGGACGCCGACATGCCCAACTCGACGATCATCACCCGGTTGAGCGTGCCGGTCAGCAGCACTGCTGCCATGCCAACCGAAACCTGGAACAGCGACAAACGGAGCAGGCGCCCGAGCGGCAATTCCTTGGTCGCGGCATCGGCAAAGGGCAGGAAGCGCGTGCCCAGCCGGCTCCAGAAGGTCCCCGTCTTGATCGCGGCAATGCGGCTGCCGTCTTCAAGACGCGCCGGCTTCGGCTGCCGGGCCAGCGAGGCCTTGAAGGCGGGCGTGCTCATGCGCGCGTCACCTCGAGCGCATGGCTTTTGTAGAAACCACTCGCGACACGTTCGCTGCGGCCAATGCCGGCGGACGGCACGGCGGCGAGGATCAGCGTGCGCAGCAGCGATTCGCCGACCGGCTGGATCGCCGGCGACCGGTCACTGCGCGGAAACAGTTTCCCGACCGTCAGCATCGCCGACAGCGCCGGGCTCTGCGGCGTGAAGGTAAAGACCATCGAGCCGCGCGTGCGTTCGGCGAGCGAGGATATGACGTCGACGATATCGAACGGGCGGTAATGGATGAGCGAATCCATCGCCACGACATGATCGAAGCTGCCAAGGCTCGGATCGAGCATGTCGCCGCTGCGCCAGTCGATCTTGAGATGCGCAGGTGCCCGTTCGCGGGCGACATCGACAAGGCCGCGCGCCACATCGATCGCGACGACTTCAGCTCCGCGCTGCGCGGCTTCGACGGCCAGCGCGCCGGTGCCGCAACCCGCGTCGAGCAGGCGCAGGCCGGTCATGTCCTCGGGCAGCCAAGACAGGAGCGTCGAGCGCATCCGGTCACGTCCGGCGCGAACCGTGGCACGGATGCGACTGACCGGCGCATCCGAGGTCAGCTGCGCCCAGGTGTCGCGCGCCGTCCGGTCGAAATAGGTTTCGAGCCGTGTCCGGTAGAGAGCGTAGGAAGCCGTACCCGTCATTCGAACCCCAAAAACTCAAAGATGTCGCGGTCCTTCATCGGCTGCGCGTCGAGCGCATCGGTGCCGGCCCAAAGCTGGGCGGCGAGCCGCTTATATTCGAGGCAGGCCGCGTCGATTTCCGGCGTCGAGTCCATCTCGAACAGCGTGCACTTTTTGAGGCGGCTGCGGCGGATCGCGTCGAGGTCGGGAAAGTGCGCGAGGCGCTTGAGGCCGGTCGCCTCATTGAAGCGGTCGATCTCGTCGGTCGCCGCCGAGCGGTTGGCGATGACGCCCGCCATGCGCACGTCGTAATTCTTCGACTTGGCCTTGATGGCGGCGACGATGCGGTTCATCGCGAAAATGCTGTCGAAATCATTGGCCGCGACGACGACGGCGCGTTCGGCATGCTGCAGTGGCGCCGCGAAGCCGCCGCACACCACGTCGCCGAGCACGTCGAAGATCACGACATCGGTCTCTTCGAGCAGATGATGCTGCTTAAGCAGTTTGACCGTCTGGCCGACGACATAGCCGCCGCAACCGGTGCCCGCCGGCGGACCGCCCGCCTCGACGCACATCACGCCATTATAGCCCTCGAACATATAATCCTCGGGGCGCAGTTCCTCCGCGTGGAATTCGACGGTTTCGAGTACGTCGATGACCGTCGGCATGAGCTTCTTGGTCAGCGTGAAGGTGCTGTCATGCTTGGGGTCGCAGCCGATCTGCAAAACCCGTTTGCCGAGCAGCGAGAAGGCCGCCGACAGGTTCGACGAGGTCGTCGATTTGCCGATGCCACCCTTGCCATAGACGGCGAACACCTTGGCGTTGCCGATGCGGTCGCTCGGGTCCATGCGGACCTGGACGCTGCCTTCGCCGTCGTCGCCACGTGTAGGAGGATCGAGCAAGGTCATTTTTGTTGTCCTGTCATGCCGCCACCGCGACGACGCCTTCGAGGCGATCCTCGAGTTCGTCGCTGGCAGCCTGGAGTGCTGCCAGGGTGGCAGCGTCGGGTTTCCAGTAGTTGCGTTCACTCGCCTCGAGCAGCCGGTTGGCCACCCGCGCCGAAGCCTTCGGGTTCAGCGCCGCGATGCGCTCGCGCATCGCTTCGTCGAGTACATAGGTCTCGCTGATCCGCTGGTAGACCCAGGGGTCGACTTCGCCTGTCGTCGCCGACCAGCCCATCGTCGTCGTGACATGGCCTTCGATCTGGCGGACGCCTTCATAGCCGTGGCGCAGCAGGCCTTCGGTCCACACCGGGTTCAGGATGCGAGTACGGGTTTCGAGCGCGACCTGCTCCTGCAGAGAGCGGACCTTGCCAGCACCCTGCGTCTGGTCGCCGATATAGACCGGTGCCGCCTCGCCGCTGCGCGCGCGCGTCACAGCGCGGCTGATCCCGCCGAGACCGTCGACATATTGGTCAATCGCGGTGATCCCGAGTTCGACCGATTCCAGATTCTGGTAGGTGCAGTCGACGGTCTTGAGCGCCGAGGTCAGCAGTGCGGCCTGCCGGACCGGCGCGCCCTTGACGCCATAGGCAAAGCCCTTCTGCCGCTCGAAGCTGTCGGCAAGCTCATTGGGGTCGGTCCAGCCGCCGTCGTCGATCATCAGATTGACGTTGGCGCCATAGGCCCCCTCGGCATTAGAGAAGACGCGCAGCGATGCGGTTTCGAGGTCGCAGCCATGCTCGCCCTGATGCGCGAGGCTGTGCTTGCGGACATAATTCTGTTCGACCGGCTCGTCGGCCTGCGAGGCGAGCAATGCGGCTTCGGCAAGCATACGCGTCTGCAGCGGCAGCAGGTCGCGGAACACACCCGACAGCGTCGCGATCACGTCGATGCGCGGGCGTCCAAGCTCAGCGAGCGGGATCAGCTCGGCCCCGGCGAGCCGGTTGTAGCTGTCGAAGCGCGGCCGCGCGCCCATCAGCGCCAGTGCCTGCGCGAGCTGCGCGCCTTCGCTCTTAAGATTGTCGGTGCCCCAGAGCACCATCGCGACGGTCTCTGGCAGGTGGCCCGTGTCGGCGAGGCTGCGATCGAGCAGACGCTGCGCTTGCTCGGCTCCGTCGCGAACCGCGAAGGCGGAGGGCAGGCGGAAGGGATCGAAGCCGTGAATGTTGCGGCCGGTCGGCAGGATTTCCGGCGCGCGCAAAATGTCGCCGCCGACGACCGGGCGGATATATTGCGCGTTCAGCGCGCGGACGATGCCGTCCAGTTCGCCGTTCGCCGCCAGCGCGGTGTCGAGCGACACCAGTTCCTTGAGCAGCGGGTTGTTCGCCGAAAGCTTGCCATCGACCAATGCTTCGATCGTTTCACGCGGCAGCGGTTCGCCGCGCGCCTGGGCCGAGGCCAGCAGCATGTCGATGCGCTCCTCGCGGTCGGCGGCTTGCCCGGCGATGTGCAGCCCTTGCGGGATCAGTTCGCGCTCGATTTCATAGAGCCGGGCGGCAAGTGTCGGGATGTCGCTGCCATCGAGATCGAGCGCGGCGGCCTGGTCGGCGATGAGCATCGACAGCGAGACGACCTCGTCGCCGACGGGATCGGCGCTGCGCCAGCGATCGACCGATGCCTTCAGGTCGGCAAGGCCTTTGTACACACCGGAGTTGGTTAGCGCAGGCGTCAGGTAGCTGACCAGCGTTGCGGCTGACCGCCGCTTGGCGAGTACGCCCTCCGACGGGTTGTTTGCGGCATAAAGATAGATGTTGGGCAGGTCGCCGATCAGCCGCTCGGGCCAGCAGTCGGCGGTCAGCCCGGTTTGTTTGCCGGGCATGAACTCGAGGCTGCCATGCGTGCCGAAATGCAGCACCGCATGGGCGCGGAAATCCTCGCGCAGCCAGCGGTAGAAGGCGGCAAAGGCATGGGTCGGCGCGAAGCGGCCTTCGAACAGCAGCCGCATTGGATCGCCCTCGATGCCGAGCGCAGGCTGGATGCCGACGAAGACATTGCCGAACCGCTCGCCAAGGATCTGCACCGAGCCACCATCGGCCTGCAGCTTGCCCGGCGCCGGACCCCAGCTCTTCTCGATCTCGGCGAGCCAAGTTTCGCGTGCGACGATGGTGTCGGCGCTGACCCGGGCATGGACATTGGCATCCGTGCCGAAGCGCGCGGCATTGCCGCCAAGGATCCGGTCGCGCAGCTCGTCGACGGTGGCGGGGACTTCGACCTGATAGCCTTCGCGCGCGAGCCGTTTCAGCGTTGCATGCAGCGACTCGAACACCGCGAGGAACTGCGCACTGCCAGCTGCACCGGCGTTCGGCGGGAAGTTGAACAGCACGATGCCGATGCGGCGCTCGGCTTCCGCAGCCTTGCGCAGTTCGACGATCTTGGCGACCCGCGCAGCAAGCGCCTCGGCCCGCTCGGTGCAGGCCTGCATCGCGCGGATCTGTCCGGATGGCGGGAAGGTGCAGCTGCGGCCGCAGCCGGTGCAGGGCGCATCGGTGCCGTCGGAGCGCCCGCCGAACACCGACGGCGCGATCGCGCCATCGAGCTCCGGAATCGCGATCATCATCGTCGATTCGAGCGGCAGCAGCCCTTGCTTGTTCGCACCCCAGGCCTGCAGCGTCTGGAATTCAACCGGGTGCGCGGCGATGTACGGCCGGTCCAGCTTGGCGAGGATCGCTTCAGCCGCTGCCGCGTCATTATAGGCAGGGCCGCCGACGAGGCTGAAGCCGGTTAGGTTGACCACGGCATCGACGACGGGCTCGCCGTTGCGCAGGAACAGCGCCTCGATCGCCGGCCGGCCATCGAGGCCGTTGGCGAAGGCGGGAATGACATTGAGGCCCTTCGCCTCCATCGCGGCGATCACGCCGTCATAATGGGCGGCGTCGCGCGCGAGCACATAGGAGCGGAGCAGCAGCAGCCCGACCGTGCCTTTCGCGCCGCGCCGCGACGGCAGGTCGGACGCGAGCTTCGCCATCCGCTGCTTGAGCGCCGGATGATAGACGCCGACCTCGGGATAATCGCGCGGCGCAACGGCCTTCATCGTGCCACGCAGATGACGGCGCTCGCCATCGGCATAGCGGTCGACGAGCGAGCGGATCATGTCGACGACATTGTCGTCGGACCCGGCCAGCCAATATTGCAGCGTCAGGAAATAGGCACGCACGTCCTGCGCGGTGCCGGGCACGAAGCGCAGCAGTTTGGGCAGGCGGCGCAGGATCGCCATCTGGCCCGCACCCGAGCTTGCCCCCGACTTGTTGGTGCCGCGCAGCTTCTTGATCAGCGCGAGCGCCCCCGTGGCGGGCTTGTCCATCCGGTAGTCGCCCATGCGGGTCAGCTTGACGATGTCGCCCGCCGACATGAGGCCGACCATCGCGTCGCACTGGTCGCGCCGCGCCTGCAGCTGCGGTAGGACCGCGCGGATATGATCCTCGAGGAACAGCATCGTCAGCAGGATGATGTCGCCGCGCATAATGTCGGCGCGCGCGGCCTCCAGCGTGTGCGGCTTCTCTTCCCAGTCGGCCGCCGCATGAAAGCCGATCGTCACACCCGGATAGTCGCGCGCGAAGGTCTGGGCGGCCCGCTGCACCGCGCCCGACAGATGATTGTCGAGCGTAATGATGACGACGCGCACCGGCGTCGTTCCCGCAGGGATGGCCGACTCACCGCGCATAATGCGCCTTTGCGTCATAGAGCGTCTCGACGCTGATCGCGGCAATGCCCTTTTCCGCGGCATATTTCTCGGTGTTCCGGCGCGCCTTGCCGCGCACGAAGAACGGGATTTTGAGCAATTCCTTCTCGGCGTCGGCGGTCCAGCCCGTCGCGGCCTCCACTACCTCGACGGCAGCTGCCGGGGGTGCGGAAGGCGCGTGGCCGAGATGGCTCGCCCCGGCACCGTCCGAGAATTCGAAATCGTCGCGGAACATCGTCAGCAGATGCTCCTCCAGCCCCATGACCAGCGGATGCACCCAGGTGTCGAACAGCACGTTCGCGCCCTCGAACCCCATCTGCGGCGAATAGCGCGCCGGGAAATCCTGGACATGGACGGGGGCGGAGATCACCGCGCACGGGATGCGCAGCCGCTTGGCGATATGCCGCTCCATCTGCGTGCCGAGCACCAGTTCCGGCTGGAGCGCCGCGATGGCCGCTTCGACTTCGAGATAATCGTCGGTGATCAGCGGCTCGACGCCATGTGCCTTGGCGGCGTCGCGCAGGTCGCGGGCGAATTCGCGATTGTAGCAGCCGAGGCCGACGACGGTGAACCCAAGCTCGTCGCGCGCCACGCGGGCGGCGGCGATGGCGTGCGTCGCGTCGCCGAAAATGAAGACGCGCTTTCCGGTCAAATAGGTCGAGTCGACCGAGCGGCTCCACCACGGCAGCCGCGACACGTCGGCGGCGCGCTCGGGATCGACTCCGGCCACCTTGGCGACCTCGGCGATGAACTCGCAGGTCGCGCCGTGACCGATAGGAACGGTGCGCACGGTCTTCTGGCCGAACGTCTTTTCGAGCCAGCGGACGGCGGTATCGCCGATCTCCGGGTAGAGCAGAATGTTGAAATCCGCCGCGCCGATATTGGCGACATCGGCAGGCGTCGCCCCGAGCGGCGCCACGAGATTGACGTCGATGCCGAGTGTGTCGAGAAGCCGCGTTACCTCGACGACATCGTCGCGATGCCGGAAACCAAGCGCGGTCGGTCCGAGCAGATTGGCGAGCGGGCGGCGGCCCTCCAGCGGAGCGGGGCGGACACTGGTGTCGGCGAGCTTGCGGACCAGCTGGTAGAAGGTCTCAGCCGCGCCCCAATTCTCCTTGCGCTGATAGCTCGGCAGTTCGAGCGCGACCACGGGGATCGGCAGCCGCATCGCGTCGGCGAGCCCCGCCGGATCGTCCTGGATCAGCTCGGCGGTGCAGGACGCTCCGACCAGCATCGCCTGCGGCTTGAACCGTTCGAAGGCGTCGCGCGCCGCCTTCTGGAACAGCTCGGCGGTGTCCTTGCCGAGGTCGCGGGCCTGAAAGGTCGTGTAGGTGACCGGCGGGCGCTTGCCGCGCCGCTCGATCATCGTGAACAGCAGGTCGGCATAGGTGTCGCCCTGCGGCGCGTGCAGGACATAATGCACGCCCTCCATTGCCGTCGCGACTCGCATCGCCCCGACATGCGGCGGTCCTTCATAGGTCCAGACGGTGAGCTGCATCGCCTCAGACCCTCAGCACGTCGCGCCGCCGGAGCGGACGCGCAAAGAGTTCGGCAAGATCGCCAGCCTGATCGAAACCGTGCACGGGCGAGAACACCAGTTCGATCGCCCATTTCGTCGTCAGCCCCTCCGACTCGAGCGGATTGGCGAGGCCGAGGCCGCAGACGGTGATGTCGGGCCTGGCGGCACGCACGCGGTCGAGCTGCCGGTCGACATCCTGGCCTTCGCTGATCAGCGTATCGGCAGGCAGCAATGCCAGTTCCTGTGCGAGGTGGCGGCGGTGCAGATAGGGCGTGCCGACCTCGACCGGCACCATGCCGAGCTCAGTCGCGAGGAAACGCGCCAGTGGAATTTCCAGCTGCGAGTCGGGCAGGAAGGTGATGCGCTTGCCCTCAAGCTGCGCCCGGCTGTGTTCGATGGCGCGCTTGGCACGCTCGCGGCCCGGCGCGATGACGCGGCGGAAGTGCATCTCGTCGATGCCGAACGCCTGCGCAGCGGCATGCAGCCAGCTCGTCGTGCCCTCGGCCCCGAACGGGAACAGCGCATCGAGTCGCTGCGCACCGCGATCTTCCAGCGAGCGCGCCGTCTCGCCGAGGAAGGGCTGCGCGAGCAGATAGCGCGTGTTCGGTCCGACCGGCGGCATGCCCGAGGCCTTGCGGGCAGGCAGGCAATGCACCGGCCCGATGCCGAGTTCGGCGAAGATGCGCAGGAACTGGTCTTCGACGACATCGGGCAGCGCGCCGACGATCATCAGCGCAGGCGCGGCATTGGCAGGCTCGGCCGGCAGGTCGGGGACGAGGGCTGCGAGGCAGGCATCCTCGCCTTCGGTGAAGGTCGTCTCGATGCCGCTGCCCGAATAGTTCAGGATTTTCACGCGCGGACTGTGCTTGACCGACAGCCGTTGCGAGGCGCGCGACAGGTCGAGCTTGATCACTTCCGAGGGGCAGGAACCGACAAGGAACAGCAGCTTGATGTCGGGTCGGCGGTCGAGGAGCCGGTCGACGACTCGGTCGAGTTCCTCGTTGCAGTCGGCCATGCCGGCAAGGTCGCGTTCCTCGATGATCGCGGTGCCGAAACGCGGCTCAGCGAACACCATGACGCCCGCCGCCGATTGCAACAGGTGCGCGCAGGTGCGCGAGCCGACGACGAGGAAGAAGGCGTCCTGAACCTTGCGATGCAGCCAGATGATCCCGGTCAGGCCACAGAAGACTTCGCGCTGCCCGCGCTCGCGCAGCACCGGCGCACAGTCGGTGCCGTTCGCGAGGGGGAGCGCCGGGGTCATTCCGCCGGCACCATGGCAGCAGACGTCGCCGCCGATTGGAGCCGCGCGGCGCGCAGCTTCAGGATGAACTGAGTCGCGTTGATCGCGTAGGTGGCGTAGGCGGCGAGCGCCAGCAGCATCCGTCCGCGCTCCGTGCCAAAGTCGCCGACCAGCGCGACGAGATAGGCGCTGTGCAGTGCCAGCACGAGCATGCTGAACACGTCCTCCCAGAAGAAGGCGGGGACGAACAGCCATTTGCCGAACACGACCTTTTCCCAGATCGAGCCGGTGATCATGATCGTATAAAGCGCGAAGGTCTTCACGACGATCGACACCGTCGCAGCGAACGCGCCTTCGCCCGTCTGCAGATAGCGTAGCACGAGGAACAGACTGACGAGGAAGATCAGGAATTGGACCGGTGCGAGGATACCCTGGACGAGCGTCCAGACGCTCTCATCGCGGCGGCGACGTTCTTCGGGCGTGTAGAGAGGCGCAGCGCTGTGCGGCACCCTCTCCCCTGCCTCCTGGTCCGTGCGCTTTGCCACGTTCGCCCCTTTAGCTGTCGGGAGACTAGGACAGGCAAAAGCAAAGTGTCAACAAAACCTGACGTAAAGTTGGCGTTACATTTTTTACGGGTGTGTCGTTCAGAAACGATTGTGCAAATCCGGGAATAGGCATAGCCTCCGAGTCGCTGGGGGGTGATGCAATGGCACTCTCTAGCCAACCAGGCTGGGGAGGCTGGGGATGGCATCGGTCTTCGAATATCCACCGGCGGCGGCTTCGCAGGAGCGGCGTGACTCGGCCGGGAGATCGAACCGCACCTCGGTCGCCCGACGCGCCTTGGGCTTCCTGCGGGAGCCGCACCGGCCCCGCCTGTTGGCAGCACTCATCGACGGCGACATTATCCCGCGGCTAACGACATCACGCCGCGACGTGGCTCCGAAGATGCCAACTGAAGCGACGATCGGATCCGAAGAGGTCGATGCCTTCGTACCATTCGCGCTGCACGTCGATGCAGGCGAGTTGCTGGCCCGAGTCGAAGCGCTGATCGCACGCGGAGTCACCATCAACGCGCTGATGCTGGATTTACTGGCCCCGGTCGCCCGCAGGCTCGGCGAATTGTGGGAGGATGATCGCTGCGATTTCGTCGATGTGACGATGGGCCTGTGGCGCCTGCAGCAGATCGTGCATGACCTGACGGCGCGCTATCCCATGGACCCGCATCGCAGCGCGAGGCGCGCGCTGTTTTTGAGCATGCCCGGCGACCAGCATAGCTTCGGCGCGACGATGGTCGAAGAGGTGTTTCGACTCGAAGGCTGGGACACCGATCTGCTCGTCGATCCCTCGGATCATGATCTGCTCGAGCGCGCCGCCTGCGGCTGGTACGACATCGTTGGATTGACCGTCAGCCTCGCCTGCCATATCGAGCGCGTGCCTTCGGTCATCCAGGGATTGCGCAGCGTGTCGCTCAACCCCCGGATCCGCGTGATGGTCGGTGGCCCAGCAATCAATGCCGACCCCGCCCTCGCGACGCGGATCGGCGCTGACGGGACGGCGTCCGATGCCAAAATGGCGGTCAAATTGGCCGAAGAGATTGTTGGGGTCCTCGCCCGGGAACCAGCCTACTGCTGACCGGCCCCCGACGTTGGGAGGCCCCGGCTTCGCCATGGACATGCGCTTGCTGCCATCCGCCGCCTTCAAGGAACCGGCCGAGCTGCCGGGAGACTTCACTGCGAGTGACGCAGCCCAGCTGCTGTCGGTGGTGGCCGATATCGCGCTGCTCGTCGAAACCGATGGCACGATCGTCGATGTTGCGGTTCCCAATCCAGAACTGGCGGACACCGGCGCGAATGGCTGGGTCGGCACCAACTGGGCCGACGCGGCGACCGACGAGACCAAGGCCAAGGTTCGCGAACTGATCGACAATGCGCTGTCCGGCCTGCCGCCGCGCTGGCGGCAGCTGAACCATGCAACGGCGTTGGGCGATGTGCCGGTCCGCTACATGACGATTCGTCGGGGCACCGCCGGGCGCATCCTTGCCGTAGGACGCGACATGCGCGCCACGTCGGTGCTGCAGCAGCGGCTGATCCAGACCCAGCAGTCACTCGAACGCGACTATCTCGTGCTGCGCCAGGCCGAAGCGCGCTACCGGCTGCTGTTCGATGCGGCGTCCGAGCCCGTCATGATCGTCGACGCATCGACGCGACGGATTCGCGAGGCGAATCCTGCCGCGCACCGGCTGCTCGGTGTCAAGGACGGGTCGCTCAAGGGTCAGCCTGTGGGTGGTTTGGTCATCGCCGAAGACCAGCCCGCGCTGTTCGGGCTGCTCAGCAGTTCCGCGTCCGCCGATCATGTCCCGGCCGTCGATGTGCGCCGCCCCGGCGCCGCGGAGGCCATGCGGGTCTCGGCCACCTCGTTCCGCCAGGACCGCGCGCAGTTGCTGCTGGTGAAGCTGTCGGCTGTCGAAGCCGTCCCGGCCGAGTCGCCGGTTGACATCAAGACCCGCGACATCATCGAGCGGATGCCTGACGCCTTCGTGCTCGTCGATGCCGAGTTCCGGATCGTCGCCGCCAACGCCGCCTTCGCCGAACTCGCTGAAGTGCCGTCCGCCGCGCGGCTGCACGGCGCAGCGCTCGGGACATGGCTCGGGCGGCCGGGGATCGATCTCGATCTCATTTCGGCCCAGCTCCGCGAACATGGCTCGATCCGCAATCTCGCCACCATCCTGCGCGGTGCCGCTGGCGCCGAAGATGAAGTCGAAGTGTCAGGGGTCGTCTCTCCCGGCGATGACGGTGATACGATCGGCTTCACCATTCGCAGCGTCAGCCGCCGTCAGGCCGGCGGTGCCGACCCGGTGGACCGCGACCGGCCACGCTCGGTCGAACAGCTCACTGAATTGGTCGGCCGCATGCCTTTGAAGGACATCGTGCGCGAGAGCACCGACCTCATCGAGCGGCTCTGCATCGAAGCGGCGCTGACCTATACGTCGGACAATCGCGCCTCCGCCGCCGAGATTCTGGGGGTCAGCCGGCAGAGTCTCTATTCCAAACTGCACCGCCACGGCCTTGGAAATCTCACCGACGACGATTGAGACTGTCCAATCGGATTGACGCCCTCGGGCGTCCCGCCTAGCTTTCAGTCATGGGTGGATCGACGCTATCGCCGCTGGCCGTGCCGGTTCCGGCGCCGCGCGATATTCTTGAACTTCTGAAGCCGATCACCTGGTTCCCGCCGATCTGGGCGTTCATGTGCGGCGTCGTCTCGTCGGGGGTTCCGCTCGCCGAACGCTGGCCGTTCCTGATCGCCGGCATATTGCTGACCGGCCCGCTGGTCTGCGGCACCAGTCAGGCGGTCAACGACTGGTTCGACCGGCATGTCGATGCGATCAATGAGCCCGGGCGGCCGATCCCCTCGGGCCGCATCGGCGGCAATTGGGGGCTGCGCATAGCGATCATCGGCACGCTGCTGTCGATGGCTGTCGCGGCGGCGACGGGCACATGGGTGTTCGCCGCAACCTGCGTCGGACTGGTCTTTGCCTGGGCCTATAGCGCTCCGCCGTTCCGCCTGAAGGTCAGCGGTGTCTGGGGACCTGGCGCGGTGGCGCTGACCTATGAAGGCCTGACCTGGTTCACCGGGGCGAGTGTCATGGCCGGCGCACTGCCGCCTGTGCACGTTCTCATCATTCTCGGCCTCTACAGCTTCGGCGCGCATGGCATCATGACGCTCAACGATTTCAAGGCGGTAGAGGGTGATAAGGCGACGGGGGTGCGGTCGCTGCCCGTGCTGCTCGGCGTCAGCAATGCCGCGCGGCTGGCCTGCGTGATCATGGCCGCGCCGCAGGTCGTTGTGGTCGCGCTTCTGGCGAGTTGGGGACATTCGGTGTCGGCGGCGATCGTCGCGGCACTCCTCGTCGTACAATTTGGGCTGATGGTGCGGCTGCTCAGCGATCCGCTGCGCCACACGCCCTGGTACAATGCCACGGGCACCACAGCCTATGTACTCGGCATGCTGGCGTCGGCGTTCGGCCTCGGCGGAGCGGCAGGGATATGAGCGCGAAGCCGCTCGGCTGGCTCGGCATCGTCCGGCTCGGGCTCGTACAGAGCGCGATCGGCGCGATTGTCATGCTTGCGACGTCGCTGCTCAACCGCATCATGGTCGTCGAATATGCGCTGCCCGCCGCGCTGCCGGCGGGGCTGGTTGCCTGGCATTATGCGGTGCAGCTGTTGCGGCCGGTCTGGGGCCATGGCTCGGATCGCGGGCGACGGCGGACGCCGTGGATCATCCTAGGCATGGCGACGCTGGCGCTTGGCGCGATGCTGGCGGTCGGTTCACTGAGCCTGCTCGCGGCGAGGGCGACCTCGGGATATCTTCTGGCCGTCTTCGCCTTTGCGATGATCGGGGCCGGAGTCGGTGCGGCTGGCACGTCGCTGCTGGCACTGCTGGCAACGCGGGTCGCGCCCGAACGCCGCGCTGCCGCCGCGTCGATTACCTGGATCATGATGATCACCGGGATCGTGGTCACCGCCGGCGTTGCAGGCTCGCTCATCGATCCTTTCTCGCTCGCACGTCTCACGCGCGTCGCTGGCAGCGTCGCGGCCATCGCCTTCGCCATTTCCGCATTGGCGGTCTGGGGCGTTGAAGGAGGTGCGATCACAACGTCAGCCGCGTCGGAAACGACCGAAGCGGGTACAGGCTTCGTCGAAGCGATCCGCGACATCTGGGCCGATCCCGAAGCGCGCCGCTTCACGATCTTCGTTTTCCTGTCGATGCTCGCTTACTCGATGCAGGACCTGATCCTCGAACCCTTCGCCGGCCTGTTGTTCGGCTTTACGCCGGGCCAGTCGACGCAATTGTCCGGGGTCCAGCACGGCGGCGTCCTTGCGGGCATGATCCTCGTCGGCATCGGCGGCAGCGCGTTCGGCGGCCGCTCGCCGGAGCGCATGCGGCTGTGGATCATCGGCGGCTGCATCGGCTCCGCGCTGGCGCTGGTCGGGCTGGCCGCAGCCGCGCAGGCCGGGACGGGCTGGCCGCTCAAAGCCAATATCGCGCTGCTGGGCTTCGCCAATGGCGTGTTCGCCGTCGCGGCGATCGGCGCGATGATGGGATTGGCTGGCGCGGGGGACGGTGGTCGCGAAGGTATCCGCATGGGCGTCTGGGGTGCCGCACAGGCGATTGCCTTCGGGCTCGGCGGGCTGATCGGCGCGGTCGGTGTCGACATCGGCCGCGCGGTCATCGGCTCGACGCCGGAGACTTTCACCATCGTCTTCTCCAGCGAGGCCCTACTCTTCCTCGTGGCCGCAACGCTCGCCGGGCGCAGCGCCGCGCGCGATAGGGGCGCACTGCCCGTGAGCAGGCCGGCATGACCGACATCTATGATTGTGTCGTGGTCGGCGGCGGCCCGTCCGGCGCGACGGCCGCGACCGAATTGGCGCGGGCCGGTCATCATGTGCTGCTGCTCGACCGCGGCGGCCGGATCAAACCCTGCGGCGGCGCGATCCCGCCGAAGCTGATCCGTGATTTCGCGATACCGGATCATCTGATCGTCGGGCGAGCGGTTGCGGCGCGGATGATCGCCCCGTCCGATATCGCCGTCGATATGCCGACCGGCGACGGCTTCGTCGGGATGGTCGACCGCGACATGTTCGACGAATGGCTGCGCGGCCGCGCAGCCCTCGCCGGGGCCGAACGGCGCACCGGAACCTTCGACCGTATCGACCGCGATGCCGACGGCTCGGCCGTGGTCGTGTTCACCGAAGCGCGCGGCGCTGTGGAACAGCGTGTCCGGACCCGCTGCGTGATTGGTGCGGACGGGGCCCGCTCACGCGTGGCACGCGGCTCGCTCCAGGGCGCGGAGCGGATGCCCTGCGTTTTCGCCTATCATGAGGTGATCCGCTCGCCCGCCGCGAGTGACCCGAGCTTCGACCGGGGCCGCTGCGATGTCTTCTATCAGGAAGCGCTGTCGCCGGATTTCTACGCCTGGATCTTTCCGCACGGCGATACCGCCAGCGTTGGCGTCGGCAGTGCCAACAAGGGTTTCGCATTGCGCGATGCGGTCGAGCGGCTGCGCACCCGTGCCGGGCTGTCAGGCTGCGAGACGATCCGCCGGGAAGGCGCGCCGATCCCGCTGAAGCCGCTGCGCAAATGGGACAATGGCCGGGATGTGCTGGTCACCGGCGATGCCGCCGGCGTCGTTGCGCCGGCGTCGGGCGAGGGCATTTATTATGCGATGAACGCCGGGCGCGGCGCGGCCGAAGCGGTCGGCGAATTCCTCATCAGCGGCGACCCGAAAGCGCTCGGACTGGCGCGGAAGCGCTTCATGCGCGCCAATGGACTCGTCTTCTGGATTCTTGGGGTCATGCAATATTTCTGGTATCGAAACGACCGGCGGCGCGAGCGGTTCGTCGCGATGTGCGGGGACCGGGACGTGCAGCATCTGACCTGGCAGGCCTATATGAACAAGCGGCTCGTCTATGCCCGGCCGCTCGCTTACGCGCGCATCTTCTTCAAGGACATGCGCCACCTGATCCTGTCGGCGGTCTGACAGCATGAGCCGCGCCTGGTTGATGCCGATCCTGTTCGCCGCGCTGGTCGCTACGGCGGTTGCCGTGCTCGGCGCGACGATCACCGATATCGGCCCTTGGTATCACAGCCTGAAGCAGCCGCATTGGGCACCGCCCGACGTTGCATATGGCGCGGCTTGGACGCTGATCTACGCGCTGACCGCCTTTGCGGGCGTTACGGGCTGGCTGGCGTCGAACTGGCGTGAGCGTGAATGGCTGCTCGGCCTGTTTGCGCTCAATGGCTTCCTGAACATCGTGTGGAGCCTGCTGTTCTTCCGCTTCCACCGCCCCGATTGGGCCGTGATCGAGGTCGTCGCGCTCTGGCTGTCGGTGCTGCTGCTCATCGTGACCATCTGGCGGCGCTCGATCTGGGGCGCGGTGCTGCTGCTACCCTATCTGCTGTGGGTGACCTTTGCGGGCTATCTGAACATGATGATCGTCCGCATGAACGGCCCCTTTTCTTGAGCCAAGCCGTCGACTGGCTGTACGGCCGGGGCCATGCAGCCGACCTTATATTGGCGATCCTGTTATTGGAATTGATCGGCCTCACGCGCTTCGCCGGCTGGCCGTTTTGGCCAGCGCTGCTGCGGCTGCTGCCCGGCGCGCTTATGATCGTGGCGCTCCGCGCCGCACTGACCGGCGCAGACTGGTATTGGGTCGCGCTGGCGCTGCTCCTGTCTTTCCCCGCGCACCTCGCGGACCTTGCGCACCGGCCGAAATAGCTACTCGACGGCGAACACGCGGATGTCCTCGGCTTCGACCGTCGTGCGGCAACGATTCGCGGCCGTCCCCTTGGTCGCGCGCTGATTGCCGCCGGGCGATCTGCCCTTCTCCCCCAGATGGGCGGTCGCTAAGGTCGCCGGGCAATTTAGGGGGATAGATATGCGTCAGTCAGTTCGGATCCGGGTCGCCGCTGCTTTGCTGGTTGCCACGCCGCTCATGCCGCTCGCGCCCATGGCGATGGCTGCGGAGGGCGAGCGGGCGACGGACGATGCCCGGCTGACTGCTTTCCTCGACGCCGAATTCGCCCAGGAACTTAAACAACGTCCGCAACTCGCAACGCGGCTCGGCAGCAAGGAGGGTGAGGACCGCCTCGACGACAATAGTGATGCCGCGGCCAAAGCCCGGCTCGACTGGCGGCGTGACAGTGTCGCGCGCATGAAAGCGCAGTTCGATCGCAGCAAGCTGTCGCCGGCAGCCCAGGCCAATTACGACATCTGGGCGCTCGAGCTCGAACGGGCGGAAACCAGCTTCAAATTCCGCAAATATGCGCCGCCCTTCTACTCCTTCCTCTACTCAGCCCATTCGCAGCTGCCGAACTTCCTGATCACGACGCATATCGTGCAGGATCTGTCCGACATGCGCGCCTATAATGCGCGGGTGCTTGGCATCCCGGCGGTGCTTGACACCGCGATCGACCAGAGCCGTCAGTCCGACGCTGCGGGGATCCATGCGCCGAAGTTCGAGATCGAACGCGTCATTGCGGGCAGCAAGGCGATCATCACCGGCGCGCCGTTCGATAGTGGTCCGTCTTCCCCGCTGATGGCCGACGCCGAAACGAAGGTCGGCAAGCTGAAATCGGCGGGCAAGATCACCGATGCCGAGGCCGACGCGCTGCTCGCCGACACGCGCACCGCGCTGCTTTCGATCAAGCCGGCCTATGAGCGCGTCATCGCTTGGGCCGAAAGCGACCTGCCAACCGCGCCGAGCGGCCGCGTTGGCGCTGTCTCGCTCCCCGGTGGCGAGGCGTGGTATGCCGCCGCACTCAAGCTCAACACCACGACGGACCTTACGGCTGAGCAGATCCACCAGACCGGCCTCAAGGAGGTCGCCCGCATCGAGCAGGAGCAGGATAAGCTCGCGCGGGCGGCGGGCCTCGCCGACCGCAACGCTTATTATGCCGATCGGGAGAAGCGCTTTCTGCCGACGCCTTGGACCGACGAACTGCGCGCCGACTATCTGTCGCGCGCCAATGCCGCGATCGCCTACACGCGCACGCTGCTGCCCAATTATTTCGGGCTGCTCCCGGCCTATAAGGTCGAGGTCATCCGCGAGCCGTCGTTCAGCGAAGTCGCCGGCGGGGCGGCGCATGCAGCGGGGCCAAGCCCCGACGGCAACCGCCCGGGCCGCGTCTGGGTGCACCTGCTGGGGAAGACCCAGGACCCGGCGGCGGTCTACGATCTGATGTGCCATGAAGGCATCCCCGGCCATGTCATGCAGGGCGATATCCAGGCCCGCCAGTCGATCGGTCCCAAATTCCGTAAAAGCTATGGCTATGTCGCGTTTGGTGAGGGCTGGGGCCTGTACAGCGAGGCGCTGTGCAAGGAGATGGGTGCCTATCCCGACCTCGCCGCCGATTTCATGCGGCTCGATGCCGAACTGTTCCGTGCGTCGCGTCTCGTCGTCGACACCGGCATCCACGCCAAGGGCTGGACCGAGGATCAGGCCGTCGATTTCATGACCAAGACGGGCCGCCTGTCGCCCGACCAAGCGCGCTCCGAAGTGCGCCGCTACATCACGCTTCCCGGGCAGGCGACCGGCTACAAGATCGGCATGCTCAAAATCATGGAACTGCGTCGCAAGGCGGAAGCCGCGCTCGGGCCGAAGTTCGACATCAAGGGCTTTCACGACCTGCTGATCGGCTCAGGCTCGCTGCCCCTGTCGATCCTCGAGCGCCAGGTCGATGACTGGATCGCCGCGCGGCGTTCATAGGGTCGGCGGAAATGGCCTACTGGCGGAGACGGAGGGATTCGAACCCTCGGTAGGAGTAATCCCCCTACGGCGGTTTAGCAAACCGCTGGTTTCAGCCACTCACCCACATCTCCAGCGCGCCGGTAACTATCGACCGGGCCGGGCAGGGTCAACGGCGAATGATCGTCGCGGCGACCCGGAGGGTGTCGCCACCCGTGTTCGCAATGGCAAACCCCATGCCTAGCGGAATGGCGCGGCTGCTGCCCGGCGCGAGCTCTTCCGGCCCGAATGCAGCGGAAAACCCGGCCTGTCCCGACAGCACGGTCACATGAACCGTTCCCGAATCCTGACCTGCGTTGATCACCTTGCCCGGTTCGATCAGATATTCGGATACGATCGTGCCATCGCCGCGGGCCAATATTCGCTCGACGCCCCAGGGATGCACCAGCCGTGCGGCGTCAAGATGCTCGCGGCGTCCGCTGGCCGCGAGGCGGTCGACGATCGCCTTGACGCGCTGCGAGTGCCCGGCTGCCGCGACGAGCACGGCATCGCCGGTCGCGACGATTGTCAGGTCCGTCGTGCCGACGGCTGCGACCAGCGGCCCTTCGCTGCGGATCAGGCAATTGTGCGTGTCGAGCGCGATGACGTCTCCGGACAGGCTGTTGCCGTCCGCATCGCGCCCGGCGACGTCGATCAGCGCGTCCCAGGACCCAATGTCGGACCAGCCCATCGCGACGGGGACGACGGCGACGCGGTCATGCCGCTCCATGACGGCATAGTCGATCGAATCCGAGGGGCAGCGGGCGAACAGCGCCGCGTCGGGGCGGATCGCGACTCCTTCGGATACAGCGCTCTCCATGGCCGCCGTGACACCTATCGCCATGTCCGTTGCATGGCGGGCCAAAGCTGCCAGATAACTGTCCGCGCGCATCAGGAAGATGCCGCCGTTCCAGGCGTAACAGCCTTCCGAAAGGTAGCGGCTGGCCGTTGCGGCGTCGGGCTTCTCGACGAATTGCGCGACTCGCGAGACGCCGGGCGCAATCTCGTCGCCGATGCGGATATAGCCATAGCCGGTTTCGGCATGGGTCGCCGCGATGCCTAAAGTGACGAGCCAGCCGTCCGTTGCCACCGGGGCTGCGGCGTCGATTGCGGCCTGAAACGCCGGATCGTCGGCAATGACGTGATCGGACGGCATGACGAGCATGAGACCAGCCGGATCGCGCGCCGCGATCCAATGTGCCGCCAGTGCGATTGCCGGTGCCGTGTTGCGGCCGGCGGGTTCGAGGATGACGGCTGCCGGCGTGGCGTGGATCGCGGTAAACTGTGACTCGATCGCTGCCAGGTGCGCGGCGTTTGCAACGACGACCGGCGCATGGAAGCTGCCGGTTGCTGTACAGCGCAACGCCGTGTTCTGGAGCAGGCTGTTTGCGCCTGCCAGTGCGAGCATCTGCTTGGGGGTCGCGGCGCGGGACAGCGGCCACAGCCGCGACCCGGCGCCGCCCGATAGAATTACTGGCCATATCATGAGGTCGCTTTACGGGACGGCAAAAGCCAATGCCAACCCTCAGCCGGGCGAGCGGGGAGGCAGTTATCCGTCTGGCAAGATACGGCGCGACAAGATGCCGCCGTTCCTATTGTGGCGGAATCGCAATGGGTATGTAACGGACCGCCGCAAAACGGGTGCCCGCAGGGATGGAATTATCGACACGTGATACGCCTTTTCAAACATTATGTTCCGACGCCGCTGCTAGTTCTGGGACTGCTTGATTATGTCCTGCTGTTCCTGTCAGCCGAGACGGCCTGGCGCGCACGGGCGATTCAGGTCGGCATTGCTTACGGGCCAATATCCGAGCGGCTAGCTGACCTGTCGACGTTCATGGTCGCCATGGGCGTCTCTCTACTGGCAGTCGGCCTATATCAGCCCGACGGTCAACGGTCCTGGCGCCGAACCATCACTCGCCTCATTGCCGCGTTGTTTCTCGGGTTTATCCTGTTGTCGGTGGTGTTCTTTCTGGTCCCGCCGGTCGCTCTATGGCGATCGATTGCCCTCTATGCGATCATATTTTCGTTTATTGCTTTGCTGTTCGCGCGATTGATCGTCGGGCAAATCGTCAGCTGGGACCGGTTTCGGCGGCGGGTGATTGTGCTCGGCGCTGGTGCGCGCGCCGAAAAACTGCACCAGCTCGCGCTCTTGCCCGGTTCGACGTTCATCGTGGCCCGGTTCATCCGGATGTCGGGGGCGGAACCTGTCGTTTGCGATGCGCTGCCGCGAGCCGAAATGGGGCCGTTGCTCGACTTCGTTGAATATCATGGGGCCGACGAAATCGTGCTTGCGATGGAGGAGCGGCGGGGCTCACTGCCCGTCGCTGAATTGCTCAAGGTCAAGTTGAGCGGTGTCCGCGTTTCAGAGATGTCGACGTTTCTTGAGCGCGAAACCGGCCGGGTCGATCTCGGCTCGGTGTCGCCATCCTGGCTTATTTTCTCCGATGGTTTTCTTGGCTCGCATCAGCTTGCGCTCGTACTCAAGCGCGTGACCGACATCCTGGCCAGCCTGTTCCTGTTGGCGGTGACATCGCCGATCCTGCTCGTGACCGGCGCCCTGGTTTGGATGACGAGCAAGGGGCCCGTCTTTTACCGGCAAGAGCGAGTGGGCCAATTCGGGCGCCCCTATTTCGTCACGAAATTCCGGTCGATGCGGGTCGACGCAGAGAAGGATGGCAGGCCCCTATGGGCGCAGGAAGGCGATCCGCGCGTCACGGCGGTCGGGCGCTTCATCCGCGCTACGCGGATCGACGAACTTCCGCAGATCATCAATGTGCTCAAAGGCGATATGAGCTTTGTCGGGCCGCGCCCCGAGCGGCCGTTCTTTGTCTGCGACCTTGCCGCCGCCATTCCCTTTTACAATGAGCGCCATATCGTGAAGCCCGGCATCACCGGCTGGGCGCAGCTCAATTATCCCTACGGGGCGAGCGTCGACGATGCGCGGCAGAAGCTCGAATATGATCTCTACTATATCAAAAATTACAGCCCGTTCCTCGATCTGTTGATCCTGATCCAGACCGTGCGCGTGATCCTCTGGCGGGACGGCGTCCGCTGAGCATTCGGCCATGATCACGAGCGTTGGCCTGTTCAGCCACCTGCTCGCATGCCTCGGCTTCGGTGTGCTGGCGGCCGGCCTGCTCTGGCGGTCACGGCAGTCGGCCGGCAGCCTCTGGCTTATCGCTGCATGCTTGGTGACGGCGGTCTGGGCCGGTACCATCGTCATGGCCGGCCGCTTCGGCTCCGACCTCGCTGAATTCGTTTCTCCCGCCGAGACGCTGCGGACGGCGGCGTGGATCCTGTTCCTTGTTGCTATGGTCAGCCCGTCATGGCGATTGCGCGAGCGGATGAGCTCTTCCTTCGTGATCGCCGTGGTACTGGGCTTCATCGTCGCGGCGCAGCTGGCGATCGATTTCGCAGACGACCTCGGGGTCACCTTGTTTGCGGCGCGCGCCGAGCCGGGGGTGGTGCGGCTGTTCCTGATGGCGCGGTTGACCGCGGCGATCGGCGGGCTCGTGCTCGTTCACAACCTGTTTGTGAATGCCGCGCCGGCGAACCGTTGGAGCATTCGTTTTCTATGTATCGGTCTGGCGGGCCTGTTTGGCTATGACCTCAACATGTACACGCTGGCGTTCCTCGGCAGCGGGAGCGCCGATCTGCTGAACGGCCGCGGCGTCGTCGACGCGCTGGTGGTTCCCTTGCTGGCGCTGTCGGCGCGTCGAAACCGGCTGCTGCAGATCCAGGTATCTCGACAGGTCGCCTTCCATACGCTGTCGCTGGGCATGATCGGCGGCTACCTCGTTCTTATGTCGGTCGCCGCCTATGCGCTCCGGCTGGTCGGCGGGGACTGGGGGCGTCTCCTCCAGATCGCCGTCCCGTTCGCCATGGCGATTTTTGCGGCGGTGGTTTTGTTCTCCGGGCGCTTCCGTGCCTCGGCGCGGGTGTGGATCAACAAGAACTTCTTCGCTTATCGCTATGACTATCGCGAGGAATGGCTACGCCTGATCGCGACCGTTTCACGGGCCGACGCGCGCTACGGGTCGCTGGCGGAGCGCGTCGTCCAGTCGATCTGCAACATCGTCGATTCGCCCGGTGGCGCGCTGTTCATTCCGGCGGAGGGGGGCGGGTTCGATCTCGCGGCGCGGTGGAATTACCGCACGCTCGGCGTTTCGCAGTTCGCTGCCTCGGATGCGCTGGGGCATTTCCTCGGAGAGCGCGGCCGGATCATCGATCTCGACGAGTTGCGTCAGGGCCAAGGCGACTATGGCGACATCGAACTGCCTGCGGAGGCCGTGACCGATCGCCGGGCCTGGCTCATTGTGCCGCTGCTGCACATCGATCGGCTCGCCGGGCTGGTGCTCGTCGAGCGGTCGATGGCGAAGCGTGACCTGAACTGGGAAGATTTCGACCTGCTGCGCACGGCCGGTAGGCAGGCGGCCAGCTATATCGCCGAGGCCGCCAGCCAGTCGGCGCTGTCCGAGGCACAAAAGTTCGATGAATTCAACCGGCGCTTCGCCTTCATCATGCACGACATCAAGAATCTGGTCAGCCAGCTGAGCCTCGTCGCGCGCAATGCCGAGCGCCATGCGGAGAGCGCCGAGTTCCGCGCCGACATGGTGGCAACGTTGCAGAGTTCGGTCGGCAAGATGAACGACCTGCTCGCCCGGCTTGCGCAACATAATACGGCCAAGCTCGACGAGGCCGACGCCGTCGATCTATCGGCCGTGGTGCAGGGTGCCGTTGCCGACAAGCAGGCAGCATGCGCGTCGCTGGTTTTGGACGGCGCCAGCGATCCGCTTATCGTGAAGGCCGACCGGAGCCGCCTCGAGCAAATCTTTCAGCATCTGATCCAGAACGCCGTCGATGCCAGCCCCGAAGGGTCGCCGATCGAGGTGCGCGTCCAGAGGGAGGGCGATCAGGCGCGGGTCGATATTTCCGACCAAGGAGCCGGCATGTCGCCTGGCTTTATCCGGAACGAACTTTTCAAGCCCTTCCATTCGACCAAAGCCGGCGGCTTCGGGATCGGTGCCTATGAGGCGCGCGAAATTGCCCGGTCGCTCGGGGGGCGGCTTGATGTTGCGAGCCGCGAAGGCGAGGGTAGTATTTTTACAGTCGCGTTGCCGCTGGTTTTGGCGGTCGGGGAGAGTTGATGCAGGACGGACGCCCGAAACTGCTGGTGATCGAGGATGACGAGGGCCTGCAGCGGCAGCTGAAATGGTCCTACGACGACTATGCCGTCGTCACGGCGTCCGACCGCCTGTCTGCGATCGAGGCATTGCGCGCGCATGATCCGGCGGTCGTAACGCTCGACCTGGGCTTGCCGCCGGATCCCGATGGCACGAGCGAGGGCTTTGCCGCGCTCGAGGAGATTCTCCGGTTGAAGCCGGACACGAAAGTCATCGTGGCGTCGGGACATGGCGCGCGCGAAAGTGCGCTGCGCGCGATATCAACGGGCGCTTACGACTTCTACCAGAAGCCTGTCGATATCGATGAGCTCGGGCTGATCGTGAAGCGCGCGTTCCACCTTCATGATATCGAGAGCGAGAACCGCCGCCTGCAGTCAGCGGGCGGCGGCGATGTGCTGGGCGGAATCATAACGGCCTCCCCCGACATGGTGAAGGTCGCGCGGATGATCGAGCGCGTCGCATCGGCCGATGTGTCGGTGATGCTGCTCGGTGCGTCGGGAACCGGCAAAGAATTGCTGGCGCGCGGGTTGCACATGGCGAGCGGGCGCGCGAAACGGCCGTTTGTCGCGATCAACTGCGCGGCAATCCCTGATAACCTGCTCGAGTCCGAGCTGTTCGGCTATGAGCGTGGCGCCTTTACCGGCGCCAACAAGACGACCGAGGGCAAGATCGAGCTCGCTGAGGGCGGCACATTGTTCCTTGACGAGGTCGGCGACATTCCTTTGCCGCTGCAAGTGAAGCTACTTCGCTTTCTGCAGGAGCGGGTGGTGGAGCGGATCGGCGGGCGCAAGCCGATTGCGGTCGATGTCCGCATCGTCTGTGCGACGCACCAGAATCTCGAGGAGATGATCGCAGCGGGCACCTTCCGCGAGGATCTGTACTACCGGCTTGCCGAAATCGTCGTGCGAATTCCGGCGCTTGCGGAACGTGAAGGCGATGCCGTGCTGCTGGCCAATCATTTCGTCCGGAAGTTCAGTGCGGAGCTGGGGCGCAACGTCAAAGGTTTCACGCCTGACGCGCTGAACGCCCTCTCGACATGGCATTGGCCGGGCAATGTGCGCGAACTGGAGAACCGGCTGAAGCGTGCGGTCATCATGGCGGACGGGGCGCGGCTCTCGGCCGCCGATCTCGATCTCGCTGGCGATGACGATGACGCGGAGTTCCTCAATTTGAAGGTGGCGCGCGAAATGGCCGATCGCCGCGCGATCCGCCAGGCGCTGGCGCGCAATGAGAATAATATTTCGAACGCAGCCAAGCTGTTGGGTGTCAGCCGCCCGACGCTGTACGATCTGATGCGTCAGTATGACATTGAGGCATGATCGATTAGTTTGTTCTAAAGAGTGATCGGGCATTGATGGCGCTGCGCGAGCGGCGTTCGGGGACGAGGGTAAGAGCATGAAATCGGGTTATCTTCTGGGTCGCTCAGCACTTGCGGCGACGCTGGCGCTGATGATCGCGGCACCGGCGTTTGCCGATCTGCGCACGCAGGCCGGATCGGTCGTCGATCAGGGCTTCGAGCGATTCGACAAGGGCGACGTTCGCGGCGCGCGTATCGAGGCGATGAAGGCGCTCAAGACCAACCCGAGCAGCGCCCTGGCACGCGTGCTGAGCGCGCGTATCAATCTCGAATCCGGCAACGGCGTTGCGGCGCAGACCGAGCTTGAGAAGGCCGTCGCTGCTGGCTTTCCGCGTGACAAGACCCATCATTTGATGGCGCATGCGCTGCTGTTGCAGCGGCAGTTCCAGCGCGCGCTCAACGAGGCCGATTCGGCCGTCGTGCCCGAGCAGTTCGCCTCCTACGCGGCGCGGATGCGCGGTCGCGTCCAGATCGCTCTCGCGCAGAATGATCGCGCACAGGCCGAGTTTGAACTGGCGAACAAGATCGCGCCCGGCGACCCCGAGACGCTCATCGACCTCGGTCGCTTCAAGTCGATGACCGGCCAGTCGGACGCGGGCGAACGGCTCGTCGATCAGGCGCTGCAACTCGATGCGACCAATATGAAGGCGCTGCTGCTCAAGGGCGACATGGTCCGCGCGCGGCTCGGTCTCGAGCAATCGCTGCCCTTCTTTAACCGTGCGCTGCAGGTTGATCCGAATAGCATCGAGGCATTGCTGGAACGCGCCGGCACGCTGGGCGATCTCCGCCGGGAGGACGCAGCCCGTGCCGATTTGAAGAAAATCCAGGGGCTCGTCCCGAACCACCCGCTCGCCCTTTACCTCGAAGCCGTGCTCGAAGCGCGGGCCGGCCGCTATCCGGCTGCCAATGCGCTGATGACGCGGACCAAGGGCGTGCTCAACAGTTATCCGCCGGCGCTGATGCTGCAAGGTATGCTGGCCTACCAGTTGAACAATATGCAGCAGGCCGAGGACTTCCTTGGCAAGGTCGTCACGCAGATTCCGCAGAGCGAACTGGCGCGCAAACTTTATGCCGCGGTACAGCTGCGCAAGGGCGATGCCGGCGGGGCGCTCGAGACGCTGCAGCCGATCATTGACTCGGGCAAGGCCGACGCGCGCGTCTATGCGCTCGCGGGTTCCGCCTATGCGCGGCGCGGTGACTATAAGACGTCACAGGAATATCTCGAAAAGGCCGCCAATGACGCGCCAAAGGAGCCGTCGCTCCAGACGCAGCTGGCGATGACGCGAATCGCGCAGGGCGACGACAAGGGCGCGTCGGCGATGCTGCAGAATGTGCTCAAGACCGACGGCAAGTCGCTGCAAGCGCTGATGATGGTGTCGCTCGTCAACCTGCGGCAGGCGAAATATAAGGAGGCGCTCGCGACGGCGAACCAGATCGTCACGACCTATCCGACCCTGCCGGTCGGCTACAATATGCGCGGCGCGGCGATGCTCGGCCTTGGCGATCCCAAGGGGGCGGAGGCGAACTTCCGCGCGGCGCTCGTCAAGAAGCCGGGCTTCATCGAGGCGCGCCGCAATCTTGCGCAGTTGCTCCTGTCGACGGGCCGCGCGCCCGAGGCGAAAAAGCAGTTGCTGCAGGTGCTGACGACCAATCGCAACGACACGCGCGCCATGGCAACGCTGGCCGAAATTGCCCGGGCGCAGGGCAACAATGCAGAACGGGTGAGCTGGCTGAAACAGGCGTCGGCTTCGTCACCGACCAACCTCGGGCCGCGGATATCGTTAACGCAGGCCTATATCCAGCAGGGCGATTTCCCCAAGGCTTTGGCGGAAGCCTCCGCGCTGGAACGCGACTTTGGCAACAATCCGCAGGTCATTGAGCTGGTGGGCATTACCCAGCTGACCGCCAAGCAGCCCGGTAAGGCCGAGACGTCGTTCAATCGGCTCGTCAGCATGGCCCCGAACCTGCCGGGTCCGCGCATTTTGCTGGCCCGCACCCAAGCGTTCCAGGGCCGGGTCGAGGACGCCCGCGCGACCTATGCACAGGCGATGACGCTCACGGGCCAGAATTTGATCCCGGTCTATGTCGATGCGATCGCGCTGGAATCGCGGTCGAATGATCTGACGGCGGCGCAGGCGCTGATTGGCAAGCTCCGGAAGGCCTATCCGAAGATGAACGTGGCCGATCAGGTGCTAGGCGACGTCTATCTGAATACGGGCGATCTGCCCGGCGCGATTGCCGCCTATCAGGCGGCGCAGCGCATCAAGTTCGACCGCTCGGTCGCGATGCGCCTGTCGACGGCCTATATGCGGATGAACCGGGCTCCGGCGGCGGTGCAGGTCCTCCAAGCCTATACGAAGGTCGAGCCGAATGACCCGGTTGCGATGGCTGGCCTCGCTGACCTTTACGTACAGGGCCGCAACTTCAAGCCGGCAATCGCGATGTACGACGAGTTGCGCAAGCGCGGCGCGGCGCAGGATCCGGCGGTGCTCAACAATCTCGCCTGGGCGCTGCACCAGATCCGCGACAAACGAGCAGTCCCGATGGCGCTCGCGGCGCTAAAGGCGGCTCCGACGAGCCCGGCGATCATGGACACGGCGGGTCTGGTGCTGGTGGAGACGGGCACCAACGCCAAGCAGGGCCTGTCGCTGCTGCAGCAAGGCGTGGCGGCGGTGCCGCGCGACCCGAACATGCGCTACCACCTCGCCATCGCCTACAAGGCCAATGGCAATGCGGTTGCAGCGGTCAAGGAACTCACGCTGGCGTTGAAGGCGGCGCAGTGGGAGAACCGGGCTCGTGCCGCCGCGCTGCTCAAGCAGCTGCAGGGATAGCGCCGGACGGGTTGCGCTTCCCGCCCGCGCCGCTTAAACGCGGCGCTCGGTCGGGGCGTGGCGCAGCCTGGTAGCGCATTAGACTGGGGGTCTAAGGGTCGCAGGTTCGAATCCTGTCGCCCCGACCAGAATGTGGCCGCAGGTTCGCCTGCGGCCATTTTCATGTGGCGGGGAGCCTGCCGCTAGGCCGTGGCTAGGCTCGCGAAACCTCACGGCGGTGAGCCTGCGCGAGTTCGACATAGCCGGCGGCCCCGGCGCGGTTGCGGGCGATATCCTCGGGCGTCAGCTTGCGCATGAAGGCAGCCGGCCGCCCGCCCCAGAGTTCGCCGGACGGGATGCGCTTGCCCGGTGTCAGCATTGCGCCCGCCGCGAGCATGCCGTCAGTCTCGATCACGCAGCCATCCATGACGATCGCGCCGAGCCCGACGAAGCTGTGATCATGGAGCGTGCAGCCGTGGATCATCGCCATATGGCCGATCAGGCAGTCCTTGCCGATGAAGGTGCCGTGCGTCTTGCGCGTGACATGCACGACCGAGCCGTCCTGGATGTTCGAGCGTTCGCCGACCACGATGGTCTGCACGTCGGCGCGCAGCACGCAATTGTACCAGACGCTCGCGCCAGCCTCGATGCGGACATTGCCGACGACCTGCGCGCCCGGCGCGATGAAGGCGTCCTCGGCGATCTCGGGCGCGGTGCCGTTGAAGCTATGCACAGGCAATGTCAGCGCTCCGCGACATAGACAATGTGCGGCTTGAGCGGATCGCCGTCAGCCAGGTTCGGATGGTGAAAGTCGAGATCGGCGCGGCGCGTCATGCCGAGCCGTTCCATGAGGCCCCACGACCGGCTGTTGGCAAGAACCGTCATCGCAATGATGCGCGAGGCCTTGAGGTTCGCAAACCCCCAGTCGAGAACGGCGCGCGCCGATTCATGCGCATAGCCCTTGCCCCAGGCAGCGCGTTTCAGCCGCCAGCCGATCTCGATCTCGCCGTCGAGACCGCAGCCCTCGGGCGCAAATTTCAGGCCGCAAAAGCCGAGGAAATCGCCAGTGGCGCGTTCCTCCAATGCCCAGAAGCAAAAGCCGTGCTCGGCCGGCATCTTCATCAGCCGGTCGACGATCGCGTTGCTTTGTGCCTCCGTCGACAGCGGCCCGAGATAGGCCATCACCTCGGGATCGACCGACATCGACGCGAACGGCGCGCGGTCGCTGTCCTGCCACGGGCGGATCAGAAGCCGTGCCGTCTCGATCACGGGAACAGCGGGGCCTGCTCAAGTCCCATCGTCTCGGGCAGGCCGAACATCAGGTTGAAATTCTGGATCGCCTGTCCCGACGAGCCCTTCACCAGATTGTCGATCGCGACGATGACGATCGCGCGGCCTGGCACGCGGTCGGGGAAGACATTGAGCACGGCATGATTCGACCCGCGCACCATGCGCGTGGCCGGTGCGACTCCTTCGGGCAGCAGATGCACGAACGGCTCGTCGGCATAACGGTCGCGCAGGGCGGCGCGCAGGTCGCTGACGTCACAGCCCCGCGCGATCTCGACGGTGATCGTCTCCAGCTCGCCGCGGTTCATCGGCAATAGGTGCGGGATGAACGCGACCCGGACCGGCTTGCCGGCGCGTGCCGACAGTTCTTGCTCGATCTCGGGCATATGGCGATGGCCGCCGAGCGCGTAGGGGTGCGCGGCTTCCGACACTTCAGCGAACAAGTTGGCTTCCTTGAGCGAGCGGCCTGCGCCCGACACGCCCGACATCGCGAAGATGGTGATGCGCTCCGGCAGGATCAGCCCGCCCGCGACGAGCGGCAGCAGCGCGAGCAGCGCAGCGGTCGGGTAGCAGCCGGGGCAGGCCGCGATCCGGGCGCCCGGCAGCGCGGCGCGCGCATATTCGGTGAGGCCATAGACCGCCTCGGGCAGCAGCGTGGGTGCCGGATGCGCGCCGCCATACCATTCGGCATAGGTGGCTGCGTCCTTCAGCCGGAAGTCGGCGCTGAGGTCGATGATTTTCGGCCCCACGATGCCGCTCAGCAGCTCCGCCGAGGCGGCGTGCGGCAGGCAGCCGAACACCGCGTCAATCTCCGACCAGTCGATGTCCTCGGCTTTACACAGGCGCGGGAGGGCAGGGTAGGGCGCGAAATGCGGCCAGACATCGGCCATAGACTGTCCGGCCTTGGCATTGGCCGACAGCGCGGCGATTTCGATGCGTGGGTGGGTCAGGGCAAGGCGCACGAGATCGGCCCCGGTGTAACCGGATGCGCCGAGGACTGCGATGCGGAGCGGCAGGGTCATGGGGCGGCTAATAAGCGAGCGGGACCATCCTGTCATCCCGGGCTTGAGCCGGGACCCAGCTTTGGACTGGAAACACGCGGCAGCGTGTTGCGCGCTGTCGCGCGCGCTTTTAGTTTT
>CALRQP020000034.1:0-31200 GCA_943370355.1 Sphingomonas paucimobilis
CGCGATCTCGGCGTCGATCGCAACGATCCCGAGCAGAACATCGCAGGCGGCAGCTCTTATCTGCGCCGCCTGCTCGACCGCTACCACGGCGATATCGTCAAGACGCTCGCGGCCTACAATGCCGGCCCGGGCGCGGTGGACCGCTACGGCGGCGTCCCGCCCTTCCCGGAAACCCAACGTTATGTAGCGCGCATCCTCGGCCGCCTCGCGGCCGTGAGCGCCAAACCGGAGACCCAGCCATGACCCGTTTGTCCCTCTCGGCTTATGCCGAGCACGTCGATGTAGGGCTGCCGCTGCCCCGCTTCATCCGTTCGGTTGCTGCCGCTGCGGCGATCGCGCTTGCTGCCGAGCGTGCGGATGCACAGTCGATCACGCCCGACCCATCCGGTTCCGGAGTCATTGCCAACGCGGTCAACTGGCTGACCGGCACCTTGCTCGGAAATGTCGCGACAGGAGTCGCGGTGCTTGCTGTCGCAATCATCGCGATCTTGCTGATGACCGGCCGAATGGAGTGGGGCCGCGCCGCATTGGTCGTCATCGGGATTTTCGTCTTATTCGGCGCTGTGACCATTGTCACTGGCATCCGCTCGATCACCGGCACCGGTGTTTGACATGGCCAGCGCTGCCGAAGGTCTTGAGCGCCAGCCTCTGTTCGCGGCGCTGACGCGACCGCAGATGATCTGGGGCGCCACTTATCCTTATTTCGTGGTCAATCTCATCCTCACCACCGAGGCATTCCTGCTTGCCCGCTCCTTTGCCGTGCTGCTGCTGTTCGCAGTCGTGCACGGGCTTGGCTATGCCGCCTGCCTCAGCGAGCCACGACGCTTCGACCTGCTCCTGACCCGCGTCGCCCGCGCTCGCCGGACCCGAAATGCCGCGCTCTGGGGCGGCAACAGCTACCGGCCATGACGGCGCTCAGGCACCGTGGCCGTTCCGAACTTGCCGCGCGCGAGGCAGCGGCCGGCGACCGCCTGCTCTACGCCTATCACGTCAACGATTCCGTCGTGGCGCTGCGCGACGGCTCGCTGATGACGGTCCTCAAACTGGACGGGTTCCCGTTCGAGACCGCCGACGATGGCGAGCTGAACTACCGGCAAGCGGTCCGCACAACGCTGCTGCGCTCGCTCGGCTCCAGCCGGTTCGGACTTTACAGTCATATCGTCCGCCGCAAGGTCGCGCCCTATCCTGACGGCGACTTTGCCGAGCCCTTTTCCCGCGCGATCAACGAAGCATGGCGGCGGCGCGTCACGGCCGCCAGTCTCTACGTCAACGATTTATACCTCACGATCATCCGGCGGCCACTACAAGGCAAGATCGGAGCCGTCGAAGGCCTGTTACGCCTGGTGCGCGACCGCGCCGACGAGGCCGCGTCGCAGGTCCAGTTCGACCGCGATCTTCGCGAATTGGAGGCAGCCACAGACTCCGCGCTCGGCATCTTCGAACCTTATGGGCCACGCCGGCTATCGGTTTATGACGGGCCTGGCGGTGCTTGCTCGGAGCCCGCCGAGTTTCTGGCGAACCTCTACAACGGCGAACTGCGCGCGGTGACGTTGCCCCGCGCCGACCTCGCCCGGCACATTCCCTACAAGCGGGTGACCTTCGGTGACGAGGCCTTCGAGCTGCGCGGTACGACCGACGCCGACAGCAAGGTCGGAGCTATCTTGTCGCTTAAGGACTATCCCGGCGAGACCCAGGCCGGGATGATCGACACGCTGTTGCGGCTGCCCCTCGAATGCACGGTGACCCAGAGCTTCGGCTTCGTCGATCGGCAGGTTGCAGTCGAACGAATGAAGCTGGCGCTGCGGCGGCTGCGCGCCGGCTCCGACGATGAGACGCGCTCCCTGAAGGCCGACATGGAAGCGGCGCTCGACGATGTGAGCTACGGCCGCTCGGCGTACGGTGAGCATCATTTGACCGTACAGGTGCTGGCCCCCAATCCCCCGGCGCTCGACGACGCGGTCGGCGAAGTGTCAGCCGCCTTCGCGGACCTCGGCGCGATCGCGGTGCGCGAAGACATCAACCTCGAGCCGGCATTCTGGGCGCAGTTCCCGGGAAACTTTAAAGATATTGGCCGACGCTCGCTGATATCGACAGGCAACTTCGCCGCGTTCGCCAGCCTCCACAATTTCCCCACCGGCCAGCCAGACGGCAATCACTGGGGACCGGCCGTGACGATGCTCGAGACGACCAGCGGCACGCCCTATTTCTTCAACTTCCACCGCGCCGATGTCGGCAATTTCACGCTGATCGGCGCAACCGGGTTCGGCAAGACGGTGCTTACGACCTTCCTTGTCGCGCAGGCGCAGAAGTTTGCGCCGCGGACGGTGTATTTCGACAAAGATCGCGGTGCCGAGATTTTCATCCGGGCGATGGGCGGCAGCTACAGCGTCGTCCGCGCCGGACAACCAACCGGCTGGAACCCGCTGCTTCTGCCCGATAGCCCGTCCAATCGTGCCTTCTTGCGCGAGTTCGTCGCAACGCTTGTCGTGGTTCCGGGTCAGGCGCTGACCGCCGAGGAGCGCGCTGCGATCAGCGAGGCCGTCGACGCCAATTTCGAGCAGGAGCCAGCCTACCGGCAGCTCCGCTATTTCGCCGAACTGTTCGGCGGCCGGGCGCGGAAGTCCGTCGGCGATCTTCACGCCCGCCTCGCGGCCTGGCATTCGGGTGGCAGCCATGCCTGGGCCTTCGACAATGCAAGTGATGCGCTCGATCTGGATCAGGCAACCATCGGCGTCGACCTGACCCAGATCCTCGACGACACGGCGGCACGCGCACCGGCAATGTTGTACCTGTTCCACCGCGTCGCCGAGCGGCTTGACGGCACCCCGACGATTATCGTGGTCGACGAAGGCTGGAAGGCGCTCGACGATCCCGGCTTCGCGCTCCGGCTGAAGGACCTTGAGAAGACCATCCGCAAGCGGAACGGGCTGGTCGGCTTCATCACCCAGTCGGCGCACGATCTCGTGTCGTCGTCGGTCGGTCCGGCGATCATTGAACAGTCGCCAACCCAGCTTTTCCTCCCCAATCCGAAGGCCCGCGCCGAAGATTACTGCCAGGGCTTCGGGCTGACGGCGCACGAACTCGATGTGGTGCGGTCGCTCCCCGACACGGCGCGCTGCTTGCTGATCAAGCAGGGCCGGGAGGCGGTGATCGCGCGTCTCGACTTGTCCGGCTACGACGAAATTCTCTCGGTGCTGTCGGGCCGGGAAGCAACCGTGCGCCTGCTCGACGAACTGCGCGCCGTGCACGGCGATGCGCCTGCGGATTGGCTGCCACCGTTCGTCCAACGATTGCACGGTAAGGAGAGTGTCCGATGACGTACCGATCCCGCATGTTGACGGCGGCCGGCTGTCTCGGTCTGGCGGTTGCCTTCGCGACTGGTCCGGCAGCTGGTCTCGGACTTGAAATCGTCAAGGATCCCTGGACGCTGGCCCAGGCCACGGCGACGGTCAAAAAGCTGGGCGAGCAATACCGTACGATGGTCGACCAGCTGGCCGCAGCACGGCAGCAGGCCAAAGCGCTCACCTCGCATTCGGGCTATGGCGAAATGCTCGACGGTGCCAGTGAGCGGAACGCGCGCCGGTTCATGCCGGATGCTTGGAGCGATGCGACCGATGTTGCGAAGCAAGGCGACCAAGCCGGCGCGATCAGCACGATCATCGCCGACGCGACCAAACTCTACCGTCCGGCGACCGCCGCTGAAATCGATCCCGCCCATCCCGACAGCGATGCAGCCCGGCGCTATCAGAAGGAGGTCGGCACGGCGCTCGCGATCTATTCCGCAAGTCATACTATGCTCGATCGGGTTGGCGACCGTCGCCAGATCTACGAGACGTTAATGGGCCAGATCGAGGCCGCGCCCGATGCCAAAGCGGCCGCCGACCTCTCCAATCGCCTGCAGGCCGAGAACGGCCTAACCCAGAACGAGCTGGTGCGTGCAAGTGCGATGCAGACAAACGTCGCCGCGCTGCAGGAATTACGGCTTGTCAGCGCCAAGGCGACCGCCGCCCGCGCGGCTACCCGCAAAAGGGTCAATCTCTCGGGAGGCACCTATGAGGCTGCGAACTGACTTGTTCGCCGCGTTGTCATTGGCGATCGCGGTTAGCTCATGCTCGAATGTTCCCACCCCAACCACACAGGGAGCGCTTTGGCCCTACCGTGATCGCATCGTCGAGGAGTTCGATTTACGAAAGGGCAAGTTGACGGGCGCTCACCTTAAGCCCGTTCGTTCCTGCTATCGCACATGGGCATATGGATTAGCCGAGGAAGACAGTCTCGGTCAGCCTGACTGCGACAAGGTTCGCGATCAGCTTCGACTGGGCCTCAAGGCGGCCCTTGGTATCGAGGTACCCGTAGACGCGCTCAATGATCGAGCGCTTTGGGACTATGTCGCTCCAAGAGCCAAGCTTTAGGATGGCCGTCTGTGCTGCAACGACTTCGACCTCCGGCGTTCTGACGAACGCGCTGGAGCTGGTCGATTGCTATACGAACAATTTTGTCTTCGACGCGTACGCCCATGTCTTCGGACCGGGGACAGGATTTGCAGGCGTGCTGACTACCGCGCTAGTTCTCTATGTCGCGATTTACGGCATCCAGATCGCGCTGGGTAACGCCAGCCTGACGCTCGATCAATTCGGGCCGCGCATGCTCAAGATCGGCTTCATCATCGCGCTGCTAAGCGCGTGGCCAACCTTTCAGCGTCTTGTCGTTGATGTCGCGTTTGGGGCTCCCGCCCGCGTCGGCAACGAGATGCTTAAGCTGCTCGGATCGGGAAGCGGCGATCAGGCCGGCGTCATCAGTGGAATCGATCGGTTCTACGATAAAATGATGGACGCGGCGGCGTCGTACATGGCCCGCGCCAGCTGGACAGAACTCGACTATTATATCGGCGCCGCCTTCATCTGGGCGGTCACGATCATCGCCATGTTCTTCGCTTTCGGCTTCTTACTGGTGGCGAAATTGGCGACCGCGCTCATCCTCGGCGTCGGGCCGCTTTTCATCGGGCTGTTCCTGTTCGCCGGTACGCGCGGCCTTTTTGAAGGCTGGCTACGGTCGTTGACGACGTTCGCGCTCGTCCCGCTGTTCCTGCTTACCTCGCTCGCCATGCTGCTTGCGATCACAAGCGGGACGGTGGACACGATCCATGCCGAAGCCGCCGCCGGTAACATGACGTGGGATAATCTGGTCCTGCTCGTCGTCATAACCGCCGGCTTCGCCCTGCTGTTTTTGCAGATTCCGCACATCACCGCAGGCATTGCCGGCGGCGTCAGCATCGGCGGCGTCGGGGCAGCAATGGCCGCAATCGGCATCGGAAGTGGGGTCGCCGCCATTGCAGGCACCAAGCTGGCAGCGGGCACGACCCTTCGCGGCGGAACGCTTGCCTATGCCATGCGCAATCCCGCCGCGCGTGCCGCAACACTGCCCGAACTCAGCGCGACCAAGCGGCGGGTGGTTGCAGGCCTCGGCGAACGTGCGCGCTGGTGGACCCGCGTGAGCACTACGCCAACGATGCGGCGCGAACAGCGCACGGAAAAGCTTACGCAAGCCAACGAGACTTCCCCGACGTGAGCCGCAGCGAGGCGGGGTGCCCGCAGCCAATGGAGAATAGATCGATGTCTTCTGCAATCGACCGACGGGCCGTTTTCGACCGGACGAGCTATTATGCCGAGGCGCAAAGCTGGAGCGCCGATGTCGTGGCGGGGCTGCGACGCTCCCGCAAACGGGCGTGGCTCTTGGCCGGTGTGACCTCGGCGACGTCGCTCATCGCCGTGACCGCCGTCGCCCTGCTCACCCCGCTAAAGACGGCAGTGCCCTACGTCATCGAGCTCGAACGCTCGACCGGCTATGTGCAGGAAGCGCGCTACGCAGCACCAGGCACGCTTTCGGAAAACGAGACGGTCCGGCAGGCCAATCTCTATCAATATGTTCTGGCCCGCGAGACCGTCGACGCCTCCGATATCGCCACGAACTACGAAAAGACCGTCGCGTGGTCGGCCGATCCAGCCCGCGCCGGCTATCTCGCACTCTGGGACAAGACCAACCCCGACGGTCTCGTCGGCAAATATCCGGTCGGCACGGTCGTGGCCGTGCGCGTCAAAGGCATTTCACCGCTCGGCCCGAACACGGCGCTGATCCGGTTCGCGACGCTGCGTACCCCGCCTGGTGGCCAACGCGCCGAGGTCGAGAACTGGCAGGCGGTCGTGGGCTACCGTTACGCCGACCGGCCGCTGAGCCAGGCGCAGCGCTTCATCAATCCCCTCGGCTTCCAGGTCACCTCGTACCGCCGCGATCCCGATGCGCCGCCGGAAGCCGCAACACCCACCACGCTCGCGACTGGGTCGCAGGAGTCAGGAGCAGCGTCGTGAGACTGGCGCGCACATTCGCTGCCGCGGGCGCAGCGACGCTCATCGGGTTCGTAGGATCCAACGCGAACGCAGCCGACCCACGCATCCGGATGGTCACCTACTCGGCAAGCGATGTCGTGAGGCTTACAGGCCACTATGGTTATCAGATGCTGATCGCCTTTGCCCCCGACGAGCGCATCGGCAACATCTCGATAGGCGACTCTACTGCATGGCTGGTGACGCCGAACAAGGAAGACAACGGGCTTTTCCTGAAGCCCGTCGAGCCGCGCGCGGCCACGAACATGACCGTGCAGACCGACCGCCGCACTTATTTGTTCGAGCTGGTCGCGGCCCGTGCGACAGGCGGCGGCTCGACCGCCGGCATGCTCTACAAGGTTCAGTTCCGCTATCCCGAACCGGCGGCTCCGCCCTCGACATCCGCGGTCGGCTACAACCGCTCCTACAAGCTGTCCGGTGCGGCGGCGCTGCGCCCCGCCCAGGTATTCGACGACGGCCGCTCGACCTATTTCTACTGGCCTGACACTGCGACCGTCCCCGCGATCTTTGCGGTCGCCGGCGGCAAGGACGAGCTCGTCAATCATGCGACGCGCGGCGGCTATGTCGTCGTCGACCGGATCGCGCGGGCGTTCACGCTTCGCGCCGGCAAGGACAAGGCCCGCGTCATCAACAAGGGCACCGCGCGCGCTGCGACCGAAGCTGCGGGAGGCAAGTCATGATCGAGCCATTCGACCGGATTCTCGATCCACGCGCTGGCCTGGAGCCCGCACCGTCCGCATCCCCGTCACGTCCCGCCGATGAGGCTCCGCCACTGGGCCGGGGCATCCCGGAGGTCACCCGTCCGCGCGGGCGGCTGGCTCTGCCGGCGATGATCCTTGGCGCGACGCTGGTCACCGGCGGGTTCGTCTATTCGGTGAGCAGCGCGCAACCCGCTTCGCCCGCCGATGTCGCGGGGCCAGCGGTTCCGCCACCCGCCCCTGTGCCAACGCTCACGCCGCCGGGCGTCGAACCGGCAACCGCCGATAGCCCCGGCCCGGGCGTGGCACCCCGTCGCCAACCTGTTGCTGTCAGCGGCGCAGGTGCCGATCTTGTCCGGCAACGTCAGATGGAAGCACGTCGCCGAGCCGAGGAACGATTGCGGTCACCGTTGATCGTGTCGGGCGGCCCCACGGCGAGTGGTGCCTTCGGCGATACGGTGCGACTGGCGGCGAGCAGTAGTTCAAGCGATCCCAACAGCGCCTTCCTGGCCTTGGCGTCCGACCGTGCGACACCAACCGCGCGCGCTCGGGTGTTGCCCAACCAGGCTGCGCTGATCGCGCAAGGCGCGCTGGTTGCAGGCGTGCTGGAGACCGCGATCAACAGCGATCTGCCGGGCATGCTGCGCGCCGTGGTCGCCGCCGATGTGACGTCGTTCGACGGACGGCATGTGCTGATCCCGCGCGGCTCAAGGCTGATCGGCGAATATCGCTCGGGCATCGCCATCGGCCAGTCACGCGCGTTCGTCGTCTGGACACGGCTCATTACGCCTGCCGGCGTCAGCATCGAGCTGGGCTCTCCCGGCACCGATGCACTGGGTCAGGCGGGGCTTACCGGGCGCGTCGACGAGCATTTCTTCCAGCGCTTCGGCGCGGCGCTGCTGCTGTCGGTGGTCGGCTCCGCTGGGCAGGTCGCCGCCAATGCCGCGAGCAGCGGCGATACGCTCACCATCAATGCGGCCAGTGACGCGAGCCGGGTCGCCGAACTGGCGCTGCAGAACCGCGTCAATATTCTGCCGACGATCAAAGTGCGCCAAGGCACACCGATCCGGATTTTCGTCGCGCGCGATCTCGACTTCACAGGTACCGAAACGGCGTCGTCGGCGGCGTCCCCCGGCGGCGGCTGAGCCGCCGCGAGGCAATTCCGGCATGCGCATAGCCGCCTCAAAGCGCGCGTCGCCTGCAGCGCTCGCCGCAGCCACGCTGCTGCTGCCCCTGTTTGCCCTGTTCGCGTGGACATTGCTTTGGACGCTCGCACATCGGGGCAGCACGCTTCCCGCGCTTCTGCATCCCACGGCAGCCGTCACGGCCTGGCTTGCGTGGCCGGCAGCCGTGCCCCGCGACCCGCTGCTCACGCTCTCGGGCGGTCTGGCGTTGCTCCTGACGGGCGGACTGGCAGCCGCGATCTTTGCACCGCGGGCCCAGCCGGTGTTCGGCGATGCACGCTTCGCCAAGGCGGGCGATCTGCGGCGCATGGGGCTGCTCGCCCGCTCCGGACTGCTGCTCGGTCGGACGCGGGGCCTGCCATCGCGTTACCTCCGTCACGACGGACCGCTGCACCTGCTGCTGACCGCGCCGACCCGCTCGGGCAAGGGCGTCGGCATCGTCACGCCGAACCTGCTGTCCTGGACCGGGTCGGTCGTGGTTCTCGATATCAAGGACGAGAATTTCATCGCGACCAGCGGCTTTCGCGAAGCCCATGGTCAGCGCGTGGTGCGCTTTGCACCGGGCGACAGCGACGGCCGCACGGCCCGCTACAATCCGCTCGATGCCGTGCGGCGCGATGTTCGCCACCGTATCGCCGATCTTCAGGCAATCGGCCATCTGCTGGCCCCGCAAACGCCTGGCAGCGATGCGGCCATGTGGGCGCAGGAAGCCCGGTCGCTGTTTGTCGGCCTCAGCCTCTACATCCTCGACACGCCGGATCTGCCGCTGACGTTCGGACAGGTATCGCGGATTCTCCAGACCAACGAACCATTCGGCGAGGCGATCGGCGCAATGCTGGACGCCAGCGCCGACCGGCTCGACCCAGCCTGCGTCAATATGCTGGCGAACTTTGCCGGCAAGGCCGCCAAGGAGCAATCGGGGGTCAAGTCGAGCCTCACAGGCGCACTTGAGCTGTGGAACGACCCGCTGATCGATGCGGCGACCTCGGCGTCGGATTTCGAGTTCGCAGATCTTCGCCGCACGCCGACCAGCATCTATGTCTCGGTGCCGCTCGACCAGCTCGACCGCTGCGCGTTCCTGCTCAACATCCTGTTCCAGCAACTGGTCGGGGTGATGACCCGCAGCCTGCCCTCGTCGGATGAGCCTTTCCCTCTCCTCGTCCTGATCGACGAGTTTGCTAGTCTTGGCCGCATGAACCTCGTCGTCGACAAGATGCCGTTCCTCGCCGGGTTCAACGTCCGGCTGGCACTCGTCGTCCAAGGCCTGGCGCAACTCGACCGCCTGTACGGCGCGTCGGGGCGCGAGCTCATTCTGCAGAACGCCGGCTTGCAGCTGTTCTTCGCGTCGAACGACGATCAGACCAGCAACTACATCTCGCAGCGGCTCGGCACCTATACCGATGCGCAGGTCACAAGGTCGCGCTCGACGCCGCTGTTGGGGGGCGGACACGGCAGCATCACCAAGGGCCGCTCGTTGCATGCGCGGCCGCTGCTCAGCGCCGACGAAATTCGCCGCCTCGACCGTGCCGACGAGATCCTGTTCCTGGAAGGCGCGCGCCCCGTGCGCGCCCGCAAGATCGTCTATTTCACCGACCGGGGGTTCGTTTCGCGGCGGCTGCCGCCAAGCGTGGTGCACCCGATCGCGAGTCCCAGACATGCGCCGTTCCGCTTTCCGGGCCGGAAGCCTCCGCCGGCGCGAGACGCCGACACCACCTCGGCTGTCCGCGAGCTGACCGATAGCGAGCTTGCCGAACTCAAGGCGCTCAATGGCAAACTGGCGCGCGGCTGATGGCAGAAGACGAACTTCGCTGGCGCAAGGTTGGCCGGCAGGCTGCCAAGGGTCGCCTCGAAAGACCGGCGCGGTCGCAGCGGCGATCGCGCCCAGCCGCACCTTCCGCGCCGCCGCTCTCGGTCGCGGCGCGTGTGCGGATCGCACGCGGCGTGCCGCAGGCGGTGGTCAAAGTCCTCAGCTACCGGCGTGGATTTGATGCCGTCCGCCGCACAGCTGCCTATGTGATCGGCAAGGCCGGACAGCGGTTCGTCGTCGAAGGCGACCTCAGTGTGGAAGGGACGGCAGCACGAACCGACATGGTGCGCGACTGGTCGCGCGACTTCTCGGGCCGGACGAACGGGCGCGACGTGCTCCATATGGAGATGTCGGCCCCGCCCGGCTCTGACCGCGACCAGCTATTCGCCGCAGCGCGCAGCTTTGTCGCCACGACCTTCGGCGCCAACCATCAATATGCGCTGGCCGAGCACCGCGACACCAAGCATCCGCACTGCCATGTGCTGGTGAAGATGCGCGGTCATGACGGCAAGGTGCTCGATCCGCGCAAGCGGGATCTTGCTGACTGGCGCGAGGCCTTTGCGAGCGCCGCCCGCGAGCAAGGCCTGATGCTTGATGCCAGTCCCCGCGCCGCGCGCGGCGTCGGCCGCAAGGCCAGCAGCCGGGCGGTTGTCGAACTTCGCCGGCAGGGCCGGGTCCTCGACATCGACCGTCAGGCCGGTGCGCCGGATGTTCGCGCCGGCGCGGCCGACCCCTTCCAGCGGGCGCGTGCCGAGCGGCTGGCCCATGAACGGGACTCCTATCGGATGACCGCGCTGCGTCTCGAACGTTCGGCGAAGGCCTCGGCCTCGCCCGAGGAGCAACGACGGCTGCGGACGATGGCACGCGATGTGTTCGCATTCGGCGAGCAGCTGCCGCAACTCGAACGCCAGCCGGCAGCAGCTGGCCGGGAGAGGTCTCCCTCGACACCCCCACCGCGTCCGAACCGGGAGCCCGGCTTGGAGCGTTAGTCAGGCGGCTTCGAAGGCCCCGGCACCTGCCCCTTCACGGCAATCCAGCGCTCGCGGCTGGCCCGAACCAGATCGGCATAGCGCGCCTGCGCCTGGCCCACCGCCGCGATGAGTTCGCGATGGGCGTTCACGATATCGGCCCCATAAGCATAGTCGCCGCTGTTCAGGGTCGCGGCGATCTGGTTGAGGTTGCGGCCTGCCGCCGCCAGCTGCCGCGCGGTCTCGCTCAGCGCTTTCACCCCGTCATCGAACAGGTCGGGTCCCCCGGTTACGATCTCGCGCACCGCGCGCCGTAGCAACCGCGCGACGGGGATGTTTTGAGCCAGCGCGACGGCCCTTAGCGCCACCCGTTCGTCGGGCGTCAGCCGCAACTGCACGGCAGTCGTGACCGCCTCGCGTTGTTCTGTCGGTCGTCCTCTTTTAGGTGGGGGCATGAGCTCGTCTCATGGGGGCAGGAGTCGCTGCAACGCGCGACCCCGGGAATTTGAACCACAAATTCCCTATCCTGCCCCACCTAACCTTCTTCAAACTTTTGGCCTTCCTTTTGCTGGCTTTTCATTGGTCATCGCACTGTGCTTGCGGCGCGGGCGTGAACCACGCATCAGGCGAACGGCTTGCGCCTCCGCCTGCCCGGCCGGTTTGTAACCGTCCGCCGCGCCACTGAAAGGACGACTTGTGCAGCGCGATTCCGATGCACCGCTGATCGTCGCGGGCGCAGGCCTGACGCTGCTGGCACCGTTCATGCCCCGGCTGTTCGAGCGGCTCGACCTGGTGACGCACGAAGCCGGTCGCGCACCGGAAATTGCCCCCGGCGAGGCGCTGGATCGCGCGGTGGCTCTGCTGCAGTATTTGGCCCATGGCGACAGCATTCCGCCCGCGTCCGAACTGGCGCTCGCCAAATTGCTGTGCGGCGCGGGCGTCCACAACACCGCCGCCGCCACGGTCGCCCTGACGGCAGCGGACCGCAGGATTTGCCACGAGCTGCTCGAAGCCATGATTGCCCAGTGGACGGCGCTCGGCAGCACGTCGCTCGATGGCTTGCGCGAAACCTTTCTCCAACGCGTCGCGCAACTCACCCAAGATGGCGACGGGTGGACCCTCAAGGTCGATCCGGCCCCGTTCGACATGCTCATCGACCGGATCCCGTGGGGATTCGCACTGATCCGGCACAGCTGGATGCGCCAGTCGATCCATGTCACATGGCGGTGATGGACATCACCGGCGCGGCCAATGGCCAGTTCATCGACTGCGAACTTGCATGGCTGGAGGCAGCGCTGCAGGCGCGCCTCACCGGCCACTTCAACGACAGTCCTGAGGCAGTCGATCTGCCGCCGGCACCGTCCGCCGATGTCGACGACAGCGCCTATGCCGCACTGATCCGCGATCTCGGGCTCGGTTCGGACGAGCGGCTGGTGCTGGCGCTCGCCGTCGCGCCGCAGGTCGCCCCGGAGTTGCTCGATCTTCTTCTGATGCGAAATCAGAAGCTCGATCGCCACTTCTCGGAATTTGGCGGCATCGCCGGCCAGTCGCATGCCGGCTTCCTGCCCACGGTCGATACCGCGTTGTTCCTGCTTGCGGGCGGCGACCTTGCGCGACGGCTGGCGCTCCGCCCCCTCGTCTCGGCGTCAGGCCGTCTCATGGAGCGCGGCGTACTCGCGCTCAACCGGCCCCATCCCGACGAGCCGCCAACCGCTGCGGCCCTGCAACTGACCGACGAATTTGTCGGCCGGCTGCTGACCGGCGACGCGGCAACTGATGCCGATCAGCCCGGTCTGCGCCGCATCGAGACGCTGCTGGACTGGAGCGATCTGGTGTTGGACAGCGGGGCGATGGCGGAACTCGAGACGGTCGCCCACTGGATCCGCCACCAGACCAGGCTGCTCTCCGACTGGAGCCTCGGCGACCGCGTAAAACCTGGCTACCGTTGCCTGTTTCATGGCCCGCCCGGGACCGGCAAGACACTGGCGGCCTGCCTGCTCGGTAAGGCAACCGGACTCGAGGTTGTCCAGGTCGATCTGGCACTGATCGTCTCGAAATATATCGGCGAGACCGAAAAAGCGCTCGCCGCCGTGTTCGAGCGGGCCGCACGCAACAACTGGATTCTGTTCTTCGACAACAGCGATGCGCTGCTCGGCAAACGTACCGGGGACGCGGGCGGCGCCGTCGGGGCAGATGTGCAAATTGCGGGCCTGCTTGCGCGGATGACGGACTATCCGGGTGTGGCGATCCTCTCGACCGATCTCGCGGCCAATCTCTCCTCCTCGGCGCTCGGGCGCTTCGAGGCATCGATCCATTTCCCGATGCCCGATTTCGCGCAACGCACCCAGCTCTGGCGCAAGCTGTTTCCGCCGGCCGTGCTCGTTGCGGACCTGCACTTCGAAGCGCTTGCAGCAAATTATGAACTGTCAGGCGGCGCGATGACCAACGTCCTGCGCCACGCTTGCCTGCTGGCCGCCAGACACGACATGCCGGTGACCAACGAGCTTGTCGAGGAGGCGGTCCAACGCGAGCTTTCGAAGCATCGTGTCGATCGAACGCGCCAGTCTGGACAAGCGCGCCCCAGGCCCGCCGGCTAGCGTGCCGGTATAGCGCACCGGCCCCAGCGATCTGGATCGAACGTTATCGGCCAGCCAACTTGCATGTTCGGATAATGTGCATATATTGTGCGAGCAATTGCGGAGACATCCTATGGCGTCGCTCGCCCCTGCCAGTCCGGCCCAGACCACGCGGATGCTCTCGGGATTTGTGGAGAGCCTCCAGGAACCACGTACGCCGCATATCTCGCCCAAGCGATTTTCCAAGGTGCTCGGGGTACAGGTCACCAGCCTAGCCGGGCTGGCAGGCGTCCATCGCAATACGCTGCGCAATCCGGCCTCGGAGCGGTTGCAGGACCGGTTGCGCGATATGGTGCGGGTGATCTCAGCAGCGGCCGAGCTGACCGGTGACATCGATCGCGCGCTCTATTGGTTCAAGAATGAACCGATCGCCGACTATAGGCACCGGACCGCTGCCGAACTCGTCGGCGATGGCCATGTCGATGCGGTGCTCAGTCACCTGGAGGATCTCGGCAACGGGGCCAACGGATGAAGCGCGTCCGGCTCGGGCCGGACGCGGTCTTCTACCGTTACCTCATCCCCAAATGGTCGCATGCGCCGTTGAGCGGCGCCGGCGCTGCGATCGGCGGCGGCCGGTTCAACCGGCCGGGCGTCGAAGCGCTCTATCTCAGCCAGACCCCTGAAACTGCCCTCGCCGAATATGCGCAAGGCTCCTCGATCGCCCCGCCGGCGACGCTCGCAGCCTATCCGCTCGACCTTGCCGACGTTGCGGATCTGTCGGCGGGGTATGACGCCGCCCATTGGTCGCCCGCATGGGCCGACTGGAACTGCGACTGGCGGTACATCTCGCGTATCGAGCGCAAGGTCCCGGCCTCGTGGCTGCTCGCCGACGAGGTGATCCGGAGCGGCTGTCGCGGCCTGCTGTTCCCCTCGATGCGCCACGTCGGCGGTACCAACCTCGTCATCTTCAATGCCAATCTCACGCCAGCCGACAGGCTCAGCGTTCACGATCCCGACGGCCGCCTGCCGCGCGATCAGCGCTCCTGGCCAGATATCTGAGCAAAGAAAAGCCCCGCCCGGCTTTTGCCGGGCGGGGCCTTGGCGGCCGGATCAGTCGCCGTTGCTGCGGCGCTGGCGGGACCAGATCAAGCTGTAGGTCTCGCTACCCTCGTCATCGAACAGGTTCGCGTAGATCGGCTGGGTGAAGCTCGGATCGTCGAGTTTGACCGAGAGATAGTCGCGCTCTTCTGCTGACCGCTTGGCCCAGGCGGCCCCGATCTCGGCGCGGCCGACATAGACCCGGTGCGACGGCGCGTTGTCGTTGGTGCGATCGGTCTCGGGGACGAAGCGGACGTTCTTGGCCTGGACACTCAGGGTCACGATCTCGCCCTGATACTCGTTGCCCGATTTCTTGAAGTTGCCGATGGTCGCCATGATGAAGTTCCTTCGTGTTGCTCGAGCCGCACCGCGCGGTCTCGATGGCGAAGGTGAAAGCCGGGGCGATCCGCCGCCGCAGCCCTGGCCCGCAGCGCACGCGGAGGACGGCCAGGGGCGAGACTTTCTTGTCTCGCGAGGAATGCGGGCGAAGCCGCAGGGGAAGAAAGTCCCGCCCGGCCGTTGCGGCTCAGGCGGTCGAGGCGAAGCCGGCCCCGGATAGATAGAAGCCATGAGAGGCCGCAGGTGCGGCTCGACCCGACCGAAGGAGATATTGGCGACAGGCACGGGGAAGCGGGAACGGGCAAAAAGGGCGCCATCCCGTCACGGCCGGGCACGACGCTCGAAAAATTTTCCCGGCACACGCGAACTGACCACGCGCGCCAGAAGTGCTCTGATTGTCGGAATCTTGAGGGTGACGCTTGGGACTAGGGGCGGAGTCCGCGGCATTCGGTGGGAAATCGCCAATCCCGGCGGTTAGCAATTGCACCAACCGACAGGGGGAATTCCGAACACCCGATTACCCGCGGACCGTCCGGTTTGAAGTGGTCTGCGCATGGCCTGCCCGCGAAAGGGCTGGGCTTGCGTGCAAAGATCCGCCCAGAAAACTCTACGCCATCTAACACGGCCCGCCCCCCGCCCCCGCGGACAGAGGCGGGCAACTGGCGAGGAAACACAAAAACGATCCCGCAGTGGGACTGCGGGATCGTTGCGAGAATAACGCTACCAGCTATCCGGCGAAGGGATCGTACTCCCTCACGATCGTTTCGGGGTCGCCGTCGAACTCGCTGCTCGGCACGACGCTGTACAATTCACCGGCGCGGAACAGGGTAACGCAGACCATCAGCGTGTTGGCGAGGTTCCATGCGAAGCTCTGGGCGAGGCTGAGATTGTCGGACATCGGTTCTGCTCCTGCCGGGAGCGAGGACCATCCCCGCTCGACAGGTGCCCGAAGTGTCCGGCGCAGGGCCGCAATCACCGCGCGAGGCGTGAGCCCGGCGGCCGTACGCGCATGCGTAACGGACCCCATGCGGGTTGATGGCGTCAGGCCCTGCGCCGGACCAAGGATAGCGCCGATAGATGCGGAATGGTTATCGAGTCACATGGACAGGAGCGTCAGTACGAGTTGCTTCACGTAGCCACGGAATGGGACAGCAGGCAGGCTCGTGGCTGTAAGACCCGTAAGCCCAAAACCGAGTTTCTTTCGGTAGCATCTAGTTTGATGAATGACCCAACGGCCGCAGAGCAGAATGAGCATCGCAGACCTGCAAAGACCAGGTGCCGGACACCAGATGATCAACTGGTATTCGTTGCTCTAGCCACAGAGGCGCTCGCAAGGCTTGCCGTCTCGATCGCCATCGAGCCGCTTCTGCCCGCAAACTCGCAGGTGATAAACCGCGTCCTCGCAACTCGACATCTGCGCGCAAAACCGCTTCGACGCGCAGCGGTCCGCTGCGGCATCCATGGGCCTGTTGAGGCCAGGCCAGGGCACAAGCGGCAAGGCAGTCACGGGCCGTCGTGGACGCGAACGGTCGGTCTGCCGCCACGCCCAGGGTGGAACGCGCTGCTCCGCGGACAGCGCCCACAGGCCGATCCGGTCCTTCCGAGCCGTGCGTTCGGCAGCGGCAAGCCGCGGGTCGTGTCCGAACTGGACGAAATACCAGGCCGCGCCCCGTTCAATCATTAGGCGGCCGGCATCGCGGCCTGCGGTCTCGATATGAGCGATGGTCCGTCCATAGCGATCGGTGCCGCTCGGTCGAACAACCACAAGGCGGCGAAAGAGGATTTCCGACAACTCGCGCTTCGAACGCGCCCCATAGGGCTGTGAGGATTCCGGCGCATCGATCTCAGCCAAGCGGACCTTCAGGCGCTGGTGGTCCAATGTCTGGATCGTGATCGTATCCCCGTCACTGACGGCGACAACGACGGCCATTATGGACGGAGCCGCGGCCACCACGCTGCTACACCACGGCAGCATGGCAATCCAAATGACCATAACCGCCCGCATCGCCGACTCAACTCCACAGCTTTAGGCGACGCAGCAAGCTTTCGATCGCGCCAGGCTGGCGCGCAGGATTGGGCGGTGGCGGTGCACGCCGTTCCATCGGCGACGACACTGGCTGGGACATCGAAGCTGGGCGACGCGTCGCCGACGAAGCGTCGCCAACGCGGCGAATAGTTTCCCGCAAGTCTCGAAGATTAACATCGAGCCGGTCGGTCACGGCTGCGACTCGCGAGCGACCGCCCTAGGGACCGCCTGTTCGCTGGCCCGCCGCAAGCGGATCTCTATTCGCCGACGGCTCTGATCGTCGCCCCGATCCGCCCCGTCTGCAAGCCGATCGCCTGGCGCAATCATCTGCGCGCCGGACAACGGCAGGATAGTCACACCGCGTAACCGAGGATCGGCGCGCAAGACGTGGACGACCGCGACCGCCCGTGCGATCGCCAACCCCGCATTGTCGGTCGATTGCAGCCCGGCAATCGGAAAGCGGCTTGCCGAGGCTGCGATCAGATGGCGATCAAGATTGCTGTCACCGGCCATCGGCACCTCGTCGGTGTGGCCGATGACTTCGACGACGTCGACTCCATAATCGTCGATGTTCTTGCGCAAAAGCGGCACGATCACGGTTTTGAGATTGAGCTCGAAAGCCGGTCGCAACGTCGCGCGTCCGCTGTCGAAATAGTAGCCGCCGGCTTCGCTAAGGCTGAAGAAGGGGGGCCACTCGCCCTTCTTGCCGGCGCGCGCCTTCGCGATCGCGGATTCGGCAAACTTCCGCGGATTGGGTTCGCCGCTGGCCCGGGCCGCATCCACGGCGGCACGCCCAACGTCTGAATAGTCTTCGAGCTGCTTCTTCGCCCCAGCTAGGCCCGACTGTTCGACCGCCTTGCGGGTATCGATTGCGCGGACGAGTTCCTTGTAAACGTCGTCGCCGCTACGGGCTTTGGGATAAGCTTGCTGGATGGCCTCGACCATTTCGGCTGCCTTGCCGTCGCCAAGAATTTTCAGCTTACCGTCGCGGTCTGCGAGGGCTGCTGCCAGCGCCATCAGTAATACGAAAATCAAAAGGATCATCACCTCGGCGATAGTGAGCCCGAGAATGAGGCCGCGCCGATACTGTTTGTCTTGGCGAAAGTCGGGCTGGCTCATTGCTCGGCCAGCGACGCGACCTGTTCCCGGAGTTCGGCTGTCATCTCGACAAGCGCGCTGTGGACCTTTTCGACATTTTGGCGGGATCGTGCGAGCTCACGCTCTAGGGCGTCGTTGTGCTGGCGAACCTCCTCGGCCGCACGCGCGCCCTGCTCGCTGAGATTTTCCACTGTGCGGCGGTGCGCATCACCCAACGACTGGAACTGACTAAGCAGCGCCGCTGTCGCCTGGTCGATGGCCTCTACACTGCGTTCGACCGCCACCTGTGGGATTGCTTGTGCTGCCAAGGTTCGCGCCTCGATATCACTTCGCGCATGTCCGACCGCCCCCGAAAGCGCATCGACGTTTTGCCCAAGGACATGCAGTCGTTCGTCCAGCTGCGCGTGCGCGGTATCCAGGGCCACCTGGCCGCTGCGGACCTGGTCACCTATCCGGACCCACTGCTCAAGGCCCTGTTGTACTGAGCGCAGCAGCTCTTCGAGCGTGACAAGACCGCTCGCGAACCGTTCATTGGACGCGCCCAGCGTCTCGACGCTGCCCGCATGCCGCTCAAGGGCGGCTGTGACCCGCGCTGTTGCACTAGTTAGTGCCTTGGCACTCGCAATCGCGCCCTCGGTGTGGCTCCGCGCGCCCGATTCCGCTGCCGCACTCATTGTTCCGATCGACTCCACGGCCGATTCAAGCGCAGAGGCAAGTCCCGCCGCGCCAGCGGTCCGGGCCTCGTCGAGCGACTGTCTGGTCTGAATCGAAAAATCGTTGAGGCTGACCACGATCTGACTCAACTCGGCTTTCAATCGGCCCGCTGCGTCTGCCAGCTCGAGCCGTGCGCTGTCCTCGGTCTCAACGAGATCGACGCGGCTCTGGCTGAAGAATACCCGCAGCACCAGCCCGACGATCGTCGTTGCCAGCGCAATACCAAACCCTTGCACGATGGTCGTCGCGGTATTGGCGGGATCGAAGGTAAAGATCGCATAGGCGAGGCTCGCCAGCGTGAAAATGAGGCCCAAATAATAGCAGTTGTCGCCCGCTTGGTCGGCGCGGAGCCGTCCGGTTCCGGACCGGTCGACAATGAACGCGTAGAGTAGCAGCGTAAACGCCCCCGCCGTCGCCGTTACGACGGCTGACAACTCCAGCCATTTCAGAAGCAGGATGAGAAGGATACCGATCGAAGCGAACAGCAAAAAGGCCCAACGATCAACAAACCCGCGTTCCTTCAAGCGGTCGATGAGTGGAACGGTCTGTGTGGTCATCGTTTACCCGCTCACAACATAGACGCGCTCAAGGCGAGCGCCTTGCTTGGTCAGGATCATGTCCCAGAGGTCGGGAAGCGCGCGCGGCTGCGTTTTCGACGCATCGCCCCGTTGGAGCATCCAGAGTTCGACCTCGACACCGCGTAGGTCCGTCCGCGCGTGCTGAAATGCCAGGCTGGAAAGGAACGCGCGCCCTTCGGGCAAGTCGCGGTAAAAGTTGGCGTCGGAGGTGTTCTGCAATAGGTCCGACGCGACGATGAGCCGCCGGCGTTTGGCTTGTTGCCCGGGTTTCTGCAACTCGGTCAGCGCCACCGATTGAATGGATTCGAGGATCGGCGACGTGGCCGCGCCGGTTGCGGCCAGAAGGCCCTGAAAGGCCTGATCGAGAGGGCGCTTGAACTTGCCCTCCCAGGTTCGCTGCACGGCGGCCGGGTCACCAGTAGTCGCATCGACGTCTGCGGCGGTCCCGGGATTGCAGCGAACGATTACGGGACGCAGCAGCCGGTCTGCCGCCGCATCGACTTTGAATACGCCTAACTGTCCGTAACGAGGGATCGACGCGCGCAGGTTGTCGAGTTGATTGAGGAAGTCCTGGCGCTGCGCGGTGTTCATCGGATCTGTTACATCGACCACCAGGATGGTCAGGCTGTCGGGATCGGGCGGGCAAAGTGTCACCGGATCGAGCGTGCGTTGCGCGCTGACGAGATGGACATAGAACCACACGGCAGCGACCAGGGCGCCGAGAGTGACGATGACAATCAGGGCCCATTTGCGCGTCTCGGCGCGCTCTCGCGCCTGAGCTGCCCCTCGGCGTGACGAGCCTCTACGTGTCGCCATGGGCCAGCTGCTTCTTCAATTGCTCGAGGGGTTCAAAGCTTTCGACCGCCTGAATATAGGCGTGGTTGATCGCGCGCGAGGTCGCATCCAAGTCGGAGTCGACCGCGGCAATCTCCGCCTCGGTCAGAAAGTTGCTGACGTCCGGCGGCAACTCGGTACGGCCTAGTGACCAGCGTTCTGAAAAGTTTGCAGGCGGTGGCGTTGTCCGGGCGGCACGGTTGGCGGCGCGATAAGTAACGAGAAGCGCATTGCCGGTCTGCTCTAAATAGGCCTCATGCTCCGCGAACCGCTTCACAAAACTCGCGCGCGCGGCGAGGATACGACCCCGCTCGCGGAACTGCCGCGCCAGTTCGGTGCGGATGTCGGTGGCCCGCTGGATGGCGTCGTCGCGGGTGCTTTCAAGTACTTCGCGGGCGTCCTCGATACCGGTTGCGTAATCAGCGCATCGGTCCTCATGGCGACGATAAAGCGCGCCGTATCCCGGATATGGGTCGTCTCGCTTATAGGAGGCAAGCGCTGCGAAGAATCCCGCCAGTAGCCCGGCGATGAACAAGCCCCACGAATAGAAGGTGTCGAGCGCAAACGGCTCGGTCCGCCACAAAACCAGCGCTTGGCTTTCTGGCGACAACAGACCGCCGGCCTTCGCGTCGCGGTAATGGGCGGCCAACAGGTTCCAAGCGACCAGCGCTACAACCCAAAATATGATGCCAGCTATTGCCAAGCTGCGTCGGACGGCGTCGCGGTGGTGGGCCCATGGCCAGACCAGTCGCCCGATCGCGACAGACACACCGACGTTCAGAGCAGCGATCACCAGCGCGGCGATGAATCCCCCCAATAGTCCCAGATCGTCGTTGATGCGTAACAGTACTGAGTTCGCGGCCGCCTCCAAAAACCAGGACAGGAAGATTGCGCCGCCGGTGGCGATGGCCGGCAGCGCCCGGTGTGCGGGGCGCTGGAGATTTTGCGCCCGCTGAAAGCTCTTGAGCTCGTTGTATGAGGCGGCGATCGCGTCGCGGCTGAGAGTCAGGCGCTGCTTGGTGATGACGGTCTCGGTCCGAAAGTCAGCCATCGCGCTTTCGGCGCTCGACCGCACCGTCGCCAGCTTGTCGAGCAAGCCCAGCGAGGCAAGTCGCGAATCGTATGAACGTATATTGTTGTGCGCCTCGATCCGGGCTCGCTCGTGATAGTCGGCCATCGCATTCAAAATGTCGTGTTCGACCGGATCGCTAGTGCCGCCGTCGCTAGGGGGCTGTTCCGCTGCCCCGGACTCGCGACCCTTGGCGGCCAGATCGAGCCGCTTTGCCAGTTCGTCACGATCGATCTGAATGAAACGGTCGTCGACGGGTGCCGACTCGACTTGCGCACTGAAAAATTGCCGCACGGCGGCTAAGGGCCCCATGGATATAGTTAAGAGGCGCAGTTCCCCGAAGTCAAAGCCGAAACAAAGTAGCGACTGCGGTTCATCGCAATTTCGGTGCACTGCATTTCAGCGGGCTTAGGAACGCCGGCGCGTTCGAGCCAGATTGCTCTGTCTTCGCTGTCGCGGCAGGCGTTGACTGGCGCGTCGGGTGTGAAGAGGCGGCGTCCACGAAACGCTGCATCGGCTGTTAAAAGAGCGATTGCGCCGGCCTTTACAAAATTGACGGCACGCCCTTGGCATCAGTGCAGCGCGGCTTGGGGAGTGGACGTCTGCAACGGGGCCGTTTGCGGACAGGCAGGTTTCGGTTCGACGAAGCCACTTAGCTGACCAATCTTTCGGTTACTGCCACATCCAATGGAGATATGAAGGGTTACCGTCCAAACCCTCGTAAGGTTCTTGTGATCCGCGCCACTTTTGAGCCCAAGCTATGCCTGGCGATGTGGTTAGCAGATGCTGGACATTACCCAACGGCGTGAGGCGTGGCGGCTAGAAGCCGTTTGGCGAACTTCGCGCAAATTGAGATTCGAGGGCGTTACGCTAGCAGAAAGGGGCGCTGAAAAACCCATAACCCATGGCTATGGGATTCCCCCAATATTCTAGTCTGCGCACCATTTTCAGCCTGCGCTTTTGGTGCAAGGAAGGGAATGTGGCGGGCGAGTATCTCGCAACATCGGGGGGCAAAATATGCGACTGACTTTGCAATCATTGCGCGCGCTATTTTTGGCGAGCGCAGCCACGACCATTTCTCTGCCTCAGGCCGTCATGGCGCAGGCTGCGCCCCCTTCGGCTCCAGCGGTAGCCGCTCTGCCTGCCGATGCCGCACCGGTAGAGGAAATCGTTGTTGTCGGCAGCCGGATCGAGAATGCCAAGATTGCCGGCGCGCTGCCCGTGACGGTGCTCAGCGAAGAACGTATCGCGGCCACCGGCAGCGTCTCTGGCGACGACCTTTTTAGATCGATCCCGCAGGCTGGCGACGTTCAGTTTCAGGAGGCTCGCACCACCGGCAACCTCAACGATGCGCGTGGGGACAATGCGTCCATTAACCTGCGCAGCGTTGGCACAGGAAACACGTTGGTGCTCGTCAACGGGCGCCGGATGATCCTTACGCCGGGAACGCAAACCGAAAATTTCGTGCCGGTTCAGACGGCCAACACCAATGCCATTCCGGTCGGTGCGATCCGCAGGCTGGAAGTGCTGCGTGACGGCGCGGCCGCCATTTATGGTGCGGATGCAGTTGCCGGCGTCGTCAACGTTGTGCTGGACGATCGCTTCTCTGGGGTTCGAGCCGATGCCCGATACGGCTTCGCTGACAACACGAATGAAGCGACACTATCCGGCAAGGCTGGGTTCGATACGAAGGCCGGGGGGCATGTCCTTTTCTTCGGAAGCTACACTCACCGTACGCCGCTTTTTGCAAGCGATCGGTCATTTTCGGCGAGCGAGAATCACTTGCCCGCGCTGGTGGGCACACCTTTCGAGGGCGACACCTCGTTCGACAACCGGTCGACATCGTCACCCTGGGGCAGCTTCACGACAATTCCGGTCACCACGGTCCGTCAAGGCGCGGCCACGCTGACGACGTCAGGCGTGTTCCACATCGAGCCGACTTCGAACACGGCAGCCGGCTGCTCGAGCACGGTGATTGCCGGAAATCTTTGCTTGCGAGCGGGTACGATTACGGGCGCGACGGACCGTGTGCTGCGTTACGATGAAAACCCTGACCGCACCATTCGCGGCGGACTTGACCGGCTGAACCTATACAGCACCTTCCGACAGGACATCGGCAGCGTCGAATTATTCGGCGAGGCTGGTTATTACCACGCAAAGCTGGAAGGTCAGCGCGAGCAGTCAGCGCCCATTTCAAGCGCGGTGATCTCAGTCCCGACAACGGCCTACTACAACCCCTTCGGTCCGACGACGTTCAACGGCGTCGCCAATCCGAACCGACTTGCTGGTCTGACCGGCGTTCCGACGACGGGGTTGGCGTTACGCATCACCACCTATCGGCCCGTTGATACGGGCCCCCGCAACTTCGAGGTGACCGATGACATGGTCCGCGGTGTGTTGGGGCTGCGCGGAAACTTCGGTCAGTTCAAATGGGAGTCGGCTGCGACCTATGCTTGGGCAAAGACCGACGACTTTACGAAGAACGCAGTAAGCAACACCTTGTTTCAGCAGGCGATCGGTCTGTCGACACCCGACGCTTACAATCCGTTCAATGGCGGCAACCAGACCAACTTCTCACTCGGCGATGGAACGCCGAGCAGTTCGACTGCGATCAATTCGTTCCTCGTCGGAGTTCACCGGATTGGCAAAACCTCCCTTGCAACCGGTGATTTCCGGCTATCCAATTCGGCGATATTCGGACTGCCTGCTGGCGATGTTGGATTTGCCAGTGGCGCCGAGATCCGCCGCGAAACCTATCAAGATGACCGCGACGCGCGGCTAGACGGGACCATTACCTACACCGACATCGTAACGGGAATTAAATACGGTACCGACGTGATGGGCGCGAGTCCCGCGCCCGACGTAAAGGCCCATCGGACCATTGCTGCTGCCTATGTCGAACTGGCAGTGCCAGTCATCTCAGAAGAGATGAAAATACCGCTCATTCAGTCGCTTGATCTGCAGCTTGCGGCCCGGGACGAACATTATTCGGATTTCGGCAATGTCCTGAAGCCGAAAATCGCTGGTGTTCTGGCGGTGCAGGACTGGCTCAAACTTCGCTCGTCCTTCTCGCAAAGCTATCGCGCGCCTAATCTTGCCCAGTTCTACAGCGCAGGCACCCAAGTCGCCAACACCCGGACCGACTTCGCCGCCTGCAGGATCAACGTGACCACTTGCACCGGTGTCAGTACGCTTGAGGTCAGATCGGGCAACCAGTCGCTACGACCGGAAAATGCCGACACCTTCTCGGCCGGCGTGGTGCTCCAGCCGCACCACAGCCTGACCCTGACTGCTGACTATTGGTCGCTCAACGAAAACGGCGTGATTGGGCTCCAAGGAGCGCAGAACCAGATTCTGTTCGATCTTCTTGAGCGGTTGAGCGGGCGGAGCAATCCGAATGTTGTCCGTCTCGCGCCGGTAGGCACCCAGACGGTCGGTGATATCTCGTTCGTGAAGGACGATTATTTCAATCTTGGCCCGCGCAAACTCCGCGGGCTCGATTTCGCGGTCAACCTGGATCTGCACAAAACTCCATTGGGTAGCTTCAATTTGGATTTGGCTGGTTCCAAGCTCCTGACATTCGAGCAAAGTCCATCGGAGCTTCAGGCCAAGTTGATCGCTGCCAATGCCGCCGGAACGCTTGGCAGCGGGGTGACGATCACCCAGGCCGGCAGCCAGATTAAAGCGACCGGAAACCCAAAGTGGCGTTTGAACGGCAATTTGACCTGGAAATCTGGTCCGGTGAGCGCTGGTGTACAGGTCAATTATGTCGGCCCAGTCTTCGACACTGGCACTACGCAGATTAACGGCCAGTTTTACGAAATTGCCAGCTTCACGACGGTGAATGCCTATGTGCAGGTCCGCGTGCCGGACAGCGCTGGAGCATTGGGGGGTACCCGCCTGCGCTTCGGCGCACGGAACCTGTTCGACAAGGAGCCGCCGTTGGCATCAACCAACTATGGCTTTCTCGGACAACTTCACGAAGCGACGGGGCGGTTCGTTTATTTCGAACTGTCAAAGGCATTCTAAGCACGGTGCATTGGCCGGATGGTCGCGGACCCACCAGTTTTGCGCCCATGCGGCTTAGGCAGATCGAGGTTTTCCACGCCGTCTATGCGAATGGCTCGATCAGTGCAGCCGCGCGGTCGCTAAATGTCTCTCAGCCAGCGGTGTCGAAAGTCCTTCGCCACTCGGAGGCGCAATTGGGGATCAGGCTGTTCGATCTCGTGCGCGGGCGTTTGGTCCCAACTGACGAGGCGCATGCGCTTTTTCGAGAGGTCGACGAGGTCTTCCAGCGGGTATCGTCGCTTCAGCTTACCGCGCGCAACTTGCGCAATTCTGGCGCGGGCCATTTGCAGATCGGAATCGTACCGTCTCTCGGCCTGGACGTCGTCCCGGCAGTGGTCGCCCGTTTCCGGGCCAAGCGGCCGGAGGTGACGTTCAACGTCAAGACCGTGCACCACGACGACATTCTGCGTTCGCTATACGAACGCGAGTGCGACATTGCGTTTGGCTATGATCCCCCATCCCACCCGCGCTTGGCGATGCGCAAGCTTGCCACCGGCAGCCTGATGCTTGTCGCACCCGCCGGCATGTTTCCAGTCGGCACAACGCAACTGACGTTCAATGACATTAGCGGCAAGGATTTGATCGGTGTCGCCAATAGCGGCCCAATCGGCGACATCGTCGCAGCCGCACATCTCAATGCGCGCGCCAGCCTGCGCGAAGTCGTATCGGTCGATACCTACTACATTGCTGCGGCGCTGGTCCGGCATGGGTCGGGCGTGGCCATCGTCGATGAGTTCACCGCCAGCGCCATGACACGCGATGGACTTGACGTGTTCGCGCTGGCACCCGCCCTGCCGTTTGGCATCCATGCGGCTTGGCTTGAGGATCGACCGCTGTCGAAGCTGGCCGTGCTGCTCGTTGAACAAATGAAGTTGGCACTAGACCATACGCCGCCGGAGCAGCCCTAACCACAAGCTATGGACGGGGCTTGTCTTTGTTTGGGCGACGGGCTTGTTCCGGAGCATCGCCCGCCTAGCATGGTGGCATGCATTCAGCTCAGGCCTCGAACGGCGCACCTGTCGCAGGGCGCACCCCAATTCCAGCGCGTGCTTTGAGCGCACCGCAATCGGCCATCGTCCTGGGCGCGGGCGTGGTAGGTATGGCCACAGCTTACGCGTTGGCACGCCGCGGGGTCCAAGTAACGGTCGTCGATGCCTGCGACGCACCGGGTTGTGGCGCCTCTTTCGCCAATGGTGCCCAACTCAGCTATGCCTATACCGAGGCACTTGCCAGCCCCGCGCTGCTCCAAAGCCTGCCAATGATGCTCCTCGGCAAGAACAGTGCGATCCGCTTTCACCCGGCGCTTGATATCAGCCAATGGCAGTGGCTTCTGCGCTTCCTTCGCAACGCCAGTCCCACGCGGTTTCGGAGCAATACCCTGGCCGGGCTGGAGCTGGGTTTGGAATCGCAAGTGGCAATGAAGGCATTGCAAAATCGGCACGCGCTCGACTTTGGTCATGTGACAACCGGGAAGTTGCACATCTACGACAATGATTTGAGCTTATCTGCTGCGCTGGAAATATTGGCACTGAAGCGCAGCTTCGGAGCTGTTCAGGAGGCTGTGAGCGCCGAAGAGGCGCGAGCCATCGAGCCTGCATTGATTGCACGAAGGGCACCAGTTGCCGGTGCCGTGTGGTCGCCTCAGGAAGAAGTTGGCGATCCATATCGCTTCTGCACGGCGATGATGGCCTTGCTGACTCGCGACTACGGTGTGACGATGCGGCTCGGCACGACGGTTCTTGGGCTTGACGGCCATACGGCTGCGGTGATGACCGCGCAGGGCGAGCAGATATCGGCCGATGATCTGGTCATCTGCGCGGGCATTGGCAGCCTGCGCTTCGCGCGGAAACTTGGCTTGCGAGCGCGGTTGCAACCGATGAAAGGCTACTCGCTGACCGTGCAGCCCGGCCCGTCCAAACTGACGGTGAGTGTGACCGACGTTTCACGCAAAGTCGTGCTCTGCCCACTGGGCGGTGCTGTTCGAATTGCCGGGATAGCCGAACTTGGGACGGCCGACACAACGGTTGAGCCTGCCGCATTGGCGCAATTGAAGGCGACGGCGCAGGATTGCTTGCCCGATGTCGGTGACTATACCCAAATGGTCGCCGGCTGGTCCGGCATCAGACCGATGTCAGCCAATTCTCTGCCGCAGATCGGGCGAGTGGCGGCGCGCGTCGCAGTCAATATTGGCCACGGCATGCTGGGCTGGACGTTTGCAATGGGCTCCGGGGAACGCCTCGCTGCCGTGCTGCTAGATGGGGGGATTTGATGACAAGTTTGCGGAAATGGCTGCGGCCCGTAGTGCTGGCTTTGGGCGTAACGGCGCTCATCGGATCGCCTGCGCTGGCCCAGAAGAAGCAACTGCTCGAATATCCGAGCATCCATTCACCGGTCGTGGGCGAACACGGCATGGTGGTAACGCAGAATGCCATCGCCTCAAACGTTGGCGCCGATGTCCTGCGTCGCGGCGGGAATGCCGTCGACGCAGCGGTGGCGATCGGTTTCACGCTGGCTGTGACGCTGCCGCGCGCGGGGAACATCGGCGGCGACGGCTTCATGCTTGTTCATGACAGCAAAAGCGGGGAGGACGTGGTCCTCGACTTCCGCTCAGTGGCGCCCAAGGCTGCGACACTGGCGATGTTCCTCGACAACCAAGGCAAGGAAGCTGCCGTCGCAAGTCGGGGCTACCTGGCACCCTCGGTTCCCGGCACGGTCGCCGGGCTGTTCCGCGCGCACCAGCGCTTCGGCAAATTGCCGTGGGCACGCGTGGTCGCTCCGGCACTCGCGCTTGCTCGGGATGGTGTGAAGCTGTCCCCTGACGAAGCGTTCGTATTCAGCTGGGGCAAGGAGCGGCTTTCGGCCAGCAGCGCAGCACGTGCGACCTACTACAGGCCCGATGGGTCGCTCTACCGTGCCGGAGAAGTGATGAAGCAGCCGGCGCTGGCGTGGACGCTAGGACAGATCGCCCGGAACGGGGCCGATGGGTTCTACAAGGGACCGGTGGCAGAGCGCTTTGCCGCGGACATGAAGGCGAATGGCGGGCTGATCACGGCGCAGGATTTGGCAGACTACAAGATTGTCGAGCGAAAGCCGATCAGGGGGACGTATCGCGGCTATGAAATCGTCACCGTGCCGCCCGCCAGCGCCGGCGGAGCCACGCTGCTGAACATGCTCAATATTCTCGAGACAGTCGACCTGGCAGGCAGCGGTGTTGGATCTGCAAAGAGCCTGCACATGATGGCCGAGACAATGAAGCTGGCTTATGCGGATCGTTATCGCATCCTGGGAGATACCGACTTCGCAAAGGTGCCTCTTTCTGGTTTCATCGCCAAGCCTTACGGCCAGCTGCGGGCAAAGCTGATCGACCCAAACATGGCACGACCCGCCGACGCGCTGGGCGCGGGCGATCCCTGGCGGTTTGAAAGCCCGAACACCACACACTTTTCTGTGGCCGATGCCGAGGGCATGGTTGTTTCGACAACCTATACGCTGGGCGCTGATTTCGGTTCGGGTGTGATGATCGCCGGCACTGGCATCCTGCTCAACAACCAAATGAACAACTTTGACCATGTCGGAGCGGCGGCAGCGCTGCGCGAAGGCAAGGCACCGCCGCCAAACGCGATGGCACCCGGCAAGCGCATGCTGTCGACAATGATGCCAACTTTCGTGATGAAGAACGGCAAGCCGTGGCTCGTCACGGGGTCGCCGGGAGGCAGCACGATCATCGACACTGTGCTGCAGGTCATCGTCAACGTCATCGATTTCAAGCTCAATATCGAGGAAGCAACGCACCAGTCGCGCATCTTCCAGGACGCGAGTGACAAGCTAAGGTTGGAGCCAAACTTCAACCCGGATACACGAGAGCGCTTGGCGGCAATGGGCCATCCCATCACCTCGGACGAGACAATGGGTAGCGCCCAGTCCATCATGATTGACAATGGGCATTTCCTCGGCGCGGCGGACCCACGCCGGCCCGGAGCGCTTGCTGTGGCGCCCTAACCTGCAATGAATGGATGCGGCAGATAACAGGGGCGGCTCAGGAACCGTCCGGTCAGTATCGCCCGCTAGCTCAAGCGATTGATGCCGCTCCAGTGAGTAGGTGGCACCCGGCAGGGAGCATGCCGAGTGTTGCAAGCGCAAATGAGCATTGAGACAAAAAATGGCCAACTTTCGGAAAATCAGCCAGTTTGTTTGAAGTTGTTACATCGCCGCTCACGATGGCGATGCATATGACTTCTTATATTTCAGTGCTTTCGGACAGCGCGAGAGCATCCTCGATATCCACGCCGAGATAGCGCACAGTGGTCTCAATCTTGGTGTGGCCCAAAAGAATCTGCACCGCGCGAAGGTTTCCTGTCCGTTTGTACACGAGTGCAGCCTTGGTCCGTCGCAATGAATGCGTCCCGTAGTCTTCACGCGGCAGTCCGACTGCGGTTACCCACTCGTCCACCAGCCGGGCATATTGCCGGGCGCTGATATGGCTGGCGTGATCGATACGACTGGGAAAAGCATAATCATCGACCGTTCCGCCTCGGTGTTCGAGCCAAGTTAGCAGCGTCGTCCGCGCCGGTTCGAGCAACTCGAATTGTACGGGGCGGCCGGTCTTCTGCTGAACGATCATCGCGCGATGACGAATGCGCCCGGCTGTTACCAGGTCGCCGATCTTGATCCTGACAACGTCGCAACCGCGCAACTTGCTGTCGATGGCAAGATCGAACATCGCCCGGTCTCGTAGCCGGCCTTCGTGTTCGAGAAAGAACCTGATTGCCCACACATCTTTGGGCTTTAGCGGCTTCTTGGCCCCTACCATCCGCCCCGCGTTCCAGGCTGGCCGATTCTGAAAAGCTGGCTCGTATCTCGTGTGTCCCATCGTTTATCTCCCGCAGCCGGAGTGCTGCAGGTCAAAGGTAATCACCGACATCCAAATGCTATGGGCGGTAAAGCCGCCCACTGTAGAAACGGCAGGTTTTGGAAAATCGGATGCGGACGTCGGACGGCGACTTTTGCGCGCGAACCCGACTCATGACATTTGCACATTTTTGTCATCAGTCAGGGTGCCGCCGGGCGAGCTCGCGCAGGACCGTTTGCGGATTTGCGCGAACGTACGCTAACGTGGGCGCGATTTTCGACATGGGAGGGTGAGGAACCATGACGACTGATCTTACGATGCTGGTGGCAACTGCGCTGCTTTGCCTTGGCATTCCGTTCATTTATGGACTGGGCCGTTTTAAACAGCCGGGCGGCGCGGTTTGGGCAGCAGGCAACCGTGAAACGCATCTGTCAGTACCTGCGTGGACGGAGCGCGCGGTCAAAGCCCATGCAAATTTGATCGAGAGCCTGACGCCGTTTGCGATACTGGTGCTCGTCGCGCACGTGTCGGGGAAGGCCGACGCTGCAACAGCGCTGGGGGGGGCAATCTTCTTTTGGGGCCGGGTCGCACATCTGGCCATTTATGTCGCCGGCATTGTCTATTTGCGCACGATTGCGTGGTTCGGTGCGTGGATTGGTGGAGTGATCATTCTCGCTCAGTTGCTCCGCTAGTCCTAACAAAAGTGGGCTGGGTCTGCGCCCCGGCTCTAGTTGGTAGGCCCAAAATGGGTGCGCAGCTTCGGTCGGAACCCGCCTGAATTCCGGACTTTCAAGCGGTCGACGGGCGTCAGGGCTCGCATGGCTAGCTGGCCGGCAGGGTGAAGCTGGGCTCATCCGGCTCCTGGACCGTCGTATCGCGTTCCCAGCCCTCAT
>CALRQP020000035.1:0-30064 GCA_943370355.1 Sphingomonas paucimobilis
ACATCGGCGTCGTCGGTCAGGTTGATGCGGCTCATGTCCGACGGATCGGACTTCGACATTTTCGCGGTGCCGTCGCGCAGCGACATCACGCGCGCCGCCTGGCCGAGGATCACCGGCTCGGGCAGCGGGAAAAAATCGACGCCATAGTCGGTGTTGAACTTCGCCGCGATGTCGCGCGCCAGCTCCAGATGCTGCTTCTGGTCCTCGCCGACCGGCACATGCGTCGCCCGGTAGCCGAGGATGTCGGCAGCCTGCAGCACCGGATAGACGTAGAGGCCGACGGACGAACCCTCGCGGTCCTTGCCCGACTTTTCCTTGAACTGGGTCATGCGATTGACCCAGCCGACGCGCGCCACACATTCAAGCACCCACGCCAGTTCGGCATGGACGCGCACCTGACTCTGGTTGAACAGCACGGCGCGGTCGGCGTCGATGCCGCTTGCGAGCAGTGCGGCCGCCATTTCGCGCGTCGCGGCGCGCAAGGCTGCCGGATCCTGCCACAGCGTGATCGCGTGCAGGTCGACGATGCAATAGATGCACTCATAATCGGCCTGCATCGCGACCCAGTTGCGGATCGCGCCGAGATAATTGCCGAGGTGCAGGTTTCCGGTGGGCTGGATGCCCGAAAAGACGCGTTTCACGGTCAGGCTCCCCGCCGCCGAAGTTGTTTGAGCATGTCACGGTCGAATGCCCCCGTGACCCAGGCCAGCGCGAAATAAACGGCCAGGCCGCCGCCGACCAGTGCGCCGATGCCGAGCAGCCGCTGGCCGGTCGAGCCCGCGAACAACCCGCCCATCATGCCACGCAGCCACATCAGCACCGCGCCCATTGCAATCGCGCAGCAGAGCTGCCGCGCCAGCCGCCACCAGAGCGCGGCGGGAGCCTTGAAATGCCCGCGGTGGCGCAGGATCGCATAGAGCAGCACCGAATTGATCCACGCCGCCGTCGCGCCGGCCAGTGCCAGCCCGATGATGCCGAACGCGCCGACCAGCAGGAAATTGAGGCCGATGTTCACCCCGAGCACGGCAGCGGCGGTCTTGACTGGGGTGCGCGTGTCCTTGCGTGCGTAGAAGCCCGGGGTCAGCACCTTGAGCAGCACATAGGCGGGCAGGCCCGCGACGAGGCAGGCGAGCACGCGCGCGGTCGTCTGGGCGTCGGTCAGTGTGAACTTGCCACCGACATAGAAGGCCGTGACCAGCGGCTCCGAACAGACGGCAAGCGCGATCGCGGCGGGCAGTGTCAGCAGCATGGCGAGCTCGATCGCCGTCGCCTGCACGCCGGCCGCGCGGCTCTCGTCGCCGGTGCCGATGAAGCGCGCCAGCGTCGGCAGGATCGCCGTGCCGAGCGCGATGCCGATGACGCCCAGCGGCAGCTGGTTCAGCCGGTCGGCGAAGTTCAGATAGGCCATCGACCCCTGCGGCAACGAGGTCGCGAAGAAGGTGTCGATGAAGATCGACAGCTGGTAGATGCCCGCGCCGAAGGTCGCCGGCAGGATGATGCGGCCGAGCTCCTTGACCTCGGGCGACAGGCGCGGCCAGCGGAGCCGGAGCGTCAGCCCGGCGCGCTTGACCGCCCACATTAGCCAGATGAACTGGATGAGGCCCGAAACGCTGATCGCCACCGCATAGGTGCGCGCGACGATCGCATCGTCGCCGCTCGTCCCGCGCAGCTGCGCGCCGAGCAGCACACCGCCGACGAGCACGAGATTGAACAGGATCGGCGCGGCGGCACCGGCTGCGAACCGCGACATCGAATTGAGGATGCCGGTCAGCAGCGACACGAGGCTGATGAGCAGCAGATAGGGGAAGGCGAGCCGCGTCAGCTCGACGGTGAGCTCGAACTTGCCCGGCACCGACTGATAGCCATGCGCCATCGCCCAGACGACGCCGGGCATCGCGATCTCGACAAGCGCGGTGAACAGCAGCAGCACCGGCACGAACACGCTCAGCACATCCTCGCTGAACGCGCGCGCTGCGCTGACGCCGTCGGGACCGTGCAGCTTGCGACTGAACATCGGCACATAGGCGGCCGAGAATGCCCCCTCGGCAAACAGCCGCCGGAACAGGTTGGGCAGGCGGAATGCGACGAGGAAAGCGTCGGCGGCAAGGCCCGCGCCAAGGATGCGCGCCGCAAGCATGTCGCGCGCAAAGCCGGCGAAGCGGCTGACGAGCGTCAGGCCACCGATGACTCCCGTCGCCTTGACGAGACTGCCGGTGGTGGGGGTGGGCGTGTCGCTCATGTGCCGATCCATCCCTACCCGTCATCCTGACGAAAGTCAGGATCTTCCGCCGCGTAGCCGTTCCTCACACCGAGATACTGACGTGCGTCAGGATGACGGCCGTGTCGTTCTACGCATTCCCTTCAGGCGCGTCGCCGAACACGCTGAGTTCATCGCCGCCGTTCGCCTGGCGCTGCGCCATGTAGAGCGCGGCGAAGTCGATCGGCTCGAGCATGAGCGGCGGGAAGCCGCCGTCGCGGGTGCAGTCGGCAACGATGCGGCGCGCAAACGGGAAGATCAGCCGCGGCGCCTCGACGACGAGGAACGGCTCGAGCGCTTCTTCGGGCACGTTGCGCAGGCCGAACAGCCCGGCATAGACGAGCTCGACGACGAACGCGGTCGCGTCCTCGGTCTTTGCCTCGGCATTGATCTTCAGCTCGACCTCGAACACGTCGTCGCCGACCTTGCGGGCGTTGACGTTGATGCCGATCTCGATCTGCGGCTGCGGCGCGCCGGCCTGGAAGCTCATCGGCGCGTTCGGATTCTCGAACGACAGATCCTTCACATATTGCGCGAGGATGCCGACCTGAGGGCTGGTGTCTTCGCCATTGGGCGTCGGTGTGGAAATGCCGTCATCGGCCATCGGACAGGGTCTTTCGGTGCTGGAAATGCGCCGCGTGCGCTAGCAGGGGCAGCCCCCACGCGCAAGCGTCCGGCAGTCCCGCAATCGACCCTAGCGGCCGCGACCTTCTCCGGCCGGGACCGGCACGCCCGTCTCGGCGACCATCGCGGCGGTGACCTTGCCCCTGTAGTGATTGCCGAAATGCGTGCGGACATAGCCGATCACGTCGGCGATCTGCTGGTCGGTGAGCTCGCCCCGGAACCACGGCATTGGGCCTTTGCCGCCGGTCACGACTCCGATCGGATATTCGGGGAATTCGAGATTGCGATTGCCGGCGAGCGAGGCGATGCGGCCGGCGCCGACTGCGCCCTTGGCGTCGGCCATGTGGCAGGCCTGACAGACCTCGCGGTAGGTGGTCTCGCCCGGTGCCGGTGCGGCGGCGGGTTTGTCGGCGGCTTGGGCCGACATCGGCAGTAACAAACTTGCGGCGACAAATACCAAGACGGTCCGCATCTCAGGCCTCCAATGCGCGTTTGTGCAGACGGGTGATCGCGTCGAGCGAGGACAGCAGCGCGCCCTCCATCCAGCAGCCGACATAGGATGCATGCTCGCCGGCGAGCACGAGCCGGTTATCGACGGCGACAAGCGTCTGATAATGTTGCTTGCGCGTGTCCTCATTCCAGCGCGCGCAGCAGCCGAGCGTGAACGGCGAGCGGCTCCACGCCACCGCCGCGCCGCCGATGAAGGACTCCTTGTAGCGTCCCGGATGGAACACCGATCCCTGTTCGAGCGCCGTGGCGATGCGCTGCTCCGGCGTCATCGCCGCGAATTTGTGCGACTCGCCGCTGAACGTATAGGCGCCGAGGATCACCGCCGGGCCCGAACTGTGCATGCCGCCGCTCGGATAGGAGATCATCGAGATCGGCCGATCGGTGAAGCTGATGCCGCCGTAGATCGCCTCATCCTCCTCCCAAAAGCGGCTCTTCATCTCGAGCCCGACCTTGACCGAGTTTGAATAGGGCACCGCCGCGATCGCTGCGAGCATGCCGGGCGAGGCATCGACTTCGATCTGGCTCAGGATGCCGAGCGGGATCGTGCAGACGCAATAATCGGCCTTGGCCTCACTGACCGCGCCGGTGACGACGTCGCTGTAGGTGACGGTCACGCCGCCGCCGCTCTGGTCGATCTTGCTGACCTTCGCGCCGTAGCGGATCTTGTCGGCGACCTGCCGGCCGAACGCCTTGCCGATCATGCCCATGCCGCCAACCGGCTGGAACATCGTCGTCTGATGGTCGGCCTGCATATGTTGCGCGATGACGCTGCCGATGTGGCTGTCGAGCACATCACCGAACGCAAAGGGCTCCGACGGGATCGGCGCGCCATTGACGCCGCCGCCCGCCGGACGGTCGAAGCCACGCCGCACCGAGGGGCGGCCCTTGGTATAGCGCATGTCCTTGTCGAGCAGGCCCCAGTCGCGCAGCGCCTCCTTGAGCTTGTCGCGGTCCTCAGCGGTCACCGCCTGATCGAGGCTCTTGTTGTCGATTGCCTTGGCGAGCAGTTCAGCGACATTGCCTTCGAAGTCGGCCGACAGCGCATGATAGCGCTGCGGCACACCGCCGAACGCCTTGCTGTTGTGAACTAGCGCCTGGTGGTTGAGCTGGATGAACGGTTCGAGCGCGACACCGAACGCCTTGCAATAATGCAGGATCGTGCGGTGGTGATAAGGAATGCGCCACGGGCCGGGGTTGAGATAATTGCCTTTCGCGAAGCCGATATTCTGCGTTGCGCCGCCCAGTTCGGTGTAAGTATCGCCACCATAGAGCGACCAGTTCCGCCCGCCGGGGCGGCTGTTATATTCGAGGATCTGCACCTTGTAGCCGGCCTTGCCGAGCTCATAGGCGGCGAGCATTCCGGCTAGCCCGGCCCCGAGCACCAGCACCGAGGCACCCGGTCGTGCTCCCGACAGGTTGGGCGGCCCATTGAATTGGGTTTCCGCCGCATGGCCCATCACTTCCATGGCCTGATAGAGTGCGGCACTGCCGCCCATCATGCCGATTGCGCGCAGCATATCACGTCGTGTCGGTGCCAGTCCGCCCATCCCTCAAATGCCCCCATTTGTGCAGCGCAGCATCGACATAGTGGCAGCTAACAGCGGGCTTGCAATCCCTAATTCGCAGGTGCACAAAAGATTTGTTACGGTGCCGTGCGGGCATGTTTTTCGCGCGCTGAAGCTGGGTTGATGTGGTTCTGCGAAGGGCAGAACTCCTTGCGCCGCGCGCGTTCGCCCCTATCTGTAGCGGAACCGCGCCGACGCTGTTACAGTTGAGGTTCGGGGCGCGTGTTACGAATGAACGGACAAGCCGATGTCGGACAGTAGCTGGTGGGTCGAGATCGTGTTCCTGGCCATGTTGGCCGGGTTCATCGCGCTGCGTCTCGTCAGCGTGCTCGGACGGCGCACCGGGCATGAAAATCCGGCCGGCGATGCGTTCGGCGGTGGTCATGCCGAAGTCGCGCGTCCGGCCTCAACGCTGACCGACACGCGCGCGCCAGCTGTGATCGGCCTGCCCGCGGGCACGGACCCCGCATTGCGCCAGCCGCTGGAGGAGATCGCCGAGGCGGACCCCTTCTTCGAGCCGGTGCGCTTCGTCGAGGGTGCCAAGGATGCCTATCGCATGATCCTCGAAGCCTTTTGGAAGGGCGACGAAAGCGCGTTCAACGGCCTCGTCTCCGACGATCTGGCGCTGCAGTTCAAGCGCGCCATCGCCGACCGCGAAGCCGCCGGCCATACGCTCGAGAACAAGCTCGTGCGTATCGAGAAGGCCAGCATCGAAAACGCCCGTCTCGCCGGATCGATGGCTGAGGTCACCATCCGCTTCGATGCCGATCTCGTTGCCGTGACGCGCGACAAGAACGGCAAGGTCGTGTCGGGATCGATGTCCGACGCGTCGCCGACGCACGATGTCTGGACGTTCAGCCGCCATGTCGGTTCGACCGACCCCAATTGGCTGTTGATCGAAACCGACGACGCGGCCTAATCGCTCCCGCGTATCGCGGGAGAGTATAGTGCGCCGTTTCCTGATCCTGACCGTGCTGGCAGCGCTTGCGGCCTGTGGGACGCCGCGCCGGTTGCCGCCGGTCGCGCCCGTGACGGCTCCACCGGTCTCACCGGTCGTCACGCCGCCCACCGTGCCCGCCGCCCCCAAGACCGCGCTCGAACTCGGGGTCCGCGCCGGACCGTCCTTCGCCGAACTGCCCGGCTGGGCCGAGGCCGACCTTGCCGCCGCCGCCACGACCTTCCGCAAGGCGTGCAAGGTGCTCGTCAAGCGCACCGATCCCAGCGGGCTCACCCAGCCGCAGGACTGGGCCGCTCCCTGCGGCAGCGAACGCGGCAATCCGCGTGACTTTTTCGAGAGCCTGTTCACGCCGGTCATCGTCGGCGAAGGCACCGGGCTCAACACCGGCTATTTCGAACCTGAGCTTACGGGGTCGCGCACCAATGATCCGGCGTCGCCCTTTCCCGTCTATCGCCGGCCACCCGAACTCGTCGAAGTCGATCTCGGCCAGTTTGCCGAGAGCCTGAAGGGCAAGCGCATTCGCGGCCGCGTCGCCGGCACCGCGCTGGTGCCCTATTTCGAGCGCGCCGAGATCGAGGATGGGGCGCTTGCCGGGCGAGGTCTCGAACTCGCCTGGGTCGCCGACCCCTATGAGCTGTTCTTCCTGCACATCCAGGGCTCGGGCCGCATCCGCATGGCCGACGGCAGCATCATGCGCATCGGCTATGACGGGCAGAATGGCCGCGACTATGTCGGCATCGGCAAGCTGCTGCGTGACCGCGGCCTGCTTGGGCCGGGCCAGGCGTCGATGGACGGCATCATCGGCTGGATGAAAGCCAATCAGGACGCCGGCAAGACGCTGATGCGCGAGAATAAATCCTACATCTTCTTCAAGGAATTGACCGGCGAAGGCCCGCTCGGCGCGCTCAATATCGCGCTGACGCCCGCCGTCTCGGTCGCAGCCGATCCGGCCTTTACGCCTTTGGGTGCACCCTTCTGGCTCGACACCGCGATCCCGGAGCCCGTCGATACGCCGCCCGGCTATGCGATCACGCCGTTCCGCGCGCTCATGGTCGCGCAGGACACCGGCGGCGCGATCAAGGGTGCCAACCGCTTCGACCTGTTCTGGGGCCCCGGCGAGCGCGCGCGGCGCGTTGCAGGTGGTCTGTCCAACGTCGGCCGCGCGGTGTTCCTGCTGCCCAAGGCGTCTGCAGAACGCCTGCTGGCCAATGGCACGCCCACTCGGCCCTGACGAGCAGGCGGTCTGGTCGCGCGTCGCCGCGACCGTCCGCCCGCTGACCGGCCGCCGCATCCGGCCGCCTGCGGCTGGTCCGGCGCTCGCGGTGCAGCCGACCGAACCCGTTGCCCCGAAAACCTCCCGCGCGGTCATGGCGACGCCCGTTGCCGCAGCGACGCTCGACGCCGGCTGGGACCGCCGCACCCGGCAGGGCCGCCTCGCCCCCGACCGCAGCATTGATCTGCACGGCATGACCGTCGCGCACGCCCATGCCGCGCTCGCCGAAGCGGTCGAACGCGCCTCGACCGACGGCGCGCGCATCCTGCATGTCGTGACCGGCAAGGGCGGCAGCGGCGAGGGCCGCGGTGTGCTGCGCGCGTCGCTCGCGAGCTGGCTCGATACGCCGCGGCTGCGCCCCTATGTTGCTGCGCTGCGCACCGCGCACCCCCGCCACGGCGGGGCCGGAGCCTGGTACATCATCCTGCGCCGCCGCCGCGAAGTTCACAGCCGCGCGTAGAAGTCGCGCTTTGCGCGTCGAGCGCCGCATGCGAAACGGTGCCGACCCAATCGGAGACCTTCCATGCTGCTGCCCCGCCGCCTGCTGACCGCCGCCCTGCTCGCCACCGCACTGCCGCTCGCCGTGCATGCCGCACCCGCGGCCGTTGCCGCCGCCGTCGCGACGACCGACCGCCCGGCCGAAGCGCGCGCGATGGACGCAGGCCGCCACCCGGTCGAAGTGCTCGGCTTCCTTGGCCTGCGCAAGGGCGACCATGCGCTCGATGTCTGGGCGGACAGCGGCTATTATACCGAGCTCATGGCCAAGGCGGTCGGTCCGAAGGGGTCGGTCACCGCCTTCCAGCCGGCCAATTTCGCAGACGACACGACCACCGCGACCTATGCCGGGATGCAGAAGCGCGCGCCGAATGTGAAGCTGGCCGTCGCGAGCTTCGACGATGCGAGTTTCGCGCCGAAAAGCCTCGACTTCACGCTCATGCACATGACCTATCATGACCTTTATTGGGAGAGTGAGAAATACAAGTTCCCGCGCACCGACCCGGCGAAATTCCTCGCCAAACTTTATGCCGCGACCAAGCCAGGCGGCATTGTCGGCGTCGTCGACCATGTCGCCGAACCCGGCGACACGCGTGCGACGGTCGAGAAGCTGCACCGCATCGACCCGGCGACGGTCAAGGCTGACTTCAAGGCGGCGGGTTTCGTCTTCGACGGCGAGTCGCCGCTGCTGCACATGGCCAGCGACGACCATAGCAAGCTCGTGTTCGACCCCGCCGTGCGCGGCAAGACCGACCGCTTCATCTTCCGCTTCCGCAAGCCTCGCTAGGGCGTAACCAGCGGAAACAGCGGAGGCGGGCTTTCGAACAGACCGGCGAAGCGCAGCAGCGCCGACCGGTCGCCGTCGATGCCGAGCAGGCCCTTCGCCATCAGGTCTGCAGCCGTCGCCTGCTGGCCGAGCAGCGCCAGCATCGCGGGGACGGTCGCGGTCAGCGTCGCATCGGCGGCGTCAGTGACACCCGCTTCATGGATCATCACGCCATTTTCGATGGTCACGAATTCGCGCGTCTTCGCGACCGGATCGACGAACGCCACGGTCAACCGGCCGTCGCCGACACGCTCGGGCACCAGCCGCACCGCGAGCAGGTCGAGCAGCGAGGCCATCGGCATGGCTTTCGCGACATCGAAGGCCGCTGTCTGCGCCGCCGGGGCCTTGTCGGCCCCGCGCAGGTCCTGCGCCGCCGACAGATACATGTTGCGCCACGGTGCACTCTCGGCGCGGTAGCCGAGCTGTTCGAGCGCATCGGCGAGCGCGGCCTTCGCCGCCGCATTGGCCGGATCGGCGAACACCAGCTTGCCGAGCAGTTCGGCGGCCCAGCGATCGTCGCCCGCCTTGTGCGCCGCCTGTCCGAGCGCCAGCACCTTCTTCGGGCCTCCGAGCGCGGCGACCATCTTCGCGGCTTCTTCCTCGGGCGGCAGCGGGTCCAGATTGACGGGGTTGCCGTCGTAATGGCCCATGTAGCGCTGATAGACGGCGCGCGCGTTGAAGCTCACCGAGCCGTAATTGCCGCGATTATACCATTCCTTCGCGAGCACCGGCGGCAGCGTCAGCATGTTGCCGATCTCGACCCCGGTATAGCCCTTGTTCATGAGCCGGACGCTCTGATCGTGGACATATTTATAGGCGTCGCGGTGCTTGACGAGATAGCTGGCGATCTCCGCCTGTCCCCAGCGCGGCCAGTAGTGCGAGGTGAACACCACATCGCTCTTGCCGCCATAGCTGCGCAGCGCCTGTCCCAGATAGTCGCTCCACGCCTTGGCATCGCGGACGAGCGCGCCGCGCGGCGTCAGCACATTGTGCATCGCCCCATTGGCATTTTCGGCCAAACAGAGCGCGCGGCTGGCGGGCAGGTAAAAGTTCATCTCTGCCGGGGCTTCGGTGCCGGGGGTCAGCTGGAACTCGACCGTGACGCCGTCGATGACCGCCGTCTCGCCCGTTGCCTTGACCTCATGCGTTGGCGGAATCAGCGTGATCGCGCCGCCCGTGCCGCGCGGGCCGATGCCCGTGCCGACCATGCCCTCCGGGCCCGCCGGCAGCCCGCCGCCGAACATATAGAGCGCGCGTCGACCCATCGCATTGCCGGCAATGACATTCTCGCTGACCGCATGTTCGAGGAAGCCTTCGGGCGCATAGACGGCGATCTTGCCGCTCGCGACGTCGGCCGCATCGACGATGCCCTTCGCGCCGCCGAAATGATCGACATGGCTGTGCGTGTAGATCATCGCGACGATCGGCTTGTCACCGAGATTGGCGCGCACGACGTTCATCGCCGCCTTGGCCGCGTCCACTGTCGTCAGCGGATCGACGATGATCCAGCCGGTCTTGCCCTGGATGATCGTCATGTTCGACAGGTCGAAGCCGCGCACCTGCCAGATGCCGTCGGCGACCTTGAACAGCCCGTGGATCGCGGTCAGCTGCGCGTTGCGCCACAGGCTCGGGTTGACGCTGGCCGGGTCGCTGCCTTTCAGGAACCCGAACGCATCGAGGTCGCGCAGCACGGTGCCGTCGGCACCGAGGATCTTGCCGCCCGGGAGCGTCGCGATGAACCCGCGCTGCGCCCGTTCGAAATCGGCCGTGTCAGCGAAATTGAGCTTCGCCGCCGCCTCGGCATTGAGCTTCACCGTCGTCGGACTCGGCGGCGCGGCCAGCGCCGCACCTGCCCACATCGCCGCGCCCAGCATCAACAACCGCCGCATCTCGCTCTCCCCCTTATTTTGTTGCATCATCCACCGGTTCGACACGGGAGCGCAACATGGCGAAGGTGACGGGTCTGGGCGGCGTGTTCTGGAAGGTCGCCGATCCGGCGGCGAGCCAGAAATGGTATCTCGACACGCTGGGAATCGGCGGCGAATGGGGCGCGCTGCTGCGCCACCGCGACGACACGCCGGACGGCTTCGCGCAGGTGAGCCAGTTCAAGGCGACGACCGACTATTTCGACCCCAGCCCGCACGGTTTCATGATCAATCTGCGCGTCGACGACCTCGACACCTTCGTCGCCGGGCTTGAGGCCAAGGGCATTCCGATCCTCGGCCGGCAGAATGAGGATTATGGCAAGTTTGCCTGGATCCTTGATCCCGACGGCGTCAAGGTAGAGCTATGGCAACAGCTTGGCGCGGCTCCATGAAGGCGTTGGGCTTGAGCAGGAAGCGCACCTTCTTGCTCTCGAAATCCAGTGACACGCGCTTAAAGCTTTGCAGCACATCGACTCCGAGCAGCAGCGCGGGCTGGCGCAGCAGGCGGAATTTCTTGAACGGATGCGCGTCCGAATAGGCGACCTGCACATTGCCGAGGTCGATGCCGCCGAGCCGGATTTTCGGCATCGTCGTGAGGTCGGCGGTTAGCTTGCGGCCGGTCACGCTGACCAGTTCGATCGAGGTCGACTCCTTCGGATTGCCCTGCTGCAGCGCCATCAGGCGCTTGAGCGCGAGATTGCCGACGGTGATCTGCGCGCCCGAGTCGACGATTGCATAGACTTTCTGCCCGTTGATCGACGCATCGACGAGCACGAGTTGGCCGAAGCGGTTGCGCGCCGTGACGACGATCGTCTCGCCATCTTCGACAGGCTCCTTGGCCTTGGGTGACGGCCGCAGCGTGAGCTTCTCGGCATCGAAGTCCATCGTCACCTTGTTGCCGGCCAGCGCATCGATGCCGAGCAAGCCCATTACCCCGAGACTGCTATCGGGCAGAGCCGGCGCGCGGACGTTCGACAGATGGCGGGTCCCGATATCCAGTCGGGCGATCGTTACCGTGCGAACTCTGTCCAAACCTGCCATTCCGTTCAGCGCCACGTCGTCGCCTGAAGGAAGTCCGAGCTTCGCTGCCAGCCCGGCGGAAATCGCGGTGCGATCCGCGCCGGTGTCGATCGCGAAGGGAAAGGGCCCCTGGCCGTTGATCATCACATCGACGGTCATCCGCGCCAATATGTCGGTCCGCGCGTCGAGCGACTGTTCGGGTTCGTCACCCGCTGCGACCGGATCGGCCGCGCGCCGGTCCGCCTCGCTCACCTGAGCCGTCGCTGCTGTCGCGACCATCACCAACGCCAACGTCCCAAGCCACCGCATCGCAACCCTCCCAAGGTTATTATTGCGCTTATCGCACATCCTGACGACATTGGGCATGGCTTGTCGACCAACGACGCCGGCTTAGCGACAGGACACAAACCATCAATCCGACCCGACCCGATCCCGTGTCACCCGCCCGCGACGCAAGCACGGCCGTGCGCGCTGGCGTCCGGAACCCGCGGCTGATGGCGGCGGCGCTCGCGTTGCACGACAACCGGCTGTCGGAGGCCGAGCCGCTGTTGCGCGCGCATCTGAAGGATGATCCCTTCGATGTCGCGGCGATCCGCATGCTCGCCGAACTGGCGGGGCGCATCGGGCGCTACAAGGATGCCGAAGCGCTTTTGCGACGCGCGCTGGAACTGGCGCCGGGCTTCGGGGCCGCCCGGGCGAACCTGGCGACCGCGCTCTACCGTCAGAACCGGCCTGCGGAGGCGATTGCCGAACTTGACCTCGTTCTGGCCGACGAGCCGGAAAATATCGCGCATTCCAACCTCAAGGCCGCCGCGCTCGGCAGGATCGGCGGCTTCGACGAAGCGATCGCGCTCTATGAGGAGGTGCTGAAGGAGGCGCCGCGACAGCCGAAGGTCTGGATGAGCTACGGCCATATGTTGAAGACGGTCGGACGGCAGGCGGATGGCGTCGCGGCCTATCGCCGCGCGCTCGAGCTGGCTCCGGCGCTTGGCGAAGTCTGGTGGAGCCTCGCCAATCTGAAGACGGTGCGGTTCAGCGACGCGGATATCGCCGCGATGCAGGCCGCGCTCGCCACCCCAGACCTGTCGGACGAAGACCGTTTCCATCTTGATTTCGCGCTCGGCAAGGCGTTCGAGGACGTTCGCGATCATGCGACGTCTTTCGCCCATTATGCGGCAGGCAATGCGCTTCGCCGCCAGTCGGTGGCCTATGATGCCGACGAGACGGCGGCCTTTGTCGATGCCAGCATCGCATTGTTTACTGCCGACTTCTTCGCCGCCCGAGCCGGGCAGGGTTGCGATGAGCGCGCACCGATTTTCATTCTCGGCATGCCGCGCGCGGGATCGACGCTGGTCGAACAAATCCTGTCGTCGCACAGCCAGGTCGAAGGTACGTCCGAACTCCCCGACCTCCCGGCGCTGGCCCGGCAGTGGCGCGACTATCCGCTGGCGCTCGCCGATGTGCCACCCGAACGGCTGCGCGAGATCGGCCAGGACTATCTCGACCGCACCCGTATCCAGCGCAAGACCGACCGGCCGCTGTTCATCGACAAGCTTCCCAACAACTGGGCGCATGCCCCGTTCATCCACCTGATCCTGCCCAACGCGATCATCATCGATGCGCGGCGGCATCCGCTTGGCTGCTGTCTGTCGAACTTCAAACAGCATTTCGCGCGCGGGCAGGCGTTCAGCTACGCGCTCGACGACATGGGCCGCTATTATGCCGACTATGTCCGCCTGATGGCGCATGTCGACACGGTGCTGCCGGGCCGGGTGCATCGGGTGATCTACGAGAATATGGTCGACGACACCGAGGCCGAGGTCCGCAAATTGCTCGCGGCCTACGGACTGCCGTTCGAGGACGCCTGCCTGCGCTTCCACGAAACCGAGCGCGCGGTGCGCACCGCCTCGTCGGAGCAGGTGCGCCGGCCGATCTTCCGGGATGGCACCGAGGCTTGGCAGGGCTTCGACCCGTGGCTGGGCCCGCTTCGCGACGCACTCGGTCCCGTACTCGACGCCTATCCTGACGCGCCCAGATAGTTGCATTCCCGACACGGCCATCGCGTACAATGTGTCGTTTGTGACATTGCCGATTGACCCGAAAAGCGCATGGGTGCTGCTTAGGCCATTGGATTATGTCGGGGGACTTATGACAGCGCGTCGCGTGATTTGGGCAACTCTGCTGACCGGCACGATGCTCGGAGGCGCACCGGCCTTCGCGCAGGCCACGGCGGCCGCCGATACGGCGGCAGCCACCACGGCGTCGGCCGACGACGAGATCATCGTCACGGCGCAGAAGCGCGAAGAAAATCTCCAGAGCGTTCCGATCAGCATCCAGGCGATCGGCACCAAGCGGCTCGACCAGCTCAACATCACCAATTTCGCTGAATTCTCGCAGCTGCTGCCCAGCGTCAGCTTCCAGACCTCGCAGCCGGGATCGACGACCGTCTATATGCGCGGCGTCGCCTCAGGTGGCGACGGCAACCACTCGGGCCCACTGCCGTCGGTCGGCTTCTACCTCGACGAACAGCCGGTCACGACGATCGGCGGCACGCTCGACGTCCATATCTACGACATCGCCCGCATCGAAAGCCTCGCCGGGCCGCAGGGCACGCTCTACGGCGCCTCGTCCGAAGCCGGCACGATCCGCATCATCACCAACAAGCCGTCGACGGCCGGCTTCGAAGGCCGCATCGACGTCGAAGGCAATACCGTTAGCAAGGGCGGGCAGGGCGGCAAGCTCGAAGGCATGGTCAACATGCCGATCAGCGACAATGCTGCCTTCCGCGCCGTCGGCTGGTATCAGCACAACGCCGGCTACATCGACAATGTCGCGGGGACGCGAAGCTTCCGCAACGGCGCGGGGACGGGCAGCGCGCCTGCCGACTTTGCCGGTGGCGTGACGGTCAACAACAGCGCCTTCGTCAAGAAGGACTATAACGACGTCGACATCGCCGGTGGCCGTGCCGCGCTCAAGATCGACCTCAACGACAGCTGGACCGCGACTCCGACGGTCATGTATCAGGACCAGCGCAACCACGGCACCTTTGCCACCGACCCACGCGTCGGCGACCTCAAGGTCCAGCATTTCTTCCCGGATTTTCGCCACGACCGCTTCGGTCAGGCCGCGCTGACCATCGAAGGCAAGATTAGCAATTGGGATCTGACCTATGCGGGCGCCTATATGGACCGCAAGACCAACAGCTCGAGCGATTACACCGACTATGCCGAAGCCTATGACTCGCTCTACCAGAGCGTCGGCGGCGTCGCGGGCTATTTCTATTTCCAGAACGCCGCTGGCAACAAGATCGACTCGCGGCAGAAGATCATCGGGTCCGACCATTTCAAAAAGCTTAGCCAGGAACTTCGTATTGCGTCGCCGCAGGACGCGACGTTCCGGGTCGTTGGCGGACTGTTCTACCAGCACCAGTCCAACCTGATTCACCAGGATTATCAAGTCGCGAACCTTGCGCCCGCGCTGTCGGTCAATGGCATTCCCGGCACGCTGTGGCTGACCCAGCAGAAGCGTGTCGATCGCGACTATGCGGCGTTCGGCGAGGCGAGCTTCGACATCCTGCCGAACCTGACGCTGACGGCCGGCGGACGCCTTTTCAAATATGACAATACGCTGATCGGCTTCTTCGGCTTCGGCCGGAATCCGGCAGGGCCTCCGTTCAATGCCGCCGGCAGTTCCCGCACCGGTGTCGCGGGCTGCTACACGACCTCGGGAACGATCCGGCGCAACGACGCCGTGACGCCGCTGCTCCCGGCCGCTGTGGCGGGCGGACCTTGCACGAACCTTGGCGACTTCGCGAACGGCAAGGTCAACCCGAAGCACGCCAAGGACACCGGCTTCACCCACAAGCTCAACCTGACCTGGAAGCCCGACGAGGATACTTTGCTCTATGCGACCTGGTCGCGCGGCTTCCGGCCGGGCGGCATCAACCGCCGCGCCTCGGTGGTGCCCTATCAGGCCGACTATCTGACCAACTATGAGGTCGGCGTGAAGTCGACGCTCATGGACGGGCTGCTGCGCGCCAATGCGACACTCTATCAGCAGGAATGGAAGAACTTCCAGTTCGCCTTCCTCGGCGCGAACAGCTTTACCGAGATCCATAACGGGCCGAATGCGCGCATTCGCGGTGTGGAGGCGGACCTTAACCTGCGGCCCGTCGAAGGGCTGAACCTGACGGCGGCGGCGGCTTACACCGACGCCAAGACCAAGCAGAATCTGTGCTTCGCCGATGATCCGACTGCCACCTGCACGGGCGGCGGCAATTTCATCTCGGCCCCAAAAGGCACGCGCCTGCCGATCACGCCGAAGTTCAACATCAACGGCACGGCGCGCTACGCGTGGGAGATGGGCGATATGAAGCCCTATCTGCAGGCGCTCGTGAAGCATCAGAGCTCGGCCTCATCCGATATCCGCACCGCCATTCTCGAAGTATTCAGCGGCAACACGATCAACCCGGCGGCACTCACCGGCCGCATCAAAGGCTACACCACCGCCGATTTCGCGGCGGGCAGTGAGTGGGGCAACTGGACCGGCGAGCTGTTCATCCAGAATGCGTTCGACACACGGGCGCAGCTGAGCCGGGGCAGCGAGTGCGGCTCCTGCTACTCGCGGACCTATGTCTACACGAGCACGCCGCGCACGATCGGTCTCCGGTTGGGCACCAAGTTCTGACCGAAGACGAAGCCCGGCCGTTCGGCGTCTGGACCGCTGCCGCGCTCGTCGTCGGCGGGATGATCGGCTCGGGCATCTTCGTGATGCCCGCGCAACTCGCGCCTTATGGCTGGACCAGCATTCCGGCGTGGATCGCGGCGATCGGCGGCGCGTTGCTGCTCGCTTATGTGCTGGCGAAGCTGGCCGCTGCCAAGCCCGAGGCGACGGGCACCGTCGCCATTGTCGGCGAAGAGCTCGGCGCACTGCCGGGCGTGCTGGTCGGCTGGGCCTTCTGGGTCAGCGTCTGGTCGGCGATCGCGATCATCGCGGTCACCGCCGTGCGTTATCTCGCGACCTTTGCGCCGCCGCTGGCCGCGACGCCGCTGTCACTCGCGCTGTGGTCGACCGCGCTGGTCTGGCTGCTGACATTCCTGAACCTGCTCGGCGCGCGCGCCGCCGGCAATTTCCAGGTCGTGACGACCTTGCTCAAGCTGCTGCCGCTGCTCGCCGTCGTCATCATCGTGGCAGGCTTCGCCTTCTCAGGCGGCGGACGCCTAACCGCCTATCCGCACCCCGCCTATTCGGCCCCGGCGCTGACCAGCGCGATGACCCTCGCCTTCTACGCGCTCGTCGGCTTTGAATCGGCCAGCGTCGTTGCCGAGCGGGTGCACAATCCGGAAAAGAACATCCTGCGCGCGACGATGATCGGCACCGCCGTCACGGGCGTGCTGTACATCATCGTCTGCACCGGCATCGTGTTCGCCATGCCGCAAGGCGTGATCGCGTCTGCGCCAGCCCCCGTTGCGCTGTTCGTCGAAACATTTTTCGGACGCGGTGCCGGCCTTGCGGTCGCCGCCTTCGCCGTCATCGCAACGGTCGGCTGCCTCAATGGCTGGGTGCTCATTCAGGGCGAACTGCCGCTCGGCATGGCCCGCGCCGGGCTGCTGCCGCACTGGATGACAGTGGTGAACCGCCACGACGTCTCAACCCGCCTGCTGGCGCTCGGCAGTGTCTGCGCCAGCGTGCTGATCCTGAGCAGCGCTGCCGGGTCGGACGGCCTCGGCGGCCTGCTCGATTTCATGCTGAACCTGACGGCGGCAACTTCGCTGCTGCTCTATGCCGGTGCCTGCCTCACCGCGCTCCGGATCGGCACAACACGCATCGCCGCGCTGCTGGGTCTCGTCTTTTGCCTGTGGGCAATGTGGGGCTCGGGCAAAGCGGCGCTGCTGGCGATCGTGCTGATGCTGACGGCGATCCCACTCTACTGGCTGCGGCCGCGCCTAGCCGAGCAGCCGGCCTAACACACTCCGGTCCTTCAATATCTCATGCGCCGCATTGTGTCCCGGCGCGCCGGTCACGCCGCCGCCCGGATGCGTGCCCGCCCCGCACATGTAGAGGCCCTTGATCGGCGCGCGGTAGTTGCCGTGGCCGAGCACGGGGCGAGCGGCCCAGAGCTGGTCGAGCGTCATATGGCCGTGCATGATGTCGCCGCCGATCAGGCCGAATTTGCGCTCGAGATCGACGGGCGAATGGATCTGCCGCGCGATCACCGCGCCCTTGAAGTTGGGCGCATGTTTGGTGACGGTGTCGATGATGAGATCGGCGGCGGCTTCCTTTTCGTCGTCCCAGGACCGGCCATCGGCCAGCACTGGCGCGAACTGCTGGCAGAACAGCGACGCGATGTGCATTCCGGGCGGGGCGAGGCTGTCGTCGACGCTGGTCGGCAACTTCATTTCGACGATCGGTTCGTCGGACCAGCCCTTGGCTTTCGCGTCGGTGAACGCCTTGTCCATATAGTCGAGCGTCGGCGAGATGATGATGCCGGCGGTGTGATGTTCGGCCTTCTCCTTGCCGGGCAGCACGGAGAAATCGGGCAGTTCGCTCAGCGCGACATTCATACGGAAGGTGCCCGAGCCCGCCTTGTAACCGTCCATGCGCCGCGCAAATTCCGGCGTCAGGTCGGACCGGTCGACGAGCTGGCGGAACAGCAGCGCCGGGCCGACATTGGCAGCGACGATCTTGGCGGCGATCTCCTCGCCGCTCTCCAGCTTGACGCCGGTGACGCGGTTGCCGTCGACGAGCACCTTGGCGACCGGCGCTTCGAGGCTGATCTCGACGCCCAGTTCCTCGCAGGCCTCGGCCATGTAGCGCGTAATCGCACCCATGCCGCCGACCGAGTGGCCCCACATGCCCTTCTTGCCGTTGATCTCGCCGAACACATGGTGGAGCAGCACATAGGCGCTGCCGGGTGTGTCGACGCTCGCATAATTGCCGACGACGGCGTCGAAGCCGAAGGCGGCCTGGATATAGGGATTCTCGTACCAGCTGTTCAGGAAGTCGCGCGCCGACTTGACGAACAGGTCCATCACGTCGCGCTGCGCATCGACGTCGAGGCCCGCCATGCGACGCCCTTGCGACGCGAGCGAGAGCAGGTCGCGGATGCCGCCGCCAGCATTCGGCGGGGTGCGCAGCGCCATGTCGCGCAGCACTTCGGCGACGCGCTCGAGTGCTTCCTCATATTTGGGGAAGGTCTCGGCGTCCTTCTGCGAGAAGCGCGCGAACTCCGCCTGCGTCCGCGCTGTGCCGCCGCCGAGTTTCAGATAGCCGCCGTCGTGCGGGAAGAAATTGCTGATCGTGCGTTCGATGATCCGCCAGCCGCGCTCGTGCAGCCGCATGTCCTTGATAACCTTGGGGCGCAACAGGCTGACCGTGTAGCTGGCGGTCGAATTGCGGAAACCGGGATGGAATTCCTCGGTCACCGCCGCGCCGCCGACGATATGGCGGCGCTCAAGCACGCGTACCTTCAGCCCGGCGCGCGCCAGATAGAAGGCGCAGACGAGACCATTGTGGCCGCCGCCGATGATCAGCGCGTCATAGGATTTGGTCATTCAGCAAGCACCGCATGCAGATGGCGGCGGCTCCAGCCGGGCGCCGGAGGGGAATGGAGGCGCACCTCGGGGATGATGCGCCGCAATTTGGTCGCGAAGCTGCGCAGGCAGACTTCGGTATCGCTCAAGGGGCCGACCGAGAAGCTCGACGAGGCCATGCCGTCCTGGACGCGCTGCACGAGCACGGTGTCCTCGCGATTGACCTCGCGGTTGATGCGGCCGTTCAGGTAGCGCGCGGCACGCATCTCGCGCCGGTCGTCGGGCAGGCCGTAGCCGATCTCGCGCAGGATTGTCTCGGTCGGCGAGACAGGGATGAACTGCATAAAGTCGATCTGGTCGGCGTAGATGTCGAAGGCGATGTTCGGCCAGAGCTTCAGATACCACCAGTCCTGCTGCCGCTCGGCCGGCAGATGGCCCACCGGGGGCAGCAGCTTGCGGTACAGCCGCTCGGACCAGCTCGCGGTGCCATTGTCGTCGAGCAGCGGCCCGCCGAGCCGGTCGACCCAGGCCGCCGCCTCGGTTTCATAATTCGATCCGAACAGCCGCTTCAGCCCAGGGTGTGCGACGGCGATATGCAGCCCGTCCGAATAATTGTCGCAGAGATTCTTCCAGTTGACCGAACGCGGCCGCGAGCGGACCGGGCCGAGCGGCTGCATCTCGGCGAAACGGTAGGGCGCGACCTCGGCGGCATAGGGGGCCATCATCTCGGCGACCGAGGGGCCATCGCCGGTCAGGCGCACGAAAACGAAGCTCTGCCAGATTTCGAGTTCGACCGACGCCAGCCCATTGTCGGCGAGCTTCAGCCCCGGATAAGTCGAACGCAGCGGTACGCCGGTCAGCCGGCCGTCGAGGCCATAGGTCCAGGCGTGATAGGGGCAGATCAGCTTCTTCGCGCAGCCGCTGGTGCCATCGACGATGCGCGAGCCGCGGTGGCGGCAGACATTGGTGAAGGCACGCACCTCGCCATCCTCACCGCGCACGACGATGAGGCTTTCGCCGAGGAAATCGAGCGTCTGCCAGTCGCCGGTCTCCGGAATGTCATTCAGATGACAGACGATCTGCCACGACGGACGCATGACGCGCGCCGCTTCGACGTTGAAATATTCGGCGTCGCCATAGATCCACGCCGGCAGGCTGAAATCTGCGTCGGGGTCGCGATCGTCGGTCGGGATGGGCTGCGGGGTCACAGGAGAACGCTAGCGGAATGACGCGATGATGAGAACTGGCAACCCTGTGAGCGAAGGGCGCTGATCTGCCACCGAATGTTGGTGAAAATCACCAAGTCGTGGCGCATCCGAAGCCAAGAATTTGAGCGAGGCATCGTCAATCTGGTTGTATCTTAATAGGTTAGAGTGTTTGGCACGACTAATGCACTACCCTTTGTGCAGCCCGATGCTGCTCGATAAGCAAAGGATGAAGACGATGACCAAATTCTCCCTGATCTCCGCCGCCCTCGCCGCCACGCTGTTCGCTGGCACTGCCAATGCCGAACCGGTCCAGAAGTCGGTCGGCTATGGCGACCTGAACCTCGCCAGCTCGGCCGGCACCAAGTCGTTCGAAGCGCGCGTCCGCAATGCCGCCAAGCAGGTTTGCGGCGTCGGTCAGGCTCGCGACCTCGCATCCGCAGTCGCGTCGGACCGTTGCTACGACGCTGCGATCAGCGACGCATCGGGCAAGATGCAGCAGGCCATCAGCTCGGCTCGCACCGGCGCGTGACCGGTGTCAGCCCGCCGCGCGGGAGGCGTCCCGCGCGGCGAGAGCTGACTGAACCCGGGCATGCTCGACCGCATCATGCGGCCAGCGCCACATCAGCCAGGCCATGCAGAGCATGATCGTGGCAGGTAGCCCGATATACATTGCGATCAGCGCGTCGAGCGCCACCGCCGAATTCGCCGCCCCCGGCGCCGGATCAAATCCAACGGCAGACAGCAGCCAGAAGGTCGCGCCAACCGGGATCGCATAGCCGAACTTCCCCGTCGTCGTGAGGATCGCATAGAGCAGGCCGGTCCGGTCTGCCCCATTCCGCAACCGGTCGGCGTCGGCGACATCGGCCAGGATTGAGCGCAACAGGAAGGGCCCCGCCGCATAGGGAATCCCGGCGATCACCATGCCAACCGCCGCGATGCCGAAATGACCCGGCGGCAGCATCATCGTCGCGGTCTGCAGCACTGCATAGGCGACGCCGGCGATTGCCAGCGCCCGATGCTTCGACAGCCGGCGCGCCAGCATTGACCAGAAGGGCACGGTCGCCAGCCCCGTCGCAAAATAGACGAGCAGCAGCAATCCGGTCTGGCGGCTGTCGTACAGGAGCACCCGCTCGAAGAAATAGCGGAACAGCGCCCCCGTCACGCCGGGCGCAAGGCTGACCAGAAGATCGGCGGCGAGCAAGCGCATCATCAGCCGGTCGTGCCGCAGGTCGAAAACGTCGCGCAAACTCGCGTGATGTGCCTCTTCGCGCTCGGGCGGCTCTGGAAGCCAAAGCACGGCCGGCAGGATGGTCAGCGGGATCATCGCGAGCGCCCACCAGCCCATCATATGGATTTTGTCGGCCATGGTGCCGCCGGTCACGGTTGGCAGGATCGCAATGAGCAGAAGCGCGAACACGTTCGCCGCTTGCCACCAGCCGAACAGCCGCGACCGCTCGTCATAATCCGGCGTAAGCCGCGCCCCCCATGCCGTCTGCGCCAGCCAAACCGTCGATTGTCCGCCATAGACGACAAGCAGGAAGATGAGCGCGAGCCAGGCGGGCAGGCCCGGCTTGGCGAAAAAGGTCAGCCAGAAGCCCAATCCCAGCAGCAGCCCGCCCATCGCAAGCCAGGGCCGGAACCGCCCCCAGCGCGACCGTGTCCGATCCATCAGCGCGCCGATCAGCGGATCGAGCGGCAGGTCGATCGCGCGCACCAGAAAGAAGATCAGCCCGACCGCTGCGAGACCCATTCCCAGCTCGCCGGCATAATAAGGCGGCAGATAGACGACGGCCGGCAAGCCGAGCGCCTGGAGCGGAAAACCGGGACCTGCAAACAGCGCCAGCGTGCGGCGTTTCAACCTCATTCACGCCCCTCCCCAGGGACGTACCGACCAGACCACGGCGCGCCGCTGCGGCGCAAGCGATGATCCTGCCAGCCTGTATAATGGGGCAGGCTGGCGCGCGGCCTAAAACACCACGACGCTGCGGATGCTCTCGCCCGCATGCATGAGATCGAACCCCTTGTTGATCTCGTCGAGCGTCAGCACATGCGTGATCATCGGGTCGATCTCGATCTTGCCGTTCATGTACCAGTCGACGATCTTCGGGACGTCGGTGCGGCCCTTCGCCCCGCCGAAGGCGGTACCGCGCCAGTTGCGCCCGGTCACGAGCTGGAAGGGCCGCGTCGCAATTTCCTTGCCGGCTTCGGCGACGCCGATGATGATGCTCGTGCCCCAGCCGCGGTGGCAGCATTCGAGCGCGGTGCGCATGACCTCGGTATTGCCGGTGCAGTCGAAGGTATAGTCCGCCCCGCCGTCGGTGAGCTCGACCACCTTGGCGACGACCTCCTCGCGGCTCAGCCCCTTGGTGTTGAGGAAGTCCGTCATGCCGAAGCGGCGGCCCCAGTCCTCGCGATCGGGATTGATGTCAATGCCGACGATGCGGCCTGCGCCGGCGAGCTTCGCGCCCTGAATGACGTTGAGGCCGATCCCGCCGAGCCCGAACACGACAACAGTCTCGCCGACCTGAACTTTTGCGGTGTTCACGACCGCACCCACGCCGGTCGTGACGCCGCAGCCGATGTAGCAGCTTGTCTTGAACGGCGCGTCGGTGCGGATCTTCGCAACGGCGATCTCGGGCAGCACGGTGAAGTTCGAGAAGGTCGAGCAGCCCATATAATGAAAGATCGGCTGACCCTTGTAGCTGAACCGGCTCGTCCCGTCGGGCATCAGCCCCTTGCCCTGCGTCGCGCGGATCGCGGTGCACAGGTTGGTCTTGCCGCTGAGGCAGGATTTACACTGGCGGCATTCGGGGGTGTAGAGCGGAATCACATGGTCGCCAACCGCGACCGAGGTCACACCCGCGCCGACTTCGCGCACGATGCCCGCGCCCTCGTGGCCGAGGATCGACGGGAAGATGCCCTCGGAGTCGAGGCCATCGAGCGTATAGGCGTCGGTGTGGCAGATGCCCGTCGCCATGATCTCGACAAGCACCTCGCCGGCCTTCGGCCCCTCGAGATCGACTTCGACGATTTCCAGCGGGCGTTTCGCCTCGAAAGCGACGGCAGCGCGAGTCTTCATGCATCTCTCCCCGATTGCCCCGCCTCCCTAGACGCCGGGGCATTTCAGATAAAGATGCAAGCAGCCACCACGAGCGACGCCCTGTGCCCCGCAAAACGAAGGGGCCAGCGTTTCCGCCGGCCCCTTGTCTTGTCCGCCCTTAACATTGGTCGGGGAAAGAGGATTCGAACCTCCGGCCCCTGCCTCCCGAAGACAGTGCTCTACCAGGCTGAGCTATTCCCCGTCAGGGGCGGGAGGCGGCGATATAGCGGCTGAGGTCCGATGCGGCAAGCCGCGTCACGACCGCGCGTGCGTCAGCATGTCGGGCACGCGCACGAACTTCTCGCGCGGCGCGCCCGAACGTGCGGCCGCGACCTCGGCGGCGTCGATTTTCTGCCAGTCGGCGAAGGTCACGACATAAAGGTCGCGGTCGGCCACGAGCCGGTCCAGTCCTTCGCCGCCCGCACGCTCGCCGCCCGGCGCATCTGCCGCGATCAGGTCGGCAATGCTGAACCCGTCGGGCCGGTTGGTGCCAATGGTGCCCGACGGCCCGCGCCGCGCCCAGCCGACCGCATAAAGCCCCGGCGCGATGCGCCCGTCGGTATTGGCGAAGCGGCCGAGATCGGCGTCATAGGGCACGCCGTGGATCGGATCGGTGCGATAGCCGATGCAGGCGACGACCATGCCGCAGTCGATCGCATAGGTTTCCCCCGTACCCGTCGCGCGGCCGTCCGCGCCCAGCTCGGTGCATTCGACGACGAGCCGTTCGACCTTGCCGTCGCCCTCGACGGCGCGAGGTTGGGCGAAGAAATCGAAATGTACGCGCACCGGCTTGTCGGTCTTGCTGCCACCCTCTGCAAATTGGCGCAGAATGCCGACGACCTTGCGCAACCCCGGCTCGAGCGCCGCATCGCTGTCGGCTGGCGGCAGGTCCTTCGCCCAGACGATCGGATGCGCGCGCGACAGATGCCCCATCTCGCCGAGTTCCTTCGGCGTGAAGCTGACCTGTTGCGGCCCGCGCCGCCCGACCAAATGGATGTCGCGCACCGCCGATCCCGACAGCGCGTCGAAGGCATGCCGCACGATGTCCGAATTGATGAGTTCGTCAGGCGTCTTGGCGATGAGCCGCGCCACATCGAGCGCGACATTGCCGTTGCCGACGATCGCGACGGCCTCGACGTCCAGCGGCGGATCGAGGTCGGCGAAATCGGGGTGGCCGTTGTACCAGCCGACGAACGCCGCCGATCCGATGACGCCGGGCAGATCCTCGCCCGGCACGCCGAGCTTGCGGTCCGCCGGTGCGCCCGTCGCGAGCACGACGGCGTGATATAGGCCGGACAGTTCGTCGATCGTCACGCCCTCGCCGATGTCGAGATTGCCGACGAACCGCACATTGCCGCTGAGCGCCGTCGCCTCATAGCGCCGGCTGACCGCCTTGATCGACTGGTGGTCGGGGGCAACCCCGGCGCGTATCAGCCCGAACGGCGTCGGCAACCGGTCGATGATGTCGATGCGCACGCCATCGCCGAACTTCTTCTGCAACGCCTCGGCGGTGTAGTAGCCTGCCGGACCCGAGCCGATGATGGCGACGTGGAGCATCTGTTCGCCTCCCCTGACGAACGGGCATGCTGCGGCAGTCGCGCGGCAGGCGTCAAGCGTCGGCGCGTCGGGCGCTAGTTGGACGGCGCAAGCTTGGTGTTGAGCACCCAGCCGACATTGTCATTCTCGTCGGCAACTTCCCACCACAGACCGTCCTTCTTGCCGGTCGGATAGAGGATGCTGCCCGGCGGCAGGGTGCGAACTGCCTTTGCGGTGGCGACCGGTGACACGCGCATCGCGACCGGGGCCTGCGCGGTGAAGGTCTTGGCAGGGGTCGCCTGCGCCGTGCCTTCGTCGCCGGGCCGAACCAGTCCGAGTTCGTTGACCATCTTTGAATAGGCCTGGATGAACGCCAGCGTGACGATCCGCCCGATGTCGGTGTTGTCATATCCGCCTCCGACCGCACCGACCCCGCCACCGAGGAAGCCCACGCCGCCGCCGGCTCCGAACGACGTGTTCTTCTTCGAAGCATAGCCATCCGCGACCGCGACAGTCTCGGTGGTGCGGACATTGGTCAGCGATAGGACGGTATTGGCTTCCATCTTGCGCGTCTTGATGCCGCCGATCAGGCCGCCGAGCGCGCCGCCGACGATGGCCCCTGCTACCGCTGCGCCGCCGCCGCTCGCGTCGCGGTTCGAGGCCTGCACCTCAGCGACGAGCACATAGTCGGCCGCCTTGATCTGGCCCTGCCCGACGTTGGACTGCCGCTGCAATCCGAGATCGCTGCCGATATCGCGCTCGCGCTGCGCAGCGCTGAGCCCGGAACCGCGATCAACGAGGTTGAAACAGCCGGAACGCTGGACCAGCAGCTTGATCAGCTTCTGCGGCCCCGTCAGCTGGAACTGCGTCCAGCCCGATGGATCATCGCCGTCCATCACTGACACGGTCCCGAGCTTGCGAGCGCAGCGCGGCACGTCCTGCACCGCCTGATCCTGCAATTGCTGCCCGCTCGACGGGCCCGCCTGCTTGGGCGCAGCGAACACAGGTGCGGATTGCACCGCGAGTGAGACGGCAAGGCTGGCGGCGATCAGTTGGCGCATGGCGAATCCTCCCGTTTCGGCCCGGTAACTATCTGCCAGCGGCGTTTGCGGTTCAAGCCTCCGGTCCCGCCGGTTTGCGTCGCTGCGCGCGGCTGCTACAGGCTGCGCGCATGACCGCAGACCTCAGCCTCATTCGTAATTTTTCGATCATTGCCCATATCGACCATGGCAAATCCACGCTCGCCGATCGGCTGATCCAGCGGACGGGCGGGCTCACCGCGCGCGAGATGTCCGAGCAGGTGCTCGACAATATGGACATCGAGAAGGAGCGCGGCATCACCATCAAGTCGCAGACGGTGCGGCTCGACTGGAAGGGGCATGTCCTCAACCTCATGGACACGCCGGGCCATGTCGATTTCGCCTATGAAGTCAGCCGCAGCCTCGCCGCCTGCGAAGGCGCGCTGCTCGTCGTCGACGCGAGCCAGGGCGTCGAAGCGCAGACTCTCGCGAACGTCTATAAATCGATCGAGCACGACCATGAGATCATCCCGGTCATCAACAAGATCGACCTGCCCGCCGCCGAGCCTGAGCAGGTGCGCAAGCAGATCGAGGAAGTGATCGGCCTCGACGCCTCCAACGCCGTGCTGGCCAGCGCCAAGACCGGTATCGGCATCGACGAAATCCTCGACGCCGTCATCGAGCGCATCCCTGCCCCCAAGGGCGATATCGCCGCGCCGCTCAAGGCCATGCTCGTCGACAGCTGGTACGACCCCTATCTCGGCGTCGTCATCCTCGTGCGCGTCATCGATGGCGTGCTCAAGAAGGGCATGCAGATCGCGATGATGGCAGCGGGCACGACGCATCTTGTCGACCGCGTAGGTGTGTTCCGCCCGAAGATCGAGCAGATCGAAACACTCGGCCCCGGCGAAGTCGGCTTCATCACCGCGCAGATCAAGGAAGTCGCGCAGACCAATGTCGGCGACACGATCACCGACGCCAAACGGCCGACGCCGACCCCGCTCCCCGGCTTCCAGGAAGTCCAGCCCGTGGTGTTCTGCGGCCTGTTCCCGACCGACGCCGCCGACTTCGAGAAGCTGCGCGAATCCTTGGGCAAGCTCCGCCTCAACGACGCCTCGTTCAGCTTCGAGACCGAATCCAGCGCCGCGCTCGGCTTCGGCTTCCGCTGCGGCTTCCTCGGCCTCTTACACCTCGAGATCGTGCAGGAGCGGCTGACCCGCGAATATGACCTCGACCTCATCACCACCGCGCCGAGCGTCATCTACAAAATCCACATGCGCGACGGGTCGGAGATGGAGCTGCACAACCCCGCCGACATGCCCGACCCGTCGAACATCCTCGACATCGAGGAGCCGTGGATCGAGGCGACAATCTATGTGCCCGACGAATATCTCGGCTCAATCCTGAAGCTCTGCCAGGACCGGCGGGGCATCCAGAAGAACCTGACCTACGTGGGCGGCCGCGCGCAGCTGACCTATGAGCTGCCGCTGAACGAGGTGGTGTTCGACTTCTACGACCGGCTGAAATCGATCAGCCGCGGCTATGCGAGCTTCGACTATGTGCAGATCGGGACCCGGAGCGGCGACCTCGTCAAGATGACGGTGCTGGTCAACGGCGAGCTGGTCGACGCGCTGTCGATGATCGTCCACCGCGCCCAGGCCGAGCCGCGGGGGCGCCATATGTGCGAGCGCATGAAGGACCTGATCCCGCGCCACCTGTTCAAAATCCCGGTGCAGGCGGCGATCGGCGGCAAGGTGATCGCCCGCGAGACGATCGCCGCGATGCGCAAGGACGTGACCGCCAAATGCTATGGCGGCGACATCAGCCGCAAGAAGAAGCTGCTCGACAAGCAGAAGGAAGGCAAGAAGCGCATGCGGCAATACGGGAATGTGGATATCCCGCAGGAAGCGTTTATTGCGGCGTTAAGGATGGGGGAGGAGTGAAGGCGGCCAGTCGTTAGCGACGCGGCTGCGTAGCTGGCGCTAGCTAACGGCGGACTCGCCGAACGCCCGGCCGGCGGGTCGCGAGCGCGTCAGCCGAGCGATCCCGGCCGACGAAAGCGCGAATTCACTTCGCGCGCTTCCCGGTTTCTATCGCCGCTCAAAGATTTGCGGCGTCACCATAATTTGGCGGAAAGTATGCTTGCTCGACCGGCCTCTTCCACTATCGTGGCGTGGAGGGAGCTGGGTCTTTGGCAAAGGGCGTTTTTCTTCACCGGCCTGATTCCATCTATGACGATTGGCCGACTGAGCGATACCAGTTCCCCAAGCAATATCTTGGGCGCGCGTCCCAGTGCGTGGGGGATTGGATCATCTACTACGAGCCGCGCCGCAGCGGTACAGGCAAGGGATACTACGCCATTGCGCAGGTGGAACAAATCGTTCCTGATCCGAGCGTCGAGGGTATGTTCCTCGCGCTGATAGCGCCCAGGAGCTATTTACCGTTCGAGAAGTCTGTTGCTTTCAGTGATGCAGACGGGCTGGCCGAACGCGGCTTGCTCAATGAGGCCGGGCGAATTTCAGGACGAGCCCAAGCAGCGGTTCGCCCTATTTCCGTTGCCGATTTCGAACGCATTCTGGAGCGCGGGATCCCCGACGGTGATATCGTGCTGCCGCGCGCTCCGGCCACGATTCCTGGCGGACTCATGGAACACCAGGCGGCGTTTGTCCCTGAGATCATACGGGAGCGCGTCGACCATTATGGCTCGCGAATAGTCAGGGATCGCGTGTTTCGTACCCTCGTGCTGGACGCATACGACCGACGATGCGCGATCACTGGACTCAAGTTGATCAATGGCGGCGGCAGAGCAGAAGTTGAAGCAGCCCACATCGTGCCTGTAGAGCACGATGGACCGGACATTATTAGCAACGGTCTCGCTCTGTCCGGAACGGCGCACTGGATGTTCGATCGCGGCCTGATAAGCCTTTCCAACGATCTTGAAATCCTACTGTCGCGGCAGGTGAACGACATCGAAGGGGCGAGAGGCATCATCAACAAGTCTGGCTACGCCATTGCGCCGTTGCGCCCCGAAAGTCGCCCTCACCCTCGATTTTTGAAATGGCATCGGGAGAGTTGCTTCAAGGGGTGAGGCTCGCCCCTTCTTCCATGCCATCTTCGTGGCCTGCCGACCTCAGGCACTGACAAGCCACCCCCGCTTGCGCTTTGCACAGGTCGCCCCTCCCCGGAGGGGAGGGGACGTGGTGTCGCTTCAGCTCTTGGCGGGGGTGCCCTTGGTGGAGGGGTTGGCGGCGATGACCTTGGCCTTTTTGGCCTTGGGCTTCTTCGCTTCCTTGTTACCCTTTTGCTCGCGGTTCGCCATCGTCGCTCTCCTGAATGTACGACGGCGATCAAAGCGCAGCGCGGGGCCGGGGGCAAGCCCTGGCGGTGCGGCTTGCGGTCAGGCGGCGTGTTCGGTCGGCGGGTAGGAGCGGCGCTGCGGCAGCGGCTCGGCAAATTGCACGCCGATGCTGCCGTCATGCGCCCAGACCACCTTGGCGTGGCGCAGACCGTAGCGCGGCAGGCGGAGATAGATTTTGGTGCCGGTCGGAACCTCGCGCGGGCCGACTTCGACGCGGACGCCGCCCGGTGACACGTCGCGGACCGCGACGTCGCGGGTCAGCCCGCCCGAGGTGAGCGCCCCGATCGCCTTGACGGGGTGGCGGGGCGTCTGGCGGCGGTCATCGTGCTTGTCGGGCATCCGTCCGGGGTAGCAACGAAAGGTTAGAAAAAGGTTATCGGCGCTGGGCCGCAAACCGCCGCCCGAGCGGTGCGCCGATTTGCGCTAAGCTTTGGCGCGAATGTGGGCTATGGAGCGTTGGAGGGATGGCGCGACACCTGCGCCGGCAACGGACTGGAACCGGATGTTCAAGGGACTGAACGCGATCCTGATGGGCGGTCGCGAAGTATTGCCGCTCGTTGAGGGCGGCAAGGGCGTGTCGGCCACCAACCACATGTCGTCGGGTGCCTGGGCGCTGGCGGGTGGCATCGGCACCGTGTCGGCGGTCAATGCCGACAGCTTCGATGCCGAGGGCAAGATCATCCCGCAGATCTACCGTGCGTTGACGCGACGCGAGCGGCATGAGGAGCTGGTCGGCTATGCGATCGACGGCGCGGTCGACCAGGTCAAGCGCGCCTATGACATCGCGTCGGGCAAGGGTGCGATCAACATCAATGTGCTCTGGGAGATGGGCGGCGCGCAGCGCGTGCTGACCGGCGT
>CALRQP020000036.1:0-28809 GCA_943370355.1 Sphingomonas paucimobilis
CCCGTGCGACAGTGGAAAATACGGCTCGATCCGGCGCATCTGCGCCTCCGACAACCAGATCAGATCTCTCATGCCAGCGCCTCCTCAGCGCCGACATTGAATCAACCGATCACTATCTCCGCAAGAGATTTAACAGGTCCTGAGCCTAGGCACGTTGGGATAAAGCTGAAGGCCAGAGTTTCATAGGCAAGGCCTTAGTTCGGTGAGACACGGCAACCGGATTCCCCCGAGGCGATCGCAGCCTCGGGTTCGCCCTCCCTTGACTCTTACCGTACGTGCGGTGAGTCCTCGGTGAGCGGGGGGACTCAAACTTGGCTACAGCACATGAACGCGACATCGTCACCGAGCTTACACGCCGCTACCAGGGAGCTTCGCTCGACTCCTTAGCCTCTGTCCTTTGTCCGCTCCTCATACCGATAAAAACCTTAGACAAAACTGTCGTGCGGCGCGCCGGAGAAAGCCATTGGCGCGCATCGTTTGCAATCGACATTACCGACAGCAATCGAACGGTCATCGCGCGCGGTCGCACAGGGAAGTTCGTTCCTAGTGACGCGGGCACTGCTGGTCTTTGGCGTGAGATTGCGAAAGGCAGACTTTGCGATATTGATTTAGCCGGCGCCGTCGCCCACGGCGAAATCTACGTGAGTGGCCCGAGGACCAACCTTGACGCGGCACTCGCAGAGCTAACGGGTGCGGACTTTTGGGAGGTGGACCAGTACGGAGCTTCAGCCAAAGTCCTGAGCGCTCTGTCTGAATACTATTTGGTTTGTCACGCGAGGTCTCGTGGTTACGACGTAGTGCGCATGCCCGAGGACATGGCTCGACACCTTGGGGATTATCCCAACTTTGACTTTGTTTTCACCAAAAATGGGGTGGCAAAGCGTGTGGAGTCTAAGTCACTGTGGGGCACTAATACGCGGTATGCGCGGCTGATCCACAGCACCACCACCGCACCTAAGACGGCGCCGGAACTCTGGACGGAATCGCAGCAGAGATCGTACTACCCGACAAGCAGCTGCAAGTTCGACACTCAGGATATTTTCGCTGTCAGCCTATTTTTGCGCACTGGGCGCATTGAAGACATAGCCTTCGCGCGATCCGTTCCGCAGGACGTCGCAAATTACGGGCTCCCCCGGTCAACCGGATATCCGAATCACGTGCACCAAAATCCTTTGTGCGAAGTCGGAAATGGGGTTTGGTTTGGAAGCATCGACGACGTCTGGGATCTAGCCTAACCCGGGAACACTGCTTGCCTTTGTACTTCCAAAGCATTGAGTGTCGCCCCGAATCGTTCACAGCTGACCTGCCAGTTGCGATCGCCCAGGTTGATGCGAATGGCTGGCAGGGCGTCAGGATCGAATACTGGATATGCCACGCCCGAGGAAACCCCGATGAGTTGAGCGGTCACATCCGGAGCCTTTAAGGCGGCGGCGAGGACATATGGGGAAACCGCGTTCGTTCGCAGCACAGCAAATCCAGTCGAGCAAATGGCCCCGTCGAGATGGGGGGGGACAACGCCGACCGTCTTCCGATCGGGTCGCACTGTGGAGACCAGTACATCGCCCGCTCGTACCCGTCTGCGGGCCCTTGAGGGTGCCTCGACGGTTAACACCTTGCTCGCCGAGACTCGCAGCAATTCTCCATCAACATTGGAAATTTCGATGTAATCGAACGTTTCATTCAACTCTGATCGCGGGTCTGCACGATCCTTTACCAAGCTTGCAACGGAAGCCACTGGCGTACTGGGATCAACGGAGCCGGGAACAGGCGAAGAGCGAGCGAGTGGGGATGTTAGGAACTGTGCATCCCAACGCTCAAGGTCAGGCTCTACGGAGCAAATTGCGGCAGCACTGCTTTCAAGGCCGAAGATGATGGCGTCCGCAATTTCAGGCAGGTCGTTCTTTGGATGAGCAACACGACGACGAATGGATCCGCGGGTAGAAACATCGAACCCAACATTGCTTGCGACCGCGAATAGCGCTGGACGGGCGGACATGCCGTTCTTTTTCCGAAAAACAATGATTGATGTCTTAGTAGTCGTTCCCGATGCCGCGAATGTGACCGGAGGAAGCGAAACTACCGCGATAAGGTCGACGCGCTGAAGCAGGTGCGCCCGAAGTTCTGCAAATATTCCCTTGTTCGTCAGGATACTGTCGGGAATGATTGACAGTGCGACGCCGCCCGGCTTCAACCATTCACAATATCGCTCAAGGTATACCACCTCTGAAGGCACACGCCCGCCTCCGTGCCGGCCGCGACTATGCTCGGCACCGAATGGCGGGTTCGTCAGAATAACACTTATGGAATTGGCGCAAAGGACAGATTGAGCGTCGGTTCCGATTGGCTCTATCGAACTATCTAAGAACAGTCCGCGAGGTTCGATCCCCGCCGCAACAAACGATGCCGCCGCTAGGCGGATCATGCGCTCACTAGTGTCTACACCTACTAACCTTGCTGCGGGGTCGTAGGCGGTCGCCGCTCTGCTAGCGCCATGATCGACACCAAGCTTGTCAGCATATGTTTCCGCAAAACTTGTAAGAAAGGAAGCTGTTCCGCACGAAGGATCGAGTACGACGGGATAATCGTCCTCATCATATAGAGCTATGGCCACTCGCACCATAAAGTCCACGACCTCTCGTGGCGTCATGTACTGGGCAAATTCCTTTTCCTCGTGGAAAGATGAAGCAAGGAAGTTTACGAATATCTCATGGAAGTCATGTGGCCTTTTCCACTCTTCTCTCTCGTCAATCTCGTCTAAGGCTGGTCGAAGCGCCGATATTATTTCTGATAGATAGCTCTTTTTGCGGCTCATTTCCGCTGCCGCATGCGCTAGTCGGTGACGCGTGCTTACCGGTGCCTGAGCCTCAAGCTCAGTAACGCTCGCGCTTAGGACCTCGCCGATTTGATCCTTGTCTACGCTTTGAATTCCCAGACGGCCTGTTCGCCGTAGGTGTAAATGAACGCTCAGTAAAAGACTGATCTGGTCCAAGGCATCGTTGCGCGACGAAGCAGCCCCATACTTGTGCATGACCTCGCGCGCTTGGGCTAGGCATTGCCCAAGTGCTCGGAGTACGTGTTCTTGTTTCGCCGGGGCGTAAAAGTCCGCGAGGGCCTCTCGCAGAGCCAGGAGATGCTTGGACGTCGGTTGAACGGAGCCGGCAGCCCAACGGTCGATCGTTGAAGCGGATACTGACAATGCCGCAGCAAGTCGTTCGCGCTGATGCGCCGACGCCTTAATGACCGTCTGCAATCTCGAAATTACGTCCATGTGATCGCCTCCGCATTCTGTATATGCGGCGCAAAACAGAAACACAAGCGTGTAATATGTGCGTCGCCCAGTGCGGTCGACTCAGTTCCTCGGGCAGGGGTGCGAAGGCGCGGTTAACTTTGCGTCCTTGTACAAGTGCCCTCAGCACCCACGCCAGAGGCACTCTGCCTAGGACGCACCGAGATTGCCTTGTTAATGGCCGGCGCGAAGGACGCGCGCCCGCCACCATCTTCAAGCTCCAATGGGCATTGCTGCCCTTGGTCGTACACCCGAGGCCCGATACTCGACGATTGAAATGCTGGTGCCGGATGAGGGAATCGAACCCCCGACCTTCGGTTTACAAAACCGCTGCACTACCGCTGTGCTAATCCGGCCCGCCCCACCCGGAGGCCCCCCACAAAGGACCCACGCGGGACCCACGCCGGAGGCACTCTGCCTAGGACGCACCGAGATTGCCTTGTGAAAGGCCTGGTGCCGCTTAGGTGACTCGAACACCTGACCCCATCATTACGAATGATGTGCTCTACCGGCTGAGCTAAAGCGGCATATCCCGGCGGACGGCGGTCTCCGTAGACCAAAGCGCGGCGCGGCTCAACCGGGAACGATGATGCGGCTCAGAAGCTTGTCGAAACCGTCAGTGCGGGTCCCGAGTCCGGCAGGGCGTTGCCGGCGATGCGGACCCGGTAATCGGCGGCAAGCGCCAGCAGCACCGGTGCGGCCAGCGTCAACCGGAGCGACGGCCCGGCCTCAAGCCGGCTGCTCGTCGTGCCAAGGCTGCGCTGGACGCTGCCCCACAGCCCACCGCCGGCCCAGACGCCGACCCTGGGTGCCACGGCGAAGCGCTCGCCAACCCGGACGGCCGCCGCCGCGTAAAGGTCGTGCGACCGCGCGCCCACCATCCCGGCTTCGCCGTAAGCCGACAGGTCGAACCAGTGCGCCTCTCCCAATCGCTCCGCCGTGCCATAGCCGCCAGCCAGCCGCAGATTCCACGCCGCCCGTCCTCCGCTCGCCAGCGGCACCAGCCGCTCCGCCGCGATCGACAGATTCGGGGTCAACCGCCAGCTCAGCCCGATCGCGCCCTGCGTGCTGTCGGCATCGCTGTTCGCAACACTGACCCGGGTGATGGCCGATACCGGACGGCTCGCCAGCGGATCGAGCGACCAGGCGAGCACCGCGCCGCTCTGCCCGCCGCCCAACACCGGCGCCGCCGTCGCCCCGCTGGCACCACTGGCCCGCAGGAAGGTGTAGGCCGACCCCGACCAGCGCCGCTCCAGCAGCTTGCGCTGCGCGTCCCATGCCGCAGCGCGCGAGTCGTTAGGCGTTTCCGCCACGGCCGCCCGGAATTGTCGTACCGCACCGCGCCGGTCGCCAGTCGCAAGCAACCGGTACCCGGCCTCCGCCGCCGACTCCCGGCTTGCTACCTGCTGCACCGCCGCTTGAGGTTCGACGGCCGGCGCATAGACTGCAGCTTCGACCATCAGCGGCAGGACCGTTGGCACCGGGTGGGGAGCCGGCATCGATGGAGACGGTGCGAGGGCAGCAGCCGCTGGTGCCAAAAGGGGCACAGTGGCCATCTGAGCGATCCCGGCCGTCTCAACGGACGCAAGCTCGATCCGATCGCCCCGCATGGCGCCTGCCGCCAGCACCGATGCCGGTACGGGGGCCCCTGAAGGTTGGCCTCGCTCAAGTTCAACGATCTCGCGGTCAAACCCCGGCCATCGCCAAATCAGCCAGCCGCCGAGCATCAGTGCCAGTAACAGAAAGGCGCGCAGCGGTCTGATGGCTCAACCCGGCGTCGCTTGCGGAAAACGGTGCGCGGTCTTTTCCCAAATGTTGCGTTCACGCCTGAGCGCAATTGCTAGGTAGCGCCGCAAAGCGCGCGCCGCCGCGCGAAAATTGATATAGTTGCCGACCAGCGAACGCGGAATGCTCAGCAGGCCCTCGCGCCAGCCATGCGCACGAGTCGTGAACAGGCATCGCATCATCAGCCGCCAGCCGAGCACCATGCTATTCAGACGGAGTAGGAGCGCTAGATCGCTGCCCGACGCGATCAGCAGCGGAAATCCGCGCATCGGCGGGTACGCCATTCGCGCTGCGGCAATTATGATCACAGCAGCGAGGCCCACATAGGCGAGTAGCGTTAACAGGGCCGTGATCACTGCCTTACGATCCCGGACCAGCATCCAGAGGTCTGCGAGGCCGCCAGGCCACCCCAGTCGGTCCCAGCCCTGCAGGGCAATGCCAAGCAGCCAGCGGGACTTTTGCCGGATGGCGGCATCGAGCGTCCCCGGAAAATGCTCCCGCGTTGCCACTGCCGCCGCGCCGTCCGTACTGTCGATCCGCGCAAGTGCACCGCGGCCACCAAGTTGCCGGATACGCCAGCCAAGCTCATAATCCTCCGTGAGGCAGCTGGCGTCGAATGGCAGGCCCCCCGCAGCTGTCGCTATGCGACCGAGCATCTGCCGTTCAATCGCGCACGCGACGCCCGCGCTAGGCACGGCCGCGCCAATGGCTTCTCGTACAATCATGTCCTTGCCGTGAGCTTCGGCGAACTCGTCCATATAGTGGCCCGCGACCCACCGGGAGTTTCGGTCGGGCAGTGGCATCACCGGGAGCTGGACCATCGCCAATTTCGGGATCAGATGGTCGAAGACCCTCAGCTCGTTTGCATCGACGACATCTTCCGCGTCGTGGAGAACAACTGCCTTGAATTTGATGCCAATCGATTGCTCATAGGCCAAGACCGTTCGCCAGAGGGCGTTGAGGCAATCCGACTTCGTTGTCGGTCCATGCCACGCGGTGGTGACACAGGTGATGCGCGAGTCAGGGACGGTCGCTATCGCGGCGCGGGTTGCCGGATCATTTGCATAGGTGCCGACGAAGATCCGGTAGCGCGGATAGTCGAGCGTCGCGATCGTGTGCCGCAGCATGTCGCCGATAACGGCCGACTCGTCCCAGGCCGGAACCACAATCGCCATCCAACCCGGATCGACATGACTCAAGCGGGAAGCCACGGCGCGCGGATGGATGGAATAGACGAACAGGCGACGCCAAACCGCGCGCACGCCATAGACACAATCTACGAGCAGGTCGTCGATACTGCTGGCAGCGACGCCGGCCGCGACGATAGTGATGAACTCGCGCGTCAGCACGAAGCCAACCGCTGCGACAGTAATCCCTTGGCCGGATGCAACCAATGGTATCCCCCGATTCGATTCGGGTCCGTATCATTCAACCGCTTGGCATCGAGTGCAAGTCTGGGCATGATGCCAGTGCAGCGGCTCGCCGAGGCTCTGCGAAAACGGGCGACGAGCATCGAGGGACCGGGACAGCATGCTGTCGATCAAAGAAGTGCAGGCCTATGTTCGCGACATTTCCGCGATCAAGACCTTCGAGGAACTCGAAGTGCGCCTCGCCGAGGTGCTTCGTCATATCGGATTTGCCTATTACGCGCTCGTTCACCATGTGAACGTCATTTCCCCGCCACTTGGCTTCGTGAAAGTTACCAATTATCCAACGGCATGGCGTGAGGATTTTACCTCCTTCCGCTATTATTCTGATGACCCGACCCGCGTTGCTTGCCAGATGACCGCGTCGCCGTTCCTGTGGAATAGAATGGACGACATTCTCCGATTGTCACGCCGGCAGGAGGAATTCATGCGGGCAGCCAATAAGCGTGGCTTGGGATTTGGATATACTGTGCCCATTCATGTTCCCGGCCGGGTCAGTGGGTCGGTCAACCTCGCGACCGGGCCTGAGGTTGAAGTTCCCCGGGACGCGCTACCAATTGCGCACCATATTGCCGTCTTCTCCTTTGAGGCAGCACGACGGATCGCCGAGGCCGAAGCCTGCCTGAACTTCGATCCGGTCAATCTCACTGGCCGACAGGTCGAAGTGGTCAGCCTCGTTGCCCAAGGCAAAAGCAACTGGTCGACTGCAAAAATCCTCGGCATCGGCGAACGCACCGTGAAGGAGCATCTACAGGAAGCGATGTCGAGTTACGGCGTGTCTTCCCGGACGGAATTGGTGGTCCGCAGCCTCTTCGATGGAAATCTCAGCTTTGCGGATGTGATTCCATTCGCGCGGAACCGGATCAACTAGGATTAGCAACCATTGCGTGTCCGTCCCGTCCGGTTGGCCGGGTATCGCCGCCATTCCATGAGCGTATTTAAAGCTCCGATTGTCAGGATCGGAGACTGTCATGGTCCTTGTCGTTACGTGCGAAGATCGCGATAGGCACAAAGACCTCATTCGCGAAATGCATCGCGACCGGAAGCGGGTTTTCGTTGACCGGTTGAAGTGGTCCGTGCCCGTCCTTGAGGGCGAGCTAGAGATCGATCAGTTCGACCATGACGGAGCCATTTACCTGATTGTTGCGAGTCCGGAAGGACGGCATTTCGGATCGGCGCGTCTATTGCCCTCAACTCGACCACACATTCTGGGCAGCCTTTTCCCGCAGCTCTGTGCGGAAGCCGTGCCGCAGGGGTCAGATATCTGGGAAATGACCCGCCTTGTCTATTCTCCCGAGCTGACGGACATTTCGGCCCACAACCGGACCCGGATGATGTTGCGGCTGGCCATGGTCGAATTCGCGGTGGCCGCCGGCATACGCCACTATTGCTGCATTGTGCGCATGGACTTCCTTCCGACCGTCCTGTCCGCTGGCTGGGTTGCCGAACCATTAGGTTATCCGATGGATATTGAAGGCGAGCTGAATACGGCGGTAAGAATCCATATCGATGCCGAGGCCCTGCAGGCCGTGCGCGATAAATATAATTATTTCGAACCGGTCCTGACGTTTGACTATCCGAGGCCAGCCCTGGCCGCGTGATGGCAGCGCGCTCCCTCCGCGCTGTCCGCCCTGCCGAGCCGGCGGCCCCACGCCGGCTCGGCACTTTCGCCTTATCCGCCAACCTACTCGAAGCCCGGACCCGCGAGGCGATCACCATGCTCGTTGCGATCCGCGACGGCCGGTTGCTGGTCCCGCCGGCCGCCCGCGCCGACCGCGAACGGCATATGGCAGGCATCGCGCTGCTCGAGATGATCGAGGTAAGATTGCGCGATGCTCTGCCGTGCCCAGCGCCGGAAAACTGGGTGAAATAGGACCGCCTGCCGCGCGAATGCTTGAGATGCGGGTCGCGTCGCGGCATGGTCCGCCCATGCAGCAATATCTCGATCTCATGCGTCGCGTCCGCACCTCCGGCGTACGGCGCGAGGACCGTACGGGCACCGGAACGTTGAGCGTGTTCGGCCACCAGATGCGCTTCGATCTGTCGGATGGCTTCCCGCTGGTGACCACCAAGAAATTGCATGTGAAATCGATCATTCACGAACTCCTGTGGTTCCTGAAGGGCGAGACCAATATCGCCTATCTGAAGGCCAACAATGTCGGCATTTGGGACGAATGGGCCGACGAGGGCGGCGAGCTTGGCCCCGTCTATGGCAAGCAGTGGCGCCGCTGGGAGACCGCAGACGGGCGCGTGATCGACCAGATGGCACAGGTCGTCGAGGCCATTCGCAGCAACCCCAATTCGCGCCGCCTGATCGTCTCGGCCTGGAATGTCGGCGACGTCGAGGCGATGGCGCTGCCGCCGTGCCACTGCCTGTTCCAATTCTATGTCGCTGACGGCAAGCTCAGCTGCCAGCTCTACCAGCGCAGCGCGGACATTTTCCTCGGCGTGCCCTTCAATATTGCGAGCTATGCGCTGCTGACGATGATGATGGCGCAGGCGACCGGACTCGAACCCGGCGAATTTGTCCACACGCTGGGCGATGCACATCTGTACCTGAACCACCTTGAGCAGGCCGACCTGCAACTGACCCGCACCCCGCATCCGCTACCCAAAATGCGGATCAATCCCGCCGTGACCGACCTGTTCGCATTCGAATATGCGGACTTCGAGCTGACCGGCTACGACCCGGACCCGCATATCAAGGCACCGGTGGCGGTATGACCCGGCCGGCGATTTCTTTCGTTGTGGCGCGCGCGGACAATGGCGTCATTGGACGCGGTGGCGGGCTGCCCTGGCGGTTGCCGGCCGATCTCCGGCATTTCAAGCGGCTGACCATCGGCAAGCCCGTCATCATGGGCCGCAAGACGTTCGAGTCGATCGGCAAGCCGCTGATTGGGCGGCACAATATCGTGCTTACGCGTGACGCTGACTGGCAAGCCGAAGGTGTGACCGTCGTGCCTAATCTGGCCGAGGCGGTCGCGGCGGCGGGGCTCAATCCGAAAGCACGCGCTGACGAGCTCATGATCATCGGCGGCGCACAGCTTTATACCGAGGCGCTGCCGATCGCGACGCGCATTTACCTAACCGAAGTTCACGCCGAGCCGGAGGGCGACACGCACATGCCAGCTTTCGAGTCCGACCGCTGGCAGGAAGTCTCGCGCGAGGATCATCCTGCCGAGGACGACGCGCCCGCCTATAGCTTCGTGACGCTCGAACGGCGCTGACGTTGCCGATTCTGAACAACGCGGCTATCCGATAGCGCAAGACGCCGGGGCGGAGACGGAATGGAGCGGTTCGACAGCGGCGGGGTCCTGCCGGAACGCTTGCGCGGCGGCGTTGCGGCGCTTGGCAATTTCGACGGTTTCCACCTCGGGCATCAAGCCGTCGTCGGGCGCGCAATGGCGCTGGCGGCGGCGCGCGCTGTACCGGCGCTGGTCGTCACCTTCGATCCGCATCCGGCCCGGCTGTTCCGGCCTGACGCGCCACCCTTTGCGCTGACCACCGTCGACCAGCGGCTGCGGCTGTTCGCTGCCGCGGGCGTCGATGCCGCGACGGTGCTGACGTTTGACAAGGCATTCGCCGAAGTGACGGCGCAGCAGTTCATCGCCGATTGGCTGCAACGCCGGCTCGGGCTGTCAGGCGTGGTAACGGGCGACGATTTCACCTTCGGCAAGGGGCGGGGCGGCAGCGTCGGCCTGCTCGCCGCCGACGGACCCAAGCAAGGGTTCAGCGCTGAAACAGTTGCGCCCGTCTGCGCTGCCGATGGCCAAATGATCTCCTCGACCCGCATCCGGGAAGCGTTGCAGACGGGCGCGCCAGAAACGGCGTCCGCATTGCTCACCCGGCCCTTCACGATCGAGGGGGTCGTCGAACATGGCGACAAGCGCGGGCGGACGATCGACTTCCCGACCGCCAATCTGCCGCTCGGCCCCTATCTGCGCCCGGCCTATGGTGTTTACGCAGTGCGCGCCCGGCTGGCGGACGGATCGGTTGTCGATGGCGTCGCAAATCTCGGAGTCCGGCCGATGTTCACGCCGCCGAAGGAGCTTCTCGAGACCTATCTGTTCGACTGGTCGGGCGATCTGTACGGCCAGACCATCGGCGTCGAACTGCACCATTTCATCCGTCCGGAATGGACACTCGACGGGCTGCACGCGCTGAAGGTGCAGATCGCCAAGGACTGCGACGAGGCGCGACGGCTTCTCTCGGCCTAGTGCCGGAAGTGCCGCATTCCGGTGAACACCATCGCCAGGCCGCGCTCGTCGGCTGCAGCGATGACGTCCGCGTCGCGGATCGAGCCGCCGGGCTGGATGACCGCAGTTGCGCCGGCTTCGGCAGCCGAGATTAGCCCGTCGGCGAACGGGAAAAAGGCGTCCGAGGCGACGGCTGAACCAATTGTCCGGGGTTCGGGCCAACCGGCAGCGGCCGCAGCATCCTTGGCCTTCCAGGCGGCGATACGCGCGGAGTCGAGGCGGCTCATCTGGCCTGCGCCGATCCCGGCAGTGGCACCGTCCTTCGCATAGACGATGGCATTGGATTTGACGTGGCGGGCAACCGTCCAGGCGAACAGCATGTCGGTCATCTCCCGGGGCGTCGGCGCGCGCTTGGTCACAAGCTTGAGTTCGGCTTCGCTTACTGCGCCATTGTCGCGCGTCTGGACGAGATAGCCGCCCGCGATGGTCTTGACGGTCAGCCCGCCACGACGCGGATCGGGCAGCGCTCCGGTTAGCAGCAAGCGAAGGTTCTTCTTCGTCGCGAACAGCGCGCGCGCCGCATCGTCAGCGTCGGGAGCGACGACAACTTCGGTGAAGATTGAGGTGATAGCGTTGGCAGTTGCGAGATCGAGGGTTCCGTTGACCGCAATGATGCCGCCGAACGCCGAGACCGGGTCGCAGGCGAAGGCTGCGGCATAGGCTTCAGCGAGCGTTGCGCCGGTCGCGACGCCGCAGGGATTGGCGTGCTTGATGATCGCGACCGCAGGCGGGCCATCACGGAATTCGGCGATGAGTTCCAGCGCGCCGTCGGCGTCGTTCAGATTGTTGTAGCTGAGTTCCTTGCCCTGCACCTGCGTTGCCTGCCCAATGCCGCGCGCGTGCGGGCCGGCGGGCGTGTAGAAGGCGGCCTTCTGGTGAGGATTCTCGCCATAGCGCAGCTCGGTGCCGAGTTCGGCGATCAGCGGTAAGGTGTCGAGGAACAGCTTCCCTTGGTCGGCGAAGCCAAACCAGGAGGCGATCATCGAGTCATAGGTGGCGGTATGTGCGAAGGCCTTGGCGGCCAGCCGCTTGCGCAGGGCAAGCGACGTCTCGCCGCCCGAGGCGTCCAGTTCAGCGATGAGAGCCGGATAGTCATGAATGTCGGTGACGCAGGCGACATAGCCATGATTCTTCGCCGACGAGCGCACCATCGCCGGGCCGCCGATGTCGATATTCTCGATGATCTCGTCGCGGCCAGCGCCCTTCGCAACGGTTGCAGCGAAGGGGTAGAGATTGACCACCAGCAGGTCGATCGGGCCGATGCCATGCGTCTGCATCGCGGCGGCGTGGTCGGGATGGTCGCGCAGGGCCAGGAGCCCGCCATGCACGGTCGGGTGCAGCGTCTTCACGCGCCCGTCCATCATCTCGGGAAAGCCGGTATGCTCCGACACATCGGTCACGACATGGCCGAGATCGCGCAGATGCGTTGCGGTGCCGCCGGTCGAGAGGATCTGCACCCCGTGCCGGTCGAGCGCTTGGGCCAAATCGGCGAGGCCGGTCTTGTCCGATACCGAGATCAGGGCGCGGGTGACTTTGACGGCATCGGGCATGGGATCGGGCGTCTTTCAAAGATGGCTGTCATCCCGGGCTTGACCCGGGACCCAGTCGGCGCGGCATCAATCTCGACGGCTGGGTCCCGGGTCAAGCCCGGGATGACAGTGAATTTTTGCGCCGGGACGTTAGCGCACGCGCTTGAGCGACCAATTCACGACCGCACCCGTGCGGTCGGTTTCGCCGCTAATGACGAGCTGCTGGGTGGGCTTGGGGCGGCCGTCGTCGGCGATGACGAGCGAGTCTTCGAGGTTCAGCGAGCCTCCCCGCGCGCGGAACTGCCAAAGGCTGCCCGACCCGAGCTTGAGCAGCGCGCCCTGGCCGTCGGCAGTCGGCGAGGCCTCGACGTCGGGGTCGAGATGGAAACGGACATCGAAGCGTGCGCCTACAGCCTTCTTGGTGGGCTTGCCGTTGCCTGTCGTGAGTTCATCAGCGCAGCGCAGATCGCTGCCATCGGCGGACAGGTAGAATTTGCGGGTGTGGAGCAGCGCGTGGCGGCGGACATAGCCGTCGTGGCTCGCCTCGACCCAGATGCCTTCCTCGCTCTCCTGCCGGCTCGCGATGACCTCCTCGACCCCGCGGCCGAGGGTGCCATCGTCGCGGATGCGCGTCGAATTGGTGTCGCCGAGCGTCAGCGTCGTGTGCGCGGCGGTGGTTCGCAGTCCATCGGCGAGTTCGGCTGGCAGCGGCTTCGGCAAGCCCGATGTCCCGCCGCAATTGACGAAGATGCGGCTCGGCCCGTCCGACAGTTCGAAGGCAAGCGTCCCCGCATGCGCGCAGGTCGAGGCACGCGCGACAGGCGGCGGCCCGGCGTCCAGCACAAGCGTTACCCGCCCGGCGGTCAGTCGCTGCACGCCGGACCAGCGACCGTTGCGCGTCGCTTTCTCCATGACGCCCGACGCTTCGATGGCACGCGCGGCGCGCACCGCGAAGCCGGCCGGACTGCCGTGCATTGCAACAAGCCCGCCGTCGCCAAGCATCAGCGCCTTCACGCCCGGCACGACACGTTGCAGGCCTTCGGCGACGACCTCAGCCGGACGCAACTGCCGCGCCGCATAGAAAGACTGCATCGTCAGCAGCAGTTCGAGCATCCGGACATGATCGAGCGGCGCACGGCTCGCGACGCCACCATCGGGCAGCAGCACGCCGGTCAGCGCCTTCTCGATCTGCCCCTCGACTTTGGCCTGCCGCGCCTCGCCGCCGGGCAGCAGCAGCGACGCAGCGAGCAACCCGGCGAGCGCCTGCAAACGCGGCATGCCCTCCGGCGTCTTGTCGACGCTGCGCTCGATATGGCGCGCGGCCCGCGCGAGGTGATTGAGCACGTTGGAGCGGTGCACCAGATCGTTATTGCCGAGAAAATAGGGCGCATGGCTCGCCCAGGCGATGATGCGCAGCCCGGCGAGATCGGCGCGCCAGGCTGCCGGTTCGAACTCGGCATATTGCGCGACCCAGGCGCGGACGAGCTTCTCCGCAGCGCGCGCGCCCGCCTCGCGGTCGGTCGCGGCGGCGATGTCGCGCAGGAAGGCGAAGCTGTGTGCCCAGTCGCGCCACGCCTCGGGCGCGGTGGTCAGCGCAGCGGTGAAATCGCGCATCTCGATCGTCGTGCCGGCATGGGTGAGCTTGCCATCGGCGACGAGCGCCCGACCGCGCGGCACATCGCCCGCGACGGGGTCGACCGGCACCGCGAGCAGTTTCAGCGGAAATCTACCCTTCAGGCGCATCTGGTGCAGCGGTCCGCCGAGCTGCATCTTGTGCAGCCGCAGCGACAGCCGCTCGCCAAGCGACAGTCCCTTGTCCCCGCCTTCGCGGCTCAGCCGCTGCCCGGCAGGCGCGACATCGTCGTCCTTCACCCCCGCAGGCCCGCGATATTGGCAGCATAGGCCGACGGGCCGCCGCGGAAGGTCGCAGTGCCCGCGACGAGCACATCGGCACCGGCCGCAATGACGCGCGGCGCGGTCACGGCATCGACACCGCCGTCGACCTCCAGGTCGATCGCCTTGCCGAGCTTGTCGATCGACTTGCGGATCGCCTCGATCTTGCGCAGCTGGCTCTCGATGAACGACTGGCCGCCGAAGCCCGGATTGACGCTCATCACGAGGACGAGATCGATCTCCTCAAGGATATGGTCGAGCATCTTGGCAGGCGTCGCCGGATTGAGCGACACGCCGGCCTTCTTGCCGAGGGCCTTGATGCGCTGGACGGTGCGATGCAGGTGCGGCCCGGCTTCGGCATGAACGGTGATGATGTCCGACCCGGCTTCGGCAAAGGCGTCGAGGAAATGATCGACCGGCGCGATCATCAGATGCACGTCAAAGACCTTGGCGCTGTGCGGGCGCAGCGCCTTCACGACGGCCGGGCCGATGGTCAGGTTGGGCACGAAATGCCCGTCCATCACATCGACATGGATATAGTCGGCGCCAGCCAGATCGATCGCACGCACCTCCTCGCCCAGACGCGCGAAATCGGCGCTCAGGATTGACGGCGCGATGCGGACGGGTTGTTGCATGGCGGCAGGCTTAGCAGCCCGCCGGGAGGGGCGTCTAGCGGCGTGACAAACGGGCGCGCCGCATGTCAGATGACGCGATGACGATCACCGCGCTCGACCATGTCCAGCTGGCGATGCCGCCCGGCGGCGAGGCGGCGGCACGGGCGTTTTACGGCGATATTCTCGGCCTAGCCGAAGTTCCCAAGCCCGCTGAACTGGGGGGCCGCGGCGGCTGCTGGTTCGAGCGAGGTGCGGTCAAGGTTCACCTTGGTGTCGAGCATGACTTTCGCGCCGCCAAGAAGGCGCACCCGGCCTTTGTCGTCGCGCGGCTCGAGGATTTGCGGGCGACGTTGCAGGCCAATGGCCACATCACCCGCGATGATGTCCCTGTCGACGGGCATCCGCGATGTTTTGTGGACGATCCCTTTGGCAACCGCATCGAACTCATCGACCAAGGCGCGCCTTAGCTGCCTTCGTGGCGATCAGGCCGGAGCCAGCCAGCCGTCGATCATCGCGGTCGCACCGTCGCGCGCGAGGCGGTCGGCATCGGCAACATCGATCTGGCCATCGAGTGCCAACGTCCCGACGCCATGCGCGAGGCTCCACAGCATCTGGGCGCAGTCTTTCGGGTTCACGTGCCGGACCTCATGATCGTCGAGGAGCTGGGCGATCAGCGCCACCAGCATTCGGGCGGGGCCGGCCGCCGCACGTTGCAGCTCGGGATACCGCTGTTGGTCGGCAAACTCAGGGCCTTTCATCAACCGGTAGAGGTTTGGGTGATCGAGCACGAACCTTACGTAGGAGGCGGTGCCGGCGACCAGCCCTGCCTTGGGTGAATCGCCCGACTTTGCATGCGTGTCGAGCTTGCTTTGTTGCAGCCGGTCGAACCCGGCCGCGGCAACCGCCGCGAGCAAGGCCGCCCGGTCGCTGAAGTGATGATAGGGCGCCATCGGGCTGACGCCGACGAGTCTTGCCAGTCCGCGCAGCGACAGCGCGGCCGGTCCGTCGCGCTCCAGCACTTCAAGCGCCGCCGTCATCAACGCATCGCGTAGCTCGCCATGATGATATTTTTTGAAGGTCGATGAAGCGGCCATTGACCACCCCCTAACCTGTCATCTATGCAATGCAAACTTTACACTGTAAGGATTACGGCATGCTGACGGTCATGACAGGGGGAACGCGGGGGTTGGGACGGATCGCGGCTAAGCGGATGACGCGATCGCGCGACTTGATCATGGGTGCGCGCGACGCCGCAGATGTGCCGGCGGGCTGGCAGCAGCGACCGCTCGACCTTGCCAGCCTCGCGAGCGTCCGGGCCTTCGCCGCATCGCTGCCCGAAGGTCCAATCTCGCATCTTGTTCTGAATGCCGGCGGACAGCGTGCTGACGCCAGCACCCGAACCGTTGATGGGTTCGAAGTGACCTTCGCGACCAACCATCTCGCGCATTATCTGCTGCTGCGGCTGCTGATGCCGCGCCTCGCGGACAATGCCCGCATCGTCATCACGTCAAGCGGGACCCATGACCCCGCCGAGAAAACCGGCGTGCCACCCCCGCGCCATGCCAATGCCAAGTGGCTCGCCCATCCGGACCGCGATCCGCAAGCCGACAAGATGCAAGCGGTGGCCGGGATGCGCGCCTATTCCTCGTCGAAATTGTGCAACCTGCTGACCGCGCGATACCTGGCGCAGACCGACGAGGCGCGTGCCGGGCGCTGGCAGGTGTTCGCCTATGACCCGGGCCTGACCCCCGGCACCGGGCTCGTCCGCAATCAGCCCTGGCTGGTTCGCAAACTGGTTTGGCCATTGCTGCCGCTCATGCTGCCGTTCGCGAAGGGTATGAACTCGCTGAGCGACGCAGGGCGTGGTCTTGCCGATCTCGCCACGTCCGTCTCGGCACCAAGCGGGCATATCTATGCGGCACTCCGCAAAGGCAGACTGACGTGGCCAGACCCGTCCGAAATTGCTCGCGACGACAAGGTTATGCGGTCAATTTGGCAGGATAGCGAGGCTCTCGTGGGTCTGTAGGCGGTTGGTGATGGCCCGCCAGCTGCGAACCAGCTACCTTCGCATCAGCCGCGCAACAAAGAAGCCGTCCATCTCGCCGGGGATGGTGCGGACCCAGCCTTCGGGCGCGGGTGTCAGGCCAGCCGGCAGTTCGTCCGCCGTGACCGGATCGATCCGGATATTGTCGTAGCGGCCGAGCAGGGCTTCGATCTGGCGTTCGCCTTCCTCAGGCTCCAGCGAGCAAACGCAATAAATGAGCCGGCCGTTCGCGGTCAGCAGGCCGAGGGCGCTGTCGATGAGTTCGGCCTGCAGTTTGAGCAGCGGCGCGATGGCGCGTTCGCCTTTCAGGTGCAGCACATCGGGGTGGCGGCGGAAGATGCCGCTGGCCGAGCAGGGGGCGTCGAGCAAGATGTCGTCGACGGGCACGCGCGGTGCCCATTCGCGCGCATCGGCGGCAACGACCTCGGCGCTGAGGCCGGTGCGCGCGAGATTTTCGCGGACGCGGGCGAGGCGGCTCTCCGCGATATCGACGGCGATGACGTCGGCTCCGGCGGCGGCCAGCTGCATCGTCTTGCCGCCCGGCGCGGCGCACAGGTCGGCGACGCGGCGGCCGCGCACGTCCCCGAGCAGCCGCGCGGGCAGGCCAGCGGCGAAATCCTGCACCCACCAGTCGCCCTCGGCAAAGCCCGGCCAGTCGGTCAGCGCGCCTTTGCGCGCGGTCCGGACATGGCCGGGGGCGAGCGAAATGCCATCGAGCGCGGCGGCGAACTCGGCAGTGCGGGCGGGATCGCGCAGCGCGAGATCGGTCGGCGGCTCATGCGCCAGTGCGCGCGACAGGCCGGGCAGCGCGTCATCGCCCCAGGCCGCCTGCCAGCGCGCGCCATAGGGATCGGGGAGCGTCGGGGTGTCGGGCAGCGCCACCCGCGCGCGCAGCAGTCGCGACAGCACGCCGTGGACGAGACGGCGCGGGCCGGATTCGACGAGCGGCAATGCGGTCGAGACAACGGCGTGATGCGGCGTGTCGAGCAGGATCGCCTGCGCAAGCGCGAGACGCAGCACCATGCGGGCGCGGGCGTCGTGCGGCAGCCGCTTCGCGGTCGCGCCGTCGATAAGGTCGTCGAGATCGGGCAACCAGCGCAGCACTGCGCCGGTGATGGCGCGGGCAAGCGCCCGATCGTCGGGGCGCGTGACCTCGTTGAAGGCATTGGCAAGCGCCGCTTCCAGCGGCTTGCCCTGCCACAGCACCGAGATCAGCAGCCGCAGCGCCGCGCGGCGGGCCGCAGTGCCCGAAGGGTCGTTGTCATGCATGGCCGGGGCTGTAGCACCGCCCCGCACGCAAGGAGAAAGGCTTTTACTTGGCGGCCTGCCTGTTCCCGCCGCCGAGGAAATTGCCGATCACCTTGAAATAGGTGACCGGGAACAGCCGGGTGATCCAGTCGATGATGCGTGCGTCGGGGCCGATGAGCACGCGGTGCTGGCCCGCCTCCATGCCGCGTACGATGGTTTCCGCCGCCTGTTCCGGCGTGGTCTTGGCGGCTTTCTGGAATTCCTCGTCCGAATCGAGCGCCATCGGCTCGCCGGTCAGCGTCTGGATCTTCTTGGCGTTCTTCGCGACATTGGTCTTGATGCCGCCGGGGTGGACTCGGATGACGGTCACCTGCGGGTCGGTCACGGCAAGTTCGAGATGCAGCGCCTCGGTCAGCCCGCGGACGGCATATTTCGACGCGTTGTAGGCGCTCTGCGTCGGATAGCCCATCATCCCGAACACCGAGGAAATGTTGACGATCCAGCCGCGATCGCTCTTCCGCACATGCGGCAGCGCGGCGCGGCAGCCGGCGACGACGGCGTCGAAATTGACGGCCATGACGCGGTCGAAATCTTCCTTCGGGCAATCGGCGAAGGGTGCGACGACCGACAGGCCGGCATTGTTGATGATGCCGTCGAGCTGGCCGAATTCGGCAGCGGCGCGGTCGACCCAGGCGTCGAGTTTCACCGTATCGGTCACGTCGAAGCCTTCGGCGAAATGCGGATAATTGCCGAGCATGCGCGAGGTTTCGAACAGGCCCGCCTCGTCCTTGTCGGCGAGCGCAAGCTTTGCACCGCGCTTGGCGAGATTGAGCGCCAGCGCACGGCCGATCCCGCTGCCCGCACCGGTAACCGCGATCGTCCGACCCGAAAGACTGTGCATGCTGCCCCCTTGACCCTATGGCTGGTCTAGACCCACGCAATCAGGACGGGAAGCTGCATGGATAGGCAGGACGACAAGACGCCCGAACCGGCCAAGCCCGAAGCCGAGGCGCAGGAGCCGCCGGTCGAGCATGGCGGCCGCAAGGGACCCGAGCCGACGCGCTACGGCGACTGGGAAAAGAACGGGATCGCCGTCGACTTTTAGGCGGCGGCCAGCTGACGGCGGCGCGCGCTGAACAGACCGGCGCAGCCAAGGCCGAATAGGGCGAGCATTGCGGGTTCGGGCACGCCGATGGGCGAGAACATGCCGTTGTAACGGACCAGCTGGTCGATGACGCTCGCATAGCTCGAAACCCGCGTATCGCCGGCAAGCTCACCGAAACTAGAGTTGGTGCAGGCCGCCGAGACCGGCGTGCTCACCGCATCGGGCCCGGCGAAGCGGTTCGAATCGGGGTCGATATGGCCGGGGCCGCACGCACCGTCGATGATCGATCCGGTAATGCCGAACGAGGTGATCCCGGCCAGCAGATTGCCGATGAAGGTGCCGCCGCCTGAATCGCCGGGCGACGAATTGGCCTCGACGAGCTTGAAATTCGCCGGATTGCCGCCCTGCGGAATGCCTGCGAACAGCGCACCGTCCGAGTTGCGCCGATAGACGCCGGTCTGGGACAGGCCAAGCGCGCCGAACACGTCATTCTGCGCAAGGCCGCTGTCGAAATCGAACATCAGCACGTCGTTGCCGACGTCAGAGAAGACCTCGTCGCCCGTCGCCTCATAGATATTCTGGCCAGCGCGTTTGGAGCGGCCGCCGATAGAATTATTGGTGCCCCCGCTGCCCTCGCCCGTCGTGCCAAAGCCGACCTTGGTGTGGATTTGCCCGATCTCATCGGTGCCGCGGTAGATGCCGTAACGCTCGAATGAACTGGCAGCGTCCTGATTCAGATAGAGTGCAGCAATGTCGTTCGCGCCGACATTGCCGTCCCAATTGGGGTTCACCCACGATCCCTTGGCCTCATATTCGGTGAACGTGCCGCCGCTCGCCGAGGAGGCCGAACCGAAGCGGATGCGGACGCGGTTGAGATCGGTGGCATCGAGGCAATGCGCGGCGGTCAGCAGCACGCGACTGGACACGAGCGTTGCACTGCAGGTGACCACGAAGCCCGCCTTGTCGAGCGAATTGGTGTTTATGATGAGGCCCGCCGCGCCGCTGTAGCTGGTGGCTGGAACCCGAAAATAGGGATTGTTGATGTCGGCCGCCGTCGCGACGACGAGCTTGTCCTGGATGAGGCTCCGGTTCTCGCTGAGCGACAGCGCGGCGGCATTGGCCTGCCCGGCGGCCGCGAACGTGGCCGCAGCTAGCAAGCTCGCCCGTAGGAAAGTGAGACGGATCATAGTCAGACCCCCGTTGTCCGAACGTCGGGATGACAACCGATTCCAGCGGCGAATCCAAGCAATTTTTGCGGCCGGGTCAGTCCCGTTCCGCTCGCAGCGGCCGGGCGAGCAACGCGTCGACCGTCTCGCGCACGCTGGTGCGTCCCGCAATAAGCGCCGCGACGGCGGCGACGATCGGCATGTCGATGCCCCGCGCCGCCGCATCCTCGGCGAGCACCGGCGCGGTGAAGGCACCTTCCGCGACAGTTGACCGGTTGGCGAGCAGGTCGGCGGCGGATGCGCCGCGGCCGAGGCCCATGCCAAAGCTCATATTGCGCGACTGGGCGCTGCCGCAGGTGAGGACGAGATCGCCGAGGCCCGAAAGGCCAGCCATCGTCTCGGCGCGAGCGCCGCGCGCCACGCCGAAGCGCGTCATCTCGGCGAAACCGCGCGCGATGATCGCCGCACGGGCATTTTCGCCAAGGCCTGCCCCCATCACCACGCCGCAGCCGATCGCCAGCACGTTCTTGACCGCGCCGCCGATCTCCGCGCCGATCACATCGTCGGAGAGATAGGGACGCAGCGCCGGGCGGGCGATGCGCGCCGCCAAGCGCTCGCCGAGCGCCAGATCCTCGCAGGCGAGCGTGATTGCAGTCGGCAGGCCTGCGGCAACCTCATGCGCGAAGGTCGGACCCGACAGGACGGCAACGGAGCAAGCCGGCGCGACGGCACGCGCGACCTCACTCATGAGCAGGTGCGTGCCTGCCTCAATGCCTTTGGCGCACAGGATCAAGGGTTTTCCTGCGGCGACCGGGCTTTCGGCCAGCACCGCTCGCAGATGCTGCGCCGGAGTCACAACGAGCCAGATATCGCAGGCCGCCAGTTCGCCGGTCATGCCCGTCGCACGCACTTTCGGGTCGAGCGCGATTCCCGGCAGGAACGGGCGATTTTCGTGGCTGACGTTAATCGCCGCGACCACCTCCGGCTCACGCGCCCAGATCAGCACCTCCTCGCCGCCCGCCGCGACCGCATTGGCGAGCGCCGTGCCCCAGGCGCCGGCTCCGAGCACCCCGATCATGCCTTCACTCCTGCCCCGCGCGCGGGTGGCGCGTCGGTGTCGAGCGGCCAGCGCGGCCGCGCCACCGCGTCGAACCCGTCGGTCAGGCCAAGCGCAAACCGCTCCGCGCCCGCCCAGGCGATCATCGCGGCGTTGTCGGTGCACAGCCAGAGCGGCGGCGCGATGAACGGCAGGTCGTGCGTGGCCGCAAGCGATTCGAGTGCAGTCCGGATCGCGCCGTTCGCGGCAACGCCACCGGCCACGACCAACGCAGACGCCTCGGGCATCGCGTCGATGGCAAGTCGCGTGCGGTCGACAAGGCAATCGACGACGGCCTGCTGGAAGCTCGCGGCCATGTCGGCAATCGGCGCAGGATCGGCCTGAAACGCGCGCAGCACCGCGGTCTTGAGGCCTGCGAAGGAAAAATGCGGCTCACCCGAATTGACGAGCGGGCGCGGGAATTTGAAGGCCTTGGGATCTCCGTCGCGGGCGGCGCGCTCGACCGCCGGCCCGCCGGGAAAGCCGAGACCAAGGATTTTGGCGACCTTGTCGAACGCTTCGCCCGCCGCATCGTCGATCGTCGTCGCCAACCGCCGGTAGCGGCCGACGCCCTCCACCGCGAGCAACTGGCAATGGCCGCCTGACACCAGCAGCAGCAGATAGGGAAAGCCGAGCGACGCATCGGCGAGGCGCGGGCTCAGTGCATGACCCTCCAGATGATTGACCGCGACGAGCGGCTTGCGCGCCGCGAGCGCCAGTGCCTTGCCGGTCACCAGCCCAACCATGACGCCGCCGATCAGCCCCGGTCCCGCCGTGGCGGCGATGGCATCGACGTCGGCAAGTCCGATCCCCGCATCACGCAGCACGTCGGCGACCATCGGCGTCAGCACCTCGACATGCGCGCGCGCCGCGATCTCGGGCACCACGCCACCATAGGGCCGGTGCGCCGCGTCCTGACTGGCGATGCGATGCGCCACGACGGTCCGGTCGGAGCGCACCACCGCCACTGCCGTCTCGTCGCAGCTCGATTCGAGGCCAAGGATCAGGCTCATGCCGGGTGCGGGCCATCCAGATGCGCGAACCACTTCGCGTCGATCGCCGCGTCGAGGTCGATGCCTTCGCGGTGCGCGAACAGTAGCACCGTCGCCAGCACGTCGGCGGCCTCATTGGCAAGCTCGCCGCGCAGATCGGTGCCGGCGGGCGTCCGCGCCCGGCCATCGAGGCGGAGCCAGGCCTGCGTCAGCTCGCCGACCTCCTCGGCCAGCTTGAGCACGGGCCAGTCGCCGCCGCGGTCAATGCCGTGCCGCTTCGCATAGAGGTCGGACACCGCCATCAGCCGGACGGCAAGATCGGAAAGCGGCTTGGCAGACATCGTTCGCGGGTTCCTTGCAGGCTCGCCGCTCGCCTAGCATAAGACGCGGCTATGGGGACAATGCTCAAACTCGGGACGCGGGGGTCGCCGCTGGCGCTTGCGCAGGCACATATGACCGCAGCGGCGCTGTGCGCGGCGCATGGCTGGCCGGACGGCGCGGTCGAAATCGTCACGGTCAAGACCTCGGGCGACCGTATCCAGGACCGGCCGCTCGCCGACATCGGCGGCAAAGCGCTATGGACCAAAGAGCTCGAAGGCGCGCTGCTCGACGGCCGCATCGATATCGCTGTGCATTCGATGAAAGACGTCGAGACGCGCCGGCCCGATGGCCTGATGATCGCCGCGATGCTGCCGCGCGCCGATGTGCGGGACCGGCTGGTGGCGCATGTCGACCGGATCGAGGCGCTGCCACAGGGCGCGCGGCTGGGCACCTCGTCGCCACGCCGCGCCGCGCAGGCGCTGGCGGTGCGGCCGGACCTGCGGATCGAGTCGCTGCGGGGCAATGTGGCGACGCGGCTTGCCAAGCTCGAGGCCGGGGAAGTCGATGCGACGCTGCTGGCAGCGGCTGGCCTTGACCGGCTTGGCCAGGGCGAGGTCGGCAACGCCATCCCGATCGACACCTTCCTTCCTGCGGTCGGTCAGGGCGCGGTCGGCATCGAAGTGCGGGCGAGCGATCAGGCGACGCGCGATCTCGTCGCTGCGATCGACCATGGCGCAACGACCGCTGCCGTGAGCGCCGAGCGCGACCTGCTCGATGCACTGTCCGGCACCTGCCACTCGCCGCTGGCCGCGCATGCCGTGATCGATGGCGACATGATGCACCTGCGCGCCGAAGTGCTCAGCGCCGATGGCAGTGAACGGGTGACCGGCGAGCGCCGGTTTCCCGTCGCTCAGGCCGGTAGCGGGGCGCGCAAACTGGCGGCAGATCTGCTCAACCGGGCCAGCCCGGCGCTCCGTGCGCTGTTCGGAGGCTGAGCCATCGCCTGCATATTGGTGACCCGTCCCGAGCCCGGCGCTTCGGCAACGGCCGAGAAGCTACGGGCCGCCGGGCATGAGGTCATCGTCTCGCCGCTGCTGGACCCAGCCTCAGTCGCATGGGACGTGCCCGAGGGGCCTTTCGACGCGATCATGTTCACAAGCGGCGCGGCGGCGCGCCTGGCAGGACCGCAGGCGGCGCAATTCACCGGCCTTCCCGCCTATTGCGTCGGTGCGAGCACAGCGGATGCGGCAAGGGCAGCGGGCTTCCGGCAGGTCGTAGCCGGGTCGGGCGACGCCGCTTCGCTCGCCCGGCGAGTCGCGGCGGACGGGTTTCGGCACGTGCTGCATCTGGCCGGGCGCGACCGCGTTGAGGTCCCCGGCGTGACGGCACGCATCGTCTATGCCGCCGAACCGGCTCCGCTCAGCGATGAAGCCGTTGCGGCGCTCGCAGCGGGCCGCATCGACTGGATCCTGTTGTTTTCCGCCCGCACCGCAGCGCAGTTCGCCTGCCTGTGGGCGGACCGAAACGCGCTGTCGGCGGCTGCAATCAGCCCGGCCGTGCTCGCGGCGGCGGGCAGCGGCTGGCGGCGCATCGTCGCCGCAACCGAGCCGAGCGAGGCTGGCGTCTTGGCGGCGGCGGGCCTGTCGTGCGACAAGCGGCTTTGATCGGAGACGCGCGCGCATGGACGATTTTCAACCCGACCGGCCGGCCTATGGCTCGCTGAGCGCGACACCGCCGCCCGCACCCGCGCCATCGCGTGGCGGGTCGCTCTGGCCGTGGCTGCTGATGCTGGCGTTCGTCGCCTTCGCCGTGGGACTGGTGATCAGCCCTTGGTTCGAAACCGAGGTGCGTAGCCGGCTGTTCGGCGCAAAGCCCGACCGCACCGCCATCCTCGCCACCGAGTCGACATCACAGGCACGCACGATTGTGGCGTTGCAGCGGCGCGTTGCCGAGCTGGAACGGGCCGCCGGCGAAGGCGGCAGCGATCCCGAGCGACTGGCCCGGGCCGAACAGCGCGTGGCCGAACTGCAGACCCAGATCGGCGCGCTCGGCGCGCGCGTCGAAGGCGCGGTCAATGGCGCCGCGCATGATGCGCTGACCGCGCAGGGCGTGCTGCTGGCCGCCGCCACGCGCCGCGCCGTGGAAGCAGGGCAGCCGCTCGGCGCACTCGAACCGCCGCTGCGCGCCCGTTATGGGCAGAGCTACCCGGGGCCCGTGGAAGCGCTCGTCGCGGCGGGCGCGCATCCGATCACGCTGGCGCGGCTGCGGCAGGATTTCGCAAGGCTTCGGCCGGCATTGGCCAGCGAACCGGGCCGCAGCGACGATTGGTGGACGTCGCTCAAATCAGCGATCGGCGGGGTGGTCGCAGTACGCCGTGCGGGCGATGTCCGTGTCGATCCCGAACAACAGGCCGGTGTCGCCGCGCAATTGCTCGACAGCGGCGACGTGGCCGGTGCGGCGGCAATTGTGATCCGGCTTCCGGGCAGCCGGGCTGCGGCGAACTGGCTCGCCGATGCGCGCCGCTACCGCGCAGCGCAGGCGGCGCTCGCGCAGCTCGAAGCGGCGGCGCTGGCCCCGGCCGCTGTTACGCCAGCCGTTGCAGCAGCGCCTGTGCCGCTGCCGGCGCCCGCACCTTCGCTCCGTTGATCATGAACACATAGGTGTCGCCCTGCACCGCTCATGATTTGGCGCGCGCGGCCCAGGCATCGAGCGCGGCAGGCGAATAGCCGGTCGGGATATCCTCCTTCGCGTCCTGCAACCGCGCATAGGTGAAATTGGACGTCGCGGCGTCGATGCAGGGATAGTCAAGCGAATCGGCGAACACGACGGCCACTCCGGCGGCGCGCGCCATGTCGATGAACGCCGGCGTGTCGAAGCTCTTGTGACGTGGCTCCACCGCATGGCGGAGCGGAATGCCGTCCTGTGCCTTCGGCAGTAACTTGAGAAACGCCGCGAAATCGTCGGGATCGAACTGCTTGGTCGCCATGAACTGCCAGAGAATGGGGCCGAGCTTGTCGCCGAGTTCGACAATGCCCTGGCCGAGGAATTTGGTGATCGCGTCTCCCGCCTCGCCGAAAATCTTGCGATTGGTGCAGAAGCGCGAGGCCTTTAGCGAGAATTTGAACCCGTCGGGCACCGCCTTGGCCCAGGTCGCAAAGCTTTTGGGCGTTTGCAGCCGGTAATAGGTGCCGTTGATCTCGATCGCCGTGACGGCGCGCGAAGCGAACTCCAGCTCCTTCGTGTGCGCCAGCCCTTTCGGAAAAAACACGCCGCGCCAGGACTCGAAGGTCCAGCCGCCGATGCCGACCCTGATCTGTCCGTTTGTCATCGCAGGATGTTAGCGAAGAAAATGGAGCGGGTGAAGGGATAACAATAAATAACTGTTAAAGCAGGATATATTTTGCTATAATTGCCCACACAGAACCTACACAGGTATGGAAAACCAGTAGGTTAGGTCGAAAATCTACACAGTTTCTACACAGTGGGCCAAGGGAAATGAAATTCGTCACCGACAAGGAGCTGGTTAAGCCCGGCCTCATCATCTTCCGCCGTGGCGATGTCGGGCACGACCAGTTTTACTGCCGCGTGAGAATCCAGAACGAAGACCGCTACAAGACGATTTCGCTCAAAACATCAGATCGGCAGACCGCGCGCGACCGCGCGATGGATCAGGATGCCGACATCCGCTTTCGCGTGAAGCATGACGTTCCCGTATTCAATCGGCCTTTTTCTCAAGTGGCCGAGGAATATGCCGACGCGCAGCAGCGGCGCGCCAACGCGGGCGAGGTGAGCCAAGCCCGCGCGATGAACGTCAAGAACAAGGTGAATGGGCCGCTCAACGCCTATATTGGCAGCACCCAGATTCACTTGGTCAGTCAGGATCGCTGGTCGGAATATCCGCTATGGCGTCGCGAGAACGGCGTTGGCCGGCGCAATGGCATCATCAGCGATTCCACCATTCGCATCGAGATGAGCATTTTCGCCGCGATCATGAATTACGCCGTCAGCAAGCGATACGTGCCTGCCCACCATCGCTTCGAGGGTATGCCGAAACTGAAATCAGCGCGGCGCGACGAGTTTACGCTGGAGGAGTACCGCAAGCTGCACAGCGCGGGCCGCAAATGGATGAAGGAAGCGACCACGCCGCAGGGCGTCTGGTATCGGCAGATGTGCTACAATTTCATTCTCATCATGTGCAACACGGGCATGCGCCCGCCCGAAGCCAAGAACTTACGCTGGCGCGACATCACCAAAGCCAAGGATAAGGACGGCACCGACATTTTGGTGATTTTCGTCCAGGGCAAAGGCAAGACGCGCCAGCTGATCGCACCGAAGAGCGTCGGCGACTATCTCGACCGCGTTCGCGCGCACTCCAAAGCCACCAATCCCGATGACCATGTCTTCACCATCATCAACGGCAAGCCTGCCGTCTGGCTCTATCGCGACACCGTCGAAGAGTTGCTGAAATACGCGCAATTGCGCGACGGGCCGAGCGGCATTCCCCGCACCACCTATTGCTTCCGCCACACCTATGCGACGTTCCGGCTCTCTGCCGGGGTCGATGTCTATATCCTCGCCCAGCAGATGGGCACGTCGGTCAAGATGATCGAGCAGCACTATGGCCATGTGAATACCATCAAGCACGCCGACCGCGTGCTAATGGGCATTGGCGGATGGGATGCGATGCACACTGAGATGGACGCCGAGATCGACAAGCAGGAAGCGAAGGCGAAATCGGTGCAGGCCATCAAGGCGAAGCAGCCCACCAAGCCACCTCGCTCCAAACGCTAGCGCTAGCGCGGTTTCGGATATGAGCGAATGGCCCAGAAGCGCCGAAACCGAGCGTGTGCCTTCAACCGACCTTCGCGAAATTTTCAATGCACCGCTGGTGCTTCTCGATTGGAAATGTCGCCAAGCGGGCATGGGATTAAGGATGCGCCGAGCCTCAAGCAGTCCCCATGCCTGCGTCTGCTGTCCGATGCACCGCTGGTGCCCTTGATCGGCAGGTACTTGTTGACCCCGTTCAGCAGGTGATTGGGATCAGATGCTGTCCCACGTTCACGCTTCGCAATGCCACCCACGGCTTCTGTATGGGAATCTAGGGCGGCCCCGCCGCCGGTAAACCCAACTCGCTTCCGCCCCTTCGGCTTGTGCAGCTCCGTTCCCTGCGGGCGCTGGCGCGGGGTGTGACCAGCGGCTCGAAGGGCCGCCCCTTTGCTCCCCATGAAGCCGCAGGATGGTCCTGCGGCGCAACTCGCAGGAGCAGATCATGGCTACCCAACGCAAACTCCCGACCAACAAACCGACCCACCGCATCTACCTCGTCACCGGCGAGGGCACGTCCGCCTTCTGGACCCCGATCGGCGCAGCCTGGCCCAACCGCGACGGTGCGGGATATTCGCTCAGCTGCGACGCGATCCCCCTTCAGGGCCGCATCGTTATGCGGAAGATCACTGAGCGCGCCGTGTCCGAGGCGGCCTAGCTGCCGGAGGCCGGCGGATGTCCCAACCCCCGCGCGGATGTTGCCTAACCAACATTCATTCCGGAAAATGATGCGGGGAGCGGCTTATCGCGGCGCCACGAGGATATTCGCCTTCAGATCCCGGTCGATCGCCGCGCGCAACGGACGTACCGCCGCATCCTGTTCGGGCGTGCACACCGCGGATGGCCACAGCGAGACATAGTGCCGCTCCACCCGCACCACATTCCCCGTTTGGGAATAGCTGGCTGTGTAGGAGGCAAGCGGCGTGCGAACATCGACCGGCTTGGGGAGCGATAAGACCTTGATGGTTGCCGGCAGCACCAACTCGGTGCGCTCGGTCGTATCGCCTCGGACGCACGCGTAGCGCATCATCCGCGCCGGCTGGTTCGCCCGGTCGGCGACCCCCCTCAACTCTTCATAGGCTGGCGGCAGCGGGACGTGCAGCGCCGCAGGTGCGGTGAGATCCGCGACAGCGTTGAGCGAATAGGTAGCTTTGAGTCTTACATCCTCGGCGCGGGAATCCGGGTCCGGTAAGGTGACGGTCCCCGTCCCCGTCAGGCCAGCG
>CALRQP020000037.1:0-28086 GCA_943370355.1 Sphingomonas paucimobilis
GATGCAAGCGGCGTGATCGTCACGCCTCCCGCCACGAGGTGCCAACCGGTCGTGGCGAACGCCGTATAGGTCTCGCCATTGTAGCTGGAGGTCGCTTCACGGTTCACACCCGGGAATGCGATCTGGCGCTTGCTGGTGTAATCATTTGCACTAATCGACAGGGCCGCGTTGAAGAACCACGGTCCGGGCTCATGGCCGAAGTAGCCGGTGACCTGATAGGTATCGATATTGGTACGCGCGCTGACATCGCGGGCGCGGATGTTGCTGCTGACGTAGCCGACGCCGAACCCGGCATGCGTGTTCTGACCAAGCGCCGCATCCCAGGCCAACATTCCGCCGCCGATGTTGGCGTTGTAGCCGGAGACGGCCCCTTGGCTTTGCTGCTTCGCGAAATAGCCGAACCCCTGCGCCCAGAACCCGCCTTCGTGGTCGGGACGACGGCAAACGGGCGTCGAGATATCAGATTGCTCATCGGTCGGCCGGACTTGATCGCAGCCGATATTGTCGAGCCGCGTCAGCCACAGATTCTGAAGCTGGCGCGTGGTATCGAAGGTGACGAGCGCTGCAGCCCCGTCCGTGGGCGACGGCGCTAGCTGGGCGACCGCCGTCACGACCGCAGCCGGCGTCGTCAGCGCATTGATTGGCGCGAGGACGGCCACGATGTCCGGCGTCGGCGCAACGGCGACGATCACGGGGACGACGACCGCAGCGATTGGCTGCACCGGCGGCACGACGGCGCCCACGGGCGGCGTGATCGCGGCCAGAATCGGAATTCCCGTCGCTTCGATGGTCACGAGCCCGGCGATTGTGCCCGCCGCCGGGATCGCCCGGAATGTGTAAAGCGGATTGGTCGGGTTCTGGACGGAAATCGCCACGACGCTGCCGTTGGTGCCGCTCTGGACGGTTCCGGCCTGCGTCTGGACAATATTGAATTGCGATCCCACGGCGATCAACGCGGTCGGCGACACGGTAACATTGATGAGCAGCGATGGCCCGAGGTTGGTAGCACCCACCGGACGGATATTCCCATAAACCGAGGGGCTGGCGAGCGTGGTGCTGATCACACCTGCCGTGCCGATATTGGCGATGGTCAGCGCTCCGCCGATGTTGAGCGTATTCGTCCCGAGAGCGAAGGAGAATGCATCGACCGCGCCGGAAATGGTCGCGGTCACGCCGGCCGCGTCGCCGCCGCCGACCACGTTGATGGCCTTCAAGCCTACCGCGCCGCCGACCGCGCCGTTGAGGACGCTGCCGCCGCCCAGCAGCAAGGTGCCGGTCTGGGCGCCCGCCGTGGTCGTCAACGCACCGATGAGAGTCGTATTCGGCGCAAGGCTGAGCGTGCCGTCACCCGCGAAATTCGAGGCACTGACGTTGGTCGAGCCACTGTTGAAGTTCAGCCGCCCGGTTCCTGACACGTTGGTCGTCGTCGCGAATACGGGGCCCATGAAGTTCACCGCCGATCCGGCGTTTCCGCCTGCGATCGCGAGCAGAAACGGTCCGGCCGGCTGGGTCTGCCCGATGGCCCCGTAAACGGTCGAACCGCTGTTGAACGTGATGTTGCCCTGGCTGCTAGCCGCCGTCGACACGGCGACCCGCCCTGCGACCACCGGGTTGTTGAGCGTGAATATGTCCATCGCGGGTCCGCCGACCACCCCGACAACAAGGGTTCCGGTCGTGGCCGAACCCGACATGTCGACACCGCCCAGAACGCCATTTGCATCAAGCGGGATGGGACCCGGGCCAACGGCAGTCTGCCTCTGGGCGGACGCAGGGGACAGGGCAATAGCGGCCGCGGCGCAGAGAAGCGAAAGGCGGATGGCACGCATACAGAAATACTCCTGAGGCATACGACCAGCCCCCCGGTTACGCCGCGAAAAGCTGCGGCTAAAAAATTGAACAAGCTTTCGGGCGTGCTCCGAAACATTAACGGAGCAGCACAGATTTATTCCGAATTATATGTACTATATATCTATAACATCATGAACCGATGCTGACGGAATTTGTTCCGTTCCCGTAATCCATCGATGATCCATATCAATATTCTGAGAATATTTGGGGAAAATTAGTCAAGATTAGGCGTATTATTTCTGCTAACTATTTCCCGATAATTTGTGGCGACGCGCCAATATTTGGCTGCTCGCGGGCCGAGTTTTGGGATCGGACGGAATTCAGCGCCTAACTCCCCTCCCGCACCCACACCGTGCAGCGGGCGATCCAATGTTCGAGGCTGGCGATCAGGTCGGGGTAAGCGCGCGTCTCGGAGGCGTGGACGCATTCGGCGTCCGGGCCGAGCCGGAAGGGCGCGTCCTTAAGCCGGCGGCCTTGCGGCGAGCGGGGCCAGGGCTGGTACAGGACCGTCAGGTGGAACGCGCCGGCGGGGTCGAACTCGGGCTTATACTCCACGTCGATATTGAAGCGCCGGCCCTCGTTGGTGGCGTTGTACAGCGAGGAGCCGCCGACCTGCGTCAGGTCGGCGTCGAGGCCGGTCTGCAGCTTGTTCCAGTCGACCCGCCAGCCGGCCGGGATGCGCAGCGGCTGCATCTGCCGATACGCCTCGGACTCGGGGAACAGGTCCTGGAAGGGGGCGAGGGTCATTGCGGCGCGCGCGCCGCGAGGCCGGCCGTGCGGTCGCTCGTCGCCTGAATCGTCCACCCCATTGCCAACCTCCTAGGGGCTCGTAAACTCGCCGCCAAGGGGGGCGTCCATGACACCGTTCGAGTTCGTGTTTTCCTTGTTCGGACTGCTCCTCGGCCTGAGCCTTACCGAAGTGCTGGGGGGCTTCGTCCGGGCCGTCACGGCCAAGGCCCGGCGGCTCGGCTGGCTCACGCCGATGCTGGGGACGATCGTCATGCTCGACCTGACGACCTTCTGGAGCGTCGCCTGGGTGGTCCGCGACCGGATTCCGCCGACGTTGCTGGCCCTGGTGATCGGGCTCATCGTCTCGGGAATCTATTATTTTGCTGCCTCGCTGGTGTTCCCCCGGGAGATGGATGGGGCCGCCGACCTCGACGACCATTATATGGCGCGCCGCCGCGAAGTGCTTGGAGCGGTCATCGGCTCCAATCTTGTGGTATTCATCGCGCTGTATGGGCTACTGCGGCTGCCGCTCACGCCCGACAGTTTCATTGCGGAAGCCTTTGCGATCCCGATGGCGGTCGCGATCCTGTCGAAGAGCAAGCGCGTCAACGCCGCCGCGCTCGCCGTGACGCTGCTGATCTACGCCTTCTACATATTCGCCGCGAAATGGGGCCAGGGCTGACCGCAGGCACTACTCCCCCGCATTCGCCGCCTTCGGCAGCGCGATGAGTTCCGGCGCGACGGTGGCGCGGGTGGTTTTGGCGATTTCGGTCAGTGCGGCGACAGGCTTCTTGCCCTTCTCGACGCCCAGCTCAGTGAAGCGCCGCGCCTTGGGCAGGACGTTGCGTTCGAGCGAGCCGACAAAATCGTCATAGGCCTTCACAGCGGAATCGAGATTGCTGCCGACCTTGGCGACATGCTCGGCCATCGTCGCGATGCTGGCGTGCAGGTCGGCGCCGAGTTCGCCGATCTTCTGCGCTTCCTCGGCGAGGGTTTCCTGCCGCCAGACCAAGGCGACGGTCTTGGCGATCGCGAGCAGGTTGATCGGGCCTGCCAGCAGGATGCGCTGGTCGAAGGCCCAGCCGAGCAGCGGCAGATCATGTTCCAAGGCCGCCGACAGGAAATTCTCGCCGGGCAGGAACATCACGACGAAATCCGCCGCCTTGCCGAACTCGTTCCAATAGGCCTTTTCGCCCAAGCCCTTGGCATGGGTGCGGACGGCGAGCGCATGGCGGCGGTAGGCGGCCTTGCGCGCATCCTCGCCATCCGCCTCGCCCGCCGACAGATAGTCGTTCAGCGAGCATTTCGAATCGATGATGAGCTCGCGCCCGCCGGGCAGCTTGATGATCGCGTCGGGGCGCTTCTTGCCGTCCTCGGTGCTCGCCTGCACGGTGAAGTCGACGCCTTCGCGCAGGCCGGCCATTTCGAGCACATTGCGCAGCTGCTGCTCGCCCCAGCTGCCCGAGGTCTTGCCGCTCGACCGCAGCGCCGAGACGAGCTTCGCCGCCTCGTCGCGCACCGCAAGCTGGCCCTGTGCGACGGTGGCGATCTGCTCCTTCAGCTGGCCATAGGCGTCGGTGCGCGCGGTTTCGATCGCCTTGATCTGCTCCTCATAGCGGGTCAGCGTCTCGCGCATCGGCGCGATGAGTTCGGCGAGTTCGGCCTTGTTCTTCGCGAGCCCCTTGTCGGCGACTTCGCTGTGCTTGGCGAAGCGCTCGTCGGCCAGCGCGAGGAACTGCTCCTGCGCGCCTTTGAGGGCGTCGCCGGCGAGCTGGCCGAACTGTTCCTTCATCTGCGCGAGCTGGGTCTCATGCGCGCGGGTGCGTTCTTCGGCGGCGGCGCGCAGGCCTTCGAGCTGGGCGCTGGCGGCGGCGAAGCTGGTGCGCAGGTCGGCGAGCAGGCGCTCGAGTTCGGGCACGCGCTTCGCCTCGGTCGAGGCGGCGGCGAGTTCGCTGATTGCGGTGCGGAAGCGGGTGTCGAGTTCGGTGAGTTTGGTTGCGGAGTCGGCGGCGGACTGGCGCGCATCGCCAAGCGGCTTCTTCCACAGCGCCCAGCCGAAGGCGAGGGCCAGTACCGCCCCTGCAATCGCTGCCAGAATCAACTCGATCACACAGACCCTCTCGCGAACAGACCGGGAACCGGAACACTAGTGCAAGCGAGAGGGCGCTGACTAGCCCCTTGCGCGAAGCGGTGCGGCGGTCGCACCTTTCGGGGCAACGACAAACGGGGAGACGTGCCATGGATTTCGAGATCGTCGCGGAGGGTCTGCAATTTCCGGAAGGCCCGGTGGTCTGTGCGGACGGGTCGGTCATCGTCGTCGAGATCAAGGCGGGGCGGATCACCCGGGTGCGGCCGGACGGACGCACGGAGGTGGTGGCGACGCCGGGCGGCGGGCCGAACGGGCTGGCGGTCGGGCCGGACGGCGCGCTCTATGTCTGCAACAATGGCGGCTTCGACTGGTATGGCGCGGACATGGGGCTGATGCTGCCCGGCCACGCGGCGGCGGACTATGAGACGGGCCGGATCGAGCGCATCGACATCGCGACCGGCAAGGTCGAGCGGCTGTTCGATTCGGTCGATGGCATCAAGCTCAGCGGCCCGAACGATATCGTATTCGACGATGCGGGCGGCTTCTGGTTCACCGACCTCGGCAAGACGCGCCCCTGGGGGCATGAGGCGGGCGGGCTGTTCTATGCGAAGGCCGACGGCAGCCTCGTGAAGCGCGTCGTGCACGGGCCGAACATGAACGGCGTCGGCCTGTCGCCGGACGGGAAGACCGTCTACGCCGCGCTGACGCATGAGCGGTTGCTGATCGCCTTCGAAATCAGCGGGCCGGGCGAAGTCGCACCGTCGGCAGGGTTGATGCCGGGCCGCGTCGTGACGAGCTTTCCGGGGCGCGTGCTGCTCGACAGCCTCGCGGTCGCGGCGGACGGGACGATCTGCGTCGCGACGCTCGTCGATGCGCCGGGCATTGCGCAGTGCCATCCGACCGACGGCAGCTATGAGATCGTGCCCTTTCCCGACGTGCTGACCACCAACATCGCGTTCGGCGGCACGGACATGCGCGATGCGTGGGTCTGCCTGTCGACGACGGGCAAGCTGGCGAAGTGCCGGTGGGACCGGCCGGGGCTGACGCTCGCTTACTCGCTCTGAAGCTTCTGCGAGAAGGCCTCGATCCGCTTCGCATTCGCGCCAAGGTCGCCGACGCCGACGCGCGAGACCGAGCGGATATCGACGCGCGAGCCCGCGCCCTGCGCGCGGATGCGGATGACGACATCGTCCTTGAAGGCGAACCAGCCGGTCGTCGCGGTCGCCTCGATATGGCCCTGCTCGGGTAGCGCCTGCACCAGCGTCCAGCCCATCGCGCCGACGGCGGTCAGTGCCTTCTGATAGGCGTCGGTGGTGGAGACGTTGAGCACGAGCGGCCGGATCGTCGGATAGGCGGCGGTCTGCTGCGCCGCGACCTTTTCCCCGCCATAGACGGCCGGATTGACCCCGCTCGTTGCGGCGCGCGCGGGCAGCACGGCGACGAGCTGAGGCGGGTCGAGCGTGTCGGTGGTGATGTCGTGGATCGGCGGCACGCCCTTCGAACCGGCGATCAGCGTCGCCAGCGCCGCGAAGGCGATGAGACCGGCGGCAGCACCCGCCCAGACCCGCCCGGCCGGCGCCCCGCGGCGCTTCAGCATGAAACCCGCGATCAGGCTGATCAGCCCGGCGATGCCGCCGACGAGCGCGGACAGCGCCATAAGGCCGAGCGCCGCGCGGAAATCGAGACCGATCCGGTGCAGCGGTCCGGCCAGGATGACGAGCAGCAACGAGACAATGCCGATATTGGCGACCCATCGAACCCAGCGCATAATTCAGCCCTCCGTTGTCCATTACCCTAGCGGGCGATGCCACCGGATGCCAACGATGCATTGATGCTGTCGCCTGATAGGAAAACCAAGCTAGTCTAGCCGAGCAGGTAACGGGGGGGGATTGCCGTGAAGCGCATCATCGTCTGCTGTGATGGGACATGGAACCAGCCGGACATGGATGCCGACGGCAAGCCCTGTCCGACCAATGTCACGAAGATCGCGTCACGCATCCCGCGCACGGCGGCGGACGGAACGCCACAAACGCTTTACTACAACACCGGCGTCGGCACGAATGTCAGCGCACTGCGGCATCTGATCTCGGGTGCGATCGGGGCCGGCCTCGACGACAAATTGTTCGAGGCCTACCGCTTCCTCTGCAAAGTTTATGAGCCGGGCGATGCGATTTTCCTGTTCGGTTTCAGCCGCGGCGCCTTCACCGTCCGCTCGCTTGGCGGGATGATCGTCAATTCCGGCATCGTCCGTCCTGCGCACGAATCAGCCATCGCGAAGGCCATCGAGCTTTACCGCTCACGCCAGCCCGAGCGGCACCCGCGCGGTGTCGAGTCGACGTTGTTCCGCCGTACCTATTGCTGGGAGGATCGCACGCCGATCCAATGCATCGGCGTTTGGGACACGGTTGGATCGCTCGGCAATCCGTTCCGCCCGAAATTCATGGGATCAAAATGGGTGCCGGGATTCCTGCGCACCAAGAACCAATTCCACGATCTCGACCTGAGCACCAACGTCCGGAACGCCTTCCACGCCATTTCCATAGACGAACGCCGCCGCAACTTCCGCCCGACGCTCTGGGTGCAAAAGCCCGACGCGGATGGGCAGACGCTGCAGCAGCAATGGTTTCCCGGCGGTCACAGCGACGTCGGTGGCAGCACGCCCGACCCACGGCTGTCGGACGTGGCGCTCGAGTGGATGGTCAGCCGTGCAACAGGCTGCGGCCTCGAAGTGGACCCGCCAACGCCGGGCGGCGACGCGGCACATTCCTCTGCGCCCGATCCCATTGGTGGTGACATCACCGATTGCTACACCGGGCTGTGGAAGCTCATCCCGCCGCTAATCCGCCGGATCGACGACCCTGCGATTGCGGAGAAGGCCAATGTGGCGGCAAAGCGCGCGGCGGGATCGCTCGCCGGTCTCAGCTCGAACGAGACGATCAGCGAGTCCGCCACGCGACGCTGGCTGGGTGTGGCGGCCTACCGCCCACCGAACCTCGTGCAATATACGGCGGAGCATCCGGGCTTCCCGCCGAAGTCCTGAGCGTCAGTGCGCGCTGCCGATGATCGCCAGCACCACGCCGACCGCGACGAGCAATAGCGCCGCGGCTTCATGCCGGAGCGTCCGCTCGCCAAGGTAAAGGTGGGCGAACAACAGGGTGAAGATCACCTCGACCTGACCGACCGCACGGACCTGCGCCAGCGGGGCGGTCGCAAAGCCGGTGAACCAGCAGGCCGAGCCGGTCGCTGCAATGAGGCCGACCTGCCCTGAGGTGCGCCAGGTCGCGAGCACGCGGGGTAGTGTGGCCGGCTCGCGGGCGAGAACATAGCCGCCCTGCATCAGCGTCTGGAGAACCATCGTCACGGCGAGCGTCAACAGCGCGGATCCGACAATATCGGGCATGGCGAGTTCGACCGTGGCGCGTTTCACGAACACCGATGTCAGCGCGAACATTGCACCGGCCGCGAGGCCGCACAGCGCTGCCGGCTGGCCGACCGACGCGAGCAACTGGCGCAGCGTCATCCGTTGGCCGCCAATCGCCAGCAGCAGCACGCCCGCTACGCCGCCGGCGATACCGGCCAGCACCCAGACCGTGACCTTCTCGCCGAGTAGTAGCCAGGCGAACAGCGCGGCCTGCACCGCCTCGGTCTTCGCAAAGGCGGTGCCGACGACGAAATTGCGATAGCCGAACGCCATAATGAGCAGGTTGGTGCCGAGAACCTGCGCGAGACCGGCGGCCGCTGCCAGCACGACAAAGGTTGCATCGAGTCTCGGCAGCGACATGTCGGTCGCCGCGACATAGGTGGCGAGGATCAGCACTGCGACCGGCGCGCCGTAGAGATAGCGCGCCAGTCCCGCGCCGCTGACTGTCAGCTGGGCACGCAGCTTCTGCTGGACCGCCGTCCGCCACGCCTGCAGCAACCCCGCCAGCAGTGTCGCCGGCAACCAGATGGCGGATGCGAGCAAGCGCTAGACGGCCGCCAGCGCCTGTTCGAAGTCGGCGACCAGATCGTCGGGATGTTCGACACCGATCGACACGCGGATCAGATTGTCCGAGATGCCGAGCTCATCCTTGCGCTTCTGCGGCACCGACAGATGGGTCATCGCGGCAGGGTGCGAGGCGAGGCTCTCGGTGCCGCCGAGGCTGACTGCGAGTTTCACGATCGACAGATTGTCGAGCAGGCGGAACGCCTCCGCCTCGCCGCCCTTGACGATGACCGAGAAGGTCGAGCCCGCGCCGGTGCAATGCCGGGCATAGATATCGGCCTGCCGGCTGCCGGGTTCGAGGAAGCCGAGGTAGCCGACGCGCTCGACCTTCGGATGGCTGCGCAGGAAGTCGCAGACGATCTTGGCGTTGAGCCCGGCGCGGTCCATGCGCAGTTCGAGCGTCTCGAGGCTGCGCAGCAGCATCCATGATGTGTGCGGATCGGTGATCGTTCCGATGGTGTTTCGCATCATGCGGATCGGATTGATCGCCGCTTTGGTGCCGAGCACGCCGCCCGCGACGAGATCGCTGTGCCCGCCGACATATTTGGTCAGCGAGTAGATGACGATGTCGGCGCCATGCTGCAGCGGCTTGTGCCAGATCGGACCCAGGAAAGTGTTGTCGATGAGGATCGGCGGGCCGTCCTTGCCGAGCACGGCGGCGCGCGCGTCGCGCACCGCCTCGACATCGACGAGCGCATTGGTCGGATTTGCCGGGCTTTCGAGATAGATGGCGGCGACGCGGCCTTTCGCCTTGGCGGCGGTCATCACCGCTTCGATCTCAGGCTGGGTCGCGCCGGCCGGGAAGTCGAGGAAGGTCACGCCGAACTTGCCGAGGATGCGGCCGATCAGCGTCTCGGTCGCAGCGTAGAGCGGCGCGGAGTGGACAATGACATCGCCGGGCTGGACGAGCGCAAGGAAGGCGGTTGCGATTGCCGACATGCCGCTGGAGAAGACCAGCGCGTCCTCGGCCCCCTCCCAAAGCGCCAAGCGGTCCTCGAGGATTTCCTGATCGGGACCATTGAAGCGCGAATAGACGAGGCCTTCCGCGCCGCCGGGACGGACGCCGGTGACGCCTTCGAAGAAGCGTTTCCCGTGCGCGGCGCTTTCGAACACGAAGGTCGAGGTCAGGAAGATCGGCGGCTTCAATGCACCTTCCGACAGCGCCGGGTCATAGCCATGCCCCATCATCATCGTCGAAGGGTGGAGCGGCCGGTTGCCGATCGTCGTCGCCTGATGCTTCATCGCGCGCGATTTGCGCACAGGGACGCCGGTCATCTGCGCCTCGTCCTCGTTGGTGATGGCCATGATGTGTCTCGCTTTATGGTGTGTCGGCGCACACGCGCCCGTGATGCCCCGTCTTAGCCGAACGCGTGAGCGCCGCGAAGGGTGCAAGCCAGCCCATGAGGAGAATGGCGGAATTCTGCTATTTTTCGGGCTGTTTTGCGCGTAGACGCGAATTTGCAGCGTTAGGCGTGCATGGGGGCGTGCATGAAAAACTTGATGCGAATGGCGTGCGCCGGTTTTTTGATCACGATCGTGAGCGCCTGCGCGGTGTCGAACGCCGCCCGGACCGGCGACGCGGTCCCTCGCGATGCACGCGGACAACCGATTTTACATAAATAGCGGGCATTTGCGCCTGCTGCTCCCGGATGGGAGGGGCAATTACATCGGCAGTTTGAACCCCGGCGGCAGCGGAATCCCGCTGGTGAGTTTCGCCATTTCATCGTTCGACGCCGCATCAGCCTTGGCGCGGGCGTCGTTGAACGCGGCGGCGATCAGGTCCTCGAGCATTTCCTTGTCGTCGGGCGTCAGCAGCGACGGGTCGAGCGTCACGGCAATGATCCGGCCCTTGGCGGAGCAGCGGATGCGGACCATGCCGCCGCCCGACATGCCTTCGACCTCGATCTGGTCGAGCTTGGCCTGAGCGCCTTCCATCTGCGCCTGAATGGTCTGGGCAGCTTCCTGCGCGGCGCGCAGCATTTCTTCCATGCTCTTCACGAAACACTCCGTAGCTCGTCGGCCTGAAAATCGGGATCGGTGCCGAACTCGATAAGTTCGGCATTGGGAAAGGCGTCCATGAGCTGGCGCACCGCCGGGTCGGCGAGGATCGCTTCGCGCGCCGCCGCCTGCGCTGCCAGTTCCGCCTCGCGCAGCGTCGGCTGCCCGTCCTCGCGCGATAGCGTCACCGTCCAGCGTGCACCTGTCCACAGCTCAAGGCTGCGCATGACTTGCTGCGTGAAATCGGGCCGCGCCCCGCTGAGATTGAGTTCGAGCAGCGGCGGCGCGTAGCGGACCAGCCGGGCATTGTCATGCAGCACCAGCGCCAACATCGGCTCGCGCTTGTCCTCGAACAACTGCACGAGTGCCGGGTAGCTCGCGGGCATCTCGACAGCGGCGACCGGCTCCGGCGCGCGCAGCGGCACCGCCTGCATCGCCAGCTGCGGCTCCTCCCGTGACGGGGCCTCCGTCTTGGGCGCGGGCGCGTCGGTCAGCTCGCCGCTCGTCAGTTTCTTGATGAGTTCGCCCGGATCGGGCAGCGTCGATGCGTGCACAACGCGCAGCAGCGCCATCTCCGCCGCCTGGATCGGTAGCGGCGCGTCACGCACCTCGGCGAGCCCCTTGAGCAGCAGCTGCCACAGCCGGTGGACGTGCGGGAAGCTCAGTGCCCGCGACCAGTCGGCAATCGCCGCCCGCTCGCCCTCGCCGAGCGCCGGATCGGTCGCGCCCGCAACCTTCGCCCGGGTGATCGTGTGCGTGAGTTCAAGCAGCTCCTGCACCACCATGTCGGGATTGACCCCGAGATCATATTGGTCGCGCAGATTGTCGAGCGCGGTGCGCGCATCGCCGGCCAAGAGCGCCGCCATGAGCTCGCGGACCCGGCCACGGTCGCTGAGGCCAAGCATGTCGCGAACTGCATCAGCGGTCACGGCACCTTGGCCATGCGCAATCGCCTGGTCGAGAATCGACAGGCCGTCGCGCACCGAGCCCTCCGCCGCCCGCGCGATCAGCGCCAGCGCCTCCGCATCGACCTGCGCGCCCTCGGCTTCCGAAACGCGCGCGAAATGGGCCGCGAGCTTCTCGACCGGGATCCGCCGCAGATCGAAGCGCTGGCAGCGCGACAGCACCGTCACCGGCAGCTTCTGCACCTCGGTCGTCGCGAAGATGAACTTCACATGCGGCGGCGGCTCCTCAAGCGTCTTCAGCAGCGCGTTGAACGCATTCTTCGACAGCATATGGACTTCGTCGACGATGTAGATTTTGAACCGCGCCGACACCGCCGCGTAGCGCACCGCCTCGATAATCTCGCGCACATCGTCGACGCCGGTGTTCGACGCCGCGTCCATCTCGATGACGTCGATATGCCGCCCGGCCGAGATGGCCACACAGGGTTCGCAGACGCCGCACGGATTGATCGTCGGCCCGCCCTGCCCGTCCGGCCCGATGCAGTTGAGCGCCTTGGCGATGATCCGCGCCGTCGAGGTCTTGCCAACCCCGCGCACCCCGGTCAGCAGATAGGCATGCGCGAGCCGGTCGCGCGCAATCGCATTGCCCAGCGTGCGCACCATCGCATCCTGGCCGATCAGCGAATCGAAATTCGATGGCCGGTATTTGCGCGCGAGGACGCGATAGGCTTCGGGAGGACTCGGATCGCTCATGCGAATGACCGTGGCGCAGCGCAGGGACGTGCGCAAGAGATGGGTGGGAGCCGGAACGACCCAGACCGGAATCGTTGCGGCTGCTTCCTTCCGGACCTGACCGGGTTGGCGAGCGGCCTGCCCGCCCGGCTCCCGCTGGCGCATATGGTGGAGGAGCCGCGGAAACGCAAGCCGCCTTCCTCCCCTCCAGCGGGGAGGGGCGACGAGAGGCCGCCAGGCCGAACGACGGGGGAGGGTCAACGGCGCAGCAAGTCTCGCGGTCGACCCTCCCCTCGCTCGCATCTGCCGATGCGAGTCGTCCCCTCCCTGCTGGAGGGGAGGACCGCTAAATCACATGCGGCTGCTTCTGGTTGATCTCCCAGGTCTGGCCCTTGCGGATCAGCTTGTTGAGATCGGCCGACTTGCCCGCCGACAGGTCATGGTTCTGCTTGACCACCGCCGCCTCGAAGGTCGGCGCGGGGTCGGCGTAGATCACGCCGAGCGCGACCGGGAATTCCGGCAGCTCCATGTCGATCAGCATCTGCGCGATGCCCTTGTTGGTCTCGTCATGGACAAGCACCTCGGTCACTTCGCCGACCGCTGGCTCGACGACTTCAAGCCGCAGCAGCTCGCGGTTCAGCCGCAGACCCTTCGTCCCACCGGCGTAGAGCATCGGCTTGCCATGCTCGAGCCACAGCTGGTTGCCTGCCGCTTCCTTCTTCGCCGTGAACGGCTCGAACACGCCGTCGTTATAGACGATGCAATTCTGGTAGATTTCGAGGAAGCTGGTGCCCTTGTTGTAATAGGCACGCTTCAACAGATCGGGCAGCTGCCTGCCGGTGTCGATGCCGCGCGCAATGAAGCGCCCGCCCGCGCCCAACGCGAAGGCACAGGGGCTCACCGGCCGGTCGACCGACCCGGCAGGCGTCGACGGCGAGCGCGTGCCGACCCGGCTGGTCGGCGAATATTGACCTTTGGTGAGCCCGTAAATCTCGTTGTTGAACAGCAGCACTTGGCAATCGAGGTTGCGGCGGATCAGGTGCAGCATGTGATTGCCGCCGATGCTGAGCCCGTCGCCGTCGCCGGTGATCAGCCACACGTCCAAGTCGGGATTGGCGAGCTTGACCCCCGTCGCCACCGCCGGCGCTCGGCCGTGGATGGTGTGGAAGCCATAGGTTTCCATATAATAGGGAAACCTTGAGGAGCAGCCGATGCCACTCACGAACACGGTGTTCTCAGGCGACGCGCCGATTTCCGGCATCGTGCGCTGCACCGCCTTCAGGATCGCATAGTCGCCGCAGCCCGGGCACCAGCGCACCTCCTGATCGGTCGCCCAGTCGTCGGGCTTCGTCACACGGATCGGGGTCATGACGTTCATGCGAGCGCCCCTTCGATGGCTGCTTCGATTTCACCGATTTTGAATGGCTGGCCGCTGACCTTGTTGAGCGGCTTGGCATCCACGAGGAACTGGTCGCGCAGCAGCGTCTTCAGCTGCCCTGTGTTCATTTCGGGGACGAGGAGCCGCTCATAGCCCTTGAGCAGGCTGCCAAGGTTCCTCGGCAGCGGCCAGATATGGCGGATGTGGATGTGGCTGACATCGGCCCCGCCGGCCCGCGCGCGGCGCACCGCTTGATGGATCGGCCCATAGGTGGACCCCCAACCGACCACCGCCAGCTTGCCCGTCGCCCCGCCCAGTTCCACCTCCTGCTCGGGGATATGGTTGGCGATGCCGTCGATCTTCGCCTTGCGCGTGTCGGTCATCTTCTGGTGATTGGCGGCCTCATAATTGATGTGGCCGGTCGCGAACGCCTTCTCGATGCCGCCGATGCGGTGCATCAGGCCGGGCGTACCGGGCTTGATCCACACGCGCTTCAGTGTCTCGGGATCGCGCTCATAGGGGCTTTGAATACCCTCTTCGGGCACATGCGTGTGGAAGCTGACCGGGAATGGCGCGAAGCCGTTCATATCGGGCACCTTCCATGGCTCGGCCGCATTGGCGATATAGCCGTCGGTCAAGAGCATGACCGGCGTCATGAACTGCGTTGCGAGCCGCACCGCCTCGATCGCGACTTCGAAGCAATCGGTGGGGCTGCGCGCGGCAATGACCACCAGCGGTGCATCGCCGTTGCGGCCGTAAACCGCCTGATAGAGATCCGACTGTTCGGTCTTGGTCGGCAGGCCGGTCGACGGCCCGCCGCGCTGCGAATTGACGATGACCAGCGGCAGCTCGGTCATGATCGCCAGGCCCATTGCCTCGCCCTTCAGCGCGATGCCCGGACCCGACGAGGAGGTGACGCCGAGCTTGCCTGCATAGGACGCGCCAATCGCCGAGCAAATCGCGGCAATCTCGTCCTCGGCCTGGAAGGTCGTGACGTCATATTCCTTGAGCCCCGCCAGTGTGTGCAGCAGCGAGGAGGCCGGCGTGATCGGATAGGAGCCGAAGAACATCGGCAGGCCCGCCAGCTGCGATCCCGCGACAAGGCCCAACGAAAGTGCTTCGCCGCCCGTCACCGTGCGGTATAGCCCCGGCACCGCAGACGCGGCGCCGACATCGAATTGCTTCAGCGGCCCGCCGATCTCGGCGGTTTCGCCATAGGCATGGCCAGCGTTCAACGCCGCGATATTGGCGTCCGCCAGCACCGGCATTTTGGCGAATTTGGTTTTCAGCCAATTGACCAGCGGCTCGCGGTCGCGGTCGAACATCCAGAGCGCCAGCCCCAGCGTCCACATATTCTTGCAGCGCAGCGCTTCCTTGTTACCGAGCCCGAATGGCTTCACCGCCTCAAGCGTCAGCTGGGAGATGTTGAAGGCGAGCAGCTGCCATTTGCTCAGGCTGTCGTCTTCGAGTGGATTGCTCTCATAGCCCGCCTTGGCAAGGTTGCGCGCGCCGAACTCGCCGCTGTCGGCGATGATCAGCCCGCCCGGCACCAGCGCATTGACGTTGGACTTGAGCGCCGCTGGGTTCATCGCAATGAGCACGTCCGGCGCATCGCCGGCCGTTTCGATGTCGGTCGACCCGAAATTGATCTGGAAGCCCGACACGCCGAACAGCGTGCCCTGCGGTGCGCGGATTTCCGCAGGAAAGTCGGGGAAGGTCGCGAGGTCGCTGCCCGCCAACGCGGTCGACAGCGTGAACTGCCCGCCGGTCAGCTGCATACCGTCGCCGCTGTCGCCGACAAAACGCACAACGACGCTTTCCGCCACCTGCTTCACGCGGTGCTCGCCGCCCTGATCCATTTTGAATGCCGTTGCCATGTTGGCCCTTGCGCGGTTTTCGATTTGGCGCGCGTCCTACGCCTCCCCGACATAAGGGGCAAAGAAGAAAATGTTAGGTCTGCATGGCCTCAGCTTGCGCGATTATTCCAGCGGCGTGACGGCGCGCGACGGCCATACGGTCGGTCCCATAGCCGCCGCCGATGGTCGATGCGAGCGGGATATCCCGCCGCCGGCACTCGGCCGCGACGAATCGATCGCGCGCGACGAGGCCCGCATCGGTCAGTGCCAGCCGCCCCAGTCGATCCTCTGCATGCGGGTCGACGCCGGCCTGCAGAAGGACAAGATCCGGCGCGAAGGCGTCGAGACAGACGATCAGCTCCCGCGCCAGCACGGCCAGATATTCGTCGTCGCCTGTCCCGTCCGCCAGTTCGACATCCCGCGACGACCGCGCCTTGCGCGCAGGAAAATTCTTCGCGGCATGGATCGAAAAGGTGAAGGCATCGGTCCGCCCGGCAAGCAGGCTCGCGGTCCCGTCGCCCTGATGCACATCCAGATCGACGATCATGACCCGCTGCGCATCGCCCTCCGCCAGCAACCGGTGCGCGGCAATTGCGAGATCGTTGAACACACAATAGCCGGCTCCGCTGGCGGCCAACGCATGATGGCTACCGCCCGCGCTGTTCGCAGCGAAGCCATGTTCGAGCGCCAGCTTCACCGCGAGCCATGTCCCGCCCGCCGACAGCTGCGACCGCCGCGCCACCCGCGCATTGACCGGAAATCCGATCCGCCGCTCGATCGCCGGATCGACCCGTGCCGCGATCACCGCATCGGCATAGTCGGGCTCATGCACTGCCGCGATCCAGTCACGCGGCATGAGCTCGGGCCGATGCTCATGCCATTCCGCGCCGGCCTCCGCCAGCGCGATCATCACCAGCGCATATTTGTCCATCGGGAAGCTATGCCCCGGCGGCAGCGGCGCGACATAGTCGGGGTGGTGGACGAGGTGGAAGGGCATCGCCGCCCGATCTAGCAAGCTGACGAGCCTTTACAATCGGGGGTCCCCTCCCCTCGGGGAGGGGACGCATAAGATGATACAGGGGGCGCTACCCCACCGCCTCGGCATCCAGCGCATAGCCTGCGCTGCGCACCGTCCGGATCACATCCGGGAGAACGTCATCGGCGTTGATCGCCTTGCGCAAGCGCCGGATGTGCACGTCGACAGTGCGCTGCTCGACATAGACATCGCGCCCCCAGACCGCGTCGAGCAGCTGCTCGCGCGAGAAGACCCGGCCCGGATGCTCGAGAAAATGGCGCAGCAGGCGGAATTCCGTCGGCCCGAGCGGGACCGCGGTTCCGTCGCGGATGACCTTGTGCGCCGCTGTATCCATGATGATCCCGGCATAGTCGAGGCTGCCGCCCTGTAACGCCGGACGCAGCCGCCGCAGCACCGCACGGATGCGCGCGACCAGTTCGCGCGGCGAAAAGGGCTTGGTCACATAATCGTCGGCACCGGTCTCCAACCCACGGATCCGGTCGCCTTCCTCGGCGCGCGCGGTCAACATGACGATCGGCAAGTTTGCGGTTGTCGATTGACGGCGCAGCCGGCGGCACACTTCGATGCCGGAGAGGTTCGCGATCATCCAGTCGAGCACGACCAGATCGGGTTTCTCTTCCTCAGCGAGCACCATCGCTTCCTCGCCGTCGTCGGTCTGGACGACGTCAAAGCCTTCCTTTTCGAGATTGTAGCGCACGAGCTCGACAAGGTTGGCGTCGTCTTCAACCAGCAGGATCTTGGGTTTCATCGAGATTACTCCGTCGATGGCCGCATGACATTTTCGTAGGGGGTCGCGTCAGTCTTGGGACGGTCGCCGATATGTTCGCCCGTCACACCGAAGTGCACCATTTCGGCGACGTTGGTCGCATGATCGCCCATCCGCTCGAGGTTCTTGGCAATGAACAGCAAGTGCGCCGAGGCGGTGATGTGATGCGGATTCTCCATCATGTAGGTGAGGAGCGCCCGGAAGATGCTTGTATAATAGTCGTCTACGACCTGGTCGCGCTGGCACACGGCGACTGCCAAGTCCGCATCGCGATCGATGAAGGCATCGAGCGCGTTCTTGACCATCTCGGCGACGATCTTGGCCATTTCCGGCAGGATCGAGATCGGCCGGATTGACCCTGCCTCCGCGAGCACGGACGTGCGCTTGGCGACATTCTTGGCATAGTCGCCGATCCGTTCGAGCACCGAGCTGATCTTCAGCGCCGCGATGATCTCGCGCAGGTCATCCGCCATCGGTGCACGCAGCGCGATGATCCGCACCGCCAGCTTCTCGACATCGGCTTCCAGCGTGTCGATTGCGGCGTCCTGCGCAACAACCTTCGTCGCAGCTTCGGTGTCCCGCCGGGTCAGTGCATCGATCGCCGCAAGAATCTGCGCCTCCGCAAGCCCGCCCATCTCGCTGACCATCGCGCGCAGTTGCCCGAGCTCGTCGTCGAAGGATTTGACGGTATGTCCTTGGCTGATCGTCGCCATGCTTGGTCTCCTCAGCCGTAACGGCCGGTAATGTAATCCTTGGTGCGCGGCTCGCGCGGATTGGTGAAGATGTCTGACGTGTCGCCATATTCGACGAGCGTCCCGAGATGGAAAAACGCCGTCTTCTGGCTGACGCGCGCCGCCTGCTGCATGTTGTGCGTGACAATCACGATCGCATATTTGCCGCGCAGATCGTCGATCAGTTCCTCGATCTTCGCCGTCGCGATCGGATCGAGCGCCGAACAGGGCTCGTCCATCAGAATGACTTCGGGATCGACAGCGATGGCGCGCGCGATGCACAGCCGCTGCTGCTGACCGCCCGATAGCGCGGTGCCGCTGTCCTGCAGCCTGTCCTTGACCTCTTCCCAGAGGCCGGCGCGCTTCAGGCTGCCTTCGACGATGCCGTCCATGTCGGCCTTCGACCGAGCCAGGCCATGGATGCGCGGTCCGTAGGCGACATTCTCATAGATCGATTTCGGGAATGGGTTGGGCTTCTGGAACACCATCCCCACCCTTGCGCGCAGCTGCACGACATCCATGTCGGCCGAGTAAATATTCTCTCCGTCGAGGGTGATATCGCCGGTCACCTTGGCGCTCTCGACGGTGTCGTTCATGCGGTTAAGGCAGCGCAGGAAGGTCGACTTGCCGCAGCCCGACGGGCCGATGAACGCCGTCACATTCTCCTGCCCGATGTCGATCGACACATTCTTGATGGCCTGTTTCTGGCCGTAGAATACATCGACGCCCTTCGCCTGCATCTTCAGATGCTGCGGGGCCGCATGTTGATGGGCCGCCTCGGCGACCGGAGACAGGACGTCGTTCACCAGCGCCTCTCGAACTTGTTGCGTAGATAGATGGCGAGCCCGTTCATGAGCAGCAGGAACACCAGCAGCACGATGATCGCGGCGCTGGTCTTCTCGACGAACCCGCGCGCCACGTCGTCCGACCACAGAAAGACCTGCACCGGCAGCACCGTCGCCGGATTTTCGAACCCCGAGGGCACGTCGGAAATAAAGGCGCGCATGCCGATCATCAGCAGCGGCGCGGTTTCGCCGAGCGCACGCGCCATGCCGATGATTGTACCGGTCAAAATGCCGGGCAGCGCCAGCGGCAGGACGTGGTGGAACACCACCTGCACCGGCGACGCCCCCACGCCGAGGGCGGCGTCGCGGATTGACGGCGGCACCGCCTTGATCGCCACGCGTCCGGCAATGACGATGACAGGAAAGGTCATCAGCGCGAGCGTCAGTCCACCGACCAGCGGGGCCGAGCGTGGCAAACCAAACCCGTTGAGGAACACCGCAAGGCCGAGCAGGCCGAAGATGATCGAAGGAACGGCGGCAAGATTGTTGATGCTGACCTCGATCATGTCGGTCAGGCGGTTCCGCGGCGCATATTCCTCAAGGTAGATCGCCGACAGCACACCGATCGGAAAGCTGAGCGCAATGGTGATGAGGAGCGTCAGGAACGATCCCTTCGCCGCGCCCCAGACACCCGCAAGTTCGGGCGTCGTCGAATCGGCGGTCGTCAGGAAGCGGGTGTTGAACCCGGTCCGCACCAGATTGTGCTTCTGCGCATAATCATAATGCGCGAGCACTTCGTCGCTGACAGCGCGGTCGGCAGACGGCCCGGACCGGTCGAGCTTACCCTTCGCGAGCAGGTCGAAGTTGCTCGACGCCGGGACCCAGATGGCAGCGCGTGTTCCGATAAGATCGGGATTTTCGGCAACGGCATCGCGGATCGCATTCCACGCCCCCTGGCTGACCGCACCATCGGCGTCCGCGCCGAGCGTGTCGGTCGCCGCCTGGGTCGCGAGATTTTGCCAATCCGCCGCTTGCAAAGCTGCCTCGGCTCCCGGACCACGGAGCTGGGCAGGCGTCAGATTGAGCGCCACTGGGTCGAGCTTGACGGTCAGCTTGATATCAGTGCTGCGAAACCCCGACAGGCCGTTCGAGCCGATATCGAACAGCAGGAACAGCAAGAAGCCGACCGACAGCGCCAGCGCGGCAAGGCCGAGCAGCTTGAACAGCGATTCGGACCGGTAGCGACTGCGGATGCGCGACCGCATCGCTGCCGATTTCCAGTCGGTCGGCGCGCGGGTGCGGCTGGCGGCGGCGGGGCGTTCGGTCGCCATGGCGCTAGTCATACGCCTCCCGATATTTCTTCACGACGCTCAGCGCGTAAATGTTGAGCAGCAAGGTGATCACGAACAGCACCAAGCCGAGCGCGAACGCCGACAGCGTCTTGGCCGAATCGAATTCCTGGTCGCCGGTCAGCAGTGCCACGATCTGCGCCGTCACCGTGGTGATCGACGAAAAGGGATTGGCGGTCAGGTTGGCAGCAAGGCCCGCCGCCATGACGACGATCATCGTCTCACCGATCGCGCGGCTGACGGCGAGCAGGACACCGCCGACGATGCCGGGCAACGCCGCCGGGACCAGCACCTTGCGGATCGTCTCGGACTTGGTCGCACCCATCGCAAGACTGCCGTCGCGCATCGCCGACGGCACGGCGTTGATCGCATCGTCCGCCATCGAGGAGATGAACGGGATGATCATGATGCCCATCACCGAGCCCGCCGCCAGCGCGCTCTCGGAGGACGCATTGTCAAATCCGATAGCCACCGCAAAGTCGCGCACCGCCGGCGCGACGGTCAGCGCGGCGAAATAGCCGTAGACGACGGTCGGGACGCCCGCGAGCATCTCCAGCGCCGGTTTCAGATAGCGGCGAACGTCCGGTCGCGCATATTGCGTCAGATAGATTGCCGCCATCAGGCCCAGCGGGATCGCGACGATCATCGCGATGATCGCGCCGATGAATATCGTGCCCCAGAACAGCGGCACCGCCCCGAACGCGCCCGACGAGCCGACCTGATCGGCACGGATCGCGGTTTGCGGCGACCATTCGGTGCCGGTCAGGAATTCGACCGGCGACACCATCTGGAAGAAACGCCAGCTCTCGAAAACGAGCGACGCGACGATGCCAACGGTGGTGAGAATGGCGACCGTGGAAGCGATGACCAGCAGCGCCATGACGAACCGCTCGACACGAGGCCGCGCGCGGAACTGCGGGCGAACCTTCGACAAAGCCCATACCGCGCCGAGCAGTCCAAGCGAGGCAGCAAGACCGCCCGCAATGAGATTGTAGTCCTCATGCGCCGCCGCCCAGGCCACGGCTGCCTTCTCGGAATTCGGATCGAAGCCGGCGTCGATATCACCCTTGGCTAGGCCGCGCACCTCATTGAGAAACGTCTCGCGGTCGATAGCCGTCTTCGGCTGGTCGGCGGCAGGAACGGTCGCCAGCGCGTGCTGATCGACGATGCCGTCAGAAATATTGCTCCACGCCGCGACGACAATCAGCGCCGGCACAAGCGCCCACAGCGCGACGAACCAACCATGCTGATTGGGCCGCGAATGTATCGTGGCGGCTTCGCGCGCCGTCTGCTTGCCGCCGGATGCAAAGGCCATCGCGCGGCCGCGCCCGGTCAGATAGGCGACCGCCGCGAGTCCGATCAGGATCAAGGTGATGGCGGTCAGCGACATGATTGCGCCGTCGTCTCCGATAAATTCTTACGGCCTCGCTGCGGCGGGGGAACCATCCGCCGCCGCGCCAGACACTAATTGGTGATCGTCGAAAGATTCAGCGGTGTCATGGCCGCCCCCGTTGCAACGCTGCCCTTGCGGACCGCATCGGGTGCCGCGACAAGGCCGCGCTTCGCCAGATAGCCCTGCGGGCCGAACGTCGATTCCTTGGTATACTCGCCGACGAACTCGCGCAGGCCGCGGATCGCCCGCAGATGCTGCGCTTTTACATAGATATAGAGCGGGCGCGACACCGGATATTTGAACGAGGAAATGTTCGCGTAAGTCGCGGTAACGCCATTGACCTGGATATCGCGGAGCTTGTCAGCATTTTCCTCGAAATAGCTGAAGCCGAATGCGCCGACCGCACCGGGATTGGCGATGATCTTCTGCACGATGAGGTTGTCATTCTCGCCGCCCTCCACAAACGCGCCGTCCTCGCGCATTTTTGTGCAGGTCAGCTTGTATTTTGCCTCGTCCGACTTCTTCAGCGCCGCCATCGCGGGATTGGTATCGCAGCCGGCGGTCAGCAGCAGTTCGTTGAACGAATCGCGCGTACCCGAAGTCGGCGGCGGCCCGATCACCGTGATCTTGGTCGCGGGGTATTTCGGGTTGACGTCCTTCCAGGTGCGCGCGGTCTGCTTCTTACCCCACGGCGCTGCGGCCAGCGCCGCGTAAAAATCTCGGGTGGTGACGTTGAGCGGCGGCGCACTCTTGGCTTGCGCCAAGCTCAAGCCGTCCAGCCCCACCTGGATCTCGACGATCTGCGTAACGCCATTGGCCTTGCACTGATCGATCTCGGACTTCTTGATCCGGCGCGACGCGTTCTCGATGTCTGGATGCTGCGCGCCGATCCCGGCGCAGAATAATTTCATGCCCGAGCCAGTGCCCGTCGACTCGACGATCGGCGCACCGAACTGCGGATAACGCTGGCGGAACTGCTCGGCGACGGCGGTCGAGAAGGGATAGACCGTCGACGATCCCACGATGCGGATCTGGGTGCGCGCCTCCGCAGCAGAGCCCGTCAACGCGAGGCCGGCAGCGGCGGTCGCGAGCGAAATGATCTTGAGCAATCCTGTCTCCTGTGTCCGTGCGAGTCCCGGATCGGCAGTCCGTCCGAGGTGCGGCCCCAGCACAACCGGGCTACCGGGTCGCGGTGCAGCTTCTATGACGCTTTGATTGCACTTATGTGACAGGGGCTGGAGCCTGCGATCCGGTTGCGATATCCGTCGACCCGAAAGGGAAACGCATGACAGGAACCACCGTCCGCAAGGCCTGTCCGGCAGACGCAGCGGCCATCGCCACCATCTACGGGCACCATGTCCTGAACGGCGTAGCGACTTACGATACCGAGCCGCCCTCGCACGAGGACATGCGCGCAAAGGTCGTGGACGTGCAGGCCACCGGCTGGCCATTCCTGGTTATCGAGTCCGGCGGTCAGGTAGCCGGCTACGCTTACGCAACCCAGATTCGCCCCCGTCCCGCCTACCGGTACACCGCCGAAGACAGCATCTACATCGACCGTCGATCCACGAGACAGGGCCTAGGCCGACAGTTGCTGGAGGCGTTGATCGCGCAATCCGCACAAGCAGGCTTCCGGCAGATGATAGCGGTCATCGGCGGCGCCGAACCGGCATCGGTTGCGCTGCATGGCGCGCTCGGATTTCGGGAGGTCGGGCGGCTGAGCGGCGTCGGTTTCAAGTTCGGCCGCTGGCTCGACAACGTCTACATGCAGCGCGACCTTGGCGATGTCCCTATCCCGCCAGCGGGAGCGTGAAGCTGACCGTCGTGCCCTCTCCCAGCACGCTTGAAATGCTGAGATGGCCGCGATGCCGCTCGACGATGTGCTTGACGATGGCCAACCCCAGACCGGTGCCGCCCATCGACCGTGAACGTCCCGTATCGACCCGGTAGAAGCGCTCGGTGAGCCGGGGAAGATGCTCGGGCGGAATGCCGTCGCCCTCGTCCGCTACGGCAACACGGATTTGTTCGCCAGTCAGGGTTGCCGTGAGCCGGACGGGCGACCCCGTCCGGCCATATTTCAGAGCATTCGACAGCAGATTGTGCAGCACCTGCAAAATCTGATCCCGATCGCCGATCACGCGGGGTAGATCGGCGGGCACGTCGGTCAGCAGAACGCGCTCGTCCGCCTCAAATCGCATCGCGAGTGTCTTGCCAACATCTGCAAATAAGGGCGGCAGCGCGAGCGGGGTGACCGGCCGCACATATTTGTCGAGTTCGATCCGCGACAGCGACAGCAGGTCGTCGATCAGCCGGGCCATGCGCGCGGCCTCGGCACCCATGATGTCGAGAAACCGCTTGCGCGCCGCCTCATCCTCGGCAGCCGGGCCCTGGAGCGTTTCAACGAATCCCAAAACGGTCGCAAGCGGCGTTCGCAATTCGTGGCTCGCATTGGCCACGAAATCGGCGCGCATACGCTCGGCAACCCGCTGCTGGCTGATGTCATTGAACAATAGCAGCAGATTTCCCTCGCCGTCGCCGACGACGCGCAGCCGGTAAAGGCCGTCTTGACGCCCGACACCGGAGACTTCGCGTTCGACCGCGCGACGTCCGCCATCGGCTGCCCGCACCGCCTCAAGTACGGTGGGGTGACGAATTGCCACAGCCAGCTGCGTACCGACCGACCGGCCGCCCAACAGCGCCTTGGCAGCTTCGTTGACAGCGATGACACGCCGGGTTGCACTGACGATCAGGGCCGGATCCGCCAGCAGTTCGATGGAGATATGCCCCAAGCGCAACGCCGGTACGGGATCCTCGCCTGCCACGGCGATGACCTCGCCGCCGGCGGTGCCGAACAGTTGCGCTATCGTTTCCCGGACGCCTCGCGCCACCACCGCTCTCCTTGTCGCCGGACCGTCATCCGGGCTAGGCATTGTTACTGTGCAGGACCGAATCCTGCCGCTAATATGTGCGCACGCTAATACGCAAGGATGTTGGAACGATGACCGAGCAGACGGAGCAGCCGGCAGGGGCAGCCGGAGTTGCGACGCGGCGCGGACTGCTGCGCCTTGGTGCGGTCGCCATTCCGGCGGTCGTGACGATGTCGCCCGCTTTCGCCGGCGGCAGCACGAAGGTTTCGGTACTCAAGTGCCAGATTCCGGTCCCCGATACCGCGAACCAGGCCAAGTGGATCAAGGCCGACGGTACGCTCGTCGCCTCCAAGACCAGCGGCTCCTTCCCGCCGCCATCGGCCAAATACACCGGTGACCAGATTCTAACGCTGACCCGTCCGACCAATATGACCTATTATGGCAACGTCAAGGATCTGCAGAACAACACTTACGTCAGCCAAAATGCGTTCAACGCGCATGTCGAATATATCAAGAAGCTGACGCGCGGGACGACCGGCTTCAGCTGCTTCGCGTCGGTCGCCGGCCGGAAATAGGCCGATCGAGCAGCCGCGTTACCGGTCCGCCCTGGCGCGCGATATCGCCGCCCATCCGGCCGATGAACTGTTCCTGCTGTACCACCACCCCTCGGGCGAGACGCACGTCGTCGCTGCGGAGATGATGGCGATCCTGACGGCGATCGACGAGAATCCGGGTGATGCGCTTGAGGTTACGGCGCGGCTTGCGGCTCTCTACGACTTCGAGACCGAAGATGGCGCGGCAGCTGCCGAGATCGTTGCGGCGCGGCTTGCGGAACTGGCCTCGCTCGGCCTGATCGACCCGGCATGAGCGCCGATCGCTGGAACGAGCACAACGTGCGGGTCGGGGCCTTCGCTTTCCTATTGCGCTCGCCGGTGCGCGATGTGATCGACGCGGTCGCCCGCCTGTATCGCGACTATCCCGACACCGCCGAAGACGGCATCCCCGATTTCACCGTCGCGGTCGCCCCGCCATCGCCGATCCGCCGCTGGTTTCGCCCGAAGCTCGAACTGCTGTGCGACGTCGAAATCCCCGGCATGGCGCCGCAGCCGATCGATCATGGCCCGCTTGCGTTGGAAATGGGCATGAACCTCCAGCTTGCAGCGGGCATGCACCGCTTCCTGCTTTTGCACGCGGGTGCGGTGGAACGCGACGGGCATAGCATGCTGATGACCGGCGACTCCGGCGCAGGGAAGAGCACGCTGACCGCCACGCTTGGCTGGTCTGGCTGGCGGTTGTTCGGCGACGAGTTCACGCTTGTCGACACCGCAACCGGCCTGCTGCACCCGCATCCGCGTCCGGTATCGCTCAAAAACGAGTCCGCCGATTTGCTGGCCGCGTTCGCGCCCGCCGACCGCTTCGGACCCGCATTTCACGGCACGATCAAAGGCAGCATCCGTCACCTGCTGCCGCCGCTCGATGCAATCCGCCGTATGGACGAACCCGCGCCGCCGCGACTGATCCTGCTGCCGCAGTTCGAGGCCGATGCGAATCCTGAAGCGCACCGCCTTGGCGTCGCCGAAACCTTCGCCCGCCTGACGCAGGCCTCGACCAACTACAGGACGCTTGGCGAACCTGGCTTTGACGCGCTGGTGCGGCTGGCTGACATCCCAGCTTATGCGATGCGCTACAGCAGCAGCGCCGACGCGATCTCGCTGATCGAGCAGCTCTGGGCGCATCATGCCTGATGCACAGATTCTCGTTGACGCGCTCCGCGATCCCGAGCGGCTTCCGGGCTTGTCGGCTGACGCCTGGAATTGTCTGCTCCGGATCGCCCGCTCAGAGGTCTTGCTCGGCCAACTCGACGCCCGCGCCCGGGAGGCCGGCGTCCGGGACGGACTCCCTGTCCGGGTCCGCGCCATCTTCGACGACCACGCCATCGCCGTCGAAGCCAGCCAGCTCGGCGCGCGCTGGGAAGCCCGCATGGCCGCGAAAGCGCTGGCGCTGCTCGGCTGCCCGGTGATCCTGCTCAAGGGCGCGGCCTATGTAGCGACCGGCCTGCCGGCAGCCGCGGGGCGCACAGTTGGCGACCTCGACATCCTCGTCCCGCGCAATGTCATCGACGAAGCCGAAACCCTGCTGAAAGCGGCGGGCTGGGAAGCGCTCAAGCAGAACGCCTATGACGATACCTATTACCGGCGCTGGATGCACGAGCTGCCGCCGCTCGCGCATGCCGAGCGCGGCACGATGATCGACGTCCACCACACCATCCTGCCGCTGACAGCGCGCCGCACGCCCGACGCTGCCGCGATGATCGCCGACGCCATCGACATCGGCGGCGGCCTATCGATCCTGTCGCCTGCCGATATGCTGCTGCACAGCGTCGCCCATGCCTTTGCCGACGGCGAACTCGATGGCGGCCTGCGCAACGTCTGGGACATTCACCGGCTGGTCGGCGACTTTTCGGGCGACCCTTTTTTCTGGGCGACACTCGCAGAGCGCGCTCGGCGGCACGATCTTGTCCTGCCACTGGCCCGTGCCCTGCGCGCCGCTCATCATCTGTTCGGTGCGGTTATCGATCCCGGTCTGGCGGGGCGACCCGATATGTTCGATGCCCTGATCCACCGCCGCCTGCTCGCCCGCAATGGCTGGGGTTATTCGACCCGGCCGCTGCTGCGCCGCGCATTCTGGCTGCGCGGCCACCTGCTGCGGATGCCGCTTCGCCTGCTGATCCCGCATCTGTGGACCAAATGGCGGATGTCAGCGGAGCCGGATTAGCGCCTCGATCAGCTCGTCATAATGGTCGATCACAAGATCGGCACCCAGCGTATCGGCAGGCCGGTCCGGAAAACCGAAGCTTACCGCAATCACCGGAACCCCCGCTGCCTTCGCGGCGTCGACATCGGTGATCGAGTCACCGACATAGGCGCAGTCGTCGCGCGCGCCGCCCGCGCGCTCGATCGCCGCCCAGACATGGCCCGGATGCGGCTTCTTGTCGGCGACGCTGTCCGCCCCGACGATCGCGGCAAACCGATCGGTCCAGCCAAGCGCGTCGATCAGCGCCTCGCTCAACCCCTGCGGCTTGTTGGTGCACACCGCGAGCCGGCAGCCGCCTGCCGCCAAGGCGTCCATCGCCGCCACAATCCCCGGATAGGGCTGCGAGCCCACGCAGATGTTCGCTGCATAATAATCGAGGAAGACCGGGAACCCGGCGTCGATCAGCGCCTCGGTCATCTCGCCGGTTCTGGACAGGCCGCGTTCCAGCAACTTGCGAGCGCCATGGCCGACCATTTCCTTGACCGAGTCCAAGGGAACTGCGGTCCGCCCCATCTGCACGAGGACGTGATTGAGCGCCGCCGTCAGGTCCGGCGCAGTATCCACGAGCGTCCCGTCGAGGTCGAATATGATCGTTCTTGGCAGCACGTCCCCTCTCCTTCTCGTCCCCTACCTAGCAGGGAGGGGCAGGGGTGGGTAGAACGGGTCCACAGACAAAAACCGCCAAGGTGAAATCCCGCATGACCCGACCCGTCGCCGCCATCATTCTCGCCGCCGGCAAGGGCACGCGCATGAAGTCGGACCTGCACAAGGTGCTGCACCCGCTGGCCGGCCGTCCGATGCTGCTCCACCTGCTCGCCAGCGTCG
>CALRQP020000038.1:0-25954 GCA_943370355.1 Sphingomonas paucimobilis
ATTTTCGAAACGCACGATGCTGCTCACCCGGGTCTGATGACATGGGGGAGACAGAGCGTCCAGCGCTTGCCTTTGCGCCGCCCCGCGCGTTACCCGTCCCGCATGATTATCGAGTGCCCGAGTTGTTCGAAACGCTACCGGATCGCTGATGACGCGGTCCCGCCCGAGGGGCGCACCGTCCGCTGCGCTGCCTGCAAGACATCCTGGTTTCAGGAGCCGCTGGCACCCGAACCGGCTCCCGTCGTCGAACCGCCCGTCGCCCCGATTCCCGTGCCTCCGGTTGAACCAACTCAACCCGAAGTCGTCCCGCCACCGGCATCCGACCCGCCGATTGCACCGCCCATCGCACCCCGGCCCATCGCGACCCGCTCGCCGCCGCCAAAATCCGGTGTAGTCGGCAATGTCCTCCTGTCGCTTCTTGGCGTCCTGCTGCTGGTACTGCTGCTCGCACTGTCGCCCGGCGGTGTCCGAGGCATCGACCTGGGCAGCCAATTGGCCCCGAACACGCCTGGCTCGGCGCTCCGCCTAAGCCTTCACGAACCGATCTGGGGCAAGGTGCTCGATGGCCGCAGCGTGCTGACAATCGCCGGCAAGCTCGAAAATCCGGCCCCCGTCACGCTGCCGGTTCCGGCACTCGATGCGGAAGTCCGCGCTGCCGACGGGACGTTGCTCGCGCGTTGGCTGACCCCGCCGCCCGTCGCGACAATCGCGCCCGGAGTCGCCGTCACATTCGACACCGCCGCGATTGCCGTGCCGCCCACTGCACATACCGTGACGATTCGCTTCGAAACCCGCCGCAAATAACAGGGCGGGTTAGCCGAGCGCCCGCCTATGGTGCGCGCCGACGCAGTATCAGCGAAACCCCAGGGAGCGACCCATGAACTTCGAATATAGCCCGAAGACGCAAGATTATGTCCGGCGCGTCAAAGCCTTCATGGATCGCCACATCTATCCCAATCTCGAACGCTTCGACCGCGAGCTCAACGAGGGCGGCGATCGCTGGAAGGTCATTCCGGTCATCGAGGAGCTGAAGCCGCTCGCGCGCAAGGAAGGGCTGTGGAACCTGTTCATGCCGCCGAGCCATGGCGGCGTTCCTGTGAACCATTTCGATTTTGACGGCCCCGGCCTCACCAATCTTGAATATGCGCCGCTGTCCGAGGAGATGGGCCGCGTCGGCTGGGCGTCGGAGGTGTTCAACTGCTCGGCACCCGACACCGGCAACCAGGAAGTGCTGATGCGCTACGGCACGGCGGAGAATCAGCAGGAGTGGCTGGTGCCGCTGATGAACGGCGAGATCCGTTCGGCCTTCCTGATGACCGAACCCGCCGTCGCCTCGTCCGACGCAACGAATATCGAAACCTCGATCCGCCGCGACGGCGATTATTATGTGATCAACGGCCGCAAATGGTGGTCGTCGGGCGTTGGCGATCCGCGCTGCAAGGTCGCCATCGTCATGGGCAAGACCGATCCGACGGCACCGAAACATCTGCAGCAGTCGCAGATTCTTGTGCCGATGGACGCGCCCGGCATCGAGGTCGTCCGCATGCTCAACGTATTCGGCTATGACGATGCACCGCACGGCCATGCCGAGGTCATCCTCAAGGACGTCCGCGTTCCTGCCTCCAACCTGCTGCTCGGCGAGGGCAGGGGCTTCGAAATCGCACAGGGCCGCCTCGGGCCGGGCCGCATCCACCACTGCATGCGGACGATCGGCGCTGCCGAAGTCGCGCTGGAAAAGATGGCGCGCCGTCTGCTCAGCCGTGAGGCCTTCGGCAAGCGGCTCTCCGATCACAGCGTCTGGGAGCAGCGCATCGCCGAGGCCCGCACCGACATCGAAATGACCCGGCTGCTGACGCTGAAAGCCGCCGACATGATGGACCGTGTCGGCAACAAACAGGCCCGGCTCGAGATCGCGATGATCAAGGTCGCCGCGCCGAAAATGGCACTGAAGGTCATCGACGATGCGATCCAGGCGCATGGCGGCGGCGGCGTCAGCCAGGATTTCGGCCTCGCCAAACTCTATGCCGGCATCCGCACGCTGCGCCTCGCCGACGGTCCGGACGAAGTGCACAACCGCACCATCGCCCGCATGGAATATGGCAAATATGCCGGCAATTCGATGCGTGCGGCCAATGAGTCGGAAGCCAATCTGCAGGTGCCGGGCATCCGTTGATCGATCCCCGCACCCCCGTCCTCGTCGGTGTCGCGCAATATAACGGCCGCGAGGAGGATCCGCTCGCCGCGCTGTCGCCGCCCGACATGCTCGCGCATGTCGCGGCGGCAGCGCTCGCCGACGCGGGCGGGCAGGGGGCAGCTGCGGCGATCGACACCATCGCGGTCATCCGCATGTTTGCCGACAGCAGCCCGGCTTTCCGCTCGCCGTTCGGCCATTACACCAACCTGCCGCGCAGCCTCGCCAACCGGATCGGGGCGACGCCGCGCGCGCTGATCTATCCGCCGGTCGGCGGCAACACCCCGCAGATGATGGTCAACGCGCTCGCCGAACGTATCGCCATTGGCGAAGCCGAGGTCGCGCTGATCGCCGGCTGCGAGCCGCTGCGCACGCAGGCCAGGGCGCAAAAGGCCGGCATCGCGCTGCCCTGGGGCGAAGACACCGGCGACGAGCCCGAGACCTTCGGTGAAGAGGTCCGCATGATCTCCCGCCACGAAGCCGCGCATGGCATCGCGCTGCCGGTCAGCGTCTACCCGATGTTCGAAAATGCGATCGGCGCACATTATGGCCGCACGCCGCTCGATCATCGCGCCGCGATCGGCCGGCTCATGCAGCCGTTCACCCGTGTCGCTGCCGCCAACCCCTATGCCGCACTGCCTGTCGAGCGCAGCGCCGACGAACTCGTCACGCCGACCGACGACAACCGCTACATCGGCTATCCCTATACCAAATATCTGAATTCAAACATGTTCGTCGATCAGGCGGCTGCGCTGCTGCTGATGTCGACGGCGGCAGCAGACCGGCTCGGCGTGCCGCAGGCCAAGCGCGTCTACCTCCACGGCAGCGCCGACACGCATGAGACCTATCTGGTCTCCGACCGCGTCAACTACTGGTCGTCGCCGGCCGTCGGCATTGGCGCGGCGCATGCGCTGAAACAGGCCGGCCGCAACATCGCCGACATTCAGCATATCGAACTCTATTCCTGCTTCCCGAGCGCCGTCGAAGTCGCCGCCGATGCCATCGGCATCGCGCATGATGATCCGCGCGGCCTGACGCTGACCGGCGGGCTCCCCTATTTTGGCGGACCCGGCAACAATTACAGCACGCACGGCATTGCCGAAGCCGTTGCCCGCTGCCGTGCCGTACCGGGCTCGTCGGCCTTCCTGTTCGCCAATGGCGGCTATCTGACCAAGCACAGCTTCGGCGTCTATTCGACCGAACCCGGCTATAACGGCCGCACCGACCCGGCGGTTTATCAGGCCGAAGTCGACGCGCTCCCATCGCCGCCGCTGGTCGAAACGCCCTCCGGCAGCGGCACCGTCGAAACCTTCACCGTTATGCACGACAAGGGCCGTCCAGCCTTTGCGATCGTCATTGGACGCCTCGACAGCGGTGAACGCTTCCTGTCGCGCATGCTGGACGGACTCGACGACCTCATCGACAAGACCGTCATCGGCCGCCGTATCACCGTCGCGACGACCGACAATGGGAATCTGAGCCGCTTCGCCTGAGCGAAGGGGCTAGGGCAGCCGTTCGATCCGCTGGGCAGCTTCGTCGATGATCGCTGCTGCCTCGTGCATCGTTGCAGCACTGGTACTCTCGCGACCCAGCCGCTCGCGCAGCGCGATCGACAGATTGGCCATCGCGCGGCGGATCGGCGCGCCGTCGGTGCGTTCGCGGACCGTGGCGAGCGCCTCCAGCCGCTCGAGTAGCGCCGACACTTCGGCCGCATGTTCGGCGAGATGCGCCTTGCCGGCCTCGGTGATCGCATAGGCCTTGCGGGCACTGCTGGCCTCGGCCTCTTCGATATGCCCCATGTCCTGCAACATGGTGATCGACGGATAGACGATGCCCGGGCTCGGCGCATAGGCACCGCCGGTCAGCGCCTCGATGGCGCGGATCAGGTCGTAGCCGTGGCGCGGCTCGTCGCCGATCAGCTTGAGCAGCACGAGCCGCAGCTCGTCGCCATCGAACATCCGCCGCCGCCCGCCGCGGCCTTCGCCGCCGTGCCGGTGATGATGGCCATGCATGCCGAACGCCGTGGCGAAATGGGCGAAGCGGGCCGCATGGACGCCGCGCTTGAAATGGGAAAATCGCATGATTGGTCAAAACTCCTCTATGACTGCACAAGACATATCACAGAATGTTTTGCTTTCAAGAGTCGATCGGGCGCGATGTATGGAGTTGTGGTCCGGGGCAGGCCCGTCTTGCCAAGCGCGACCGATCCGATCAGCCTCTCGCGATGATCACGATCCGGCTCATCGGACTTCCAACCGACATCAACAGCAGCTTCCTGCGCGGCCCGGCCAAGGCGCCGGCCGCCATTCGCGCGGCGTTGCACTCCGATTCGAGCAACCCGGCAAGCGAGAGCGGCACCGAAATCGGCAGGGATTTCCGGCTCGATGATGCGGGCGACCTCGCGCTGAACGAAGCGCCAAGCGATGATCTTATGGTCGAAGAGGCTATCAGGGCGGCGCTCGACAGCGGCTGCATTCCGCTGGCGCTCGGCGGCGACCATGCGGTGACCTATCCGATATTGCGCGCCATCGCTGCGGTGCACGGCCCCGTCGAAATCCTGCACTTCGATGCCCATCCCGACCTGTATGACGAGCTGGGCGGCAACCGGCGCTCGCATGCGTCGCCGTTCGCGCGGATCATGGAGGAGGGGTTGGCCAGCCGGCTGGTCCAAGTCGGCATCCGGACGCTCAACGCCCATCAGCGCGCACAGGCGGCGCGCTTCGGCGTTGAAATCGTCGGCATGCGCGACTTCGATCCGGCCAAGGTCCCGGCGATGTGCGGCCCGACCTATATCTCCATTGATCTCGACTCGCTCGACCCGGCCTTTGCTCCGGGAGTGTCGCATCACGAGCCGGGCGGCCTGTCCGTGCGCAACCTGCTCGACGTGCTGCACCGCGTCGAGGCGCCCGTCGTTGGCGCCGATATCGTCGAGCTCAATCCCGACCGCGACATCAACGGCATGACCGCCATGGTCGCGGCCAAATTGGTCAAGGAATTGGCGGGCCAGATCGTCGCCAATGCGCGGTAGCGGTAACGCCCGCGCGAGCTCGCCTCTGGCGCTCAGCGGGGAAGGGCGGGCCGCCGGCCGGTGCGGGTGATCCAGCCGAACCGCAGCGCACCCGCCACCGCTGCGGTCGCAAGTCCCAGTCCCATTGCCAGTGCCAAGCCGGGCGCGCCCGTCGGCCCGACCAGCAGCCAGCCGGCCAGGCTCATCACCCCGAAATAGCTGCTCGCCTGGATGACGCCCGCCGCCACCTGGTCGCCTGCCGCGCGCAGCGAGAAGATCATCGTGATCTGCACCGCATCGGCCCAGATAAAAAAGGCCATGACCCCGAGCATCGCCACCGTCGCCGAAATCACCGCCGGGTCGGGCGAGGAGGGCCCGGCGAGTAAGTGCGGTACCGCCAGATAGGCCGCCGCCCAGGGCAGGGTGGTCAGGACCGCTAGCCCCGCTGCGAGCAGTCCGCGCGATCGGATCGCCGCCGGCTCCTTTGCGCCAACCGCATTGCCGACCCGCACCGCCGCCGCTGAGGCGAATCCGAACGACAGCGCGATCGCCAGCACATGCGCCGACAACATCGCCTGAAACGCGCCCGCAACCGCCGCCCCCAGCCGCGTCGACAGCGCGATGAGTACGGCGAACCCGCCATTCTCCATCGCCGAGGCGACCGCCGGAGCCCATCCGAAACGGCGGAGCGCGCCACCCTCGCGCCACGCGCGCCGCCAGCCCCGGCCGATACCTAGCGCTCGCGCGTCGGGCATGCGGTGGACATAGGCGATCAGGATCGCTGAGCTCACAAAGAAGGTGATCGTCGTCCCGAGCGCCGCACCCGCCGCGCCAAGCTTGGGCACCCCGAGATATCCGAACACGAACAGCCCGTTGAGCGCGATATTCAGCGGCAGCGTGAAGAAGGACACCAGCATCGCGACTCGCGGCCGACTCAGCCCCTCCAGCCAGAAGCTTGCCGCGACGAGCAGGAAATTCGCCGGATAGCCGATCGCCATGAGCCGCAGCACCGTCGCGCCGCCGCCCGCCAGCTCGTCCGGCACTCCGGCCACCGCCATGATCGCATCGGCGAGGACGATCGTCGGTATCGCCGCTCCGAACCCCAGCGCGAGCGCATACAGCACGCCCTGCCGGAACACCTTGCCCACTTGCGCCCGCTCACCCGCCCCATCGGCGCGCGCCGTGAACACCGTGACTCCGGTCAGCGCGCCGAACCCTGCGATCATCACCACCCAGGTCGCCATGCGCCCGGCGCTGAAGAAGCCCAGTTCAGCGGTCGAGCTATGGCCGACCATGATCACGTCGATCACGTTAAGCGCGATCCACTGCAGCTGCGTCAGCGCCACCGGCCACGCCAGCGCGATCAGCCGCCGCGATTCCGCAAGCAAGGGTCGGTGGGTGGCGATCATGCGCGCCCGCCTAGCCCAGCCGCGCGCCGAACCCCATCCCCGCATGTGCTGCGTGCAACTTCCGCGAAGCACGTGTTGCGGAGCGGAGACGCTTTGGCTATAGCCGCCGCTCACCAGATCGGCGGGTGGCGTTTTGCCCGCTTACACGTGCGGCCGTGGCGGAACTGGTAGACGCGCAACGTTGAGGTCGTTGTGGGCGAAAGCCCGTGGAAGTTCGAGTCTTCTCGGCCGCACCACTCTCCTGAAATCCCGCAGCTTCTGCACCCGGTCTCTAACCAGATCGGCGATTTCGCTTGACTTTTGCGCGCCGGTGTGGAACATAACCGGAACGGAGTCGGCGAAAGCATCCCCATGGCAGCGAGGTCACCCAGCAATACAAAGCGCGGCCCCAAGGGCACGACGATCCGCTACGAGCATGGCCGTGTCAAAGTCGTCGCGACGCGCGGCCACCGCTGGTCGGATGCCGCCGAAACCCTGTTCCTCGACGCGCTCGCCGCCAGCGCCAATGTCACCAGCGCCGCTGAGGCCGCGGGTTTCTCCACCGTCGCCATCTACGCGCGCCGCCGCCGCGATGCCGCCTTTGCCGCGCGCTGGGCCGCCGCCGTGCAGGAGGGCGTCGCCCGGCTGGAGGTCGCGCTGGTCCGCGCCGCCGCTGACACGATGGAGGGGCTGGAATTCGACTCCGACGCGCCGATCCCGCGCATGACCGTGGCCGAGGCGACCAATCTCTGGCGGCTGCACCGCGATCAGGCGGCGGGCCGCCGCGACAGCCACCCCGGTCCCGCCGTCCGCCTGCGCACGATGGACGAACTGCGCGACGGCATCGTCCGCAAGATCGAGGCGATCAAGGCCACGCGCGGCCTGCCGCCCGCCGAACGCGCCGCCATCCTCGGCCAGACGCCGCCCGGCAGCGATGGCTGAGCCGCCCCCGGACGCGGCACCACTCTTCCGCGACCTCATCGCCGATCTCTCCGTCGCCGAGTCGCGCGCGCTCGCCGCGATGCTCGACATGAACGAGCTGCCCACGATCGCAGCCGACTGGCGCGTCTGGGCGCATCCCGGCCAATATCCGCCGCCCGGCGACTGGCGCACCTGGGTCGTCATGGCGGGCCGGGGCTTCGGCAAGACCCGCGCCGGCTCGGAGTGGATCGCCGCGCGCATCCGCGAGGCGCTGCAGGCGGGCAGGAGCCGCGCCGACCCTTTACGCATCGCGCTCGTCGCCGCCTCCTTCGATGAAGCGCGCGCCGTGATGATCGAGGGCGCCAGCGGCCTGCTCGCCGTCGCGCCCGAGCTCATCGCGTCCTGGACGCCGACCCGCCGCCTGCTGCGCTTCACCGGCGGCGCGGAGGCGCGGCTGTTCTCGGGCGGCCACCCGGAAGCGCTGCGCGGCCCCGAACATCATCTCGCCTGGTGCGACGAGCTCGCGAAATGGGACTATCCCGGCCAGACCTGGGACATGCTGCAACTGGGCCTGCGCCTCGGCACGCACCCGCGCGCGCTCGTCACCACGACGCCGCGCCCCGGCGAGACGCTCCGCCGCATCATGGCCGCCCCCGGCTGCACCGTCACCGGCGGGCCGACATCCGCCAACCCGCACCTGCCCGACGCCTTCATCGACGCTGTCAACACCCTCTACGCCGGCACCCGCCTCGGCCGGCAGGAACTCGACGGCGAACTCCTGTCGGATACGCCGGGGGCACTGTGGACGGTCGAACTGCTGGAGAAGTGCCGCATCCCCCCACTAGGTCCTCCCCTGTCGAAGACGGGGGAGGGGGACCGCGCCGAAGGCGTGGTGGAGGGGGCACCGCGTGAAAGTACCACTTTCACGCGATGCCTCATCGGCGTCGATCCCCCCTCAGGCGACGGCACCTGCGGCATCATCGCCTGCGCGCTCGACACCACCACCAACCCTGACCGCCCGACCGCCTATGTCCTCGCCGACCACAGCGTCACCGCGCGCAGCCCCGAAGGCTGGGCCCGCGCCGTCGCCCACGCCGCGCAGGTCCACGGTGCCACCCTCATCGTCGCCGAGCAGAACCAGGGCGGCAAAATGGTCGAAGCCGTCCTCCGCGCCGCCATTCCTCCCCGCGCGGAGCGGGGGGAGGGGGACCATTCGCCTCTTCCGGCGAATGGTGGAGGGGCCGCAGGCTTCCGCGTCCGCCGCGTCACCGCCTCGGCGGGCAAATCCGCCCGCGCCGAACCCGTCGCGACACTGTTCGAGGCCGGCCGAGTCAAACTCGCCGGCCACTTCTCCGAACTGGAGGCCGAACTGTGCGGCATGATCGCAGGCGGCGGTTACGACGGCCCCGGCACCAGCCCCGACCGCGCCGACGCGATGGTCTGGGCGCTGACGGAATTGCTGGTGGGGAAGGGCAGGGCGGAGCCGAGGGTCAGGGCGGTCTAGCCGCACCGGCGGCAGCGCCGCGAACGCGCAAGCGTTCGCCAGCTGGCGCGGAGACGGCGAACGCCCGGCCGGCGGGGCGCGAGGCTTCGGCCGAGTGAGCCCGTCCGACGCGCGCGGGATTCACTCCCGCGCTTCTTTCCTTCCGCCTTTCCAGGGCGGGCATTCACCTTCGCTTCGGCAACTGGGCGGGAAGACTGTCGACTTTTGGCAGCTGAAGGGTGCCAGCAAAAGATCAGCGAGGCGTAGGTCAATTCCGGCGGGTCTGGCCGATCTACCGTTGATCTCGCGCGCTTGTCCGCATCGAAGGCGTTAAAGAACTGAGACGGACGCCGCTTGCTCGAAATACTGTGATTGAATTTGGAACTCCTAGAGTAGTCTATCATCGGAAAATCGCGAAGGAGAGGCCCATCACGTCCGTCCGAACCATGTCCGCCGCTCAGTTTGCGACAGCCTTTGCCTTACGACCAAATCTGATGGCATGGTTTCTCGGTGCTGGCGCTTCGGCGGCATCCGGGATTCCGACCGGCTATGCGATGATTCGCGACTTCAGGGCCCAAATCTTCTGTCGCGAGACAAATCTGTCGAAACGGGAAATCGATACCGCTGACCCGGTCTGGATCGAACGGATCGATGATTTCTTTTCGCGGACGGCCCTACTTCCGCCGGATGGCGATCCCACGGAATATGCTGCCGCCTTCGAGGCGGTCTATCCGAACGCTAACCACCGCCGACAATATATCGCGGATGCGATCGCTAAGGGTACTCCATGCTTCGGCCATAAGGTGCTCGCGAGCCTCATGGCTGCAGGCAACGTCGACTGTGTTTTCACGACCAATTTCGACCCACTTCTAGAAGACGCCGCGGTCGCCGCGAACGCAATCTTGCCCATCCCCGAACAGAAACGGCCCATTGTGGCGGCCATCGATTCCGCCGATCGGGCTATGCGCTGCCTCGGCGAGTCCGACTGGCCCCTAATCGCAAAACTCCACGGGGATTATCAGTCGACTGCGATCAAGAATACTGGATCGGAGCTGGAGCAGCAGGACTCCCGTATGCGCCACGTGCTGGTGGAGGCCGGCAAGCGGTTCGGGATGCTGTTCGTCGGTTACAGCGGGCGCGATGCCTCGATCTTAGAGGCATTGAACGAAATTCTGGCTGCACCGTCTCCGTTCCCGAACGGACTCTATTGGGTTGCCTCATCAGCGAAACGCCTGCTGCCAGCCGTTACCGAACTCCTGATTCGCGCGAAGGCGGCAGGGGTCGATGTTTCGGTTGTTGAATGCACAACGTTCGACGAGCTGGCCGCCGATGTCATTAAGATTACCGATTTGCCAAAGGCGCTCCACGATAGGGTAATGGAAGGACGACCCACGCCGCGCCTCGTGCCCGTTCAAATTCCGAAAGCCAAAGCTCGGTCATTCCCGGTGCTGCGCTATTCGGCAATTCTGCTCCAATCGATGCCGACAGCTGCGAGGCGCATAAGGCTGAGCCAATCGACCACATCGGTAGAGTTGCGCGAAATCTTGAAGGCGAAACGCTACCGAGCAACGGCAGCCGCGCTAGGGCGTGAGGCCGCCGTGTTCGGACGGGATCAAGAGATTCTCGATGCCTTGGCTCCGCTCGGCCCATCTCTTGATGGAACGATCGAGCTCGATCCGGTCGCCGAAAGCTGGGCCATGGGCTTGCTCTATGAAACGCTCGTGCGATCTCTGGCCCGCCAGCGCCCGCTAATCCCACGCTATGGGCGTACTGGTCATTCCCTAGTGGTCGCCACTCCGCGCGACGACGATGAGCGAACGCGTCGGCAGCAACAGACGCTATCGAGGATGCGCGAAGCTTATGGGACAGATCTCTTCGGCGTAGTACCTAAGCTTGGTTTCCCTTTTCAGGAGGGGATCCACCTGAAGCTGGAGCAGGTCGACGGCAAGTGGTGGTGTGGCTTCGAGCCCTACACTTTCGTACGGCTACCCCGACAGGAGACCCCCCATATGGAGGGTGTGGAGGGTCGGGTCGGAGACAAAGCCACGGATGGAATGGGTATGCGGCCCGAGCGCCAGCCCGATCTCGCCGGTGACTGGCGTCGCGAACGCTGGGCGCCGCGTTATAACAGAAATTGGGCCAGCATTATTGGGGCTTGGGCTCAGCTTCTGACCGAAACAGGAGGCATAAGCCGAAGTGCCTTCGGACTCGAGGATGGCGCCGGCATTGATGCCGTGTTTAAGGTGTCACCCGTTACAGGCTATAGTCGCCCGGCGCATCACCATGTCTACTTCGATAGGAGCAAATGATGGTGAACCCAGCCCTTAGCGAGCTGCCGCCATTCACGCTCTTGGATGAGCCAGACCTGTCCTTCTCGCCATCCGACGCCACTCAGGTCGATGTTCACCCGCTGCGTGGCCTTGCAAATTATGGGCCATACTCGAAGGGTTCCTTCAGCGGCTATACTTCTCATGTGCGCATAGCAACGGTCGGCCCTGAGAGTGCTTTCCATCTTCGCGGCGACCTGATGAAGCTGTTGCGCGATGTGCATCGACCTTCCGACCGGTCGGAATATGTGCCGGAATATCCCGGTTTCGAACGCCTGTTCCGCGTGGCGCTCAAAGCAGCGTCCGCAAATGCGCATATTAAGTGGCCCGACCGTCTCGACCAACTACAGGGCGATGGCAGCGCGCAGGATCGCCTCTACCTTGCGATGGATGCCGCGCTTCGCCGCCTCGATGCAGTGCGAAATGAGTTCGATGTTGTGCTGGTCCACTTTCCCGACAGCTGGGACTTGGCGACACGCGGGAAATTCTTTGATGCGCACGACGTGCTGAAGGCGTTGGGCGCTAAGTACAATATTCCGACCCAAGTTCTGAACGACCGCGTCTTCACCTTCAGTTACAAGGCGTCACTTGCGTGGCGTCTTTCAACCGCACTGTATGTAAAGGCTGCGGGCACGCCATGGAAGTTGGCGCCGCTGAAGGGCGTACCGACTGATACCGCTTATATCGGGTTGGCTTATGCCCTGCGCGGCGATCAGCAAGACGCGCATTATGTGACCTGCTGTTCGCAGGTCTTCGACATGGACGGCGGGGGCATGCAGTTCGTTGCGTTTGAGGCGCGCGACCCGGTGTCCGATGTCGTCGAAGCCCGTAGGAACCCCTTTCTCAGCCGCGACGACATGCGCGCCGTCCTAGCCCGTAGCCTTGCACTCTATCAGGGGCGAAATGGTGGCAATCTGCCGAAGCGAATGGTTATTCACAAAACGACTGCTTTTAAGGTGAGCGAAATCGAGGGCGCATTCGACGCGCTCGCTGGGGTTCGGGAAATAGAATGCGTCGAGGTGAGTTCGGCATCGTGCTGGCGGGCCGTTTGGTTGATCAAGTCCGGCATAGAGAAACCACCATCGAAGCCATCGAGCTTTCCCGTGCCACGTGGAACGATGGTGGTCCGCACCGGCAATTCGGCGCTAGTGTGGGTGGCGGGCAACGCTCCCGACGTCTCGACCAAGGGCGATTACTATCAGGGCAAAAAGAGCATTCCGCGTCCCTTGCAGCTGGTCCGGCATGCAGGTAGCGGGCCGCTTGAGCTGACCGCTCATGAGGCCTTGGCGCTCACCAAGATGGATTGGAACAACGACGCGCTTTATGACCCCGTGCCAGTGAGCATTCGTTATTCGCAAAAATTAGCCCGCACGATCGCTAACGTTCCGGACCTGCCCCGAAACGTGTATCCGTATCGCCTGTTTATGTAACGGCTTCTCCGTGCCTTTTAGCTGTCCCGACGTCGGGCGCGCCGACTATCAACAGACAGGCTGTAGCCGGACGGCTGTGTTCGGGCGTTGACCAGCCAGCGCCGCCTCACACATCGAGGAACGAACGCATCTTCCGTGACCGGCTCGGATGCTTCAGCTTCCGCAGCGCCTTCGCCTCGATCTGCCGGATGCGCTCGCGCGTCACGCTGAACTGCTGGCCGACTTCCTCAAGGGTGTGGTCGGTGTTCATGCCGATGCCGAAGCGCATGCGCAGCACGCGTTCCTCGCGCGGGGTCAGGCTCGCCAGCACGCGGGTGACGGTGTCCTTGAGGTTCGAGTGGATCGCCGCGTCGACGGGGATGACGGCATTCTTGTCCTCGATGAAGTCGCCGAGGTGGCTGTCTTCCTCGTCGCCGATCGGGGTCTCGAGGCTGATCGGCTCCTTGGCGATCTTCATGACCTTGCGGACCTTCTCCAGCGGCATGGAGAGGCGCTCGGCCAGTTCCTCGGGCGTCGGCTCGCGGCCGATTTCGTGCAGGATCTGCCGGCTGGTGCGCACGAGCTTGTTGATCGTCTCGATCATGTGCACCGGGATGCGGATGGTGCGCGCCTGGTCGGCGATCGAACGGGTGATCGCCTGGCGGATCCACCAGGTCGCATAGGTCGAGAATTTATAGCCGCGGCGATACTCGAACTTGTCGACCGCCTTCATCAGGCCGATATTGCCTTCCTGAATGAGATCAAGGAATTGCAGGCCGCGGTTCGTATATTTCTTCGCGATCGAGATGACGAGGCGCAGGTTCGCTTCGACCATTTCCTTCTTGGCGATGCGCGCCTCGCGTTCGGCCTTCTGCACCATGTTGACGACGCGGCGGAACTCGGTGAGGTCGACGCCGGTCGCGGTGGCGATGTCGCCGACTTCGCGGCGGATCTTCTCGATCGCACTGCCTTCTGCCTCGGCGAAGGCCGCCCATTTCTTGTCGAGGCCGCGCACGCTGTCGAGCCAGGCTTCGTCGAGCTCATTGCCGAGATAGGAGTCGAGGAAGGCCTTGCGGTTGATGCGGTGGCGTTCGGCGAGGCGCAGGATCTGGCCGCCGAGCGACATCAGCCGGCGATTGTAGCCGTACAGCTGGTCGACGAGGAATTCGATCTTGCTGTTGTTGAACGCGACTTCGCCGACCAGCTCGGTCAGTTCGGCGCGCAGCTTCTGATATTTGCGCTCGTCGGCGCCGCCGAATTCGTCGCCGCCGTGCATCGCCGACATGCGGGCGTCCTGCAGCTTGGCGAATTTCTTGTAGCTGGCGGTGATCTGCGCGAATTTCTCGAGCGCGGCGGGCTTCAGCTGCTCTTCCATCTGCGCGAGGCTGAGGGTGTTGTCCTCCTCCTCATCGTCGGACGGGCGCGGCGCGCGGCGTTCGGTCAGATTCTCCTCGTCATTCTCGTCGGAGGAGGCGCTGGCCTCTTCCTTCGCCGATTCGTCCTCGTCTTCCTTGTAAGCGACGGCGGGCAGGTCGGAGCCGACGCCTTCTTCGGCGCCCTCGACCTGTTCCTCGGTCGGGCCCTTCGACAGCATCGCGTCGAGGTCGAGGATTTCGCGCAGCTGCATGCGGCCGTCGTTCAGCGCGTTCGACCAGTCGATCATCGCGTTGAAGGTGAGGGGGCTTTCGCAGAGACCGGCGATCATCGTGTCGCGCCCGGCCTCGATACGCTTGGCAATCGCGATCTCGCCCTCGCGGCTGAGCAGCTCGACGGCGCCCATCTCACGCAGATACATGCGGACCGGATCGTCGGTGCGGTCGAGCTTTTCCTTCGGCGCAGCAGCCACAGGCGCCGCTGCAAGCCCCTCGTCAGCCTCGGCCACCGCCGGTTCATCCTCGTCATCATCCGCAGCAGCCGGCGCAGCCTCACCTTCCTCGCCCTGCTCCTCATTCTCCACAATATTGATTCCGAGCTCCGACAATGCACTCATGATGTCCTCGATCTGCTCGGAGGTCATCTGGTCCTGTGGCAGCGCTTCGTTGAGCTCGTCATAGGTGATGTAGCCGCGCTTCTTGGCGCGGGCGATCACCTTCTTGATATTGCCTTCGTTGAGGTCGATCAGCGGGGCATCGCCCGCATCGCCCTTGTCGCCAGCGTCAGCCGCAACTGTCTTTGCCATGCCGCTCCATCACTCTCTACAGCGCTGCGTCCGCCTCGCGGCGGGTGTGCGCCAATTGCTTCATCGTCTCGCCGATGCGGTCCCGCTCGCGCAGGAGCCGCTGCTGTTCGTCCCAATCGTCCTGCGTTCCGCTCGCCTGATAACGCGCGGTGGCCTCACCCAGTGCCGCCGCGATGCCGCGGCCGGCGATCAGGCTTTCGAGCACGGCCCGCAGATCGTCCCGCGCCGTGTCGGCGGGCGCGTCGGGGCGCGTGAAGGAGAAGCTGATCGGGTTGGCCTGCCGCACCTCGTCTGCCAGTGCGGTATAATTATACCCGGCTAATGTGTTGGCGAGTTCGCGATTGTCAAGGTCGGGCTGCCGCACTGCGATATCAAGCAGCGCCGCGAGCAGCCGGCTGCCGCGTGAATCGGCGATTTCGAGCGACGCCAGTTCCTCGACAAATTCGGCGATGAGCCGGGGGTGGTGGAGCAGCCCACACAGGATCGCATTGGTCCAGACCGAGTCGGGATCGAGTCGCGCCTTGAGCGCTGCCGAGGCGCGGGCAGGGGGCGGCACGGACTTCACGCCGCGTTTGAAGGCGGGCCGCTCGGGCCGCGCGAAAAAGGCGGCGTCGAAGCGGTTGCGGAACTCCGCCTCGTAAAGCGCGCGAACATCGGCATGCGCGATGGCGCGGCTATGTTCGCGCAGCGCTTCACGGGCCCCGGCGCGCCGCTCGGGGGTCGCAAGGTCGACACCCTCGATCTCGCTTTTCCACAACCGGTCGATGAGCGGCTCGGCCGCGGCAATGACCGTCTCGAACGCGGCGGCCCCCTTGCTGCGCACGAGGTCGTCGGGGTCGATGCCCGGCGGCAGCGTTGCGAAGCGCAGCGAGCGGCCTGGTTCCAGCAGCGGCAGCGCGCGTGTCGCCGCCCGCAGCGCGGCGCGCTGGCCCGCCGCATCGCCGTCGAAACACAGCACCGGCTCGGGGACGACGCGCCACATCAGCTGCAACTGCTGCTCGGTCACCGCGGTGCCGAGCGGCGCCACCGCTTCGGCGAACCCCGCCTGCGAAATGGCGATTACGTCCATATAGCCTTCGACGACGATGAGCCGAGCCGACTTGCGCGCCACCGGCCCGGCCTGGTCGAGATTGTAGAGCAGCCGCCCCTTGTCGAAGAGCGGCGTGTCGGGCGAGTTCAGATATTTCGGCTGCCCGTCGCCGAGGATGCGTCCGCCGAACCCGACGACCTGCCCGCGCGGATTGCGGATCGGAAACATCAGCCGGTTGCGGAAGCGGTCGTAGCTGTCGGTGCGCTCCTCGGCATGGCCGATGAGCCCCGCCTCGGTCAGCATCGCCTCGCTCACATGGGGCAGCGCCGAGCGCAGCTTGTTGCCGTCGGGCGCATAGCCGAGCGCGAACCGCTTGACCGTCTCGGCGGTCAGCGCGCGCGTCTCGACATATTTGCGCGCATTCGAGCCCGACAGGCCCGACAGTTGCGCCGTGTACCAGGCCGCGGCTGCCGCCATGACCTCATGCAGCCCGTCCGCCGCCTTGGCGCGCGCCTGTGCCTCGGGGCTCTCCTCGGGCACCTCCAGCCCCGCCTCGGCGGCCAGCGATTTCACCGCCTCGGGGAAACGCAACCCTTCCTGCTCGACGACGAAGCGGATCACATCGCCGTGCACGCCGCAGCCGAAGCAGTGATAGAAGCCCTTGTCCTCGTTGACGTAGAAGCTCGGCGTCTTCTCATTGTGGAACGGGCAGCAGCCCTTCCACTCCCGCCCCGCCTTGGTCAGCTTCACCCGGCGCGAAATCACCTGCACCAGCCCGACCCGGGCGCGCAGTTCGTCGAGGAAGGAGGGGGGAAACACTTAACCCCCTCTCCCCTCAAGGGAGAGGGGGTCATTGCGTGAGCGCCTGCTTCACCATCAAACTCGCCCGGCTCATGTCCAGCTGGCCCGCGAAGCGCTCCTTCAGCGCCGCCATCACCTTGCCCATGTCTTTCGGCCCGGCCGCGCCCAGTTCGGCAATCAGTTCGCGCACCTTCGCTTCGCCCTCGGCGGCGCTCATCTGCTGCGGCATGAAGCTTTCGATGACGGCGAGTTCGGCGCGCTCGGCGTCGGCAAGTTCGGGGCGGTTGCCGGTCACATACATGTCGATCGATTCGCGGCGCTGCTTGGCCATCTTGGTCAGCACGTCGGCGATCAGCACATCGTCTTCGGGCGGATTGGCGCTCGTGCGAACCTCGATGTCGCGGTTCTTGATCGCGGCCGAGATCATGCGCAGCGTGCCCGTGCGGGCGCTGTCGCCGGCCTTCATGGAGGCGATGGTCGCGGCCTTGATGTCGTCGCGGATCATGGGAAAACCTTCGTGATTCGGGGTTGCGGCAACCTAGTCACTCCGCCGTCCGATTAATAGATTGACGCATCGGCGCATCGCCCCTAGCTACCCCGCCGTTTACCCGCTTCCCAAACCCCCGAAAGGATCGCCCGTGGCCGACCCTCGCCTCTCGCCGCAACCGCAAGGTGCGACGGGCGTATTGGCGCTGGCCGACGGCACGCTGGTCTGGGGCCGTGGTTTCGGTGCGGAAGGGGAGGCGGTCGGCGAGGTCTGCTTCAACACCGCGATGACCGGCTATCAGGAGATCATGACCGATCCGTCCTATGCGGCGCAGATCGTCAATTTCACCTTCCCGCACATCGGCAATGTCGGCGCCAATCTCGAGGATGTCGAGGCGACCAACCCGCATGCGCTCGGCTGCATCGTGCGGGAGGATGTGACCGACCCGTCGAACTTCCGTGCGCTGCGCGGCTTCGACGACTGGCTGCGCAGCTTTGGCCGCATCGGGCTGGCCGGTGTCGACACGCGTGCGCTGACCCGCCGCATCCGTGTCATGGGCGCACCGAACGGCGTCATCGCGCACAATGCCAAGGGCGAGTTCGACACGGCAGCGCTGGTCGCCAAGGCCGCCGCCTGGCCGGGGCTGGAGGGCATGGACCTCGCGAAGGACGTGTCGGCGCTGCAGAGCTATAAGTGGGACGACGGGCTGTGGACGCTCGGCAAGGGCTATGCGACGCACAGCGCCAACCCCGACGGCCCGCATGTCGTCGCCATCGACTACGGCCTGAAGCGCAACATCCTGCGGAACCTCGTCGCCGCCGGCGCGCGCGTGACCGTGGTGCCCGCCACCGCGAGCTTCGACGACGTCATGGCGCACAAGCCCGACGGCGTGTTCCTGTCGAACGGCCCCGGCGACCCGGCTGCGACCGGCGAATATGCGGTGCCGGTGATCCAGCAGCTGCTCAAGATCGGCAAACCGATTTTCGGCATCTGCCTCGGTCACCAGATGCTCGGGCTGGCGGTCGGCGCCAAGACCTTCAAGATGCATCAGGGCCACCGCGGCGCGAACCACCCGGTCAAACGGCTTGGTGATGGCCGTGTCGAGATTACCAGCATGAACCACGGGTTCGCGGTGGACACAGCGACACTGCCAGCGAATGCGCGGGCGACGCATGTCAGTCTATTCGACGGGTCGCTGGCAGGGCTTGAGCTGACGGATGGGCCGGCGTTCAGCGTGCAGTACCACCCCGAGGCCAGCCCAGGGCCGCAGGATAGTCATTATCTGTTTGAGCGGTTCGTCGGAGGACTTCTCAAATGAGCAGCAAAGTCGAAAATGATGTGCTCGCGATCCTCGCCGACGCAGAGCCGGGGAGTTACGTCTCATTGACATCGTTCTACGAGCGAATGGCTCACAAAGTTTCCCAAGGTGGCGCATTCGATGAACAGCAGGAGGTCCGAGAACAGATTAGATACGTACTGGATCAAATGGTCCTAGATGATCTCGTTGAGTCTACAATGGACGGACGTGATTATGAGAAAGAATATCGGCTCACGGATCACGGGACATATGAGGCCAGTGGCTTTGATAGCTTGGTTGTCTCTGACGCCGAAGCCGAGCAGGCTGATAAGGAGCATGACCAAGCGGTTGACAGCGCGAATTGGACAGGACTTCCTTGTGAGTTCACGCTTGGTGTTCAAAGGCAAGAAAGACTAGTTGCGCTCCTATCGGACGTCGAAAGAAATCTCGATGCCGCCGGCATCCCAAATTTCGAAAAAGCAATGGCTAGAGCATATATCGTTGCAGCACGGACGCTAGCGGAATCCCCTGAACCCCCGGCGGATATCATTTGGGAGTTGATTGGCAGGGCCAACCAAATAGCCGGGATCGCCGCTCTTTTAGTAGCGATCATCGCATTGTTTGCTGCGGCTCGATAAATGCCCAAACGCACCGACATCTCCTCCATTCTCATCATCGGCGCTGGTCCCATCGTCATCGGGCAGGCGTGCGAGTTCGATTATTCGGGGACGCAGGCGTGCAAGGCGCTGCGTGAGGAGGGTTACCGGATCATCCTCGTCAACTCCAACCCCGCGACGATCATGACCGATCCGGACATGGCCGATGCGACCTATGTCGAGCCGATCACCCCGGCGATCGTCGCGCGGATCATCGAGAAGGAGCGGCCCGACGCGGTGCTGCCGACGATGGGCGGGCAGACCGCGCTCAACACCGCGCTGGCGCTGTTCAACGACGGCACGCTCGCGAAATATGGCGTGCAGATGATCGGCGCCGATGCCGAGGCGATCGACAAGGCCGAGGACCGGATGAAATTCCGCGAGGCGATGACCAAGATCGGCCTCGAGTCCGCGCGCTCGGGCATCGCCCATTCGCTCGACGAGGCGCTGCAGGTGCTCGAACGCACCGGCTTGCCCGCCGTGATCCGCCCGTCCTTCACGATGGGCGGCACCGGCGGCGGCATCGCCTATAACCGCGATGAATTCGTCCAGATCGTCAGCGGCGGCCTAGACGCCTCGCCGACCACCGAAGTGCTCATCGAGGAGTCGCTGCTCGGCTGGAAGGAATATGAGATGGAGGTCGTGCGGGACCGCAACGACAATGCCATCATCGTCTGCTCGATCGAGAATATCGACCCGATGGGAGTCCACACCGGCGACTCGATCACTGTCGCACCGGCGCTGACGCTGACCGACAAGGAATATCAGATCATGCGCAATGCAAGCATCGCTTGCCTGCGCGAAATCGGTGTTGAAACAGGCGGTTCGAACGTTCAGTTCGCAGTCAATCCGAAGGACGGCCGCCTTGTCGTCATCGAGATGAACCCGCGCGTCAGCCGCTCTTCGGCGCTTGCGTCGAAGGCGACGGGCTTCCCGATCGCCAAGGTCGCTGCCAAGCTCGCGGTGGGCTACACGCTCGACGAAATCGACAACGACATCACCGGCGCGACCCCGGCGTCGTTCGAGCCGACCATCGACTATGTCGTGACCAAAATCCCGCGCTTCGCCTTCGAGAAGTTCAAGGGCGCGTCGAACCTGCTGACCACGGCGATGAAGTCGGTCGGCGAGGTCATGGCGATCGGCCGCAGCTTCCACGAGAGCGTGCAGAAGGCGCTGCGCGGGCTGGAAACCGGCCTGACCGGCTTCGACGAGGTCGAAGTATTGGTCGGTGCCGACCATGAGACGATCGCCGCCGAACTTGCCAAAGCGACGCCCGAGCGGCTGCTCGTCGCAGCCCAAGCGATGCGCGAAGGCTTCAGCGACGACGAGATCCACCGCATCGCCAGCTACGACCCCTGGTTCCTCGCGCGCATCCGCGAGATCGTCGATGCGGAAGCGGGCGTTCGTGCAGGCGGCCTGCCGACCGATGCCGCCGTAATGCGCAAACTGAAGGCCATGGGCTTCTCCGACGCGCGTCTCGCGAAACTCGCCAGCCTGTCCCCCCACGACGTCGCCACGCGACGCCGTGCCCTCGGCGTTCGGCCCGTCTTCAAGCGCATCGACACTTGCGCCGCCGAGTTCGAGGCGAAGACGCCCTATATGTATTCGACCTACGAAGCGCCGAGCTTCGGCGAGCCGGAATGCGAGAGCCAGCCGACGGCGGCCAAGAAGGTCGTCATCCTCGGCGGCGGGCCGAACCGCATCGGGCAGGGCATCGAGTTCGACTATTGCTGCTGCCACGCCTGCTTCTCGCTCGCCGATGCCGGCTTCGAGACGATCATGATCAACTGCAATCCCGAGACGGTGTCGACCGATTACGACACCTCGGACCGGCTCTACTTCGAGCCGCTGACCGGTGAGGATGTGCTGGAAATCCTGCATGTCGAACAGTCCAACGGCACGCTCGCCGGCGTCATCGTGCAGTTCGGCGGCCAGACGCCGTTGAAGCTGGCGCAGAGCCTAGAGGATGCCGGCATCCCGATCCTCGGCACTTCGCCCGACATGATCGACCTGGCGGAGGACCGCGAGCGCTTCGCGGCACTGATCACCGAGCTCGGCCTCAAGCAGCCGCAGAATGGCATCGCCCGTTCGCGCGAAGAGGCCGTGCGTGTCGCCGAGGCGATCGGCTATCCGGTGCTGTTGCGGCCGTCCTATGTACTCGGCGGCCGCGCGATGGAGATCGTCGAGACAACGGCAGCGGTCGAACATTATATCGCGACGGCGGTCCAGGTGTCGGGCGACAGTCCGGTGCTCGTCGACCAATATCTGCGTGACGCGATCGAGGTCGATGTCGACGCGATCGCCGATGGCGACACCGTCTATGTCGCGGGCGTGCTGCAGCATATCGAGGAGGCGGGCGTCCATTCGGGCGACAGCGCCTGCTCGCTGCCGCCCTACAGCCTGTCGGCGGCGATCATCGCCGAGATCGAGCGGCAGACGAAGCTGCTCGCCAAGGCCTTGAACGTGCGTGGCCTCATGAACATCCAGTTCGCGGTCAAGGATGGCGAGGTTTACCTCATCGAGGTCAATCCGCGCGCCAGCCGCACCGTGCCGTTTGTCGCCAAGACGATGGGCCAGCCGATCGCCAAGATCGCCGCGCGCGTTATGGCCGGAGAGAATCTCGCCTCGTTCAATCTCGTCCGCCCCGACATCAAGCATATCGCCGTCAAGGAAGCGGTCTTCCCCTTCGCGCGCTTTCCGGGAGTCGACCCCGTCCTCGGACCTGAGATGAAGTCTACCGGCGAAGTCATGGGAATCGATAGCGATTTCGCAACCGCCTTCGCCAAGGCGCAGCTCGGCGCCGGCACCGTGCTGCCGACCGGCGGCACCGCCTTCGTATCGGTCAAGGACAGCGACAAGCCCGTCATCGTCGAAGCGGTCGAAGGGCTGCTCGGCATGGGTTACCGCGTCATGGCGACGGGCGGCACCGCCGATTATCTGCAGGGGCTCGGCCATGACGTCGAGCGGGTGAACAAGGTCCAGCAGGGTCGGCCGCATATCGTGGACAAGATCAAGGACGGCCAGGTGTCGCTGGTGTTCAACACCACCGAGGGCGCGCAGTCGATCCGCGACAGCCAGTCGATCCGTGTCGCGGCGCTCTACGGCAAGGTTCCGGCCTTCACCACCGCGGCGGCCAGCGTCGCTGCGGTCAGGGCCATTGCTGCATTGCGGCAGGGAGCGCTTGAAGTCCGGCCGCTTCAGGCCTATTATTCCTCGCTCGAAAAGTAGCTCCCAGCAGCTTCGGTACGAAAGGGATGGGCCGGCAAGCGGTCCATCGGCTCCGGGCTTGTCCCGGAACGGTTTTGAAAAGGCGACGAGAATGGCAACGGTCGAAAAGCTGCCGATGCTGGCGGAAGGCCATGAGCGCCTGCTGACCACGCTGCACAAGCTGAAGACTGAGGAACGGCCCCAGAATGTCACCGACATCGAGGAGGCGCGCGCCCATGGCGACCTGAGCGAGAACGCCGAATATCATGCGGCAAAGGAGCGTCAGGGCCAGATCGAAGCCGAGATCATGCAGATCGAGGACCAGCTTGCGCGCGCGCAGGTCATCGATCCGACGACGCTTTCCGGCGACAAGGTGGTGTTCGGCGCGACCGTCAAGCTGCTCGACGAGGCGGACAAGCCGGTGACCTATCAGATCGTCGGGCCGATCGAGGCCGACGCCAAGGGCGGGCGGATCAGCTATTCCTCGCCGCTCGGTCGCGCGCTCATCGGGCGCAAGATCGGCGAGGAGGTCGAGGTCGTGACCCCGTCGGGCGACAAATATTACGAGATCAAGGAAATCGCGTTCATTTGATAGCCGCGCGGCACTAGCTAGTGGCCCGGGCGTTCGTTATTCCGCACTAACGACGCCACCACGGAGCCGTCCTTGCCTGCGAGCGTATCCGCGATCCCGCGCATGTTCGGACTCGGTCGCCGTCCTGTCGGCGACTCGCTGACCGGAATCGTCGACATCGGCTCCAACTCGATCCGCCTTGTCGTCTATCGCGGGCAGGAGCGCACGCCGCACAATCTGTTCAACGAAAAGGTGATGGCTGGCCTGGGGCGCGGCATCGCCGCCAATGGCCGCCTGTCCGAGGACGGGATGCAGGTCGCCGAGGCCGCACTCGCGCGCTTCGCGCTGCTCTGCGACGACATGCAGGTCGACGCGCTGCGCACCGTGGCGACGGCGGCTGTGCGCGAGGCGTCGAACCGCGACGAATTCATCGCGCGCGTGAACAAGGCGAGCGGCCTGACCGTCGAGGTGATCAGCGGCGACGACGAGGCGCGGCTGTCGGGGCTAGGCGTCATCGCCGGTATCCCCAACGCCGATGGCGTGGTCGGCGATCTCGGCGGCGGCAGTCTCGAGCTGATCCGCATCAGCGGCGGCGTCGTCCATCAGCGCATCTCGCTGCCGATCGGCTCGCTCAAGCTCGATGCGCTGCGCAAGAAGAACTCCCGCGCGCTGACCGGCTTCATCGACAAGGCACTCAAGAAGGTCGGCTGGGCCGAAGAAGGGCGCGGCAAGCCCTTCTACATGGTCGGCGGCTCCTGGCGCGCGCTGACGCAGCTGCACATGTATCTGAGCGACTATCCGCTCCCCGTCGTCCACCAATATGTGATGTCCCCAGATGCGCCGGAGCGGCTGGCGCGCACGCTCGCGCATATGCTGCCCAAGTCGATCAAGGCGGTCCCGCACATTTCCAGCTCGCGTGTCCCGCAATTGCCGGGTGCTGCCGTGCTGCTGCGCGCGGTCGGCAAGCGGCTCGGCAGCAGCCATTTCGTTGCCTCCGCTTACGGCCTGCGCGAGGGGCTGCTTTTCGACAGCCTGCCGCGCAATGTCCAGTTGCAGGACCCGCTCATCGCCGCTGCGCGCGCCGAGGGCGAACGGCAGGGGCGCTTCCCCGAACATGGCGACGCGCTCATGGCGTGGATGAACGGCCTGTTCGCACCCGAGGATGCCTCCGAGGTCAGGCTGCGCCACGTCTGCTGTTTGCTGTCCGACATCGCCTGGCGCGCGCATCCCGACTTCCGCGCCGAACGCGGGCTCGACGTCGCTCTGCACGGCAATTGGGTCGCGATCACCGCCCGCGAGCGGGCGATGCTGGGTGCCGCGCTGTTCGCCTGTTTCGGCGGCGGGGCCGATGATCCGGCCGCCGCGCTGCTGCCTCAACTCGCCGATCCCGCCTCATTGCAACGCGCCCGCATGTGGGGCCTGGCCTTGCGTCTCGGGCAACGCCTCACCGGCGGCACCGCCGAAGCCTTGGCGAGCGGGCGCTTGCACCGCGAGGGCGATCGCCTGACTCTGACCCTTGCCGCGCACCACGCCGACCTCAACGGCGAAACCGTGCAGCGCCGGCTCAAGTCGCTCGCGCAGGCGATGGGCCTGAAATCGTCGTTTCAGGTCGGCTGAAGCTCGCTCATCTTCATCTTGCCGTCCTTGACGGCGAAGCCCAGCCGCCCTTCGACGAGCGCCAGCGCATCCTTGCCGAACACCTCGTTGCGCCAGCCGCTCAGCATCGCCAGCCCGTCGCGGACGCCTGCCGCCAGTGCTTCCAGATCGTCGGCGCGCGCGATGAGCTTCGGCGCGACATCGGCCTCCTTGGCGCGCACCTTGAGCAGCAGCTTGAGCAAGTCGGCAATCAGGCTTGAATCGGGCGTGAGCCCCGGCCGAGCCGCCTCGCGCGGCGGCATTTCGGCGGGCGTCAGCGGAGTCGCCGCCTCGATCGCGCCAATCAGCCGCTCGCCAATATTATTCTGCCCCCAGGCCGCCGACAGACCGCGCACCCGGGTCAGATCGTCCTGCCGCCGCGGCGGGTTGCCGGCGAGATCGGCGAGCGTCTCGTCCTTCATGATCCGGCCGCGCGGCACATCCTTGTCGCGCGCCTCGCGCTCGCGCCACGCCGCGAGCGCCTTCAGCCGCCCGAGCACTTCGGGCTTGCGGTTGGGCAGCCGCAGCCGCTTCCACGCGAGTTCCGGCTCATTGGCGTAGTTCGCCGGGTCGCCGAGCCGCGTCATCTCTTCATCGAGCCAAACGCCGCGCCCGGTCTTCTTCAGCCGCTCGAGCATCTTCGGAAACAGCTGCGCGAGATAGGTCACGTCGCACACCGCATAGTCGAGCTGGCGCTTGTCGAGCGGCCGCCGCGCCCAGTCGGTAAAGCGCGCGCCCTTGTCCAGCGTCGCATTGGTGTAGGAGGCGACAAGGTTTGAGTAACTGACCTGCTCGCCGAGCCCCAAGGCCATCGCCGCAATCTGCGTATCAAACAGCGGGGAGGGGGTCTTGCCGGTCAGATTGTAGATGATCTCCAGATCCTGCCCGCCGGCATGGAACACCTTCAGCACCTCCTCCTTGACGAGCAGGTCGAGCAGCGGCGTCAGGTCGATGTCGGCCTTCGGATCGATCGCCGCCGCCTCGGTCGGTGAGGCGACCTGCACGAGGCAGAGGTCGGGGAAGAAGGTGTTCTCGCGCATGAACTCGGTATCGACGCAGACGAACGGCGCTTCGGCGAGACGGGCGCAAAGATCGGCGAGGGTCGCGGTGTCGGTCACCAACGGGTGAATATGCATGAAGTGTGACTAGTCCACGCGGGGCAGTGATGCCAGTGTCTTGCCGCCTTCCTTGACAAATCCCCCCCGAAACCGTCACCAGCCGCGCCATGCATATTTACCGCACGCACAACTGCGCGCAGCTGCGCGCTTCCGATGTCGGCTCGACCGTTCGCCTGTCGGGCTGGGTTCACCGCAAGCGCGATCATGGCGGGCTGCTGTTCGTCGACCTGCGCGACCATTTCGGGCT
>CALRQP020000039.1:0-23162 GCA_943370355.1 Sphingomonas paucimobilis
ATCGGCAAGCAGCGGCGCAGCCAGCATGGCAGCGGCAAGGACGGCAACAGCGGACAGATAACGCATTGAGTGACTTCCCAAATCGAAACGGCGCGCCCTCATAAAGAGGGCGCGCCGAAATGAAAAGCTGCGCTGCGACGAATGAAGCATCGCCAGCCCCGCCCGTCGCCGGACGGGGCCTTGCGCTTACTTCTTGGCGGGCGCTGCCGCTTCGGGCGCCAGTTTGACGCCGACAAAGCTCGGCGGGTTTGGCCCACGCTGCACCAGCAGCAGCACCGTTTCGCGACCCGCCTTGCGGGCGGTTGCGACCGCGGCGGCGGCGGCCTGCGGTGTGGTCACCGGCGTCTGGTTGATGCTGATGATCACGTCACCGCGCTTGAGGCCCTGCGAAGCCGCATCGCTCGATGCGCTGACCGCGCCGATGACGACGCCCTGGACATTGTCCGGCAGGCGCAGGTCGCGGCGGATCTGCGGCGTAATCGTGCCGAGCGTGATGCCAAGACCGGCACGCGCCGACTGGACGCCCTGCGCTTCCGCCTCAGGGTTGGCATCGTCAGGGACCGGAGCACCGCCGAGGCGGGCCGCCAGCACTTGATCGCTCGGACGCTCGCCGACCGTCGCGCGCAGCGTCTGGCGCTGACCGTTCCGGATGATCTCGATCGGCACGGTGGTTCCGATCGGCGTGTTCGACACGATGAACTGCAGCGAATTGTCGTAGGTCACGTCCTGACCGCCAACCTTGACGATCACGTCGCCCTGCTTGACGCCCGCGCGGGAAGCCGGCCCCCCTGCCTCCACATTGGCGACGATCTCGCCCTTGTCCTTCGGCAGGCCGAGCCCGGCGGCGATGTCGTCGTTGAGCGGCTGGATGTTGACGCCGAGATAGCCGCGCCGAACCTTGCCGTTGGCGCGCAGCTGCTCGATGACCGGCCGTGCGACTTCGGCGGGAATGGCGAAGCCAAGGCCGACATTGCCGCCCGATGGCGTGAAGATCACGGTGTTGATGCCGACGACATTGCCGTCGAGATCGAACAGCGGACCGCCTGAATTGCCCTGATTGATCGACGCGTCGGTCTGGATGTAGCGGTCGTAGGCGCTGCCCGACTGAATGTTGCGGTGGAGCGCCGAGACGATGCCGGCGGTGACAGTGCCACCAAGGCCGAAGGGGTTGCCGATGGCGATCGCCCAGTCGCCGACGCGGACCTTCGACGAATCGCCGAAGCCGACATAGGGCAGGTCTTTGGCGTCGATCTTCAACAGCGCCATGTCAGCGAGCGCATCGCGCCCGATGAGCTTCGCCTTATATTCGCGGCGGTCAGCCAGTGTTACGGTGATCGTATCGACGGGCGTGTTGCCGTCGCGGCCGGACACGACATGATTGTTGGTCACGACATAGCCATCGGGCGAGATGATGAAGCCCGAGCCGAGCGAGGTCGCCTCGCGCGTCGCAGGCGTGCCGCCGGAACCGTCGTCGCCACCGCCGCCCTGCTGTTCCTGGAATTTCTTGAACAGCTCCTCGAGCGGGCTGCCGGGGGTGATGCCGGGGAAGCGGTTGATCTCGACCTTCTGCGTCGTCGACACATTGACGACAGCAGGCTGAAGCTTCGCGGTCAGGTCGGCAAAGCTGCGCGGCGCGCCGCCCGGCGCGACATTGGCGATCTGCGACGGCGCATTCTGCGGTGGCGGCGCGGTGACCTGCGCAAGGGCGAGCGTGGCGGCGCTGCCGGCGATCAGCGCGCCGGCCGTCAGAGCATAAGCAATTCGCACGTCAATCTGTCTCCACATCTGTCTGGTTCCGCTAAGGCACCGGCTGTAGACGTTGCCGATGCGCCACAGTCAAGATATTTCCCTCGCGCACAAAAGGCGTTGCGACCAACGACCGCAGCCGCGCGACCATTGCCGATTTACGGTCAACGGCCACGCCGCCCCTCGAACTCGTGCAGGAATTCGTTGTTGGGGCCGAGCACGACGGTGCCGCCTTCCGCGAAGGTCGTGCGATAGGCCTGCATAGCCCGGTAGAAGGCGTAGAACTCCGGATCCTTGCCGAACGACTGCGCGTAGATACGCGCCGTGGTGGAGTCGGCTTCGGCCCGGAGCAGCTGCGCCTGCTTGGCGCCCTGCGCCCGGATCGTCGTCGCCTCCTGACGCCGCGCGGTGCGCATCCGTTCATAAGCGGAATCGAGCGGCGCACCCGTCGGCAGGTCGGCGCGCTTGATGCGGACATCGATGATTTCCGCGCCATAGCGCTTCGCGGCGCGATTCACGCTGATCTGGATGTCGTCCATGAGCCGGCCGCGCTCGGGGCTCAGCAATGTGGCGAACTGCTGCGTGCCGAGCTCGTTGCGGAGCCGTGACCCGAGAATGCGTGCCAGCGCCTCAGCGACGCGCTCCTCGCTGCCGACGGTCTGGTACATGCGCAGCGGATCGACGATGCGGAAGCGCGCGAAGGCGTCGACGACAAGGCGGAGCTGGTCGGTCGACAGCACGGTCTGCGCCGGCATGTCGAGATCGAGCACGCGCTTGTCGACGAACACGACATCCTCGACGAACGGCAGCTTGGTCACGAGTCCGGCGCCGGTGCGGCCGAAAGCTTCCTTCGGATCATAGGCGTTGACGATCGACTCGGGCTTGCCGAGGCGGACGATGATCGCCTGCTTGGTCTCGGGCACCTGGAAGACCGACATATTGGCCAGCACCAGAAGCACGATTGCGATGCCGGCGAGTACGAAGGGGTTGCGGGTCATCTGCATGTCACTGCCCCTGCGCAGGTGTGGCGGCGGCGGCCTTGGCGCGGCGCTGGACCTCAGGCAGCGGCAGGTAGGGCGTGACGCCCGGTGTGTCGATGACGGTCTTGTCGACCTTCTTCAGCACATCCTCCATCGTCTCGAGATACATGCGCTTGCGCGTGACCTCGGGCGCGAGCTTGTACTGGGCATAAACGGCGTCGAACAACGCCGTGTCGCCCTGCGACCGCGCCGTGACGGTCTGCGCATAGGCGCGCGCCTGGTTCATATATTGCTGCGCTTCCTGCTGCGCCGCCGACACGTCCTTGAACGCCTCGTCGACCGCCTGCGGCGGATCGGCCTGCTTGATATCGACACCAAGCACTTCGATGCCGGCGCGGTAGCTGTCGAGCAGTTCCTGGATGCGGGTGCGGACCTGATCGGCAATGGCGGCGCGCTGCGGGCCGACCGCATCGTTGAGCGTCGCATCGGCGATCTGCGAGCGCATCGCCGCTTCGGCGACCTCCTTGATCGTCGCTTCCGGGTCCTTCATCTCGAACAGGAAGAGCTCGGGCTGCTTGATTTTCCAGCGCACCGCATAGGCGATGTCGATGATATTCTGGTCGCCGGTCAGCATCAGATTTTCGCTCGAGCCGTCGGACGCGCCGATGTCGACCGAATTGACCTGCTCGACCGGCGGTTTGATGACAGTATCGATCGGCGAAGGCAGCTTGAAGTGCACGCCCGGGCCTGTCGTCTCGACATAGCTGCCGAGCCGCAGCACGACGCCGCGCTCCTGCGCATCGACGCGGTAGAAACTCGTCGAGGCGACCCATAGCGCGACGACCGCGCCGCCGATCAGGCCCCAGGGGATATTGCCGCGCCCGCCGGGCATCGCGCCACGGAGGCGGTCCTGGCTGCGCTTGATGAACGCATCGAAGTCGGGTCCGCCGCCGCGATTGCCCCCGCCGCCCGAGCCTTTCGGTTTGCCGCCCCACGGGTTCTTGGGGCCGTCGCCGCCGCCGCTACCCCATGGCCCGCCCGAGCCACCGTCATTCTGCCAAGGCAATTCACGCTCCCGCTCGTTGCGACCGCACCGCGCACTATATACGGAGCGCTCCTGACATTTGCGAGGGTGGGCAATGGCGATTGATGCGCGGGCAGTAACGAAGGCGATCGGCGAGGCGGCGGACAGCCGCGCCAGCGGGGTCGCGGTGCGCCCTGACGGGACGGTCGGGCTCATCCTCGCGGTCGACGGATTGAGCCGCGCCGAGGGGGCGGAGCTGCAGGCGAAGGTCGAGGCGGCGGCGCGCTCGGTGCCGGGCGTGACTGGCGTGCGGGTGATCCTGACTGCCGACCGCGATGCCGCGCCGGTCGAACCGGCCAAGCCGGTGATCCGCACGATGCTTGCCGTCGCGAGCGGCAAGGGCGGGGTGGGCAAATCGACGGTCGCAGCCAATCTTGCGGTGGCACTCGCCAAGATGGGCAAGCGGGTCGGGCTGCTCGATGCGGACATCTACGGCCCGTCGGTGCCGACGCTGATGAACGCGCATGTGCGGGCCGAACTCATCGACAACCGCATCCAGCCCGTCGCCGCCTGGGGGATCAAGGCGCTTTCGATGGGCATGATGACCGAGCCCGGCAAGGCGGTGGTCTGGCGCGGGCCGATGGCGGCGTCGGCCTTCACCCAGCTTATCGAACATGCCGACTGGGGCGATCTTGATGTGCTCGTCATCGACATGCCACCGGGCACGGGGGACATCCAGCTGACGCTCGCGCAGAAAGTGAAGCCGACCGGGGCGGTGATCGTCTCGACGCCGCAGGACCTCGCGCTCATCGACGCCGACCGCGCGATTTCGATGTTTACGCAGACCGATGTGAAGGTTGTCGGCATCGTCGAGAATATGAGCTTCCATGTCTGCGAAGCCTGCGGCCATGAGAGCCATCCGTTCGGCCATGGCGGGGCCGAGGATATTTCGGCGAAGATCGGCGTTCCCTTCCTCGGGCGCATCCCGCTGACCGCGAGCCTGCGCGCCGCATCCGACGCGGGCACCCCGCCCGCCGCCGGCGACGGCCCCGACGCGCTGGCGTTCAAGGACATCGCTACTAAAGTCGCTGCCGCCCTTGAGATTTAGGAGACCATTATGCCGCTCACCTCAGACGCCGAGATCCGCGAGTTGCTGGAAAGCGCGCGCACGATCGCCATGGTTGGCGCATCGGACAATCCGGGGCGGGCGAGCAATGGCGTCATGGAGGCATTGCAGGCGCACGGCTACCGGGTGATCCCCGTCAACCCGCGTATCACCGGCGAGCATATCCACGGTGAGTTCGTGTTTCGCGAGCTTAATCAGCTCGGCGATCCTATCGACATCGTCGACATCTTCCGCAATTCCGAGGACGCGGGCGCAACCGTGGACGAGGCGATTGCAGTGGGAGCCAAAGCGGTCTGGATGCAGTTGGGCGTTGTCAACGAAGCCGCAGCCGCGCGCGCCGAGGCGGCGGGGCTGAAGGTCGTCATGGATCGCTGCCCGAAGATTGAGTTGCGACGTCTGGGTATCGCACCGATCTCAACGTCGAACGGTGAGTCGAGCAAAGGCTAGGGCTGCGGGATTTCGCGCGCTTCCTCGATCAGCATGATCGGCACGCCGTCGCGGATCGGATAGGCGAGGCCGGCCGCATCGCTGACCAGCTCCTGCGCGGCCGCGTCATAGCGCAGCCGGGTTTTGGTGAGTGGGCAGACGAGGATTTCGAGCAGGCGCGGGTCGATCGCCGTCATCAGTGCATCGTGCCGAGGCCGGCGTCGCCGACGCCCGGCGCAAAGGCCATCAGCGCCGACAACGTCGTCGTGCGCGCCCGCAGGTCGCCCGCCTCGAGCAGCGCCTGCTTTTCCGCCGGATCGAAGGGGCACACCGCTGCCAGCGTGTGCACGAGCGATTCGTCGTCGGCGGAGCCGACGGCGTCCCAGTCGGCGGAGAGGTCCTGCGAGTCGAGATAGACGCGCAGTGAATTCTCGAGATCGGCGCGGAGCGCGGGCGGCAATGGGTCCGGCTCGCGCCAGTCATCGGCGAACGCATCATAATCGGCGGCTGCCTGGCGGTACGGTGTCCCCGCTGCCAGCTCCCGCCGGATGCGGAATCGCTGCAGACCGGTCAGCGCAATCAGGAAGCGGCCATCGCCCGTTTCGGAAAATTGCGTGATCCGCCCGACACCGCCGATGTCATAGAGATGCGGCTGTGGTGTGGCCGAGTCGCGCGGCTGGATGATGCCGAGCAGCCGGTCCCCGGCCATCGCATCGCGAACCATCGCAAGGTAGCGCGGCTCGAAGATGTTGAGCGGCAGTGTGGCGCGCGGCAGCAGTAGCGCGCCCGCCAGCGGAAACAGCGGGATCTGCTCGGGGAGCGTGTCCGTGCCGAAATCGGATGTCATGAAAACAGGATGGTCGAAAGCCGCCTGCGAGTCGAGATCACCCACGGGTCTTCCAGCCCGACGGCACCGAACAATGTCAGCAACCGGTCGCGCGCCGCGCCGCCGTTCCAGCTCCGGTCGCGGGCAATGCTTTCGAGCAGCTGATTGGCAGCACCGTCGCGGTTGCCGCGCGCCATGAGCCCGCCTGCGAGCTCGAATCGCGCATCGAGATCCTCGGGATTCGCCGCAACCTTCGCCTGAAGCCCGGCGAGATCGGCGACAGCGGGCGACTCCTTCGCCAGCTTGAGCGCTGCCTTGGCCTGCGCAATCGCCGGGTCCTTGGCCTCGGCAGGAATCGCATCGACGACCGCCTGTGCGGCATCGAGCTGCCCAAGGCCAATCAGCGCACGGGCATGATTGGCGGCCAAGTCGGCGCGCTCAGGCAATTCGGCGGACAGCGCGGCAAACATCTGCGACGCCTCGTCATGCGCGCCCGCCGCCAAAGCTTCGGTTGCCGCTGCGATCAATGGTTCGAGGTCCGCCGTGGGATCGTCCGCGCCGGCGCCGACCGGCAGCTTGGCTAGGATCTGGTCGAGATAGGCCTTCAGTTCGCGCTCGGTGCGGGCCGGCGTCAGGTCGGCGACCGGCTGCCCTTGAAATACCGCATAGACGGTCGGGATGGACTGGATGCGGAATTGCTGGGCGATCGTCGGGTTCTTGTCGACGTCGATCTTCACGAGCCGGACGTTCTTCGCCGCATAGTCGGCGGCGACCTTCTCGAGGATCGGCGACAGCGCCTTGCACGGCCCGCACCACTCGGCCCAGAAGTCCACGAGCACGAGCGAGGTCATCGACGCCTCGAGCACATCGCGGCGGAAGGCCTCGATACTGGCCTTTTCGGAGGCGGCGGTTGCTAGGCTGGCCACGTCGGTTCCTTCACTGCGGGTTCGGTCGCCGCCCATATGGGGCGCGGGCCCGCTGCCTGCCAAGGGTCAGGCTCAAGTGATTTATCCCTTGCGCGGCGCTTCGCCACCATGATAGCAGCCGCCTCCACCCGCGGTCCGGTCGTCCGGATCGCCGCCCGAGCGGGCGTAGCTCAGGGGTAGAGCGCAACCTTGCCAAGGTTGAAGTCGAGGGTTCGAATCCCTTCGCCCGCTCCATATCTTTGGATTCGTCCAAAGATTTGAAATATAGAGATAAAAATCTCTGTTTTTTGCCTGTGCAGGAATTGTGTAGAAGTTTTTGGGGTTCTGCCTGATTCGCAGATCGTGCGAACAGGCGAGGGGCTTGCGTTTTAATCGCGGGTTCTTTTTCAAAACAGCTCGCCCTGTCTGGCCCGTTCGACATGGGCGCGCCACTCCGGCGCTGCCGCTTCCTCATTCAACCATGCCCTCACCTGAGCCACGACATCGCCGCCATGGGCGTCGATGGTGCCCGGTTGCATGAAATGCGAACGTAGCCGGTGCCCGTAATGGGCAGCGGCGCGCGCTCCGGTTGGATGCTGCGAATATCCAGATGGTCAATCACGCTCCAGCGGCGCGGCGTGTAGACGATTTCAATCTCAATGCCCTGCCATAGCAGGCTGAAGGTCTGCGGCTGCATGCTAGCACCCTGCGAAGACGTGGGTTGCGTTCCAGCCGGTCGATACCGCGAACAGGTCACCGTTCATTTCGGCGTCCCGCGCCATAGCCTGCCAATCGATGTAATAGCGCAGGGTCTGGGGGATAGCGGTCGTTTCCTCGGTCACTTCCTGGAGGTAATCCGCGAGGCTTGGATGTTCGCCCATGTAGCGGTCGCTCAAGGCCTCCCGCGCCTCGTCAAGGTCGCCGCTGTAGTGATCCAGCAATGCCGCCCCAATCGCGCCATGCTCCACGATGAAGCTGGCAATCGCGCTCACATGCTCGAAGCTGGCGTACTCCTCGATACGCGCCCCGCCAAAGCCCTCGTAATCATGGATGGCCCATTCCTCGGCTTCGGCGACGGGTGAGGTGCGCAGCATCGCCTGCACCGCGTCGTAAATCGACCAAGCATCCTGTGCGGCATCAATCCACGTGCCATGCAGACGGCCGTGATTGTAGGCGGCAAGGCAGGCAACATAGATGCGGGGTTGTTCGGTTTTGGCTCCCATGACTTTTCTCCGTGGTTTTGGGTTTCAGTGGCGATCTGAAACCCTGCCCATGCGGCGAGCATCGGGGGGCAAACGGAGTAAGCGGCTTCGCGGGGAACCGGCTGCACGGAGCGTAGCGAAGGAAGCTGGGCGGAAGGCGCTTCGCAGTGCGCTGGGGGCAGCAGCCCCAGCACTTACGGTAGCGATCGTCACCGTATGGCGGAAACGCGGCTGAGGTTCCGGCCGCGCAAGCGGCTAGAGCGCGAGCACCGCCAACCATCATCTTGTGTTCTTGTTTTGAGTTACCCATTTGATTGCTATCGGATAAGGATTAGTTCGAGTTTCAACATGATAATCGCGAGCGCTCATTGTCCGAAAATTACATCGAATTAGGCAGGACGTTTCATGAGCTATCTCTCAAGGGTGGGGATAGCGATGAATTCGATTATCGAAATCTGCGATATGGCAAAGGGCTGAGCTGGCGGGATCTACTCGCTGGATTCAGGACGGTGATACTGTCGGAAGCGGGATCGGGAAAAACCGAAGAAATCAGGCATTCCGCACAGACGCTGCGGGCTGAAGGCAAGCAAGCCTTCTTTCTTCGGCTGGAACATGTCTTTGCCGATTTTGAAATCGCTTTTGAGGAGGGCAATCTCGCCGAGTTTGAAAAATGGCTGGCCTCCGATGAAGAGGGTTGGCTGTTTTTGGATTCTGTTGACGAAGCTCGACTGCGCGAGCCTAAGGATTTTGAGCGCGCCATCCGCAGAATTGGCGTCCGCCTGACAAATGCGTTCCAGCGGACGCATATCCTTGTTACCAGTCGTGGCACCGCATGGCGGCCGGTCACCGATCTGAAGCTATGCCAGCAGCATCTTCGCTATATCGAGCCAATGCCGATGGGCGATGGCGGTGAGCAAACCGCCACGGATGGCAAAAACGACCACAGTCCGTTTCGGATTGTGGCTCTCGACGATCTCGGCAAGGAGCAAGTCGAGACCTTTGCAAGGGCGAGAGGGATTGCCCATCCCAAGCCATTTCTTGACGCGATCGAGCGAGCCGATGCTTGGTCGATGGCGGCACGACCGGATGATTTGAACGAACTTGTCGAGTTTTGGCAGAAAAACACGCGCATCGGCAACCGCTTAGAGCTTATGCAATCAAGCATTGGGCGGCGATTGGCCGAGCGCGACCAAAACCGACTGGAGGCAGCGCCCCTTTCGCCCGAAGATGCGCAACTTGGCGCGCGAAGCGTGGCAGCGGCGACGACGATGTCACAAGAATCGACCATCCGCGTGCCGGATGGGACTGCCAATGCCAAAGGCATAGCCGTCGCCGCAGTCCTGCCAGGCTGGGATGAGAAAAAATGCGCGGCGTTGCTTGCTCGACCGATTTTTGACGAAGCGATTTATCAGACTGTGCGCTTCCACCATCGGACTGTTCGCGAATATCTGGCAGCGGAATGGTTCAAAATCCTGCTTGATCGGGAAACATCGCGGCGCAAGATCGAGGCGTTGTTCTTCCGGGAGCAATACGGTCAGGCGGTCATCGTTCCTGCAATGCGCCCCGTGTTGGTCTGGCTTATTCTGTTGGATGATAAAATACGCGAGCGCGCACTTACGATCTCGCCGGAGCTGATTTTTGAGGGCGGCGAGCCAAAGGCACTGCCGCTTGCCATCCGGCAGAAAATTTTGCGTGAGGTGTGCGAGAAAATGCACACGGGCATCGTCCGAAGTTCCACCAGCGACTATCGCTCGGTGCAGCGTTTCGCGGACAAAGATATAGCGCCCGATGTAAAGGCACTTTTTGCGAAATATGCCAAAAGCGACGAGCTAAAGTGGTTTCTTTTGCGCATGATTTGGCAGGGGGAACTGGTCGATGCGCTTCCCGAAGCCAAGTTGGTTGCACTGGATCACAAGTCGGGGCGCTATGCGCGGAACGCCGCTTTTCGTGCGGTGCGCGCAGTAGGTTCAGACGCGGACAACGCGGAAGTACGCGATTACTTCCTGAACGAAGCACCTGCATTGAGCCGTGAATGGCTAGCGGAACTCATTGAAGGTTTGCCGCCAACCAAGCTGTCGATAGCTTGGCTTCTGGCTTGCTTAGCCAAGCTAGAGACAAAAAATCCCCATAGTGTCGATGGGTTGCAACAGGCGTTGGATGCATTGATCCAGGCCCTTGCGCCCGACCTACTGACCGAATTGCTGGAAGGCTTGCAGGCGTTGCTTACTAAGCGGCCGGTGGTCGAACGCCGGTTTTGTGAGCTTTCCGAGCGGCACGGTTGGCTCATAACGAGTGCGGCAAAGGCGGCAGAGCGACTGATGGCCGCGCGCGATCCTGCGGCGCTGCGCGTCCCAGTATTATCCGTGTTGCAGAAGATTACGTCAGCGCAACATTACCGCGAGTGGGATTTGGGGGACACTCGCTCGGATATTGCCAATTTGGTACCCGCATGGCCGGAGTTGAATAGCGCGCTGTTCTGGTACGAGGTCCGTGAAGCGCGGCGGTTCCGGCAGAAGAAAAAGAAAGAGCGCGTTAACGCATTCTGGCAAGTATCGTTGTTCGGTTCCTATTGGAAATTTGACGCGAAGGATTTCGACCAGATTCTCGCGGAAACTGCTTACCGTCCGTTGCTCGATGATCGCTTGGTTGCTTTATCGCTGGCGTTCCGGATCTATGTGAACGCGGGGCGCCCAAGGAAATGGCGCGAGGCGTTGAAGACGCAGGTAGCAAAATCATCGGTACTTCGGGCTGCGTTGCAAACCCACTTCCATCCCGCTCCGCTCACGGAGGCTGAAAAGCGCTGGAAGGGTAGTGAGGCGAAATATCGTCTGAGGCAAAAGGAGCGGCAAGCGACCGAAGCCCGACGTAAGCAGGAATGGACGGAGCACCTTACGAAGAGCGTCGAAAAGCTGCGCAATCCCGGCCTGCCTAAACTGACCGATATTTCTCAATCGCAATATTATCTCCATGAAAAAATGCGCGGCTCGGAGTCACACTCCGGACATTGGACTTCGGGCAACTGGAAATCGCTGGAAGCGGAGTATGGAGCTGATGTTGCATTGGCTTTTCGAGATGGGTTGGTCGCGTATTGGCGCAAATACACACCGAAGCTGCGTTCCGAGGGCAAGGTCGGCAACAGCACGTCCCTTTCGGTTATATTCGGCCTTAGCGGTCTTGCGGTTGAATCGCGGGAAACTCGAAAATGGGCTTCTACCCTGAGCGCGGAAGAGGCAGTACTTGCAGGCCGCTACGCGATGGAGGAACTCAACGGGTTTCCAGATTGGATGCCCGAACTGTTTGAAGCGTTTCCCGACGAGATTGCTACGCTGTTGCTTGGCGAAGTTGACCGCGATCTGCGCGTTGAGACGGTGAAAGTCGAAAGCCACTACGTCCTTTCCGATCTCAGCTGGAGCGGATCGTGGGCTTGGCAAAAGATCGGCGGCGGTATTTTGGAGCGCCTAAAGGCGAAGGAGCCAAAGAACCTCAGCAACCTCGGTTATATGCTCAATATCGTTCAGGGCGCAGGCATGCCGTCCGAAGACATTGCGACGCTCGCCGAACAGCGCAGTGGCGACCGCCGACTTGCTCACGCTGCGCGTTGGTTTGCTGTGTGGACGGGTGTCGAGCCAGACAAGGCAATCGCGGCCGTAGAAGCACGCCTTCCGACCATTAAAAATCCTGCCTCTCAAACGCGTTTTGCCATGCAGTTCATCACGAATTTGCTTGGGGGACGCCACAGCGAGGTCAGGATCGGCAATGCGTTCCGAACACCTGCGCACCTCAAAAATCTGTATGCGCTGATGCATCACTACATTCGTGAGAAGGATGATATCGAGCGCGCGGGGAAGGGTGTTTATTCGCCGGGCCTGCGCGATAATGCTCAGGACTCTAGGAATCAACTTTTCTCGTTGTTGAAGGAAATTCCTGGCAAGGAATCGTTCTTGGCATTGATGGAACTGGCCCAACTTCACCCTGAACCATCGTCACGTCCGTGGATGTTGCATCATGCCAAGACCAAGGCCGAACTGGATGCCGACCTATCCCCGTGGACAATCGAGCAAACGCTTGAGTTTCAGAGCACGATGGAACGCACGCCGGCAACCCACCGCGAGCTATTTGAGCTAACTGAACTGCGATTCCTCGATCTGAAAGATACGCTTGAGAATGGCGACAGCAGCATTGCTGAAATACTGATTAAGGGTGCGACGCTGGAAACGGATATGCGTAAGTATATCGGCGAATGGTGTCGCGATCGAGCAAAGGGCCGATATTCCATCCCGCAGGAAGAGGAACTGGCAGACGCCAAACGGCCCGACTTCCGCTTTCATGGCAATGGCTTCGATGGGCCTGTCCCCGTGGAACTCAAGTTGGCCGATAAGTGGTCTGGCCCCGACCTGTTCGAGCGGCTCGAAAACCAGCTTTGTGGCGACTACCTACGCGATAATCGTTCCAATCGGGGATTGTTCGTGCTGGTGTATCGGGGCGAGAAGCAGGGCTGGGAGCTACCGGTCAAGAGCAAGACAGTCGACTTCGCAGGGCTAGTGGAATCCCTTCAAGCATATTGGCACACCATTTCAAGTAAGTTTCCGGGCGTCGATGAAATCCGAGTGGTTGGGATCGACTTAACTAAGCGATCTCACTAGCCCAGCGCCAGTACCGTTACCCGCGCATTGGATGCCTGCATGGCCGTCTCGACGCAGACGCAGTTGGCGAAGGCCGATCCACTTCTCGGGCAACAAGTGGGTCGGCGTGCGTCAAAGAAGAGCGGGTTGGGTTGTGATGATCTGCTCCTTTTTAATCTGCTGCGGGCCATCCCGCGGCTTCATCGCGAGCCAAGGGCGCCGGGTATCGAGCCGCCTGTAGCACCCCGCCAAGCGCCCGAAGAGCATGGAGCTGCATCAGGCAATAGCACAGAAGCGAATGGAGTTGATCGTCGGCAGTCCTGCGCCATGCCGCACGCTTTCAAAAGCTGCCACAGGCATGCGACTGCTCCAAAGAGGCTCGTGTATGCAAGCGCTACTAGCTAACGACCGCGATCTCGCGAGCGATCCCGCCGCCGACTGCCTCTATGTGCGGTTGGAGCAATTTCAATCTCGGGATGTTCCCGCAGGGGCCGACCAAGGATGGCTGCGACATCGGGCGCAGATTCCTCTCGCAGTTGCCGAGACGACCGACCGAGCAAGGCGTCACGGCCAACAGCCGGTACCGGGTGTGCCAAGACCCGCCCGAGCAATACATCCATGCCGGCGTTGTCAAGTGGAGCGGCAGTGCTGGGCGTACCGGGATTTCCAGGCGTTGGAACAGTCGGCCTTGTGACCGCCGCAGCACGTCCACGGATCGCGCGGTAGGCGACGTCTAGCCGCTGCGTCAGTTCACGCAGCCGGCGGCGAGTCTCTTCGATCACATCCCGCGCCGCATCGGCCAGCTGTTTGGCGAGCTCTCTCGCCTGCTCGTGTAGTGTGCGAAGCTCGCTGTTGCGGGCCTTAACCTCGCGACGCTCGTCGCCACGACGCGACGTGTGGCCGAGCTTTTCCATCTGGCTAGCGGTTGGCCCCAGCTTCGGCTCTGGCTCGCGGTCGAGAGCAGCCGCCCGGTCTTCATGATGCTCCGCCGCGCGCGCATCGCCGTTCGCATGCGCTCGCTCCGCCTTAAGCTCGGCCTCGGCTCGTTGAACCTCTAGGGTTCGGTGGTCGATTCGGGCGTCATGTCCATCTTTCTCAAGCTCTGAGTTGACGTGCCTGGCCCACTGCGCCCGCCAACCCTCCAGTATATCGACGGCGTTCCACTCACGCTTCTTTGGCCCAAACCCGTCACCTAAAAGTTCGCGAGTCGTCAGCATGATGTGGGCATGGGGCTGATTGCCTCCGTCTCCCGCGCGCCCGTCATGGACCGCAAAGTCCGCAATCATCCCCTTATCAACGAACTCGACCTGTACGAACTCGCGTACCAGTGTTGCGCGCCGCTCGGCCGCCAGCTCACGCGGCAAGGCGACTTCGATCTCGCGGGAGAGCTGTGCGTCACGCCGCTTCTCGGTCCGCTCAACTGCATTCCATAATTGAGCGCGGTCGCGCATCCAGTCGGGCGCGTTAGGTGGGGCGACGATTTCCGTATGCTCGACGCCGCGTTTTCGCGTGTAGTCGTGCTCCTCTCCCGTTCGCTCGTCACGAATCCGGCTGCTGCTTCGGTAGGCTGCGGCGGCTACTGAGGATCGCCCGGCAGAGCGGCTCAGGATTTTTGCGCTGAGATGATAGATCGCCAATGCCAGCGCCCCTTTTCTCCCGCACATTTCTAGCCGCTTCGGGCACGTTGCGCCAGCAACGTATAAGCGCGCATTTCGACACTTGGGTCTTTTTCTCACTTCCTCCTACTTCGGTCCGCGACTTGAAACGAGGAGGTGCGAAAATGGCCACCCAACGCTCTGTCACCGATCGCCTTGCCGAACTCGAAGCCAAGCGCAGTCAGCTCAACGCCCGTATCGAAAAGCTCTCCGCTCGGGAAACGACTTTGCGGCGCAGGCAAGACAACCGGCGTGCCATGCTCCTCGGACGGTTGATGCTCGCCGACCTTCGCAATCCCGATCGAGCTGGCGGCGTCCGTGACTACGTTTCTACACGTTTGCGCGAGGCCTTAACAGTTGCTGGGGACCTTTCGCTTTTTTCCGATCTCATCGGCGAACCCGAACCTCTGAAATAAATTCCCATCTCGCACCGGGGAAAAACTGACCCATCCGCCTAGGTCTTTAGCACTAACCTTAGGGGCAAGATGGTGGCGCGAAGAAACTGGGTCGGTGCGGCGGCAATCGTTGCGGTCGGCGCGCTGCTTCGATGGTGGTGGATGACTAGCGCACCACTGTTCTCCCGGATTGCCGACGTACCACTCGCCTGGGGGTTGGCCGCAGCGGCGGCCTTACTAGCGAGTGGTCTTGAGGCTGAACGCGGACGCGCCGCGCTCGGGCTCGCCTCCGGCATCGCCCTCGCTAGCGGATCATTGCCAGGCTTCGAGGCTCTTTGGGAGGTCGTGATCTGGACGTGGCGCACGGCGGCCGCGACCACCGGCTCACCGTCCCTCTTCGCAATCTCCATGCGGCTGGATGTGCCGATGGCGCTCATCTGGAGCGACGGCCGTGTACATGTTGCACTGTGGTTGGCTGTAGCGGTCCTGCCCGCGCTCGCCGGGTCATGGCTCATCCGAACCAATGCGCGGCGGCTACTGCTGCCGGGCCGCAATGTGCGGGGCGGCCCTTGGGCCGCGCGCTGGATGTCGGCGCGCGAGGCCTCCGGCCTCGCGCGAACCAAGGGCGGGCTGCCGCTCGGCTATCTTGGCCGTAAGCTTTTGCGGCATCGACCCGATCCTGATCGGGGCTGGCGCGGCGGCCACCACTTCGTGGTGGCCGGAACAAGGGCAGGGAAGGGCGTGGGTTGCGTCCTCCCAGCGATCCTCGATCACGACGGTCCGGTGGTCGTTTTGGACCTTAAGGGAGAGTTGTTTGCGACCACACGGCGTTGGCGGCAATCGCTCGGGCGGCGAGTTGTGGTGCTCAACCCGCTCGGCGTAGTCGAGCCGGCGCGCGACCGCTTCAACCCGATGGATTATGTCAGGCCAGATCATATATCGCGCGACGCCACGGTGCTTGCCGATGGACTGGTTCGACCGGAATCGGGCGACGGCGCTCATTTCGCCGACTTGGCCCGCCGCCTCATTGCCGCTGCGATCGAGGTCGTTGCGCGCATCGCGCCAGCCGAAGAGCGCACGTTAGTCCGGGTTGCCGACATGCTGCTGAGCGGCGATGTCGTCGCCACGCTGGAGGAATGGTGCGAAGCCCCCTCTGCTGTGGGCCTCTTTGCCGTGCAAGCCGCCGAGACGATTCTCAAGGCTGGCGAAAACGAACGTGGCGCGATTCTGACAACTGTCGACAAAGCGCTCGGCTGGTGCGCGGGCGACCACATGCGCGAGTTCCTGAGCATCAGCGACTGGTCGCTTGACGAACTTCTCGACGGACGTGTGGATCTGTTCGTCGTCACGCCGCTCGATCAGGTCCGCGAACTCGCGACCTTCATGCGGCTCATCGTCAATATCTGTCTTGGCACGGTGGTGCGGCAGGACGGGCGGCGCGTACTCGTCAAACCGCTCCTCCTCGTTCTCGATGAGTTCTGCCGCTTGGGCCGCATGGAGAAGCTCATCGATGTTGCCACCGTCGCGGCAGGCTCGGGCGTTGAGGCGATGATGGTCGCGCAGGACCGCGCCCAAGTTGAATCCGTTTACGGCGTCAATGACGCCCACACGCTATTGGCTGCTTGCGCCACGGTGCGGGCGTTCGGCCTCGGCCGTACCGACATTGCGTCTGCACAGTGGCTGGCGGGCGCCCTTGGCGACCGGACAGTCCAGACACGCGGGCAACGGTTGGTCAGCAATGATCTCGGTTCTGGATCGGAGCAACGAGCCAGCCTTGCCGCGGTCGATGAGTTGTTAGAGCTGCCGACCGACCAGCTGATCGCGTTGTTTCCAGCCCGGCCGCCGCTCAAGCTGCGGCGCATCGTGTCGCATCGCGACCGTTCTTACCGATCCAAACTCGATCCGAATCCGACCCTGAGGTCCTGAATCTGGGGCGGGGGTTGTTTGAGTAGTTCCGCCTAACTCGACCATGAGCGTTTGGTCGCTCGCTTACATTTCTAAGGAGAAGATAAATGACAGCCGATCAGAAGTTATTAGATGTTCATTACCTCGTGCAGGCGATGCATCATCTGCTGAACCAAGGGCCCCCACCAGAGTTCGATCACGGTTATTTCGGGGCCCGCCCATATTTGGACGCTGTATCGTCCGAGACGGGCTTACCAGAACGGATTGAAAGAATCTGGCACGATTACAGCCCAGAGGCAGCACGCCGTGAGGTGCTCCGATTGGCGCTCGAGATCAGTCGCTAAGGTAGAGCTGCCGTGCCTGCGACCGCGTCGTGCGGGCGGGCACGGCAGTTCTCGCCTGCCTGCTATCGCACGGGCCGTAGAATTGACGCGGGGTAATTTCAGCGGATTGCTGCCAAAATTGCTGCACATTTGAGGGCAGTTCTCGTTGACAGTACCTCCGAGGGTCGGCGTCCATGTGACCGGCGCTCGAAGCCCGGTGGCGGTTTTTGGCGAAGAGCGCCTGACCCGCCTTGGGGAGGCACCGCATTCGATGATGATGCGCATTTTTACGCACCGCTTGGCTCGTTGGCGGGGGACTAACCCGGCCAGTTGGCCGGGTTGTTCCGGAGCCGCATCGGCAGCGATTGTTCCGGTGTGAGGGGATCATCAGAATGGGGCGGTGCGTTGTCGGCTGACTGCTTGCCGCAGGCGTCGCCTAGATGACGTCAGCATTATTCCGCCCGGAAGCGGTCAAAGCGCAAGCTGAACCGCTGAGTGCCGTGTGGGCGCTATGGTGAACGCGGCCTTCGATCCGCTCGATCTGTTCGGCCGAAGGTACATCCCGGCCATTGTGCAGTCTGAAGCTGCCGAATGTGGCCTTGCCTGCATTGCGATGATCCTGGCAGCGCATGGAGACCGTCGAGACCTCTCATCTCTTCGCCGTAGCTATCCTGTCAGTCTTAAAGGGACGAGCCTGTCGGATCTTATCCAAATCGCGGATGCCGTCGGCCTTGCCGCGCGGGCTGTACGTTTCGAGCTCGGCGAACTTGGTGATTTGAAGCGGCCAGCCGTTCTACATTGGGACCTCGACCATTTCGTTGTGCTTGACGAAGTGAAATCCGGGGGACGAATTGTCGTCCTCGACCCCGCGCGGGGGCGGCGAGCTCTGTCTCTGGCTGAGGCCTCGAAGCATATAACTGGTGTCGGCCTCGAATTCACGCCGACGCAAAATTTTCGCAAACAGAATGTGGTCCAACGTGTCCATCTCGGCGATCTCTGGAGCCGCCAACGTGGCATCACGTCCGCACTAGCTAAATTATTCCTGCTTGCCGGCATCTTGCAGCTATTTGCTCTGGCCGGGCCTTTCTACAGCCAGCTGGTTGTCGATGAGGCGATCACCAAAGGTGACCTGGGTATCCTGAACATTCTTGCACTTGGGTTTGGACTTCTGATGGTGTTGCAGACCGCAATCACCGTGCTGCGGTCCTATGTTGGTCTGCATTTTTCGACCGCGCTGACCTATCAGATGCGCGTCAACCTGTTCCGGCACCTGACCCGACTGCCGGTGAGTTGGTTTGAGAACCGTCATATCGGCGACATTGTCAGCCGCTTCGGCTCAATGGGTCCTGTGCAGACCCTGTTCACGTCCGGCATTGTGGCGGTCGTGCTTGACGGGCTTATGGCAGTAACGACGCTGGCCCTGATGCTGGTCTATTCACCGCTACTGACTGGTATTGTTGTCGGGGCACTATGTTTTGCATTTATTGGGCAGCTCGCAATATTTCCCGTGGCGCGCCGCCAGCAAGAAGAACAGCTTCATATTTCGGCGCGTGAAAACAGCCTGTTTCTCGAGACAATTCGCGCTGCCCGTACGATCAAAATTTTTGGCCGTGAGCCTGAGCGGCTGGCTGTCTGGCAGAACGCCTATTCCGAGACAGTGGATAGTCGGCTGCGTATCAGCCGGTTCGGTATCAACACCGGTGTCGGTGGATCGATGCTCTCCGGGATCGAAAACATCATCATCCTGTACGTCGGCGCCAAGCTTGTTATGGCGGGCACCTTCACACTGGGGATGCTGTTCGCGTTTCAGGCCTATCGTAGTCAGTTCGTTGGCGCGGCGTCGGCGCTGATTGGTCAGTTCATCCAATACCGCATGCTCGGGCTTCACCTCGAACGGTTGGCCGATATCGTCCATGCAGATCCCGAGCCGGGCACTGGTGAGAGTCTGACTATGCCCGGGCCGGTGCATGGCGCGATGGCTTTGAAGAATGTTTCGTTCCGGTACGCGCCGACCGAACCTGCGGTCCTGAACGGCGTCGACCTCCACGTGCGCGCCGGTGAATGCGTTGTGATCACGGGAGCAAGCGGTTGCGGGAAATCAACCCTGATCAAGCTGCTGCTCGGGCTTCATCTGCCAAGCGAAGGTCAGATTTTGGTGGATGGTTTGCCTTTGCATACACTGGGTGTTGCAAGGCTAAGGGCCGCAGTTGGCGTGGTTCAGCAGGACGATACGCTTCTCTCGGGTACCATAGCCGACAATATTTCATTCTTCGACACCGAGGTGAACCTCGATTGGGTGCGCGCCTGTGCAGTGGCCGCATCCGTCGCACAGGATATCGAAGCAATGCCGATGGCCTACCAAAGCCTGGTGGGCGACATGGGCACCGCCCTTTCTGGCGGGCAGAAGCAACGCATATTGCTCGCGCGGGCGCTCTACCGAAAGCCCCGCATCCTCATTCTTGATGAAGGAACGGCCAACCTCGACCCTGCGACGGAGCAAGGCATTATCGGCCTACTCGATCAGTTGCCGATGACACGCATCATCGTTGCGCACCGCCCGGCGGTGTTTGAGATTGCTGGCCGCATAATGGCCCTACGGAACGGCAAACTGGTCGAGATCGCCAACCACGGGACGGAGGCCGCCAGTGTCCGCGCCACTGTTTCGGCCTGAGGTCATTGAACACCGCCGCCGCCGCTTGCTTGGCACGGTTGTTGTGTCGCAACCGGTCGCGTTCTGGGTCATCACCGCGGTGCTAACGCTGATGACCTGCGCGGTCGGCGTGTTCCTGTACAATGCCACCTACACCCGCAAGGAGACAGTCATTGGCTTCCTCGCTCCGTCGCGCGGGTTAATCGAGATCGAGGCACGGGGCGGCGGCATGGTTACACAGCTGCACGTTGCCGATGGTGCCTTGGTGGTGGCCGGGCAAGCATTGGTCACCCTACGCACCGATGCCGACATGGCCGATGGGGTGGCGTCAAGCACACGGATAGACGCCGGACTGAGGCTGCGTGCTGGCGAAGCCGAGCGCCAACTTGAATTGCTGGCCCAGGAGGCGCGGACAACCGAGGCGCAGGCGAACGCGCGTGTTCGCGGATTGGAGGAGCAATCGGCCAGCCTGCGTACCGCCCTGCCCATTCACGAGCAGCGTGCTAAACTTGCAGCCGAGCAGGTCGAGGCGTTGGGCCCGTTGCTGGCCAAGGGCTTTGCGTCTCGGCGTGAGATGCAGGCGCGTGAACAGGAGGCGCTTGCCTATCAGGCGCAACTGTCCGCAGCGCGGGTTGAGATTGCAAGTCTTGACCGGCAGATCGCCGAGGCGCGAGGCGAGTCTGCCCGTCTGCCCTCGGTCTTTGCATCCCGTGTTTCGGAGGCCCGCGATCAGATCGCTGCAATTGCCTTGCAACGGGCGCAATCAACCGCAGGCGGCGGATATACAATCACTGCGCCGGTTGATGGCGTTGTCACGGGGCTTCAGGCGATGATCGGCCAGTCAGCAGCGCCGAATACACCGCTGATCACGATGCGGGGTACCAACGACGCCCTGGTTGCCGAACTTCTGATTCCCACGCGCGCTGCCGGCTTTGTCGCCGCCGGCCAGCCGGTGCGGCTGATGTACGACGCCTTTCCCTACCAGCGATATGGTATCGCTCAGGGCCGCATTATCCGGGTGTCTCGCAGCATCTATGCGCCCGGGAAGACGGTCGGACCAGTGCAGCTTCAGGAACCGGTTTACCGAGCGCGGGTCAGGCTCGACCGTCAGGCCGTGAATGCGTTTGGCCAGGCCGTGCTGCTCCAGCCGGGAATGATGCTGAAGGCCGATGTCATTCTCGACCGGCAGAGTCTGGCCGATGTCATTCTGGCTCCCCTCCGTTCCACGACGACGAGGTGGTGAAGCAGACAGGATTTGTATGTGGCGTGGTGTCTTGGCAATCTGACTTGGTGAAGGAATTGAACATGCGGGAATTGGCATCAAGCGAATGGGCGCTGGTCACGGGCGGGGCCGCCGCTGCGGCCGCTGCGGCTGACGATGAACCTGACAATAGTCTGCCCGGTGCGCGCCAGCAGCAGGGAAGAACGACATCCGGGGATGGAAATAACTCTGCAAACAACTCAAGGTCACCAGGGGCCTACCAGGACTCTAACGGTAGACTATGGGCGAGCCAACGGGATTGCGAAAACTCGGCCCGTTCAGAATTTATAGGCGGGTCGGTGACTCTTGGAGGAAGCTTTGGTTATGACGCCGGCGGTTGGGGGGGGGCAGCAATTGGTGGCTACCTAGGCGGTTTGGTTGGGCTGGCGGGCGCGGGCGACTATGCCCAATCTCAATGCCCTCAGTAGTCAGTTGAGGCACAAGGGAGTGGGGCATTCGGCCCCACTCCCGCAGGAGGCTCGATGAGGACGACGCTCTTCATGTTGATATTGGCTGGTCTGCTCACCGGGAGTGCACCGATGGTCAATCCTGTGGTGATCGATGGCACAATCGACCGGAAACTTGCTGACAGGCTAATTCCACAGATATCCGACGGCACGATAATCGACATTCGCTCCTATGGCGGCGAGGCCGACTCCTCAATCGACCTCGCCGACAGGATAAGTCAGCACAATGTTACGGTCCGGGTCCGTGAATATTGTCTTTCTGCATGTGCGGAGTTGATCGTGCCGGCTGCAAAGACGATCATAATGATCGGCGAGCCCCTCATAGGATTCCATGGAAATGCGATGACTTATCAATATTTACTGGAGAAAGAAGAATTACCCGAGTTAGCAAAATGTGAAGAGGTTCGATCGGATAAATTTAGAGAGATTTACCGACGGCGGAATATAAAAATGAGTTCGTGGGATAAGCAGATTAAATTAGTCGGAATCTACTACGACTCGTCCCAAAGTGACAAACAAGATAAAACATGCAGCATGTCAATATTTTCTAGCAAATATAAATATTGGTTTCCGACTTCGGTTCAACTTAGGAATGACTTTGGATGGAAGTTTGACGGAGAAGTTTGTGCTGACGCAATTGAATGCGCTCGCACTTCAATAAAGAAGTACTGGTATCCTGGTAACGCATATGTCGTTGGTATTAGTACAATCAAGTACTAGGCTCAAGACTTGCTGATCACAGCCAGAATCTGACGGTTACGGCGATGGTCAACAATTAGGCAGTCCGTAGCGGTCAGGCGCCGCAATCGGCAATCTGGGCATCACCCATGTGGTCATCGCGCCGAGACGATCCGCCAAGCTGATCAGGTCCTCGTGATGGCCCAGGGGCGAGCTACACGATGCGCAGCTGGCTCGACAGCGGAATGAGCGTGACCAGCCAACGGAGCCATCCTGTCGGCTGAAGTAATTTATGGGGGGACACAATCCATGCGAAGATTCCGTTTATATTCAGCAAGCGCCGCCAACCTTGCTGTTCTGGTTGCCGGAGCCGCACATGCGCAATCACCCGCCTCGAAGCAACCGGCCGTGCTTGAACATATAAGTGCCGCAGTTTCCATCGAGCGGGATGGCACCGCGACGGTTGCGCAGACGATTGTCATCCGGATCGACACTCCCGAGGGCGCGCAGGGTGCCGGGGTCTTCCCGGTCCCGCTCAGCACGAGCCTGCAATCATTCGAACTCGTTGAGGCGTTCACCACGACCCCCGACGGCAAGCGTGTTGAAGTGCGCCCCGATCAGGTGCTGACTCAGTCGCCGCCCTATTCGCCGGCGGTTGCGACGCTGTCGGATATCGCGATCAAGGTCATTCCGTTCCCGCAGGTGTCGGTCGGCGCAAAGCTGACCGCTTCGTTCAAGATCCGGCAGACCAAGCCGTATTTCCCGAACACCTATTTTCTGCCGGTTACGGCGCGGCGCAATGTGATCCTGCTTGACGGACAAGGCACGGTCTCGGTTCCGGCGGGCATGGCGATAGGCATCGATGCGATCGGTGTCGAGCTGTCCGCACCGCGGACCGAGGCGGGCCGGACGGTGCGCGAATGGCACCTGAGCAATCCGACTTTTCAGGCAGTCGAACGCTATATGGTGTC
>CALRQP020000040.1:0-17924 GCA_943370355.1 Sphingomonas paucimobilis
ATTGGTTCCTGCGCCTTGGCGCTGCGATCGAGCGGGCCGACAACACGGCACGGCTGCTCGACGTCAAATATCACTTGCTGCTGCCGCGCGACGAGCCCGTCGGCGGCAGTCTCGACTATTTCCAGTGGACGACGATCCTGCGCACCGTGTCGGCGCTCACTGCTTATCGCCACGTCTACCGCGACAGCGTGAAACCTTGGCTCGTTGCCGATCTGCTCATGCTCAACCGCACCATGCCGCGCTCGCTCGCGGCCTGTACGCAGGATTCGGTGCGTTATCTCGATCATCTCGCCAATGCGAGCGGGCGGCGCGGTCCCAGCCACCGCCTCGCCGTCGCCTCGGCGAACAAGCTGGCGAACGGCAGGATCGAGACGATCTTCGCCTCTGGGCTGCACGAATATGTGACGGCCTTCCTTGCCGACAACAACCGGCTTGGCGCGGCAATCGCCGAGCAATATCTGTTCTGATGCGCATCCGGATCGATCATACGACGAGCTATCGCTACGAATTGCCGGCGTCTAACGTCGTGCAATATCTGCGGCTCAGCCCCTCCGACAGCGAGGACCAGCATGTCCGCAACTGGCGCATCGACATCGATGCCGATGGCAAGCTGCGTGAGAGCCGTGACAGCTTCGGCAACCGGCTGCATATCTTCTATGCCGACGCACCGCTGACCGAACTGCGCATCAACGTCTCGGGCGAGGTCGAAGTCGAGGATGCGGCGGGCCTCGTGCGCGGCGCACTCGAACCGCTGCCCCCGGCTGTGTTCCTGCGATCGACCCCACTTACGCTTGCGGATACTGCGATCCGCGAGCTCGCCGAGCGCGCGCGTCGGGACGACACATTGCCCACGCTGCACGCGCTCAACCTCGCGCTGTTCGGGGCGCTGGCGTTCCAGACCGGCACGACAACCACGACGACGGCAGCCTCGGAAGCGCTCGCGAGCGGCCAAGGCGTCTGCCAGGATTTTGCGCATCTCTTCTGCAGCGCGGCGCGCTGGATCGGCATTCCGGCCCGCTACGTCTCGGGACATCTCGCCCGGACCGGCGACGCCGCGCAGCAGGATGCGTCGCACGCCTGGGCCGAGGCCTTCGTGCCCGATCTTGGCTGGGTCGCCTTCGATGCGACGAACGGCATCTGCGCCGACCAAAATTACGTGCGAGTCGCCGTCGGCCTCGACTATCTTGAGGCAGCGCCGATCCGGGGGGCACGGCGCGGTGGCGGCGGCGAGGCGATGGACGTCAGCGTCCATGCGGTCGAGACGCAGTCGCAGCGACAACAATAGTAGGAGACCGGGGGGCCGTGACTTACTGCGTTGGATTGTTGGTGCGCGACGGGCTCGTGATGATGGCCGACACGCGCACCAATGCGGGCGTCGACAATGTCTCGACCTATCGCAAGCTCCGGGTGTTCGGGAATGACGGCGAGCGGCTGATCGTCATCGCCTCGGCTGGCAGCCTGTCAACGACTCAGGCGGCGATGCAGGCCTTGTCCGACGGGGTGCCGAGCCCCGATGATCCGGAACGGCTCGAAACGCTGCAGAATGTCCCCAGCATCTACCATGCCGCTCGCGCCGCCGGCCGCGCCAACCGGAGCGCGCGCGATCAGTTCGAAAGCCTTCAACAGGGCGACATCAACTTCTCCTCGACGCTACTGGTAGGCGGCTCTATCGGCGGCGAGCCGACGCGGCTGTTCCTCGTCTATTCGGCCGGCAATTTCATCGAATGCGCGCCGGAAACGCCCTATCTCCAGATCGGCGAGCATAAATATGGCAAGCCGATCCTCGACCGCGCGATGAACTACGACACCTGCCTCGACGAAGCGATGAAGATCGGGCTGATCTCGTTCAGCTCGACAATGCGCTCGAACCTCGCGGTCGGCCTTCCGATCGACGTGCTGGTCGCCAAGACCGGACAGGCGAAGGCCGACATCGTCCACCGTATCGGCGAGGAAGACCCCTATTTCCACGACCTCAGCGAACAATGGTCGACGGCGCTCCGCCACGCCCAGGCCGAAATCCCGATGCCGCCTTACCGTGGTGATCAATGAGCACGGTCTTCAAGATCATGGGCCGCCTCGAATGGGAGCGCGTCCAGGCTGAGGGCGTGTATCGCGGTTCGGCCGACGACCTGCGTGATCGCTACATGCATTTTTCCACACGCGCGCAGGTGCCGGGCACGCTCGCCAAGCATTTCGCCGGCCGGTCCGATCTTGTGCTGGTGGAAGTGGACGCAGGCCGCCTCGGCGAAGCGCTGCGCTGGGGCGCGTCGCGCGGCGGCGAGCTGTTCCCGCACCTCTACGGCGAGCTGCCGATCAGCGCGGTGCTGGGCGTCTCGCCGATCGACTAGCGAGCCAGCGCGCCGCCGCCTCGGGCGACTGCTTGTTGCTGTCGCGATCGACCATCAGATTGGCCTCGCGCATTCGCTCGACCGGGATCGAATCGTTGAGCGGCGCAAGCGCGTTCAGCAATTTACTGTCCTTCGCGTGGCGTGGCGACACCAGGAGCAGCGCATCATAGGCCGGGATCGCGCCCTTCGGATCGGCGAGCACGACCAGATCGTCGGCGGCAATGCGTCCGTCGCTCGAAAAGGCGGAGATCACATCGACCGTGCCGTCGGTCACCGCGCGGTACACGAAGGTCGGGCTGAACGAGCGCGCGGCTCTGAAGCGCAGGCCGTAAGCCGTGCGGATCGCCGTCCATTCCGGGCGGCTCAGGAATTCGAGGTCGGACCCGAAGGTGAGTTGCGACGCGACGCGGGTCAGGTCGGCAATGCTGGTCACGCCCAGTTCGGTTGCGCGCTTGCGCGTCATCGCCAGCGCATAGGCATTTTCAAAGCCCAGCGACCCCACGACCCGCCCGCCGCGCGCCGCCAGCCAGCGGGCAATCTCGGCGTTCATGGCAGGTGCCGGCGGCGTATCGGTGCGCTTTAGCTCATTCGCCCAAAGCGTCCCGCCATAATCGACATAGACATCGACATCGCTCGCCTCGAGCGCCCGGAACGCCACCGCCGACCCGAGGCCGGACTTCGTCTGGACGTCGAACCCCGCCGCCCGCAGCCGGTCCGAAATCAGCGCAGCGAGAATATATTGTTCGCTGAAATTCTTGGCCCCGACGACGACCGTCTCCCGGTGGGTCCCACCGACCGGGACCAGCGCCGCCGCCAGCCCCGCGATCAGCAGAGCAAGACCCGTCGCCACCCGCCAGCGGCTGCGTTTCGCGAGCCCGCCTTCGATCAGGCCGAGCAATTGATCCGCCACAAGCGCCAGTCCCGCTGCGCCCGCGCAACCGGCCAGCACCAGCACCCAATCCTCGGTCTGCAGCCCTGCAAAAATGAGGTCGCCGAGTCCCGGCTGGCCGACCGTCGTCGATAGCGTCGCTGTCCCGATCGTCCACACCGCCGCCGTGCGGATGCCTGCCATGACCACGGGTGCCGCGAGCGGCGCTTCCACGAGGCGCAATTTCTGCCCTGCCGTCATGCCGAGGCCATCGGCGGCCTCGCTGACCGCCGGGTCGATGCCAGTCAGTGCGGTGACGCCGTTCCGCAGCATCGGCAGCATCGAATAGAGCGCGAGCGCCAGCAGCGACGGCAGGAAGCCGAGCGCCGGGATCGGCGTGCCGGTCAGCGCCGCCAAGGCCAGCAGCAACGGGTAGAACAGCGCCAGCAATGCCAGGGCGGGCACGGTCTGCACGACGCTCGCGGCCGTCAGCACCGCCCATCTCAGCCCCGGCCGCCGCGCTGCAATCACTGCAAACGGCAACGCAACCGCGACCCCGAGTGCCAGCGCCGCCGCACTCAGCGCGATATGCGGCGGCAGCGCCTTCCACAGCGCAGCGAGCGCGGCATCCCAGCGACTATCCACGCGCCAGCTCCGCCAGCCGCGCCGCCTGCGCCCGCGGCACCGTGACCAGCGCAGCGGCTTCGGGCCCGCCTTCGCCTGCCAGCAAATCGCGCGGCGTCGCGTCGGCGACGATCCGCCCGCCCGCCATCACGACGATGCGATCGGCGAGCAACAACGCCTCCTGCATGTCATGCGTGACCATCAGCGTCGTCAAGCCGAGCCGTTCGTGCAGGGCGCGATAGCTGGTCGACAGGCTGTCACGCGTGACCGGATCGAGCGCCCCAAACGGTTCATCCATGAGCATGATATTGGGTGCCGTCGCGAGCGCCCGGGCGAAGCCGACGCGTTGCCGCTCCCCGCCCGACAGTTCGGCCGGCATGCGTGCGGCGTAGCCGGCTGGCAGTTCGACCATCGCCAGAAGCTCCGCACCACGGGCCGGGTCGATCTTGCCGGCCAGCCGGAGCGGCAAGGCTATATTCTCCGCGACGGTCAGATGCGGGAACAGCCCGACTCCCTGCACCGCGTAGCCGATTGAGCGGCGCAGCTCGGTGAGGGGCATGTCCCGGACATTGCGGCCGCGTACGCTGACGGTCCCGGCATCGGCCTCGACGAGCCGGTTCACCAGCTTCAGTGTCGTCGTCTTGCCTGAGCCTGAGGCGCCGACCAGCGCGACGAACGCATCAGCGTCGATGGCGAGGTCGATGCCATCGAGAGCGGCATGGCTGCCTAAAGTCTTTCGCACGTCCGCGAGTTGGATCACGGGTTTGCGCATGAGTTCATCCGAAGGCCCATTGGTACATGAGGCGGCCGGGTAGGAAGGTGAAGGCGCCGGCGGTCATAAGTGCGAGGAAATACAAAAGGATAACGCCGCGCTTATGCCGTTCGATGCGGCCGGTGCGGGCGGCGTGGATCGCGCGGGGGGCGGCGATCAGCGTGACGACCGAGAGGATGTGAATGAGGCTGAACTGGCCGGGCTGGGTCTGGGTGATGAAGAAGGTCGACGCGGCGGTGATCGCCATCAGGGCCATCCAGAGCCGCCCCATCCAGCGGTGGCGGCGGTCGCCCTTGCGCATGACGAGCATCGCCATACCGAGCGGCACTGACGGAATAACCGTGAGCAAATGCAACAGGATAGCCGGTTTGGCGGTGCGCGGATCGGGCGGTGTCAGGCCGAGCGCGGCGCGCGCCAGCGCATAGCCGATCAGCGCCAGCAGCACTGCCCCGGCCGTCACCAAAGCAGCGCGGACGGGGGGTGTCAGATCGAAAGAATAGGCTGCGCGCGTGGCCACGCCGTCAGCCTATGCGAATTTGCAGGGTCAGCAACGATTCAGCGCAAAAAAGACAAAACGGCGAGCAATTTGACGTCGATTGCACAATTTTCGGCACGCCGTGCCGCGACGAACGCGGTCAGCGCGTCCAGCTTCACGACATGCGTGACGATGTCCTCGTGCGCCACCCCGCCGCCCGTGCCGGTCTTGCGTAGGCCCGTCGCGCGGAACAGCCGGAAGGTCTCGCCAACCATGCCGGGCGACGAGGCGAATTCGCCGAGTTCTTCCCAATGATCGGCGGTGAAGCCGGTCTCCTCCTCGAGCTCGCGCGCCGCCGACAGCGCCGCATCCTCGCCGGGCGTCTCGTCGCCGACCAGACCCGCGGGAAGTTCGATGCACCGCCGCCCAAGCGGGACGCGCATCTGCTCGACGAGCACGACCTCGCCGGCGTCGGTCAGCGCCAGGATCACCGCCGCGCTGATGTCACGCGCGCGCTTCACATATTCCCAGCGTCCATCGACGAACACCGCGATATATTTGCCCTGCCAGACCGGTTCCACGAGCCCTCTTTCAAATCCACGCCAACGGGACGGGTCCCAAGCGCCCGCCAAGTCAGATCACACTTCGACCTGACTGCCCAGTTCGACAACCCGGTTGGGGGGAATGTTAAAAAAGTCCGTCGGGTCCGAGGCATTGCGGTGCAGGAAGATGAAAATCAGGTCCTGCCAGAAGGGCATGCCCTCGCCGTGCGTCGGTCGCACCGCCTGCCGGCTGATGAAATAGGAGGTGACAAGCGCCTGGGTCCGGCTCTCCGGCGGCACTTCGGGCAACGCGAGATCGCGCGGAATGTCGGGCTGCTCCATGAAGCCATAGGCCAGCGTGACGATGCAGAAATTCTCGTCGAGCCGTTCGATCCGGATGCGGTCTTCGACATAAGGAATGTTTCGCGTCGTGACCGCCACGACAAGGTTCCGCTCGTGCAGCACCTTGTTGTGCTTGAGATTGTGCAGCAGCGCCGAGGGCGCAATCTCCGGTGTCGCGGTCAGGAACACCGCGGTCCCCGCAACGCGATTGGGCGGGCGGCGGGCGAGCATGCCGGCAAGGTCGGCGAGCGGGATGCTGTCGGTCGACATGCGGTCGGCCAGCAGCCGACGACCGGTCATCCAGGTCAGAATGACGAAGCCGACGCTCGCCGCGACGAGCAGCGGCACCCAGCCACCCTCCGCCACGCGCAGGATGTTCGCGCCGAAGAAGATCAGATCGATCGACAGGAACGGCGTGATGACCGCAACCGCCAGCACCAGCGACCAGCGCCACATACGCCGGACGATCACGAAGGCGAGCAGGGTGGTCAGCACCATCGTCCCGGTGACCGCGATGCCATAGGCCGCCGCCATGTCGGACGAATTGCGGAAGCCGAACACGAGGATCAGCACACCGACCAGCAGCAGCGTGTTGATCGCCGGCAGATAGATCTGCCCCGCCTGCGTCTCCGACGTCTGCCGGATCTGCATGCGCGGAAGCAACCCGAGCCGCATCGCCTGCTGGGTCAGCGAAAAGGCACCGGTGATCACCGCCTGGCTCGCGATGATCGTCGCCGCCATCGCAAGGATGACAAGCGGTACGCGCAGCGGCTGCGGCGCCATCAGGAAGAACCAGTCCTGATCGACGAAGGGCTGCCCCGCGGCCTGCGCGGCCGCCAGTGCCTTCAGCGCCATCGCCCCCTGCCCGAGATAGTTGAGCGCCAGCGCCGGGAACACAAAGGCCAGCCAGTCGAACTGGATCGGCCTGCGGCCGAAATGGCCCATGTCGGCGGTCAAGGCCTCAGCACCTGTCACGGTCAGGAACACAGCACCCAGCACGAACAGGGCGACGACGCCATGCCCTGCCAGATAGGACACCGCATAGCTCGGGACGAAAGCCAGCAGGATTGCGGGCTCGTCGGCGATGTGGATCGCCCCAATGGCTGCAATCGAGACGAACCAGAGCACGCAGACCGGGCCGAACAATGTGGCGACGCTCGCCGTGCCGCGCGATTGGATCGCGAACAGCGCGGCAAGGATCACGACCGTTGCGATCACAATGCCATTTTCGGTGACGAGGTGCGAGAGCGCCGGAATGGTGCGGCTGCCCTCCACCGCCGACAGGACCGACAGCGCCGGGGTAATGATCGCATCGCCGTAGAATAGCGCTGCTCCGGCCGCGCCCAGCGCCAGCACGACTCCCGCCCGGCTTTTGGCCGATCGCTGCGCCAGCGCCATAAGCGCGAGCACGCCGCCTTCGCCGTCGTTGTCCGCCCGGAGCAGAAACAGCACATATTTGAGCGTGACGATGACGATTAGCGCCCAGAGCGCGAGCGACAACACGCCGATGATATCGTCGCTGACAATTGCCGGGCCGGCCTGCTTCAGCGCTTCCCGGAACGCATAGAGCGGTGAGGTTCCGATATCGCCGAACACCACGCCGATCGCGCCGAGCGCGAGCGGCCAGGACATGGTGGTCGGTTTGTGGGAGGCAGGGTCATGCGCAGGTTGAGCGTCCATGGACATCTCCACGCTTTCAAAAGAGCCGCGGGCCTATAACGCCAAAGTTGCGCGCGCGTATCAATCGAATGCGATATGCGAGCCATGTCGCTTTTGCATGGATCAGGCGCGCTCCCGGAACAGCAGCAACAGCGGCGCGACATGGTTGGGGCGCAAGGCGACGATCAACACACCAGTCAGCGCCAGCGCGGTGCCTACCGCCATGCGCAAATCGAAGCGATCCCCGGTCAGCAACACGCCGAAACCGATCGTCGACAGTGGCGCCATCAGCGTCAGCGGTGCGAGCAGATTGGCCTCGTAACGCTGGATCAGCTGGTAATAGCTGGTGTGCGCGAGCACCGAGACGATGAACGCCGAGAAGGCGACCGCGGCGACGAACCCCCAGCCGGCGGCAATCATCGTGTCCATCTGGCGGTGCTCAAACAGCAACGACCCCAGCGCGAGCGGCCAGAGCGAGACGAACCCGACCCAGGCCTGGAAGCGCAGCGGGTTGATCGTGTCCATCTGTTTCATGAGGATGGCGCCGAGCGACCCCGCCGCAGCCGCCGCGAGTACGAACCAGAGGCCGAGCGACAGCGACAGCCCTTGCGGATTCCAGATCACCAGCAGCGCACCGGCGAGCGTCAGCACGATACCGACCGCCCGCCGCCAATGGATGCGCTCGCCAAGCATGACGACCGACAACAGGGTCGTGATCGGTACCCCAGTCTGCACGACGACCGCTGCCGCCGACGGGCTGGCGGTCTGCAATCCGATGAAGAGAAGCGCGAAATTGCCGCCACCCATCAACAGTCCGACCGTGACAATACGCCAGAGCGGCTTTGGCACTGGCCTGAGCCATGGCAACGTCACCGCGAGAACCAGCGCGAAGCGAACGGCCGCAAAGGCCAGCGGCGGCACGCCCCAATGGCCGACGACGATCTTCGAAACGACGTTCGACAGCCCCCAGGCGAGGCAGATACCGATTAGGATCAGGAAATCACGAATGGACACGCGCTAGCGGTTCTTCCGCCCTTCGACGAGCGCCTCGACCACTGACGGGTCGGCGAGCGTCGTGATGTCGCCGAGATTGCCGAAATCATTCTCGGCGATTTTCCTGAGGATGCGCCGCATGATCTTGCCGCTGCGGGTCTTGGGCAGCGCAGGGGTCAGGTGCAGGAAGTCGGGCGTTGCGATCGGGCCGATATGTTCGCGAACACAGAATTTGAGTTCGGTGAGCAATTGCTCGCTGGTTTCGATGCCGGCGTTCGGCGTCACATAGGCGTAGATGCCCTGCCCCTTGATGTCGTGCGGGAAGCCGACGACGGCAGCCTCGGCAATGTCCGGGTGCGCGACGAGCGCGGATTCGATCTCGGCAGTCCCGAGCCGGTGGCCCGACACGTTGAGCACATCATCAACCCGGCCGGTGATCCACCAATAGCCGTCCTCGTCGCGGCGTGCGCCGTCGCCGGTGAAATAAAGCCCCTTGTAGGTCGAGAAATAGGTATCGACGAAGCGCTGATGGTCGCCATAGACGCTGCGCGCCTGTCCCGGCCACGACCGTTTGAGCACGAGATTGCCCGACGCCGCGCCGTCGATGAACGTGCCTTCGGCATCGACGAGCGCCGGCTCGATCCCGAAGAAGGGCTTGGTCGCCGACCCCGGCTTCATGTCGATCGCACCGGGCAGGTTGGAGATCAGCACGCCGCCGGTTTCAGTCTGCCACCAGGTGTCGATGACGGGCAGTTTCTCGCCGCCGACGACGCGCCAGTACCAAAGCCAGGCTTCCGGATTGATCGGCTCGCCGACCGTGCCGAGCAGGCGCAGCGACGACCGGTCATGCTTCAGCACCGGCGCATCGCCGTCGCGCATGAGCGCGCGGAGCGCAGTCGGCGCGGTGTAGAAGATCGCCGGCTTGTGCTTGGCGATGACCTGCCAGAAGCGTTCGACATTCGGGTAGTTCGGCACGCCTTCGAACATCAGCGTCGTCGCGCCGTTCGAGAGCGGACCGTAGACGATATAGCTATGACCGGTCACCCAACCCACATCGGCGGTGCACCAGTGAATGTCGCCGTCGCGGTAGTCGAAGCAATATTGGAAGGTCAGATTGGTCCACAGCATGTAGCCGGCGGTCGTGTGCAGCACGCCCTTCGGCTTCCCTGTCGAGCCCGACGTGTAGAGGATGAACAGCGGATCCTCGGCGGCCATCGGCTCGGGCAGGCAGTCGGCGGCGACCTCGTTGCGCAGCTCGTGCCACCAGCGGTCGCGGCCCGGCTGCATCGCGACGGTCGCGCCGGTGTGGCGCACGACGAGCACGCCGCCGACCTGCGGGCAATGGTCAAGCGCCTTGTCGACGGTGCCTTTCAGCGGAATGGTCTTTCCGCCGCGCAGCCCTTCGTCGGCAGTGATCAGGAAGCGGCTGTCGGCATCCTGGATGCGCCCGGCGATGGCGTCAGCCGAAAAGCCGCCGAACACCACCGAATGCACCGCGCCGATCCGTGCGCAGGCGAGCATCGCCATCGCTGCCTCGGGGATCATCGGCATGTAGATGGTGACGCGGTCGCCCTTGCCGACGCCGAGCGCCTTTAGCGCATTGGCCATGCGGCAGGTTTCGGCGTGGAGTTCGCGGTAGCTGATGTGCCGGCTCGGGGTGTCGGGCGAGTCGGCTTCCCAGATGATCGCGGTGCGGTCGGCGTGGCGCGCCAGCTGCCGGTCGAGGCATTGGACGCTCGCGTTGAGTACGCCGTCGGCAAACCATTTGATTTCGACGGGATCGTAGGACCATTCGCCCATCCGCGTCGGCGGCGTCATCCAGTCCAGCCGCCCGGTCTGCGCCTGCCAAAAGCCATCCGGATCGGCGAGCGACTGCGCATACATCGCCTCATAGGTCGCAAGATCGCAGCCCGTGCCTACCTTGGCCGCCTCGGGCACCGCTATGATCCGTTCGCCGTCCGACATCGCGCCGCTCTCCGAAAGGTCTTCGGACCGACCTAGCGCCTCGCGCGGGAACGGCGCAATCGCCGCTTCGTTCTCAAGGGGCGAAACGCTGAGTTTTGGCAGGAGAGCAACATGGCAGATGATCCGACCCGCGCGCCGATTGACGACACGGACGATCTTTCGTGGCAGCGCCGCGCCGGCGATGCGCCCGGTGGCGAACCGGGGTCCTTTGGAGAAAGCGATGCGATCACCAACGCCGGCAAGGGCTGTCAGGGCGTGACCGGGCGACAGGCGATGGGCCAGACTGGCGAGCCGGACGACTTGAGCGACGCAGACTGATCGACCCCGCCGCTGTGTTGTGTTCGTTACAGACTTTTGCGCGACACTCGGTCATCATGGGCCTGTCGCCGTTCGGCGATCGAACCGGACGGGGCAAGAACCATTGGGGACAGCGGCGACACACGCGCTACCAGCAGGCGGCGGCTCGGGATTCAGCGAGAACCGGCTGCTCGCGGCGCTGAGTCCCGCCGACCATGCGCGGCTGGAGCCGCATGCGCGGCCGGTGCTGCTGCCGGTGGGTGCCGTGCTGTTCGAACCCGGCGACGATATCACCCACAGCTGGTTCCCGGGACGCGGCACGATGCTGTCGCTCGTCGTGCCGCTGGCCGACGGCGACTCGGTCGATGCGGCCACGATCGGGCGGGAGGGCGCGCTCGGCGGCATTGTCAGCGCAGGCAACAAGCCGGCGTTCGGGCGCGGCGTCGTGCAGATCGCCGGCCCGGCGCTGCGCATCGACATCGAGCGGCTCGAGGAGACCAAGCAGCGGTCGCCGCATTTCGCCGACCTGTTCACCCGCTATTCGGATGCGTTGCTCGCGCAGGTCATGCAGTCGGTCGCCTGCAATGCCGCGCACCGGATCGACGCGCGGACGGCGCGCTGGCTGCTTACGATGCAGGACCGGGTCGGCGACGAGCTCCGCATCACGCATGAATTCGTCGCACAGATGCTGGGGGCCGGGCGGCCGCGTGTGTCGTCGGCGCTGGGTGCGCTACAGGCGCGCGGGCTGATCCGCGTCGGCCGGTCGCGCATCCTGATCCTGGACCGCGACGGCCTTCTGCGGGCGAGCTGCGAATGCTATGGCGCGATCGCCGATCATTTCGAGCGGATCTTGCCCGAGGTCGTGCCGCAGGCGGTCGACGAACGGGGTGCCGCCTGAACAGATAGGGGTCGGCCTCTAGGCCCGCCCCGGAAGCGCTGCTAGGTTCGTCACGCCGCCGTACCGCGCGGTGTCATGCAGGGCCGATATGGGCGAATTGGTTTCAGACGATGAAAGGCCGGACCGCGATGCCTCGATTCCGGCTGAGGTGCTTGATGCGGTGCGCACGCTGGTGCGCTGGGCCGGCGACGATCCTGCACGCGAAGGGCTTGTCGATACGCCGGGCCGGGTGGCGCGCGCCTATCGCGAATATTTCCGGGGCTATGCCGAAGATCCCGGCATTCACCTGTCGCGGACCTTCGACGAGGTCGGCGGCTATGACGAGATCGTGCTGCTGCGCGACATCCCGTTCGAGTCGCACTGCGAGCACCATATGGCGCCGATCATCGGCAAGGCGCACATCGCCTATCTGCCGGGCACGCGGGTGGTCGGAATTTCAAAGCTGGCGCGGGTGCTGCACGGCTATGCGCGGCGGCTGCAGGTGCAGGAGCGGCTGACCGCCGAGGTTGCCGACTGTATCTGGGAGCAGCTGAAACCACGCGGTGTTGCGGTGGTGATCGAGGCGAGCCACGCCTGCATGTCGGCGCGGGGGGTCCATACCCACGGCGTCACAATGACAACGAGCCGGATGATGGGGGCATTCCGTGACGACCAGCGCAGCCGTCAGGAAGTGCTGAAGCTGATGGGGCTGACCTGAGTCAGCCCCATCGGACTGCTTACTTGCGCGGACCGCGCTTGGTGCCGAGGCCGATCTTTTTCGCCAGCGTGCGGCGCTGCGCGGCATAGTTGGGCGCGACCATCGGATAGTCAGCGGCAAGGTTCCACTTGGCGCGGTACTGGTCCGGGGTCATGTTGTAGTGCGTCATCAGGTGGCGCTTCAGCATCTTCAGCTTCTTGCCGTCCTCAAGGCAGACAATGTAGTCGGGCTTGATCGACGCGCGGATAGATACCGCCGGCTCCTGCTTCGGCGCTTCGACGACCGGCGCCGAGCCCAGGCCCGACAGCGTGTTAAAAACATTGCCGATAAGGTTCGGCAGGTCGGAGACCGCAACCGTATTGTTCGCGACATGCGATGAAACGATTTCGGTGGTCAGGGTGAGAAGTTCGTTATGGGCTGCTGCGCGATCGTCCATGAATTGAGTCCTTTGCGTCGAGTCTAGTTCGCTGTCCAAGCGAGGCAGTGCATATGTCTGCCTGTCGCAGAAATGGCAAGCGTAGAGGCCGCATAAATACTGTTTGAAATATTAGGCGAGCGCCCGGCGCAAGGTAATGGCGTCAAACCGCTCGCCGTTTCCGCCAAGATAATAGTCGCGGCGACGCCCGACTTCGACAAATCCGGCGGCACGATAAAGCGCATGAGCAGCAATATTGCCGTCGCGAACTTCAAGAAACATGGTCCGCGCGCCGCGCGCTTGTGCCTGACCGACTGCACTTTCGAGCAGCCGTCGCCCGAGACCTGATCCGCGCCGCTCCGGCATGACGGCGACCAGCATCAATTCGGCCTCATCAAGGATGCGCCGGGTCAGCGTGAAGCCGCCGAGGCCGTGGACCTGGTGCGCGACTTGCACCCAGGTATCGGGAATGGTCAGCGCACCTGTGAGCTGACCGCCCGACCAGGCCTCGCCAAAACGCGCATCGAAGGCGCGGCCCATGATCTCGATGACGCCCGGCAGGTCCGCCGGTCCGGCAATCGCGATGCGTTCCAGAGCAGCCGTCATGCCGGCAACTTGGCGTCTGGCGCGCGGATATAGAGCGGCGTGACGGGACGATAGGCATCGGATGACAGGAAGCGAGCATCGGCCGCACGCGGCAGTGCCGGGCCAGTGACGCGCACTTCAGGAAAATGCGGCAGAAGGAGCGCCGATCCCGATCCCGCAACGGCGTCGTAGGCAGACGCCTGCCCACCTGCCTCCGCCGGATCGAGCGCCGCAATTTCGCCGACCGGACCTTGGCGATCAAAGGGCTGGACATAAACCTGCCCGCGTGCCGCATCGAGCGCGACATACAGCCGGTTCAGTTGCACATCGGCGGCGAAAGCCCCGGCAGCGACGAGCGCCGTCGATGCGACGCCATCCACCGCAACGTCCCAAGCCAGCCCGAATGCCTTGGCAGCGGCGATACCGACACGCAGGCCGGTAAAACTGCCGGGGCCGATATCGACCAGAACGCGATCGACCCGTTCAACCGCGGCTTCGTGAAGCAGTTCGTCGGCCATCGGGATCAGCCGCTCCGCGTGGCCGCGGCCGATCTCCTCATGCCGTTCTGCGACGACGCGCGCGCCATCCAGCAGGGCGACCGAGCAGGCCGTCAGGGCTGTCTCGATCACCAGCAGCATCAGAGAACTTGGCAGGCCTCCTCGAAGCTGAGACGCGGGCTGCGCGGGAACAGATTTTCATCGGTGCCATGTCCGAGCACGCAGATGAAATTGCTCTCGATCTCGGTGCCCGCAAAGAAGGCCGCATCCACCCCGGCGCGGTCGAAGCCCGACATCGGTCCGCAGTTCAGCCCCATCGCGCGCGCCGCGAGCATCAGATAGGCACCCTGCAGCGACGAATTGCGAAAGGCGGTCTCGCGGCCCAGCGCCGGGTTGCCACCGAACAGCGCGCCCATCGCCGGATTGTGCGGGAACAGCCGGTCCATCTTGGTGTGGAAGGCCATATCCATGCCGATGATCACCGTGACGGGCGCAGCACGGATCTTTTCGGCATTGGAGGGCATTGCGAAGCTCGCGAGCTTTTCGCGCGCCTCGACGCTCGTGCAGAAGACGAAGCGCGCCGGCGATCCATTGGCGGAGGTCGGCCCCATCTTGGCGAGGTCGTAGATCGCCTGCAGCTCCGCTTGCGACACCGGCGTATCCGACCAGCCGTTATGGCTCCGGGCATTGCGGAATATCAGGTCTAGTCCGGCCTCGGACATGGTCGCTTCGCTCACGCAGTTCCCCCTAGATCGCCCGGACCTCGATGACCTCGGGCACATAATGTTTGAGCAGATTCTCGATGCCGTTCTTCAGCGTCGCCGTCGACGACGGGCAGCCCGAACAGGCGCCATGCATCTTCAGAAACACCACGCCCTTTTCGAAGCCGCGATAGACGATATCGCCCCCATCCTCGGCGACGGCCGGGCGGACACGCGTGTCGATGAGGTCGCGGATCTGCGCGACGATATCCGCGTCGGCAGGATCGTCGTTCAATGCCTCGTCCGCCGCTTCCGAGATCATCAGCGGCGCGCCGCTGGCGAAATGGTCAGCGAGGATGCCGAGGATCTGCGGCTTGAGCGACGTCCAATCGGCTGACCCTTCCGCCTTGGTCACCGACACGAAATCGCGGCCTACAAACACACCTTCGACATCGCCCAGCGAGAACAAGGCCGACGCCAGCGGCGAAACTTGCGCCGCTTCGGGCGTCGCGAAGTCGATGCCGCCGGATTCGCTCACCGCGCGGCCGGGCAGGAACTTCAATGTCGCGGGATTGGGCGTGCGTTCGGTCTCGATATACATGGGCGCGTCCTTCTGCTGCGCGGCATGTGGCGTGCCGGGCCGCGAAGATCAAGCGACGCGGTCGATCCCGCTTTCGCCGAGACCACCCGGCACGACGATCAGCGGGCAGGGCAAGGCCCCCGCTCCGTCGCCAGTGAAGTGGCTGACCAGCGGCCCCGGTGCGCCCTTGGCCGCCGCACCGAGCACCAGCGCACTGACCGCGCCTTCGACACTGATCGCCGCCAGCACTTCCTCCGTGGCCGGACCCCGCCGCACCGCGACACTCGGGTCGAGCAGATATTCGGCATGAACCTCGGCAGCGACAGTGGCTAGCATCTGCTCGGCCGCCTCGCGTGTTTCCGACTCGATCGCCTCTTGGACGCCGCCCCATTGGACGAAATCGCTTGGCGGCAAAACCGTGAGCAAGGCGAGTCGCCCGCCGGTCTGCCGCGCGCGTCGCGCCGCATAGCGCAGCGCGAGCCGGCTCTCCGGCGTCTCATCGACGACGACGAGATAATTGCGTCCGATCTCGCCGCTCATGACCGTCCCCCTACCGCCGCCGACAACGCCTTCAGCTTGTTCCGCGCGAGCAACAGATAATAGCCCTGTTCGGTCAGATCCGCACGACCGACGATCGCGGGGTGCACATCGACGGCCCGGTCGAGCGCGTCGGTCGCCTCATTCCAGACAAGGGCAAGTTGCTGCGCCCGCACCAGCGCCGCCTGATCGTCCTTGATGGCGCGAAGCAGCATCGCCGCCGCATAGGCGCTGCCACGTACGCGATAGAATTCCTCGTCGGCCGCCGCATCCTGCAGCGCGGGACGCCCGGAAATCGCACGCTCGACCCCGCCCGCAACGGCATCGAGTCGTCCGGCAAGCGCATCGAGAACCGCCGCGAGGCGCTGCGGACTGCGATCGAGCACCGCGTCCCGTGCACCAAGCCGCGCATTGTAGCGCACCAGCGCATCGACGGCGTCCCGATATTCGCTTTCCGCCGATCCGCCGATGAACGGCCAGCCGCTGTGCAGCCACCACCGATCCGACGGCACCGCCAGCGCGCGCGCGGCTGTTTGGATGTCCGCATCGTCGCCGAGCGGCGCGACTACGGTGGCAACGGTGCCGCGCAGGCCGTCCTGATAGGCGGGCTTGTTGTCGAGCCAGGCGGTGCGCGACAGCAGGCTGTCATTGGGAATCCAATGATCGTCGTCGACCTCGTGAGCGATGAGGCGGGCCGCCATGGCTGCGGTGACCGATCCGCCGGGCGGAAGCTGGGTTGCCGTCGGGCGCAGGGTCCGGTCGGGATCGATGCCTGCAGCCAACCAGCCGCCCAAACTGTAGTAGAGCAGCAGGAACGCGATGACCGCCGTTGCGATCGTCGATTTACGGCTCGCGCGAATCCACGCCCATCTGCCTTTGAGGAAGTCCTGCACGACCATAGTGCGACCCTAGTCGCGACAATGGTCGGCGGGAAGCGTCACCCGCGCTTGGGCGCGGGGACGTTAATGCGCTGACGCTGGCCCGAATTGCCAGGGAAGTCGGTGAACATCGCCGCGACCAGATTGGGCACGAGGCGGGTCAGGTCATTCGACGGCGTACGCGATTCGGCGCGGCCTTCGAACACGCTGGTGCCGTCTGACGCGCGAACGATGCGCATGTCGAGAAAGCTGTCATAGACGGTGTAGGAGGTCACCTCCGGACCGCCCCACGGGCCGGCCCAGAACGGGTCGTACCAGCCATAGCCGAACGGGCGCACGGCACGGCCGTTGACGCGGTAATAATAGGGCCAGCCGCTGCCGTAACCGAAACCGCCACCAAAGCCCGGCGTCGTCTCGATCTTCTCGCGACCCTTGTCGACGCCATAATCGACGCTGACGACGAGCGTCGCGCTGCGCGCGTCCGCCGCTGGGCGATAGCCGACCGCACTCAACCGCTGCGCAATCGCCGTGGCGTAGGTCGAAAATTCGAGACCGCCCTGTGTGCGCCCACCGGGCTGGACATAGAAAGTCTGGCCTTCGGGTGCAGGCAGCGCCTGAAACCGCTTCACGTCAGCGTTGAACCCTGTCGCGCAGGCCGCGAGCAGGGTCAGGAAAATCAGCGGAACGAGTTTCAGATGGGCGCGCATGATCGAACAACCCTCAAGATGCGATATGTTTCCGTTCCGTACGCGCGCGCGACTGAACAACCCCTGAACATCTACGCCTGCAGGAACCCGACAATATCATAGACCTCGCGCCGCACCGGCTCAGCGATGGCCGAGGCCCGGTCGGCACCAGCCGCGAGCACGGCATCGAGATGCGCGATCTCGCCACGCAGCTCGTTGAACCGCGCGCTGATCGGTGCGAGCTTCGCGACTGTCAGGTCAGCGAGCGCCGGCTTGAACGCGCCGAACCCCTTGCCCGCGAAATCGGCAAGCACTGCCGCTTCGGTCTGCCCGGCCAGCGCTGCATAGATGCCGACGAGGTTGCGCGCCTCCGGCCGCCCCTCGAGCAGCTTCGGATCGTCGGGCAACAGCTCCGCATCGGTCTTGGCGCGCTTGATCTTGTTGGCGATGACGTCGGCGTCGTCGGTCAGGTTGATGCGGCTCATGTCGGACGGGTCGGACTTCGACATTTTCGCGGTGCCATCGCGCAACGACATGACGCGTGCCGCCTGACCGAGGATGACCG
>CALRQP020000041.1:0-17725 GCA_943370355.1 Sphingomonas paucimobilis
GCGCCACAAGATCGAGAACATGTTCGGACGGCTCAAGGACTGGCGGCGCATCCACACCCGCTACGACCGATGCGCTCACACCTTCTTCTCAGCCATCGCTATCGCAGCAATCGTCATCTTCTGGATCAATCAATGAGTCCTGAGCCTAGTCGAGCAGTTCGCCAAAACGACACCCTAGCGCTTGCCCCACGCGCTCCACGACCGTCACTGTCGGGTTCTTCACCACCCGCTCGATGCCGCTGATGTAGGTCCGATCGAGGCCAGCAGCGTCCGCCAGGGCCTCCTGCGACCAGCCGCGCTCCTTGCGCAGCCGTTTCATGTTCGCTGCCAGTCTGTGCCTGACGTCCATCGTGCAGAATGAGCCGCAGCGACGACGATCATACCACGGACGATGAATCTCATTTTATGTAGCGTTCGCGGCTGAGGCTGGCATCATCGGCTGATGTCGAGCCCCTTCCAGGCGCCAACGCGCCAAACAACTCTAGCCATCAACCATGAAGGCGCTCTCGGGAAACCGCGGGCGCCTGTTTCATGCCCGGAAAGGCCAACCCATGATTTCACTCATCGACGGCGCGTCCATCGCGGATGCGTCCACCCTTCCGCTCGAGCCCCGCCTTGCCGCCCTTATTGCGGCGCGCATCGCCAAGCTCGACACACCCTATGGCAACCTTGGCGACCTGACGCACATCCTCGTCATCGAGCCCGGCGATACCGAGGCCAATATCGTCGAGGCGGTCGGCTTGTCGCCGCTCGTCAATCCCATCGACGGTGTCCGGTTCGGCGATGCCGGCTTTCAACCTTGGTGGGACTGGCTGCAGCGGCACGACGGCTGGTTCGAACTGGTTGTCTGTGTCGGCGACAGTGGCTTCGCGTTCGTGCTTTTCATTGCCGAGGACGCCGACCCTGAACTGCTCACCCTCTGCCGGACCTTCGCCCGGCGAGCGCGCGAAACCCGGTATCTTATTTGAAAGGCCCATGGGGGCCGAAAGGGGGAACTATGAAGACCAAGAGTATTGCCATCGGCGCCGCTGCGGTCGCGGCTGCGTCATTCACGGCCGGGTTCGTTGTTGCGCCCGAACACCAGATCGACGGTGAGCTCAGGCAAGAGGGCGCCTTCCGGGTAGACGTTAGCCAGGTGATCAGCACGACGGTCACCAGCCTGAAAGCTCAGAACAAGCTGCAGGTGTACCAGTTCACCGGGGAGTCGCGGGTCAGTCTCCGTCGATCGCGGCTCGCCGGGCTCTTGAAGGGCAGCCAGGAGATGATCGTGCCGGCGAGCGTTACCTACCATGTCGATCTGGCAAAGCTCGGCATCGAGAACGTGCAGTACAACGCGGAGGCGAAGGTCGTGTTCGTTGACCTGCCGCCGCTAACCATGGGGGACGTCGCGTTTGCGCCCGAGAAGGCCCGCACCATCAACGGCGGCCTGCTGACCTTCGATGACGACCAAGTCGAGGCGATGCGAAAGCTCAACTTCGCTGCGGCGCGCAAGGCCTTCGTGCGGCTCGCGCAGAGTCCGGCCATCGTCGACAACGCCAAGCGTCAGGCCGCGCAGAACGTCAAATACTACTTCGAAATACCGCTGCGCATTGTCGGTCACCCCGACGTGAAGGTGGTGGCGCGCTTCGGCAAGAACGCCACCTAACCACCGGCCGCACCGCGCGGTCACCCAAACCACACCGAGCGCTCGGGGAGAAATCCTCGGGCGCTTTTTCTATGTCCAAAGGAGAAGGCTATGCTTTCATTGCGCACCGGCGCCGCGGTTGACCGCGCGCTTTCATCCGACATCGATGCCGAGCTTCGTCAACTGCTCGTCAAGCGGGTCGAACAGCTGAACCCCTACGGCGCCGACGACATCGGCGAACTCGTGCACTTTCTGATCGTCGAGCCCGGCGACAGCATAGGCGCGATCGAGGCCGAGTTGGGATTCTCGCCGCTCGTGAACTTCGTCGACGGCTCTCGCTATGGTGACCCGGATTTCACCCCATCCTGGGAATGGATCGAGCAACATGGGGCGTGGTTCGAGGTCGTGTTCGTCCTGAGCGACAACGGCTTCGGGTGCGTGCTGCTAGTCCCGACTGTGTCGAGCAAGGCCGGCCCGCTAGTCGACGCCTGTGCCGGGGCAGCTGGTCAGGTTGTCCAAACGCCATGAACGGAATCGGTAACGCCGATTTTTGGAGCCAACCCGGGGGAAGTCCGGCCGCCGTATCGCGTGACAGCATACGGACGTTCGCGATCTATGCCGGGCGGCCCGGTGCTCGCGTCCACCGGGGGTCAGAAGGCTGTCGGTGGGGCGGGAGCCCGGGAGCGTGGGAAACTGACACAGCGACCGGGGCGGTGCGCGCCAAACCCGGGGCGCGGCCGGCCAACCCTTGAATGTCCGTAGCGAGTGGCATATATCCGCCCGGCACTGGGCCCGGCCATCGCGCCGCATCACTCAGGTGTCCCGCCCGCCGATATCGTCGGCAGGTGGTCTAGGGGAAAGCCCTAGAAACGGGGATCGCTATGGTCCTCGGGCGCCTCGTCAGCGCTCATGTAGATAAGCCAAGTGGCATCAGGACACTCGCGGGGACCGGTAGCTGACCGGGACTAGACACTAGCGCGGGCTTCACTTGGAGCTACACCTATGTCTGATAATCCTAACGATGCCGGCAACGGCGACGAAGCTGTGCGTGCGTCGACACCTCATCCTCTTGAACGCTATTCCCTGAAGGGCCAATCGGCCGAACTGAAGCAGCGTGCCGGCGACACTAAGTATGTGCTCCCCGGGATAGCAGCCTCGGGACAGCTGACCCTGATCAACGCGCCCCCCAATTCCGGAAAGACGCTGTCCGCAAAGGGCCTTCTTCGCTCGAGCTGCGCCCAGCGCTTCAAGGATGGCGATAGGGTCTTCTACGTCAATGCCGACGACAATCTGGAGGGCCTCGCGATCAAGACCGCGATCGCCGAACAGATCGGTGTCGACATGCTGGCTGATGGCCACAAGGGCTTCAAGGCCGGCGACATCCTCCCGATCATCGACAAGATAATCTCGTCAGGGGCCGCACGCGGGACGACGATCATCCTCGACACCGGCAAGAAGTTCACCAACCCCATGGACAAGACCGCGAGCAGCCAATTTACCGGCAAGCTGCGCACATTCGTTATGGCTGGCGGGACAGCGATCGTCTTGGCTCACGTCAACAAGCGTCCCGGTCCAAACGGCGAGCTGATCGAGGCCGGCGTCAGCGACTTCAAGGACGATGCGGACAGCCAGTACTTCATCCACCGCGTGCTGGAGACCCCGGACGGACTGCGCCGGGTCATTCGCTTCGAGCAGACCAAGTCCCGCGGTTACGGCGAACGCGAGGTCTTCTTCGAGTATTCGATTGATCCTGAATTGTCGTACGAGGCCATCGTGACATCGTTCCGCCGGCTGGATGACGCCGAGGTTAAGACCCTAATGCGCGATGCATCGTTCAACGAGGACGAGACCATCATCGAAGCCATCGAAAGCGAACTGCAGAAGGGCCCGCAGCTGAAGATGGTCCTCCTAAAGGCGGCGCGGCAGGCGGCAGGCGCAAGTCGGCGCGAAGTCGAACAGGTACTGCACCGTTATACCGGCAAGGACGCGGTACAGCACCGCTGGAACTTCACCGTGAAGGACCGCGGCGGCAAGCTGTACGACCTGCTCGACGAGGGCATCCCGTACTAGGCTCGGCGGGCGCGGCCAGGTTCTCCAGGTTCCCGGGCTCCCGACCCCGCCGCGCCCGCCCATCGCAGACTGCTGGCCCGAGCCGGCCCCCGCGACGCGCTCCCTGACACCGAGGGGCGGCCGTGGGGGCCCGCCGCGCCGGCTCCGCTACCCCGACCCATCCGAGCCGCTGCCCCCGCGCCGCGGCATCCATCCGAATCCACGAAAGGAATAACCATGCCACAGGCAAAGCTAGATCACGCGTTCGCCGCGGCCGCTGTTTGCGAGCCCGGACACAAGAAGACTGTATATTGGGATACCGGTGCGACCTGTCTCGGGCTGATCCTCGAGGTTCGCGAGACCGGCAAGACTTGGGCCTACCGGTTCACCGATCAGCACCGCATACAACGCCAATTCAAAATCGCACGCTTCGGCGACCTGACGTTCGATCAAGTTCGCAAGGAAGCGCGCCGGATCAGATCCGAGGTGACCCTCGGCCGTAATCCGAGTGCAGAACGGACTGTCGCCCGCTCGGTGCCGCCCTACGGCGAGCTCGCCAAGATGCACCGCGAGCACGTCAAGCCGACGCAGAAAAGCTATGCGACGACCGAGATGATTATGCGCGTGCACATCGAACCCCGGTGGGGCCGCACGGTCGTCAGCGAGATCAAGCAGCGAGACATCGCTAAGTGGCTTGTGGCTAAGCGCGAGGAAGGCTTGGCGCCCGCATCGGTGGAGAAGATCAGGGTCGTATTTCACCGTTCTTTCGAGCTGGCGTTGCAATGGGAGATCTCGGGCGTCGACAAGAACCCGGTGCGCGGCGTCCCGCGGCCGACGTTCAACAACGCACGCACCCGGTTCCTGTCAGCCGACGAGGCCAAACGGCTGCAGGCGGCGGTGGCGAAGTCGCAGAATCCGTTGCTGCCCTACATCGTCGGACTGTTGCTGCTGACCGGCGCGCGGGTGTCGGAACTGCTGACCGCCGAATGGAAGAACGTCGACGTCGAGAACCGGCGCTGGCTCATACCGATGTCCAAGACCGGCCGGTCAAGATGGGTGCCGCTGTCGCAAGCGGCGGTGGACGTCATCGGGCGCGTGCCAAGGCCGAAGGGCAGCGTTTACCTGTTCGCCAACGCCGGCACCGGTCTGCCGATCACCACCATCAAACACTCGTGGGATACGGCGCGGCGCAAGGCAAAGCTCGAGGATCTTCACATCCATGACCTTCGCCACAGTGCGGCGAGCAACATGGTGAACGCCGGCATCGACCTCTACGCCATCGGCAAGGTGCTCGGCCATGCCAACGTCGCATCGACCCAGCGGTACGCCCATGTCGCCGATCACCGGCTCATGGCCGCGGTCGAGGCGGGCGCAGCGCAATCGCACGTGAACTGGTGACCCCTCAACCCGCCCCCATCGGCTTCGGCTGATGCGGGGCGGGTTACCTTTTCGCTCAATTTTTTCCGAACACACAGGAGATAGAACATGACGACTGCTACCGCTGCCCCCGCCCGAACATCGTTGGCGACGATGAAGCCGCCCAAGGCGCCGGCGCCTATATCGTCCTTTATAAACGACGTGCTGGAGCTCGACGTTCTGCAGGTCGCGGCAGGCACCGACAAGCACAGGCGCGTGATCATCCTCATCACTGAGTGCATCGCGAATGGAGTTCGCAAACCGAGCGAGATCGCCGCCGTCCTGGTCACGATTGGGCGGGATCGCGGTCACGTCTGGCGCATGCTTCGCGAGGGGACGGGGATGGATCCGGTCCGCTATCACTGGTGGAGCGACGCTGACGGCAACCTGCACCTGCACCAGGCCGTAGACGCATAAAGCTGCAGTTCCGCTTACGACCTCGTTGCGGACATTCGATGCAATCAGCGGGCAGCCTGACATGGTGAATACCGCACCATAGGCGTTTGGTGTAACCGACGTCCAAGGTCGCGAGGGTAAGCAGATGATTTGAAACGCGCTCTAACCGCAGCATCGGCTTTTTTCCTGGCGCTGTTTGCCTTGGGCTTCGTCCTGGGGACGATCCGGGTGCTTGTCATTGCACCACGCTTTGGGCAGCTTGCAGCGACGTTCGCCGAAGTGCCGGTTATGCTCACCGCGGCCTTTTTAGCCTGTCGCTGGTCGGTCCAGCATTGGCAAGTCCCGCGCACGGGCGCGGTCAGGTGGGCAATGGTCCTGTGGTTTCTGGGATTGTTGTTCGCATTCGAGACGCTGCTTGGCGCGGCACTTTTTGGGCGGACGATGGCTGATCAATGGGCGGTCTTGGCGACGCCAGCAGGGTTGCTCGGATTGTCCGCCCAGATCATCGCCGCGCTCCTCCCCGTGTTTGTCGGTAGGCGGGAATTACGGTGACGGTGCACTCAATTCGATTTGCGGATCGGGGCGGCGAGGCAGCGTGGGCGGAAATGGTGCACTGTCACCGTAATTTCGGCGGGTTTCAGGAAGGGAAGCGGCCGGACGGCTAGCGACTCCATTGCAGACGTTCCACCGTGATGCGATTAAAGTCTGATGTAGACCAAGCCTAGCGATGGTCCCAATCGCTTCGCGGAGCGGCTAGGGAAGCTGGTGAAGCACAAGCCGGTGGAGAAGGCGGAGTGATTTGGTTACTGGTAATTATAGCCGCGACCCTTGCGATGGTCTTCTATCGACTGGCGCTTATACACGCCAGCCTGGCCAGAACCGCCGATCGCCATACTGCCATCCTGCAAGAGATCGCCGGGCATTGTGAGCGCATGGCGCAGCCGCTCCATCGCCAAGATGCGCTTGATCGGATGACCAAACAAGACGAGCGGCGATACCAAGCCGCGATTGCTGCGCTTGAAAGGAAAGCGGCCACCAAGAGTGAGTAGGGTCTAGCCGGGTTTGTAAACTACGTTATCGCCAGAGATTTACGGGCGGAGGCGCTATTCGCCCTGCACCGGCTTAATTTTCGGATAGTCCTTCAATCGCGAAACCCTTGAGATGGTCCGCGTACGGAGCTGCTCCCTATCGGCACTGTCATGAAGTCGTCGGTGGCAGTTCGGGCAACCGGCCACCGCGTTGCAGGTTTTGTCAGGGCCTCCTTCGGCGAGCGGGCGGACATGATGTACCTCCAGGAACGGCGACCCGTCGGCTCGCTTGAAGGGGGCAGGCGAACTACAAACCTCACAGATGCCATCTGCCGCTTTCAGCACCCAGGCGATGACATTGGCGTCACGCGCGAAGCGTCCCGTCGTAGCGGCTTTGCGTGCAACCGTCGTTGCCCCCGGCGGTGGTGGACCGAGCGGGCCGGTGAGTTTCTGCTTCGCTGCGACGATGCGCGTCTGCAGCTCGTCTTCGTCGGCTGTCGGCGCTTCAAGCACCTCGCCACGATCCCAAGCTTCGTTGATGAGCCGAATGAGACGAAATTTCGCGGTGCCGATGTTGTGTAAAGGTTGATAGCCGCTGACGATCGGCAACCCTAGCTCGGCAACAACCGACGACACATTCTGAAGCCGCATTTCATAAGCCGAATCACTGCGCCCCTTCAGTGCAGTCTCAAGCGTGAGACGGCGCATTGCAGCCTTGTTCGCGGGCATGCCCTGCTGCTGCGACAGCCAAAGTGAGCGGTAGGCTTGAACACAGGCGCGCAGCTCATCATCGGTCCACACCTGCCCAGAACTGGACGCAGCGGTGGTGACCTTTACGAATCTCACAGCCGCGTGTGCCGGCTCGTAAAAGGCTTCGTAACCAGCCTCCAGCCATTGCCCGCGGCGCTCTAGCTGGTGGTTCTGCACGTTCGCCCAAAATTGCGGCGTAGACGCGCTCTCGGGTAGCCCTCCGACCAGGTCGCCGATTTCATCCAGCGTTAAGCGACATTCTAAGAGCGTTTGCTGCCGCAGGTAGCGGCCGAGCGGCGCATATTTGCGACGCACAGGGCTTTCAACATTGGCCTCGACGTTGCTGCGCTGCCCTTCCGCCCGAAACTCACCGGTCTCTGGATCGAACGCGGTGAGTGTCATGCTGAGAGCGTCATCCGGCCATCTCGAGCGCGTAGATCGCGGCACGGCGGCAGGGTCCTTGGGACTGAGCATCACCACACGAAATTGTCTGCTGCCAGCCCATACAGTCTTGAGGTGGGCAATCCGGCGCTTGTTTCGTGGTTCGTTCACCCAGTCGGCTCGACCTGGTCGCGCTCTCACGTCGGCGATCACGGTGGTGCCGTCGTCGTCGAGCTGGTCGTCCCACAATGTAAGGACTGTAATCGAGCCATCTGCGCTTTGCGCGGACCAGGCGAACTTGTCGCGAGCATCCGCGCCTAAGAAATGGAAAGCTTCGAGCGCTCCCCATTTCCGCATCCTCGGCGCCAGCATCGCCATTCTCTGCCCTCCAGAAAGCGGTCCGCCTAAGCGGCGCCCAGAGCGTAGACAGCCACCGCCAACGCGATGATGCTGGTTGCGCTCATCACCCCGAGCCAAATTCGTTGAGAGTGAAGCGCCGCCGTTGCGCCGGTTAGCTTCTCAGTAACCGCCGCATTCGCCTTCGCTAGCTCGGCGACCAAGCCAGTGGCTTGCACCAACTCGTCGTTGAGAGTCGCCACCGCAGCCTCAACCTGCTGAACCGCGAGACGAATTGCGTCTGCATCGGCAACAACAACCCCATCGCTCGCCAAAGCCAAAGTCTCTGCCCGAGGCGCGCTTCGCATCGATCGCAAAAGCTGGGTAGCCTTATCGAAAACGGCCGGCGCGGCCTCGATAACGGTACCCCAAGGCACCTTCGCTAACACCGCTGCAACTGTCATTGCCCCCCCCCGTGCCGGCGCACTCGCCGGTGGCGTGATGATAGGCGGCTCGGCTGAGCCCGCAAGTGTGACGAGGCTTTTTGGAAAGTGTAGGCCCGCAAATGCTGATATGTGGGCGGCGGAGGGTCGTATTTCGGCGGACAGGAGCGGGCGGGTGGATCGGCATTTCGACTTGGACGAGCGCTTCGACATCCCGCCGACCGACGTCGATGGTGACGGTGAACCACTGCCCGACGGCGACCGTGATTGCTTCTTCGACGTCTACGGACCCTATCCGGTCGTCGCCGACAAAGTCGCGGGCGACGATGAGGATGACGGCGAGCCCGCTTTAAGCATCCGTCGCGAAGCACAAACGCTCTGGGACGATGTCGAGCGCGATCACCCGCAGTTGGGAGGCGCATTGGGTGTTTACATGCTGTGCTTGCAGCAGGGAGGCACCATGCAGCCGTGGTATGTCGGCAGGGCCGATAGCCTCGGAGGCTTTCGCGCTGAAGTGTTCGGCGACGACAAGTTGGCGCTCTATGACATCAACCGCATATTTGCGGGTCGCCGCATGCTGCTACTGTTCCCATTCATGACGGGCTATCCCGGCGAGATCGGCAGCCCATGCCGCGACAAGCGTGCGGTGAGGGCTATCGACGGGCTCGAGGAGACGATGATCCAGCTGGCGCTTCAACGTTCGCCGCGGCTGCTCAATTTGAAGGATCCGGCAATGCCGACGGTCGTCAACGTGCGCGGCGTGCTCGGCGAGAAATTCCGTGGACGGAGCAGGCTGGGTGCGGATGCCGTTCACGCGCGTGCGGCGCTCGGGCTTTCGCCGTTTTGAACGCCACCTAGGCTGCGTTCTGCAGGTCGCGGTATTCGCGCCGACCAGTTGCTGGATGCCGGAGACATCAGCGTGCTGTCGATCGTACCGGTGCCATCGATCCGGTACACGGCCGCTTCAGCGTTGAACGTAGCAGACAACACGGCAAAAAATATTGTCGCTGCCCCCGGCCCCGCCCGGAAGCCCACCACCGCGTTTAGCGGCCTCTGCCGCCACGATCTAGCCCTCGCGGAGTAAGGGCGGGAGCTATTGACACGTCTACTCATATGAGGCAATCCTTGCCTAACAGATTTGTTACGTAAGGGGGTCCTTGTGGAATACAAGCATGTGTCGGACTATCTCACAGCACTGCTAAAGGACCCATCGCTAGCGGCGGTACCGATCCAAATGGCTGCTGACGCTTTGGATGTCTCCCACGCGGCCATCGCCGGCCGGCTACGCAAGGGGACCCTGGAGGAGCTCAGGATCGGTCGGACACGGCTTGTTCGGGCGAGCTCGATCTCGGCGCAGACATTGGCCTTCGACGCGGATGTGGCCGCCGTCCGTAGTTTCCTGGAAGAGATAGCCTCAACTGGCGTTACAACGACGTATACGCCGGTGATGAAGGTAATTAATCGCAGCCCGACGATTCCGAATGATCGGGCCTACATCGGCAAAGTTCTTGGCGTGATATCAGAGGCAACGATGAAAGAGGGCCGGGGTTTCATGTTGTCCGCGCTCGTCTACAATACGTCGCTTCGCCGTCCGTCTGACAGCTTTTATGGGCTCGCCGATGACATCGACGAAACCTATGAAAACTTCGAAACAGATGAGGAATACCTCCAGGAGCAGTTGAGCAAAATTTACGCTGCCTATTCTCGGTAGGACACTTCTCTGGCGACGATCACAATGGACAGTTAGGGAGGACGCATGGGAATCGACGCACAATCCATTGGGCTTGCAGAGCGGATGCAAGTGCCGTCCCGGTTTCGCAAAGTGCAATCTTCCGCCAAGCGAGCGGGAGTTCGGGAAGTAATTGAAAACCTTTTGGGCCTTCCGCGGGGCAGCGTCCGATTTGTGCGTTCCGACGCCACGGTTGCCGCTCTTAAAGCGCACTGGGGTAACTGATGGCCATCTGGACCGGCTGGCCGCCTCGAAGCAACTTTGGCTTCTATTCAAGGGGTGCTCCGTTCCTGCATCACCGTAGCACCCGTGGTCACATAGATTTGGCCGATGCACTGATGAGTAAGTGGCCGCATAATCAGCGGACCGTCGAGATGCGGCTGAGTACGGCGAGTAAGAAATGGTCCAATTGGGACGCGCCGACCTTGGCACTAATGGAAGAAAATATCCGTTACGCTCTTACTCACGATGGCTATCGCGTCCGCGTCGAGCGCTTGTCCGGCGAGGATCAAGAATGCTCCACCGATATGCGGTGGAGACTTACGATACGGGCGATGTAAGTAGGTCCGCAGGAGGTCGCATTTTCACGGATTCCCACGCCAACGTGCGTTGCGTAGGAAACGCGCGGAATCACGCCCTCGCCGCGTTTGGGAAGCGGTTGGGTGGTCGCACAGCAGTTGGCCGAAGCGCCACCTACCCCGATGAAGTTATTCGCCTTTCTGTTGGCCTAGAGCTGCCTTCGTAATGATGGGGTCAGGTGTTCGAGTCACCTAAGCGGCACCACCCAGCCCGGCGCACCCGGGTCCCCGGCCACGATGGCCGGAGCGGACCGGGCGGGCCGGATTAGCACAGCGGTAGTGCAGCGGTTTTGTAAACCGAAGGTCGGGGGTTCGATTCCCTCATCCGGCACCAGTCCAAAAGACTCAAAATGTCCGGGGGACATTTTGTGCTTTTGGACTCCCGAGCAAAGCGAAGGGGTCAGCAGCGACCGCGACCGCGACCGCGCGGGGCGCAATTTGTGCTTTTGGACTCGCAGGCGAAGCAGGAGGGCCGGATTTAGCGCCCCGGTTCAGGCTCCTGCCTTCTTCGCCGCGATCCACGCGTCGATCTTCTCCTCGAGCACCGACATCGGCAGAGCGCCGGACATCAGCACCTGGGCGTGGAAGTCGCGCGGGTCGAACTTCGCCCCGAGCGCGGCTTCGGCCTTGGCGCGCAGGCGGGTGATGGTCAGCTGGCCGATCTTGTAGGCGGTCGCCTGGCTGGGGATCGCGATATAGCGTTCGACTTCGGCCTTGGCGTCGGTCGGGCTCATCGCTGAATTGTCGAGCATATATTTGATCGACTGGTCGCGGGTCCAACCCTTGGTGTGCAGGCCGGTATCGACGACGAGGCGCATCGCGCGCAGGATCTCGTCGTTCAGATGGCCGTACATCTGGTAGGGATCAGTGAACATGCCGAGCTCCTTGCCCAGGCTTTCGGCATAGAGCGCCCAGCCTTCGACATAGGCGGTGTTGCCGCCAAAGCGCTGGAAGTTCGGCAGCGCGGTATTTTCCTGCGCGAGGCTGATCTGGAAATGATGGCCGGGAATGCCCTCGTGCAGGAACAGCGTCTCATAGCCCCAGGTGTAGCGGGAGGGCAGGTCGTAGGCGTTGTAGAAGAATACGCCGGGCCGCGTGCCGTCGGGCGTACCGCTGTTATATTCGCCGCCGGCGGCGGTCTTCTCGCGGTAGGGCGGCTCCGGTTTGATCTCGAGCGGCGACTTGGGGACGATCGCGAAGTCACGCGGCACGGTCGCCAGCACGCGCTTGTTGATCGCGAAGAATTCGTCGCGCATCGCCGCTGCCGTCGCCGGCTTGAAGCGCGCGTCGGAGCGCAGGAAGGCGGCGAAGTCCTGCAGGCTGCCCTTGAAGCCGACCTCGGCCTTCACCTTCTCCATCTCGCCGTGGATGCGTGCGACTTCCGACAGGCCGAGCTTGTGGATTTCGTCGGGCTTCATCGCGGTCGTCGTCGTCTGCTCGACCATATAGGCGTAGAGCGGCGCGCCGCCCTTCATCTCCGACAGGCCGACCGTGGTGCGGGCCTTCGGGATGTACTCTTCGCGGATAAACTTGCTGACCCGGGCATGTGCGGGCAGCAACTGGTCGCGGATGAAGGCGGCATAGGCGGCTTTGAGGCGGGTCTGGTCGGCGGGGGAGATGCCGTCGGGGAACTTGGTGACGGGTTTATAGAAAGTGCTGCCTTCGACGCCTTCTTTTACCAAGGAGTCGAATTGGTTGGCGGCATTTTCCATGACCAGCTTCGGGTTGGTGATCCCGGCGGCGAGGCCCTGCTGCATGCGGCCGACGGCGCGGTCGAGATAGACGACATAGCCGGCGAGGCGCTTCAGATTGTTGTCATAGTCGGCAACCGTCTTGAAGGGTGCCGCGCCGTCGCCCGACGAGATGTCGGGCATGAACACCTGGAAGCCGTTGAAATGGTCGATCGGCCGGACGATCGCGGGCATCAGCAATTCGGGCGCGAAGCCCTTAAGTCCCTCTTCGGTCTGGTATTTGAACACATCGTAGGAGATGCGATCCTCTGCCGACAGCTTGCTGCGGTCGATCGCCTTTAACGCGGCCAGATCGGACTCGCCGGCCGCCTTTTCGCGCGCATAATAGCCATCGGTGATATAATCGCCGAATTCGTCCGCATAACGCGGATCTCCGCGAAAAATCGCCTGAATCGGGTTGCGTTTGAGCGAAGCTTCGTCCGACGCGGTGAACAGTGCGAACAGCTGGTCGCGCGCCGTCTGCGCCGTCGTGGCGGTGGCCGGCTCCGCAGCCGTGGCGACGGCCGGCATCAGCATGGACAAAGCGAGCGCCGATGCGGCGGCGAGCAGACGGACGGACATTGGGGAACTCCCTCGAAAGACTGTAGTAGCGGGATAGAACGGCGATGCGGCGCGAGCAAGCCGGATAACTTCACAGGCCTGCGTCGCGCCGCACAAAAAGCTGAACTATTTCAGCGGCACCTCGCGGCCCATCGCCATGACATAGGCGATCTTGAGCACGGCCTTCGGATCGGTCTGCGGATCGCCGTCGACGGCAATGAGGTCTGCCGACTTGCCGACGTCGAGCGTGCCCGTCTCATTTTCGAGACCGAGCAGCTTCGCGCCGCCCTTGGTCGCGGCGGTGAGTGCGTCCTTGGGCGACATGCCGCCTTCGGTGACCATCAGGTTCAATTCCTCGGCATTGCGGCCGTGCGGATAGACGGCGGCATCGGTGCCGAGCGCAATGTTGACGCCCGCCTTGTAGGCGGCGGCGAGGCCCTTGCCGACGACCTGCATCGTCTGCAGCGCCTTGGCCTCGACGTTCGGCGTGTAGAAATTCTTGCCGATGTGCAGCTTCAGTCCTTCGTAGGCCATCAGCGTCGCGACATAATAAGTGCCCTTCGCCTTCATCAGCGCGATGTCCTTGGCGTCGGCATAGGTGCCATGTTCGATCGAATCGACACCGGCATTGACCGCAGCTTCGATGCCGCGCGCACCATGCGCATGTGCCATCGCCTTGAGGCCGACGCCGTGCGCGGTGTCGACGATCGCCTTCATTTCCGCATCGGTGAAATGCTGTTCGAGGCCGATCGCGCCATCGTCGAGCACGCCGCCCGTCGCCATGAACTTGATAACATCGACGCCGGCTGCCGCGTTTTTGCGCACCGCCTTGGCGCAGTCCTCAGCGCCGGTGCAGGCCCCCGGATTGAGCCCGGCAGCGTCGATCGCATGCGCGAGCTCCGGCGCAAGCCCAACCGTCGCATCGGCGTGACCGCCGGGGATCGAGAAGGCATTGCCGGCGACGAGGATGCGCGGTCCCGGGAAGCTGCCCTCATTCACCGCATCGCGCATCGCGAGCGAGGCGAGCAGCGGACCGCCCGCGTCGCGCACCGTGGTGAACCCGGCGCGTGCGGTGATCAGCGCATTCTTCAGGCCCGTCGTTGCCGCATAGGGTTCGGAATATTTGGTACGCAGCGTCGTGTACCAGGGCAGGCCCGAATCCTGCGTCAGATGGACATGCGCATCGATGAGGCCGGGCAGCACAGTCTTGTCGCGCATCTCGACGATGCGCGCGCCGCTGGGCGTGGTGAAGCCATCCTCGATGCGGACGATGCGGCCCTTGTCGACGACCAGTGTCGACTCGCCGCGCGCGGGCTTCGATGCGTCGGTGATGAGACGGCCGGCATGGATGGCGACGGTTTCGGCGGCAACGGGCGCGGCAAGCGCGAGCACGGCGGCAGCCGCGAGCAGTTTCGATGTCATGATGGTCCCCTGAATCCCTGATGGGGGGGATGTTAGGGCGTGGTCATGAAGCTGCAAAGCCCGTCATCCCGGCGAACGCCGGGACCCAGCAGCAAAGATAGGATGCACGCGGCAGCGTGCGCGCGCTGCTGCGCGCTTTGTTTTAGCTACTGGGTCCCGGCGTTCGCCGGGATGACGAATTAGGGGCAATCCTGCGCTTGCGTTCGGAGTCAGTGATTACGGCGGTAGCGAAAGTCCGGGAGGCGCATTGATTCCATCGAGATCACCGCAATGCCGTCCTGGCCCAACGGTATGGCCGCAGTCCCAAACACGCCGCGTGCACCACCGGTGCCGATCATGACGCCGACTTCGCCGTGGATCTGACGGGCGGGGCGGTCGGCTTCGAGGAGTGGATCGGCGGGCTGCGGGGCAGCGCTGTGCATCGCCGCTTCCTTCTGCTCGGGCGTCAGCTGATAGACGGTCGCGGCGGGCGGCGGGGTTTCGGTCGCGAGCGCCGGAGCGGCGAGCGCGAGGGAGAGCAGCAGGGCGGACTTGATGGTCATCGACGCAACTCCTCGGACGATCCGACTGTAATCGCAACAACTGTCTGCTGCATGAACGCATGCGCGATTGACTCTCCCCCGCAGCGCCCTATCTAAACCGGACGAATCCTTTCCGGTTTACGGAGCGCCATGATCCGCCTCACCAATCTTGCCGATTATGCGGTCGTCGTGATGACCGCTGCGGCGCAGTCGCATGACCCGCGGCTGTCGGCGGGCGCGGTCGCCGCGATGACCGGGCTGCCGTCGCCGACCGTTGCCAAGGTGATGGGACTGCTCGGCCGCGGCGGCTTGCTCGCCTCGACACGCGGCGTCGCAGGCGGCTTCGCGCTGGCCCGTCCGGCGGCCGAGATCACCGTCGCCGATATCGTCGAAGCGATCGACGGGCCGGTGGCGCTGACGCAATGCGTTGAGCACAGCGGCGGCTGCGCACTCCATTCGGGTTGCGCCGTCCGGCCGCACTGGCCGCTCATCAACGGTGCGGTCCGGGATGCGCTCGCAGCGGTTACGCTCTCCGAAATCGCTGCCGCGCCAGCGGCAGCGCGCCAGCGCGTGGTGGCTTGACATGGCCCGCAACGCCGAAGCGCTCGCCGCGGTCGAGGACAATTCGACCTATAAATGGGGCTTCAACTCCGACATCGAGACCGACTTTGCGCCGAAGGGGCTGAGCGAGGACACCGTCCGCTTCATCTCGGCGAAGAAGGGCGAGCCCGAGTGGATGCTCGACTGGCGGCTGAAAGCCTACCGGCTCTGGCTGACCATGGAGCAGCCCGACTGGGCCAAGCTCGAGGTCGCGCCGATCGATTATCAGGACGCCTTCTACTATGCCGCGCCGAAGGAAAAGCCGAAGCTCGGCAGCCTCGACGAGGTCGATCCAGAAATCCTGCGCGTCTATGAAAAACTTGGCATCCCGATCGAGGAGCAGAAGATGCTCGCGGGGGTCGAGGGCGCGAGGCGGATCGCTGTCGATGCGGTGTTCGACAGCGTGTCGGTTGCGACAACCTTCCGCGCCGAGCTCGAAAAGGCCGGCGTCATCTTCCGCTCGATCAGCGAGGCGGTGAAGGAATATCCTGACCTCGTCCGGCAATATCTCGGCAAGGTCGTGCCGGCGCGCGACAATTTCTTCGCCTGCCTCAATGCGGCGGTCTTTTCGGACGGCACCTTCGTCTATGTGCCGAAGGGCGTGCGCTGCCCGATGGAGCTCAGCACCTATTTCCGCATCAACGCCGCCAATACCGGCCAGTTCGAACGTACGCTGATCATCGCCGACGAAGGCGCTTATGTGAGCTATCTCGAAGGCTGCACCGCGCCGATGCGCGACGAGAACCAGCTGCATGCCGCCGTCGTCGAACTCGTCGCGATGGACGAGGCCGAGATCAAATATTCGACGGTGCAGAACTGGTATCCCGGCGATGCCGAAGGCAAGGGCGGCATCTATAATTTCGTGACCAAGCGTGCGCTCTGCTCAGGGCGCAACAGCAAGGTCAGCTGGACGCAGGTCGAGACGGGCAGCGCGATCACCTGGAAATATCCGTCCTGCGTGCTGTCGGGCGAAGGCTCGGTCGGCGAATTCTATTCGGTCGCGGTGACCAACAATCGCCAGCAGGCCGACACCGGCACGAAGATGATCCATCTCGGCAAGGGCAGCCGCTCGACCATCGTGTCGAAGGGGATCAGTGCGGGGCGTTCGAACAACACCTATCGCGGACTGGTCCGCGTCGCGGCGAGCGCGGAGGGCGTGCGCAACTTCACCCAGTGCGACAGCCTGCTGCTCGGGTCCGACTGCGGCGCGCACACGGTGCCCTATATCGAGGTCAAGAACCCCAGCGCTCAGATCGAGCATGAGGCAACGACGAGCAAGATCAGCGAGGACCAGCTGTTCTACGCCATGTCGCGCGGGCTGGCGCAGGAGGATGCGATCGCGCTGATCGTGAACGGGTTTTGCCGCGAGGTGCTGCAGCAGCTGCCGATGGAATTTGCGGTGGAAGCGCAGAAGTTGTTGGGGATCTCGCTTGAGGGGAGCGTGGGGTGAGCGCACGCCTTGCCCTATTCGCACTTGCAGCTCTGTCTGCATGTGGTTCTTCAGATCGGGACGCGACGCCTGCAGGTAAGTTACGAGTCGCCTCAGATGCGATCGTGCCAATGACGATCGATGGCTACCCAAGAATGTATGCCAACCTCGGGCCAATAGCGTTTGATCGCGCCAATCAACTTTCTGATGCTGCAATGAATGCAATTGCTCAGATGCCAGGATGTAATGGCGTAGAAATAGGGGGCATCTCGGATAGCTCTACGAAAAATGACATACGGTGGTACGCCTATTGCTACAACCAGAGTAAATTCACTGTATCCGAGCATGATTTTGAGTTGAAAAAATAGCGATGTTAAGAATTGAAAACCTCCACGCCACCGTCGCCGACAAGCCGATCCTCAAGGGGCTGTCGCTGACCGTCAATGCCGGCGAAGTCCATGCGATCATGGGGCCGAACGGCGCTGGCAAGTCGACGCTCGGCTATGTGCTGTCCGGCCGCGACGGCTATGAGGTGACCGAAGGGTCGGTGACCTTCCTCGGGCAGGATTTGCTCGCACTCGCCCCGCATGAGCGCGCCGCCGCCGGGCTGTTCCTCGGCTTCCAATATCCGGTCGAGATTCCGGGCGTGTCCAACCTCAATTTCCTGCGCACCGCCTTGAACGCCCAGCGCAAGCTGCGCGGCGAGCCCGAGGCGTCGGGGGCGGAGTTTCT
>CALRQP020000042.1:0-12779 GCA_943370355.1 Sphingomonas paucimobilis
GCTTCTGGGTCCCGGCGTTCGCCGGGATGACGGCTGTGGGGAGGCCTGGGCCCCTCCTCGCAACTCGTTGCGAGGACCTCGCATGATCACCCGCTACGAGCGCATGATTGCGACGCGGTACCTTCTCCCGGGACGGGGGGAGGGGTTCATTTTCCTCGTCGCCTCGATCTCGCTGATCGCGGTTGCGCTGGGCGTGGCCGCGCTGATTGCGGTGATGTCGGTGATGAACGGCTTCCGCGCCGAACTGTTCGACCGCATCCTTGGCATCAACGGTCATGCCGTCGTGCAGGGCTATGGCGGCCGCCTGCCGGACTGGCAGCCGCTCGCCGATCATATCCGCCGCCTGCCCGGCGTGACCGAGGCGACGCCACTCATCGAACAGCCACTGATGGCGTCGTTCCAGAATCGGGTCGAAGGTGTGCTGCTGCGCGGTATGACGGTGCGCGACATCCGGAACACGCAGGTCATCGCGACCAACGTCAAGGCCGGCAATCTCGGAGAAGTGACCGAGGGCGCCGGCAATATTGCGATCGGCAGCCGGCTCGCCGAAGCGCTTGGCGCGACGATCGGCGACACCATCAGCCTGATCTCGCCGCAGGGGCAGGTGACACCCTTCGGGCTTGCGCCACGCATTGTCAGCTACCGCATCGCCGCGATCTTCGAAGTCGGGGTGTTCGACTATGACAAGGCGTTCGTGATCCTGCCGATGCCCGACGCACAGACGCTGCTGCACATGGACGATAGCGTCGGCATGATCGAGGTGAAGACCAACGATGCCGACCGGGTCGGGGCGATCCTTGCGCCGATTTCACGCGAAATCGGCGGGCGTGCCGTCGTGTCGACCTGGGAGCAGATGAACAGCGAGCTGTTCGAGGCGCTGGTTGTCGAGCGGACCGTGATGTTCTGGGTGCTGTCGATCATCATCCTCGTCGCGGTGTTCAACATCCTGTCGAGCCTGATCATGCTGGTGCGTGCCAAGACCAAGGATATCGCGATCCTGCGCACGATGGGTGCGCCGCGCGCCGCGCTGATGCGGATTTTCGTGACGGTCGGGACGTTGATCGGCGGCGTCGGCATCTTGATGGGGCTGGCGCTGGGTTTCCTCATTGTTGACCAGCGGCAGGCGATCGTTGCCGGCGTGTCGAAGATCACCGGTGCCAATCTCTGGGATCCGTCGATCCGCTATCTGACCGACCTGCCGGCGCGCACCGATCCGCTGGAAGTCGCGGGCATTGTCGGCATGGCGCTGGTGCTGTCTTTCCTCGCGACGCTGTATCCGGCGTGGAAGGCCGCAAGCACCGATCCCGTGCAGGTGCTGCGCTATGAGTGATGTGCTGCATGTCGCCGGGCTGACCCGCAGCTTCAAGCAGGGCGGCGTCGTCATCGAGGTGCTGCGCGGAGTCGACTTGACCGTTGCGCCGGGGGAGATCGTCGCGCTCCTCGGGCCGTCGGGGTCGGGCAAGTCAACGATGTTGCAGGCGATCGGCCTGCTCGAAGGCGGGTTCGAGGGCGAGATCGTCATCGACGGGCTGCATTGCGAGAAATTGTCCTCCTCGGAGCGGACGCGGGTGCGGCGCGAGAAGCTCGGCTTCGTCTACCAGTTCCATCACCTGCTGCCGGACTTCAACGCGGTCGAGAATGTCGTGCTGCCGCAGCTCATTGCGGGGCGCAGCACGGCGTTGGCGCGGCAGCATGCCGAGACGCTGCTTGGCGACCTCGGGCTTGGCCAGCGGCTCGAGCATCGGCCGAGCCAATTGTCGGGCGGCGAGCAACAGCGTGTCGCGGTGGCGCGGGCGCTGGCGAATGAGCCGGTGCTGGTGCTCGCCGACGAGCCGACGGGCAATCTCGACGAGGCGACGGCGCAGAAGGTGTTGGCTGAATTCCTGCGCGTGGTCCGCGCCAACGGCCGCGCCGCGCTGGTTGCGACGCACAATCAGGCGCTGGCGCGCGCGATGGACCGGGTGGTGACGCTGCATGAGGGGCGGCTGGCCGAGATCTAGGCTCCCGAATCATCGGGGACCGGCCTAAGCTGCCGCATGCCTCACGCGCCGTTCGTTCATCTCCGCGTCCATTCCTCCTATTCGATGCTCGAAGGCGCGATGGCGCCCGAGGCGATTGTGGCTGCCTGCCGCGCCGATGCGATGCCCGCCGTCGCCGTCACCGACCGGTCGAACATGTATGGCGCGCTCGAATTTTCGGAGGCGGCGAAGAAGGCGGGCGTGCAGCCGATCATGGGCGCGCTGGTCGCAATCCAGCGGCCGGGCGGCCGGGGGCAGTTCGGCAAGCCGCTGCTCGACTGGCTGGCACTGCTGGCGCAGGACAAGCCGGGCTATGACAATCTCGTCGCGCTGGTGTCGGCGGCGCATCTCGATGGCGATTCGGTCGATGAGCCGTCGCTGACCTTTGCCGATCTTGAGGGGCGCACCGAGGGTCTGGTGGCGCTGACTGCGGGCCGGGAGGGCGCGCTGGCGCGGTTGCTGGCGGAAGGGCAGGACGCAGCGGCAGTGGCCTATCTCGATGCGTTGCAGCCGCTGTTCCCGGACCGGCTCTACATCGAGCTGAGCCGCTGCGACGATGCGACCGAGACGGCGGCGGAGCCTCACCTCGTCCGCATCGCGCACGAACGGGACCTCCCGCTCGTCGCGACCAATCCGGTGCTCTACCCGGATGCCGCCTTTCATCATGCCCATGAAGTCATGCTGTGCGTCGCGGATGGGGTGTATCTCGAATCGCCCGACCGGCGGCGTTCGTCACGGCATGCCTGGTTGAAGCCTTCTGCGGACATGGTGAAGCTGTTCGCCGATCTGCCCGAGGCGATCGCCAATACGCTGGTCGTTGCACGCCGCTGCGCCGTCATGGCGCCGACGCGCGATCCGATCCTGCCGAGCCTTGCGGGCGACCGCGACGGCGAAGCGGCGATGCTCGCCGAGCAGGGAAGGGCTGGACTCGATGCGCGACTCGCCAAGCTTGGGATTACGGGCGAGGAGGCCAAGCCCTACCGCGAGCGGCTCGATTTCGAGCTCGGCGTCATCACGCGCATGGGCTTTGCCGGCTATTTCCTCATCGTCGCCGATTTCATCGGCTGGGCAAAGGCGCAGGGCATTCCGGTCGGGCCGGGCCGCGGGTCCGGAGCGGGCTCGGTCGTCGCCTGGTCGCTGCTGATCACCGACCTCGATCCGTTGCGGCTCGGCCTGCTGTTCGAGCGCTTCCTGAACCCAGAACGTGTGTCGATGCCCGACTTCGACATCGACTTCTGCGAAACCCGGCGCGGCGAAGTCATCGATTATGTCCAGCAGAAATATGGACGCGAGCAGGTTGCGCAGATCATAACCTTCGGGCGGATGAAGGCGCGCGCCGTGCTCAAGGATGTCGGGCGCGTATTGCAGATGCCTTATGGCCAGATCGAGCGGCTCGCGAAGATGGTGCCGAACCATCCGACCGATCCGTGGACGCTCGACCGGGCGGTCAATGGCGTCCCCGAACTGGCGGCAGAGCGCAAGAACGACGCCGGTGTCCGCCGGCTGCTCGACCTTGCAATGAAGCTCGAAGGCCTGCCGCGCCACAGTTCGACGCATGCGGCGGGCGTGGTGATCGGCGACCGGCCGCTGCGCCAGCTCGTGCCGATGACGCGCGATCCGAAGTCGGGGATGGGCGTCACGCAATTCGACATGAAGATGGTCGAGAAGGCGGGCCTCGTGAAGTTCGACTTCCTCGGCCTGAAGACGTTGTCGGTACTCCGCCGTGCGACCGAACTCTTGGCAGAGCGCGGGATCACGATCGACCTCGACGGCATGACCGAATGGGACGATCCGGAGGTCTATGCGCTGATGGCCCGCGCCGACACGGTCGGGGTGTTCCAGCTGGAATCGGAAGGGATGCGGCGGACGCTGGGGCTGGTGCGGCCCACAGTGTTCGAGGACATCATCGCGCTCGTTTCACTGTACCGCCCCGGCCCGATGGACAATATCCCGAGCTTCGGCGCGCGCAAGAACGGGCGGGAGACGGTCACCTATCCGCACCCGTCGCTCGAGCCGATCCTCGCCGAGACCTATGGCATCTTCGTCTATCAGGAACAGGTGATGGAGGCGGCGAAGGTGCTCGCCGGCTATTCGCTGGGCCAGGCCGATTTGCTGCGCCGCGCGATGGGCAAGAAGATCAAGGCGGAGATGGACGCGCAGCGCGAGGATTTCGTCGCGGGCTGCTTCCTGACGCACGGGATCGGCAAGGAGAAAGCCAATGAGCTGTTCGACTTGATCGACAAGTTCGCGGGCTATGGCTTCAACAAGTCGCACGCTGCCGCCTATGCGCTGATCGCCTATCACACGGCGTGGCTGAAGGCGCACTATAAGGCGGAATTCTACGCGGCCTCAATGGCCTATGACATTGCGCTCACAGACAAGTTGAGCGTGTTTATCGACGATATGCGCCGCTCCGGCGTCGAATGCCTGCCACCCTGCGTGAATGCGAGCAAGGCGGACTTCAGCGTCGAGGAAACAGCGAAAGGCGTCGCCGTGCGCTATGCCCTCGGCGCGCTGAAAGGCGTCGGCGAGAAGGCGATGGCCGCGATGGTCGCCGAGCGCGATGCCGGCGGAAAATTTGCCAAGCTCGACGATTTCGCGGCGCGCATCGATCCGCGGCATTTGAACAAACGACAGCTCGAATGCCTCGCCTCGGCAGGGGCATTCGAGTGCTTTCCGGACTGGACCCGTGCCGGGGCGCATGCCGTCGCCGAAGCGATCCTGGCGACGGCGGGCTCGCGGCATGAGGAGCGCGAGACGGGGCAGGGCGGGCTGTTCGGCGGCGGGCCGGATGAGACGGTGACCTCGACATTGATGCTGCACCGGCCGCGCACTGCAGGATGGACGCTCGCCCAGACGATGCAGCAGGAGCAGGATGCCTTCGGCTTCTTCTTCTCCGGCCACCCCGTCGACCAGTTCCGCCATGTCGCCGAAGGTGCGGGCGCGCGCAGCTATGCCGCGATCTGCGAGTCCGGCGGGCCGATCGGCGGCGGAAAGACATCCGCCGCGATGGCAGGTTTGATCGAGGATGTGAAATGGCGGACGCCGCAGAATGGCGGCTCTGGCCGCAGCGGCAATCGCTACCTGCTTGTCACGTTGTCGGACAGCAGCGGCGGCTATGTCGCGAGCTGTTTCGACGAGGATGTGCAACCCGCTGTCGAGGCCGCGGCCAAGTCGGGCGACCCCGTGCTCATGCAGGTCGAACTTCTGTGGCGCCCCGGCGAGGATGCACCACGCATCACCATCCGCGGCCTGATGCCGCTCGCCGAACATGCCAAGCGCCAGCGCAGCCGCCTGACGCTCGAAATTACCTCTGCCGCGATCATCCCGGACCTCGCGCTTCGTCTGAAGGCGGGCGGCCGCACCGAAGTCCGGGCTCGCCTTGCACTGCCGGGCGGGCGCTTTGCCTGCCTGTCGCTCGGGCGCGATTTCGCGATCGACGGCGAGATGCAGGGCGAGCTAGCGAAGCTTGCCGGCGTTGCCACGGCCGAACTGACCGCAGCCTGACTTGATTTAGCCGGATTGCCCCGCTAAAGGGCGCGCCATCACACAGGCGAGGGAATGCCTTCCCGGTGCCCTGGCGCTCGCGTCAGAGCTAACCCTCGCCGAGGACATAACCGGATAAGGAGAATAAGTTATGGCGGCTCCCGTCATCACGATGCAGCAGCTATTGGAAGCCGGCGCGCACTTCGGGCACCAGACCCACCGCTGGAACCCGCGCATGAAGCCGTACATCTTCGGCGACCGCAACGGCGTTCACATCATCGACCTGTCGCAGACCGTGCCGCTGTTCGCGCGCGCACTCGACTTTGTTCGTGCGACCGTCGCTGCGGGCGGCAAGGTGCTGTTCGTCGGCACCAAGCGCCAGGCGCAGGAGCCGATCGCGGAAGCGGCGCGCCGCTCCGGCCAGCATTTCGTCAACCATCGCTGGCTCGGCGGCATGCTGACCAACTGGAAGACGATTTCGGGTTCGATCCGCAAGTTCAAGCAGCTCGAGGAGCAGCTTTCGGGCGACACGCACGGCCTTACCAAGAAGGAAGTGCTCAAGATGACCCGCGAGCGCGACAAGTTCGAGGCGTCGCTGGGCGGCATCCGCGACATGGGCGGCCTGCCGGACATCATCTTCATCATCGACGTCAACAAGGAAGAGCTGGCGATCAAGGAAGCGAATGTGCTGGGTATCCCGGTCATCGCGATCCTCGACACCAACACCGATCCGTCGGGTATCGCCTTCCCTGTGCCTGGCAATGATGACGCGAGCCGCGCTATCCAGCTCTACACCAACGCGATCTGCGACGCGATTCTGGACGGCCGTCAGGGCGGCCAGGCGAGCCGCGGCGTCGACATCGGGGCGATGGAAGCGCCGCCGGTCGAGACCGTATTGGCAGAGCCCGCCGCTGCGGAGGCCGTCGAGCCGACCGTCGAGGAAGCTGCTGCGTAATTTGCGCGAAGCGTAACATTTCCCTGTCATTCCGGCCTTGCGCCGGGATCCAGCCGATCCAGCGATGTGCGAGCCAAGCTCGCGCTGCTCGAACCTGAGCCGCGCCGGATCCCGGGTCAGGCTCCGGGATGACAGACTGTAGATGAGGAACGAGAACATGGCCGAAATCACCGCAGGCATGGTGAAGGATCTCCGCGACCGCACGGGCGCGGGCATGATGGATTGCAAAAAGGCGCTCGGCGAAGCGGCGGGCGACTTCGAGGCGGCCGTCGACTGGCTGCGCACCAAGGGCCTCGCATCGGCCGCCAAGAAGGCCGGGCGCGTTGCCGCCGAAGGTCTCGTCGGCGTGACGGTGGCCGGCAAGAAGGGCGCGGTCGTCGAGGTCAATTCCGAGACCGATTTCGTCGCCAAGAATGAGCAGTTCCAGGCCTTCGTGCGCGACGTGACGCAGATCGTGCTGTCGGCAGGCGACAGCCTTGAGGCGATTTCGGCTGCGGCTATGCCGTCGGGCGGGACCGTCGCCGAAGTGCTGACCAACAATATCGCGACGATCGGCGAGAATCAGTCGCTGCGCCGTGCTGCGACCATCGAAGTCGGCGAGGGCGTCGTGACGTCCTACGTTCACAATGCGGTCGGCACCGGGCTCGGCAAGATCGGCGTGCTCGTCGGTCTCGAATCATCGGCTCCGGCCGATGACCTCAACGCGCTCGGCAAGCAGCTCGCGATGCACATCGCCGCCGCCAACCCGCTGGCGCTGTCGGAAGCCGAGATTGATCCGGCTGTCGTCGAGCGTGAGCGCAACATTGCGCGTGAGAAGGCCGCCGGTTCGGGCAAGCCTGCCGACATCATCGAAAAGATGATCGAGGGCGGCATTCGCAAGTTCCAGCAGGAAAACACGCTGCTTGGCCAGGTGTTCGTCATCGACGGCAAGACCAAGGTTGCCGACGTGATCGCGCAGGCGGCCAAGACGGCCGGCACGCCGATCACGCTGACGCGGTATCTGCGCTTCCAGCTCGGCGAAGGCATCGAGAAGGCCGCGAGCGACTTCGCAGCCGAAGTTGCCGCCACCGCCAAGGGCGCCTGACCCTATCGTTCGAAGGGGGGTTCGGCGGCTTGTCCGCCGCCGGACCCCTCTCTATGGTGCCGGGCGTTCCAAGGGGAGGGACATCGATTTTATGGCCCGCCAACCGTTCAAACGGATCCTGCTGAAGCTGTCCGGCGAAGCCCTGATGGGCGACGGAGCGTTCGGCATCGACGCCGCGACGGTCGACCGGCTCGCTGCCGAAGTGAAACTCGCGCGCGATGCCGGTTTCGAACTGTGCCTCGTGATCGGCGGCGGCAATATCTTCCGGGGTCTGGCGGCGGCAGCCAAGGGATTCGAGCGGACCAGCGCTGACTATATGGGAATGCTGGCGACCGTCATGAACGCGCTCGCGGTCCAGAACGCGCTTGAGCGTATGGGCGTCGACACCCGCGTCCAGTCGGCGATCCCGATGGCGACGGTTTGCGAACCCTATATCCGCCGCCGTGCGACCCGGCATATGGAAAAGGGCCGCATCGTCATTTTCGCGGCGGGCACTGGGAATCCCTTTTTCACCACCGACACGGCCGCTGCGCTTCGCGCAGCCGAAATGGGCTGCGATGCGCTGTTCAAGGGCACGTCGGTCGATGGCATTTACGACAGCGATCCCAAGAAGAATGTTGCGGCGAAGCGTTACGACGGCATCGGCTTCAACGATGTGCTCGCGCGCGACCTGAAGGTCATGGACGCGTCCGCCGTGGCGCTGTGCCGCGACAACAATATCCCGATCGTCGTGTTCAACATCCGTGAACATGGCAATCTCGCCCGCGTGCTGGCGGGCGAGGGCACCTCCACCATCGTCAGCAATGAGGTTTGAAGATGGCCGTTTTCGACGCCGCCGCCACCAAGTCCGATCTGGAACGCCGCATGAAGGGCGCGCTCGAAGCGCTGCAGCATGATCTTGCCGGCCTGCGCACCGGTCGCGCCAATACGTCGCTGCTCGATCCGATCACCGTCGAGGTCTATGGCGCGAACATGCCGCTGAACCAGGTGGCGACGGTAACCGCTGCCGACGCGCGGATGCTATCGGTGCAGGTCTGGGACCGCTCAAACGTGCAGATGGTCGACAAGGCGATCCGGGCGTCGGGGCTGGGGCTCAATCCGATCGTCGATGGCCAGACGCTGCGCCTGCCGATCCCTGACTTGACCGAGGATCGCCGCAAGGAATTGGCGAAGCTCTGCCACCAATATTCGGAGAAGGCGAAGATCGCCGCGCGCAATGTCCGCCGTGACGGCAATGACGTGCTCAAGACCGCCGAGAAGAAGGGCGAGATCGGGCAAGACGATCTGAAGCGCCTCGAAGGCGAGGTGCAGAAGCTGACCGACCGCTTCATCGCCGATATCGATGCGGCGACGGCGCAGAAGGAAAAGGAAATCCTCAACAAGTGAGCGCGCGGCCGGCCCGGATCGACGACAGCGTTGCGATCGGCGGCGGGGTAGCCGGTGCGCCGAAGCATGTCGCGATCATCATGGACGGCAATGGCCGCTGGGCCAAGAAGCGCTTCCTGCCGCGGATTGCCGGGCATCGCGCCGGAGTCGAGGCGGTGCGCCGCGCCGTTGAAGCGGCACCGAAGCTCGGGATCGAGGTGCTGACGCTCTACGCGTTCAGTTCGGAAAATTGGAAGCGCCCCGAGGATGAGGTCGATGGCCTCATGGGGCTGCTCAAACATTATCTGCAAAGCGAGATCGACGAGCTGGACCGCAACGGCGTGCGGCTGCGGTTCATTGGTGACTTGAGCCGCCTGAGTGGCGATCTTCGCGCACTGATCGAGCGGTCGGGCGCGCAGACCGCGAATAATCGCACGCTGACGCTCGTGCTGGCGCTGAACTATGGGTCGCAGGACGAGATCGTTCGTGCGGTAAAGAAGCTTGCTGCTGACGGCGCGGAGATCACGCAAGAAGCGATCGAGGCTCGCCTCGATACGGCGGATTTGCCGTTGCCCGATCTGATCATCCGCACTTCGGGCGAGCTGCGGCTGTCCAATTTCATGATGTGGCAGGCGGCTTATGCCGAACTGCATTTCACCGATTTGCTCTGGCCCGACTTCAACGAGGCGTCGCTGCGTGAGGCAGCACTTGCCTTTGCACAGCGCGACCGGCGCTACGGCGGACTGTGACCGGCATCGCGCCTCCGCCCATCAAGGATTCGCCGCCATCCGGCGATTTGCTGCCCCGCGTTGTTGTTGGGATCATCCTGATCGCTGTCGCTCTTGGGGCACTCTGGGCCGGCGGACCTTGGTTCGGGGCCTTGGCCACCGCTGCGACGCTGCTGATGTTTGCGGAATGGTCCGTGATGCACCGCAACGGACGCCACACCCGTATTTTGGCGCTCATGGTACTTGCGGTCGCCTGCGCCGCTACACAATTCGGCTATGGCGAATATGCCGTTGTGGCGCTCGCGGCTGTCGCGGTCATTGCGTTCGTCCTGAAGCGGCTGGGTGCTGGAGCGGCCGGTTTGGCGACCGGCTTGCTCTATGCTGGCCTGCCGGGGGTCGCGCTGATCTGGCTGCGCGCTCAGCTGGACGGTGCGACGATCACATTATGGCTGATGCTCGTGGTCTGGTCGACCGACATCCTCGCCTATTTTGCCGGTCGCGGCATCGGCGGGCCGAAGATTGCGCCGCGCATCAGCCCGAAAAAGACCTGGGCCGGACTTGCGGGTGGCGTCACGGGCGCCGCCATTGCTGGCTATGTCTCATCGTCGATCTGGTTCGCCCCTTCTACGACGCCGTCCGCTATCCATACGATGAGCGTCGCGCCGTTTTGGACATTGTACAATCCCTACGCAGTCGCGCTCGGAAGCGCGGCGCTGGCCGTGGTGGCGCAGACCGGGGACTTCTACGAGTCCTGGCTAAAACGAAAAGCTGGCGTCAAGGATTCGGGTACACTGCTGCCCGGGCATGGCGGCGTCATGGATCGTCTCGATGGTCTCGTCCCTGTGGCGGTCCTGGTTGCCGGCGTGGCCTGGGCGCGTGGGGGGCTCTGGTGAGCGACCGACGGATCCTTACGTTGCTGGGTTCGACCGGATCGGTCGGCAAGTCGACGCTCGATCTCATCGAGCGCGAGCCGGAGCGCTGGCATGTTGCCGCACTTACCGCGAACAGCGATGTGGCGACGCTAGCTGCGCAGGCGAAGCGCCTCCGGCCCGATGTCGCGGTTGTCGCCGAGGATGGGCAATATGCGGCGCTCAAGGATGCGCTGGCGGGGACGGGGATTGCAGTGGCGGCCGGCGCTGCGGCGCTCAACGAGGCGGCGGATCGGCCATCCGATGTCGTTATGGCGGCAATTGTGGGTGCGGCAGGTCTGTTTCCGACGCTGCGGGCCGTCGAGCGCGGCGCGACGGTGGCGCTGGCCAACAAGGAAACCTTGGTCTGCGCCGGCGATCTGGTCACGCGCACGGCGGCGCGCACGGGTTCGCGGCTGCTGCCCGTCGATTCCGAGCATAATGCGGTCTTCCAATGCTTCGATTTCGAGCGGCCCGAGCGCGTCGCCCGGGTCATCCTGACCGCGAGTGGCGGGCCATTCCGTCAGCTGTCCTATGACGCCATGCGCGGTGTGACGCCCGAGCAGGCGGTCGCGCATCCGGTCTGGTCGATGGGCGCGAAGATTTCGGTCGATAGCGCGACGCTGATGAACAAGGGTCTCGAACTCATCGAGGCCTTCCACCTCTTCCCGATCGATACCGACCGGCTTGATGTCATCGTGCATCCGCAATCGGTGGTGCACAGCCTCGTCGAATATGTCGACGGATCCGTGCTCGCGCAGCTCGGCACCCCCGACATGCGCACGCCGATCAGCTATGCGCTGGCCTGGCCCGACCGGATCGCGACGCCATGCCGCCGCCTCGACCTGGTCGAGATTGCCAAGCTTGAATTCGAAGCGCCCGATCCGGTGCGCTTCCCGGCGCTCAATCTCGCTTGGGCTGCGCTGCGCGAAGGGGGCTCAGCACCCGCCGTGCTCAATGCCGCGAATGAGGTCGCCGTTGCGGCGTTCCTCGGGCGGCGGATCGGATTTCTCGATATTGCGGCTATCGTCGGCGAGACACTCGACCGCATGGTCAGCGCCCCTGCTTCGAGCCTAGAAGATGTCATTGCGGTCGATGCGGCAGCGCGCGCCCGTGCCGGGTCGCTCGTGCAGGCGAGGATGAATTGATGGAACTCGCGCAACCGACATTGCTCTTCACGCTCGCGATGTTCGCGGTCGTTATCGGCGTCCTCGTGACGGTGCATGAGCTCGGCCATTATCTGGCCGGCCGGCTGTTCGGGGTGCGGGCTGAGACCTTCTCGATCGGCTTCGGACGCGAGCTGGTCGGCTGGACCGACAAGCGCGGCACCCGCTGGAAGCTGTCGCTGCTGCCGCTCGGCGGCTATGTGAAATTCGTCGGCGACATGAATGCCTCCTCGCAGCCGTCCCCCGAGGTCGAGCGGCTTGCGGCATCGGAGCGTCAGGGCATTTTCGCCTTCGCGCCACTCTGGCAGCGCGCGATCATCGTCGCGGCGGGCCCGGTCATCAATTTCCTGTTCGCGATCCTCGTGTTCGCGAGCTTCTTCACGATCTACGGCCATCCCTACACGCCCGCGATCGTCGATGTCGTTGCCGACGGCAGCCCTGCCAAGGCGGCGGGCTTTCGCGTCGGTGACCGCATCCTGACGCTGGACGGGCAGTCGATCGACCGGTTCGAGGATGTGGTCCGCATCGTGGCGATCAATCCGGGCCATGCCGTCGGAGCAGTCGTCGATCGGGCAGGGGTGCAGACGCAGCTCTCGGTGACGCCTGCTGTCATTGTTGAGAAGGACCGGTTCGGTAACGTCTATACCCGCGGGCAATTGGGTGTTGGCAGCGCGCGGCAGGTCGTTGAACGGGTCAATCCGTTACAGGCAGTAACCGAGGCCACCTGCGAGACCGTGTCGCTGACCCGGGCCATGGTCGATACGATCGTCCAGGTCATCACCGGACGCCGGTCGGTGAAGGAGCTCGGCGGCCCGCTCAAGATCGCGCAATTCTCCGGCCAGCAGGCCTCGATGGGCCTGCCCAATCTCGTGCAGTTCATGGCGCTGATTTCAATTAACCTCGGGTTCATCAACCTCCTGCCAGTTCCCATGCTCGACGGCGGACATCTCTTCCTCTATGCGATCGAGGGCGTCCGCCGCCGGCCCCTCCATCCGAAGGTCCAGGAATGGGCGTTCATGTCGGGTTTTGCAGCGCTCGTCTCGCTGATGCTTTTCCTGACCTGGAACGA
>CALRQP020000043.1:0-11132 GCA_943370355.1 Sphingomonas paucimobilis
AGAATGAACAGCATGACGCCGATGACCAGCCGCTGACGCGACCGGCCCAGCGCCAGCTGGCGATGTCCCGCAACCTGGATGCGGTGCTGGCGGATCGCCGCCGGGCTCATCGCATGGAGACCTTCTTGAAGCCGCTGCGGTTCGCCGAGGTATCGATGTCGTCGAGCAACCCGGCGAGTGGATCGGCGCGCTTGGCGGCGACCGCGACCGGCTTGGGTGCGGCGACCTTGGCCGGAGCCGGCTTGGGCGGATCGACCTTCTCGGGTACTGCCTTCGGCTCTGTGGCGACCGGCTCGGCGAAGCCGCGCTCCGGCACGACATAGGCCGCCGTCTGCAGGCCGCTCCGCTGAGTCTGCACGGGTGCGATCGGGCCATCGTCACGCGCTACGGCCTGCTGGACGTCGGGTGCGCCCTGCAGCGTCGGCGACGTCGCCGAGCCCGGCGCGTAAGCCGCCAGCTCATAAGCATCCGATGCGAACTGCTTCGGCAGCGGCGCGCCAAGGCCCAGCACATTGTCGTTCCAGCGCTGCAATACCGGCTTTCGCGCCCGGGTGCTGAGTTCGGCCTCGAGCGCGCGCACATCGCGCATGTCGGCGACGACCTGACGCTGCAGCTTCTCGACCCCCGACCGCTCGGTCGAGACCCTGAGCGACACGGTGTAGCAGACCAGCGCTGCCGCGACGGTGCCCGCGATCATTCCAACGGTTCCAAATGGCATCTTCATTGGACAGCCCCCCAGGCCGGTGCATCGGTACGTGTGGCAGAGCGCAGCGTCGCCGAACGGGCGCGCGGGTTGGCGGACAGTTCCGCCTCGCCGGCGCGCACCGGCTTTGCGACACGCGTGAATGTTGGCGCGGGCCCCCGGACCCGCGCCTCGGGCATGAAACGGCTGCCGCGCGGGTCATCCCCGCTCCGCGCGCGCAGGAACCGCTTCACGGCCCGATCCTCAAGGCTGTGGAAGGTCACGACAGCGAGCCGCCCGCCCGGCCGCAGCAGCCGCTCGGCCGCGAGCAGCCCGGCGTCGAGCTCGTCGAGTTCGCCATTGATATGGATGCGGATCGCCTGAAAGGCGCGAACCGCCGGATCCTTGAGCCCCGGATGCCAACCGACCGCGCGCCGCACGATGTCGACGAGCTCGATTGTCCGCATCAGCGGGCGTGCCGCGACGATGGCGCGGGCAATGCGCCGCGACTTGGGCTCCTCGCCATAACGGTAGAGCACGTCGGCGATATCGCTCTCGTCGGCGCTGTTCAGAAAGTCGGCCGCGCTTTCACCATCGCTGGCCATGCGCATGTCAAGCGGGCCGTCGGCCTGTACCGAAAAGCCGCGCTCGGCCTGGTCGAGCTGCATCGACGACACGCCGATATCGAGCGCCACCGCGTCCGCCTCGGTCACGCCGCGTGCCGCCAGAGCCTCGTCCATCCGGGCAAAGCGGTCCTCGATCAGCGTCAGCCGCTCGTCGGCAAAGGCATTGGCAATCGCGGAAGGGTCGCGGTCGAACGCATAGGCATGGCCGATGCCGCGACCGAGCGCGGCGCGCGCATAGCCGCCGGCCCCGAAAGTGCCGTCGACATAGATATCGCCCGGCGCCAGCTTGAGGCTGTCGATGACTTCGTCGAGCAGGACGGGGACATGCGTCATGCCGCCCCCTTCCGTGCATCGATGTGGCGGCGGACCAGGCGGGCAAGGCGCGGGTCGAGGCCGGGCGAGTCGAGCAGCGTCTGCGGGTTCCAGATTTCGAACCGGTCGCCGATGCCGATGAAGAAAGCGGAGTCGTCGATGCCGGCGAGGTCGCGCAGGTCGGCGGGCAGCACGATGCGGCCGTTGGCGTCATAGCTGGCGCGCGTCGCCGAACCGAGGGCGAGGCGGGCAGCCTGATCGCGCTCGGCGCTGACGGTCGCGCCGTAGCGCTCTTCCAGCTTGGCGAAATCGCGCACGCCCTGCTCGACCCCATAGGCAACGAGGCAGTCGGCGCGCTCATGCAGGGAGATCAGGATCGCCTCGTCCTTCGACCGGCGCGCCAGCACGGCGCGGTAGTCGGCCGGGATCGACAGCCGACCCTTCGAGTCGACCCCGTTCAGTGCGTATCCGGTGAAGACGTCGTCGGTCACGCCTTGGCCAATCCCTCTCACGGGAGGATCGGGCATGCCTTCCCCGGTCGCGCGAACCGCTAAGTTCGCGCGCTTTCCGGGGTCATAGGTTGGTGATGCCCGCCTCCCTGTGGAGAAGAACTATCATGGGAAAACGTGGAGTTTCAATGGGATTTTATGGTCCGGGGTGGTTTTTCGACGCAACCCTCGGGAAATCCTTGCCTATTCTTTTTGGGCGAAATTTCTGTTCTTGTTTTGCTCCCGTTCCGATGATTGTGGATAACTCGGTGGATGCCTCAGAGTCGCGCAGATTGCCCAACAACGCAACCGCCGAAGCCCCTGAAAGCCTGAAAGCTTTGCCCCGAAGCGTCCGGATCGCGGCGGCCCTGGCCTTGGCGTCGGGCGCGGCGCTGGAATCGGCGGTGATCCGCACCAGCGCATCGGCTCGATCGCGCACCACCTGCAGCGACAGTGTCAGCCCGGACCTGAATTCAAAGCGGATCAGCCGCGCATGCGCCCAGTTGATGCGCGAACCGTCACTCCGTGGGGCTACCGCGAGCGCCGCCAGCATTTTGCGCGGCGGCGCGGGCCCGTCGCCGCTCAGGTCGCGCACTGCGACGACATCGGCCGGTTTCAGCGCGACCAGAGGGTCCTGCGGCTTGCCCGGCCAGAACCGGAGCACCACGGCAAACAGCGCCACGGCCACCGCAGCCGTTGCAACGCCGACCCAGAGTTCGCGGCGGGTCAGATCGGTTTGGGCGCGACGGGTGCGGGCGTTGCCGACGCGGGCGCAACCGGGGCCGCGCGCTGGTCGGCCTGACGGTCGCCGGTCGCCTTGTCGGCCCCCGGCCCCGGCGCGACGCCGAGCGTCGCCAGCGTCTCGCCCTGCCCGTCGGCCGGCGCGATCGACCGGTCAGGGCGCAGCCCCGCCGCTGCGATGAGCACCAGCAAAAAAACGATGGCAAGGCCGGTCAGGCCAATGCGGACGCGTTGCATCTTTTCCCGTTCCATTCGCGCCGTCCGGCGTCGGACAGCGGAGCGACCCCACCCGAGGCCAGCTCCCACCCGTGTCATTATTGTCACAAGGTAGGATCAATCGGCGGGGATGTCCACCGGTGGGACTGGGGATTGGTTTGGCAGGCCAGCACGGCCAAAAACCTAGCGGACTAGAAGCACCAAGTCTGGTTGTCAGCTACCCAACAGGCTGGCATTTGCCGGAACCATGCATCGCAGCCAACCTTGAACCCGATCAGCGCCACGATCGAGAGAACAACCGCTACGACGACCTTGAATATCCGGTCACGCATTTCGTTTTCGTCCGTAGTCAGCCTGTTGTAGCTCGCGTGGCTCCCAACCCATTTTCCCTGCGCATCAGTCATGCCCTAACGCAGCCACTCCGGCACCGGCAGGCCCTTCGCCGTCAGCCACCCCCGGTTGAAGATCGACGACATATAGCGCAGTCCGCTGTCACACAGGATCGTCACCACCGTCTTCCCCGGCCCCAGTTCGCGCGCCAGCCGGATTGCGCCGGCGACATTGATTCCCGACGACAGGCCGACGCACAGCCCCTCCTCGGCCATCAGCGCATGCACGATCGGCATCGCCTCGCTGTCGGCGACCTGGAATTGCGTTTGCGGCGCGAAGCCGTCGAGGTTGGCGGTGATGCGGCTCTGGCCGATGCCTTCCGACACCGAATTGCCCTCGGCGCGCAGTTCGCCGTGCGCGAACCAATTGTAGAGCGCGGCCCCCATCGGATCGGTCAGCGCCACCACCACATCGGGCGAAAATTCCTGCAGCCCCATGCCGACGCCCGCCAGCGTGCCGCCGGTGCCGACCGCGCAGGTGAAGCCATCGACTCGGCCTTCGGTCTGCGCCCAGATCTCCGGTGCGGTCGTTTTGATATGCGCAAAGCGGTTGGCGACATTATCGAACTGGTTGGCCCAGACCGCGTTCGGCGTCTCCTCGGCCAGCCGGCGCGACGTGTGCACATAATGCGCCGGGTTCGAATAGCTGGTCGGGGGGACCAGCACGAGTTCGGCCCCGAGCGCCCGCAGCGTCGCCTGTTTCTCGACCGACTGCGTCTCGGGCATGACGATGACGGTCTTATAGCCCTTGGCATTGCCGACGACGGCCAGCCCGATGCCGGTATTGCCCGCCGTCCCCTCGACGATCGTGCCGCCGGGCTCAAGGGCGCCGCGCGCTTCCGCATCCTCGATGATGAAACGCGCCGCCCGGTCCTTGACCGACCCGCCGGGGTTCATGAACTCGCATTTCGCGAAAATCTCGCAGCCGGTCTCCTCCGACGCGCGGCGCAACCGCACCAGCGGGGTATTGCCGATCAGGCCGATGACGTCGGAAGCGCTCATCGTCACGCGTCTAGCCGGTCACCGCGCGTTCGTGAAGAAGCTGCGCATTCGGCCCCAAGAACGGGTGGCGGGAGCCGGGCCGCGCCGCTAAACGGCCAGACATGGCCACTGCTCCCGATTCTGCCGCACTCGACCGCAAGGCATTCCGCTCGGCGCTCGGCCGCTATGCGACGGGAGTCGCCGTCGTCATGGCGCGCACCGCCGACGGCCGCCGCGCCGGCATGACGATCAACAGTTTTGCCAGCGTCAGCCTCGATCCGCCGATGGTCTTGTGGTCGATGCAGAGCGGCACCTCGTCGAGCGACATTTTCCGGGCGGCCGGCGGCTTCACTGTCAGCATCCTCGGTGCCGAACATGAGGAGCTCGCGATGGCGTTCGCGCGCTCGGGCGACGGCAAGCTCGACCATGAGGCGGTGGCCAGCGCACCGAGCGGCCAGCCGCGCCTCGACGGAGTCGTCGCTTGGTTCGACTGCACAACCGAGACGATCCACGCCGGCGGCGATCATGACATCTTCCTCGGCTGCGTCACCGCATTCGGCCAGTCGACCGGCCGGACCCTGACCTTCCACGACGGCCGATTCTTCACGAGCGGGGAATGAAGCGCGCGCTCGCCGGGCTGCTGCTGTCGCTCGCCGCGTGCAGCGGCGGCGATGGCAGTGACCGGGGCAAGACACTCAATGTCGATGTCGTGGGCAGCTTCGATGCGAACGCTTCCCGCACGATGCTCGAGGGGCCGCGCGCGGTGCTCGGCGATGCGACTCAGGTCGGCCTCGTTGACCTCGACGGTGCGGGCCAGGTGGTGCCGGGCCTCGCCACCTCCTGGCGGGTCAGCGACGACGGGCTCAGCACGATCTTCCGGCTGCGGCCGGCGAAATGGGAGGATGGCCGCGCCGTCTTGGCGCGCGACGTCGTCACGACTTTCCGCCGCATCGCCGCGCCTGAAAGCCATCATCCGCTCAAACCCCTGCTCGACCGGATCGTCGATGCTCCGGCGATTGCAGCGGGCCGCAAGCCGCAATCGTCGCTCGGCGTCAGCGATCCGCTGTCCAACATCGTCGAAATCCGCATCGCCGCGCCGCAGCCGGCGCTGTTCCAGCTGGTCGCGAACCAGAGCGTCGCGGTGCTGCGCGCCGGGACCTTCCCGCCAGCACTCGGCCCGTTCAAGGTCGAGGAGGCCGACGCGCGCCGTATCCGCCTCGTCCGCAATCCGGCCTATTATGACGCGGGCAGCGTCGCGCTGGGCGGCGTCGACCTGACCCCGACCGAGGATGCCATTCTCGCGATCACGCGCTTCCGGCGCGGCGAGGCCGATGTCGTCATCGGCGGCGGGCTCGCGGGGCTCGGCGAGGCGCGCACCGTCTCCGACCGCCGCGCGCTGCGGCTCGACCCGAGCTATGGCATCTACGGCTATGTCGCCAACACGCGCAGCGGCCCGCTCGCCGATGTGCGGGTGCGGCGTGCGCTCTCCATGGCGGTCGACCGGCAGACGCTGGTGCAGCGGCTGTTCGCGATTCCGGCGATGCAGCCGGTGACTGGCATGGTGTCGCCCAATCTCACGAGCTACCCCGATGCCGCCAAGCCCGAATGGGCCGAGTGGCTCTACGTCCAGCGGCTCAGCGAAGCGCGGCGGCTGCTCGCCGAAGCGGGCTATGGACCCAGTCACCCGCTGACCGTGCAGGTGTCGATCACCGAGGGTCGCGAACATGGCGCGGTGCTCGACGCGGTGGCGCGCGACTGGGCAGCGCTCGGCGTGCAGGTCAAACCGGTCATCCGCAGCCCCGCACTGCTGGCGCGTGACGTGGCACGCGGCGCATTCACGCTGGCGGTGTCGGAGCGCCGCGCGCCAGCCGACAGCGCACGCTTCTTCCTGCTGCCCTTCACCTGCCGGCTCAATGCGCTCTATTGCAACCGGCAGGCGGACAGGCTGCTTGACGCATCACGCTCGATCGCCAATCTGGCAGAGCGGAACGCCACAGTGCAGCGGGCCGACAGGCTCATCGTCGATGATGTGCCGTTGATCCCGCTGTTCGTTCCGGTCCGCTGGGCGCTGGTATCGCCTGCCGTGACCGGCTGGACCGAAAACATACTGGGCGCGCATCCGCTGGGCCGCCTCGACAAACTAGCAGCGACGAAAGGCCAATAATGTCCGATCCCATCGTCATCGTCGGTGCGAAGCGCACGCCCATGGGCGGCTTTCAGGGCGACCTGTCCGGCCTAACCGCCAGCCAGCTCGGGGCAGCCGCGATCCGCGCAGCACTTGCCGACTCCGGCGCCGGCCCCACCGATGTCGATCGTGGCATCATGGGCTGCGTGTTGCCCGCCGGCCAGGGCCAGGCCCCGGCCCGGCAGGCGATCCTCGGCGCGGGGCTGCCCGAAAGCGTGTCTGCCGTCACGCTCAACAAGATGTGCGGCTCGGGCATGCAGGCGGTCATGGACGCGCATGACGCGCTCGCCGCAGGCTCGTCGGACATCATCGTCGCGGGCGGCATGGAGAGCATGACCAACGCCCCCTATCTGCTCGCCAAGGCGCGCGGCGGCTTCCGCATGGGCCACGGCGAGATCAAGGACTCGATGTTCCTCGATGGGCTTGAGGACGCCTATGACAAGGGCCGCCTGATGGGCAGCTTCGCCGAGGAATGCGCCAAGCTGTACCAGTTCACCCGCGAGGCGCAGGACGCCTATGCGCTGCGCTCGCTCAGCCGCGCGCAGGAAGCGATTGCGGGCGGCGACTTCGCCGATGAGATCGTCGCTGTCGATGCCAAGGCTGGCCCGGTCAGCATCGACGAACAGCCCGGCAAGGCACGCCCCGACAAGATCCCGACGTTGAAGCCCGCTTTCGCCAAGGACGGCACCGTCACCGCCGCCAACGCCTCCTCGATCAGCGATGGCGCGGCCGCGCTGATCATGATGCGCGAGTCGACCGCCAAGGCGCGCAGCCTGACCCCGCTCGCCCGTATCCTCGGGCACAGCGTCCACGCCCAGGCTCCGTCGCTGTTCGCGACCGCGCCAATCCCGGCGATCGAGAAACTCTACGCCCGCACCGGCCTTTCGAAGGCCGATGTCGATCTTTACGAGGTCAATGAGGCCTTCGCCGTGGTCGCCATGGCCGCGATCCGCGACCTCGGTCTCGATCCCGATGCCGTCAACGTCAATGGCGGCGCCTGCGCACTCGGCCACCCGATCGGCGCAAGCGGCGCACGCATCCTCGTAACGCTTCTGAACGCGCTCAAGCGCCGCGACAAAAGCATCGGCATCGCCAGCCTCTGCATCGGCGGCGGCGAAGCGACGGCGGTTGCAGTGGAGCGGCTGAACTAACTGCCGATCTTCCCGAAGCGCGCCTCATATTCCGTCGTCCGACCCGCCGCGAGCAGGCGCGCCTGTTCGACAAGCTGGTCACGCTCGACGCGACCGCGGTAAGCATCGAGCTTGGCATCGACGCTCCGCGCTTCTTCGGGGCTCCAGCCGGCGATTTGACGGACATGGAATACGCCGAGCTCGTTCAGCTTCGCTGCAAAGCGGTCGCCGACGCCTTTGAGGATCGTCAGATTGTCGGGGTCGCCCTGCGGCGCGTCGAGAAAAGACGGCAGCGGTTCGGCGGCAACCGTCGGTGCCATCGCCCCGCCCGCCACGGCCGCACCGCTCATATCGACAGTCGATCCGCTGATCGCCGCCTTGCGCTGCGCTGCCTCGCGCCGGAAGCGGTCGACCTCGTCGGACAGCGGCCGCACCTGATCGCGCGCCTGCGCCAGTTCGCGCTCCAGCGTCACAATCCGCGCGTCACGCGCGTCAAGTTCCGCCTTGGCCTGCCCCAGTTCGGCACGGGCCAGCTCGATGCGCCGGCGCGAACCGCCCCGGAACATCAGCAGGCCGAACAGCAGGCCGGCGAGCGCGGCGATGATCACCGTCATGGTGTGTGAGTCGAGTGCGAGCGTCATGGCCGCGGTCTCCAATGAATTCGGTCCTGTTACAAGTCCCGGCTCGCGCCCGAAGTTCCGGGGCGTCAACGCCGCACGCAAATCGACACGGATCACCGCAACATCTGGCATCGCCCGCGCCTGCCCGCTAAAGGGATTCGCAGCGCTGTCACATAACCGTCGTAACCGATCAAAGCTTGTCCGGCAGGGGGTCATGATGGCGCAGGCCATCGCAGTTTCAGGTCTTTGCAAACAGTTCGGCACACGTCAGGCGTTGAAGGCAGTCGATCTGTCTGTCGCGCCGGGCGAAATGCTCGCGCTGATCGGTCCGTCTGGCTCGGGCAAGTCCACCTTGCTGCGCGGGATCGCGGGCTTGAACGTCTGCGAATCGGGCCGCGTCGAGATCGGTGAGCGCAAGGTGCAGGCGAACGGCCGCCTGTCGCGCCACATCCGCGACGTGCGCCGCTCGCTCGGCTTCATCTTCCAGCAGTTCAACCTCGTCGGACGGCTGACGCTCATCTCGAACGTGCTCGTCGGCAGCCTCGGCCGCGTCGACGCATGGCGCGGCCTGCTGGGCTTCTTCCCCGCCGCCGAGCGCGCCAAGGCCGCCGCCGCACTCGAACGCGTCGGCCTGACCGACTATGCCGCGCGACGCACCTCGACACTCTCCGGCGGCCAGCAACAGCGCGGTGCCATCGCCCGCGCGCTCGTGCAGGGTGCGAGCGTCGTACTCGCCGACGAGCCGATCGCCTCGCTCGATCCCGTCTCGGCGCGGCGCGTCATGGAATTGCTCGCCGACCTCAACGCCAAGGAGGGCCTGACCGTCGTCGTGTCGCTGCACCAGGTCGAGGCCGCGACGCGTTGGTGCAAGCGCATCATCGCGATGCGCGACGGCGCGATGGTCTATGACGGCACCGCCGCCGGCCTGACGCAGGACCGGCTGCGCGAAATCTACGGCCCCGAATATGAGGACATCGAGCGTCCGGGAGCCGCCGCGTGATGAGACTGCTGACTGCGCTGCTGCTGCTCTTGCTGCCGCTCGCCTCGACGGCGCGCGCCGCCGCGACCACCGAGGTCAACTTCTCGATTCTCTCCACCGAGAGTTCGGAAAACCTCATGCCGAAGTGGAAGCCCTTCCTCGACGACATGTCGAAGCAGACGGGGCTGACAATCAAGCCCTTCTTCGCCGACGATTATGCCGGCCTCATCGAAGCGATGCGCTTCAACAAGGTGCAGGTCGGCTGGTTCTCGCAGAAGTCGGGGCTGGAGGCGATCAACCGCGGTCATGGCGAGGTGTTCGCGCAGGCGAGCTATGCCGACGGCACTCCGGGCTATTATTCGATCATCCAGGTCAAAAAGGACAGCCCGATCAAGTCGTTGGCCGACCTGCTCAAATGCGATCATACGCGCGATTTCGGCATGGGCGATCCCAACAGCGGCTCGGGCTATCTCGTCCCCGTCGTCTATCTGTTCGCGCCGCGCAACATCGATCCGGAGAAATGCTTCCGCAACGTGATGAACCAGAATCACGAGGCGAATGCGCTGTCGGTCTACAATGGCCGAATCGATGCTGCGACCAACAACACCACAAACATGAAGACGATGAAGCGCAGCCGCCCCGAAGTGGTGGCAGGCCTGCGCGAAGTCTGGCGCTCGCCGCTGCTCGGGCTCGACCCCGTCATCTACCGCACCGACCTCGACCCGGCAGCCAAGGCGGCGCTGCGGAAGTTCTTCTCCGAATATGGCGTGAAGGGCAGCCCCGAGAAGGTCGCCCGCGAACGCGCCGTGCTTGCCTCGCTCGAATGGGGCCCGTTCCGCCTCGCCGGCAACAACATCCTCAACCAGGTCCGCGAGATCGACCTGCGCAACGCGATCTTCGACCTGCGCACCGACGCCAGCCCCGAAGCAGCGGTCAAACGCACCGAACTCGCGCATGAGATCGAGCAGCTGACCGGCAAGCCGTTCACGCTCGATCCCGTAGCGGCCAGCAAGCCCGCCGCGTCGCGCGGCCTCGCCGGCTGGCTACCTTGGCTGGCGATCGGCGCGATCATCGCCGGCCTTGCGATTTCGCCCAGGGCACGCGCGTCACTGGTCCAGCATTTCGGCACGCTGCTGGCGCTGGGCGTCATCCTCGCGCTCGCCTTCTCCTTCAATGGCGCGGAAATCAGCAAGACCGGCCTGCTGCTCACCAATGGCGGCGCGATGGGCGAATATCTGTCGGGCTTCCTGCGGCCCGACTTCAAACAATGGAAGCTCTACGTCGAGCTCATCGTCGTGACTGTCCAGATCGCGCTCTGGGGCGTGACGCTCGCGGTGCTGTTCGCGATTCCCCTGTCGCTGCTCGCCGCGCGCAACATCTCGCCGGTGTGGATCGTCCAGCCGGTGCGCCGCATCCTCGACGTGTTCCGCTCGATCAACGAGCTGGTCATCGCGACGCTGTTCCTCGTCGCAGTCGGCCCCGGCCCCTTCGCCGGTGTGCTCGCGCTCGCTGTCGCCAACGCCGGCATCCTCGGCAAGCTGTTCTCGGAATCGGTGGAGGCCATCGACGCCGGCCCCGTCGAGGGCATCCGCGCCACCGGCGCGTCGCGCGTGCAGGAGATCGTCTGGGGCGTCATCCCGCAGGTGCTGCCGCTCTGGACCAGCGTCGCGCTCTACCGCTTCGAATCGAGCGTCCGCTCCTCGACCGTGCTCGGCCTGATCGGCGCTGGCGGTATCGGTGCGTTGCTGCTGCAGAACATCCGCGGCTTCTATTACGACCGCAC
>CALRQP020000044.1:0-9901 GCA_943370355.1 Sphingomonas paucimobilis
CCAGCACGACCTGCCGGATGCCCATGAGCTTGGCGAGGAAGCTATGCCGCCGCGTCTGCGTCAGCACGCCTTTTCGCGCATCGACGAGGATCACCGCGAGGTCAGCAGTCGACGCCCCCGTGACCATATTGCGCGTATATTGCTCGTGCCCCGGCGTGTCGGCGACGATGAACTTTCGGCGCGGCGTCGCGAAAAAGCGGTAGGCCACGTCGATGGTGATACCCTGCTCGCGCTCCGCCGCCAGCCCGTCGACCAGCAAGGCGAAGTCGAGCGCCGCGCCCTGCGTGCCATGTTTTGCCGAATCTGCGGCCAACGCCGCCATTTGGTCGGTCAGCACCGCTTTGCTGTCGTAAAGCAGCCGGCCGATCAGCGTCGACTTGCCGTCGTCCACCGAGCCGCAGGTGAGGAAGCGCAGCAGTCCGGCCATCAGAAATAGCCCTCCGCCTTCTTCTTCTCCATCGACGCGGCACTGTCATGATCGATCAGCCGCCCCTCGCGCTCCGACGTCGTTGCGGCGGTCATCTCGGCGATGATCGCATCAAGATCTGCTGCCTCGCTCTCGACAGCGCCGGTCAGCGGATAGCAGCCGAGCGTGCGGAAGCGCACCTTGCGCAATTGCGGCACCTCGCCTTCGGCAAGCCGGAACCGCTCGTCATCAACCATGACCAGCGTGCCGCCGCGCTCGACCACCGGCCGTTCGGCGGCGAAATACAGCGGCACGACCTCGATCTGCTCACGGGCGATATAGTCCCACACGTCCTGCTCGGTCCAATTGGACAGCGGGAACACCCGGATGCTCTCGCCCGGGCCGGTGCGGGTATTGTAGAGCCGCCACAGTTCCGGCCGCTGCCGCTTCGGGTCCCAGCGGTGGCCGGCGGCGCGGAACGAGAACACCCGCTCCTTCGCCCGGCTCTTCTCCTCGTCTCGCCGCGCGCCACCGAAGGCCGCGTCGTAACCGCCGAGGTCGAGCGCCTGCTTCAACCCTTCCGTCTTCCAGATGTCGGTGTGGACGGCCGAGCCATGGTCGAACGGATTGATGCCCTTCGCAAGCGCCTCGGGGTTACGGTGCACGATCAGCTGATGCCGTGCCGCGACCCGGTCGCGCAGCGCATACATCTCGCGAAACTTCCACGTCGTATCGACATGCAGCAGCGGGAAGGGCAGCGGTGCCGGGAAGAACGCCTTTTCGGCGAGCCGCAGCATGACCGCAGAATCCTTGCCGATCGAATAGAGTATGACCGGCCGCGCGCACTCGGCGGCGACCTCGCGGAAGATATGGATTGCCTCCGCTTCGAGACGGTCGAGATGGGAGAAGCCAGTCATTACCGCCGCTTGTGACGGGCCGGACTGAACCGCTCAAGCAACAAATGCTTGCCCGCGCCCAAGCTATTGCGGCGGTTCGGGCGGGTTCGGTTCGTCGGGATTGCCCGATCGCTCGCGCAGCCGGTCGGCGGCTTCCTTCAGCCGGTCCGCCACTTCGCCGGCGCGTTCGGGGTCAGCAACGACATCGCCAATGCCGTCGATCATGTCGCCGAACGCATCGGCGTTGCCGAGGTCGAGCTCGGGAAGCCCGGTCGGTTCGCGATCGACCGCGCGCGCCTTCAGCTCGGGCAGTGCGCCCATCATGAACTTGCGCCAGATCGCTGCAGGCAGCGTCCGCCCGGTGACGCCGTTCATCGACTCATTGCCGTCGTTGCCGACCCAGACACCGACGACGAGATCGCCCGCAAAACCAAGGAACAGTGCGTCGTGATAATTTTGGGTCGTACCGGTCTTGCCATAAGCCTTGATCGGCAACCGCGCGGTGTCGCCGGTGCCGGCGCGGACCGCCGTCTCCAGCAGCACCTTCATCGGCTCGGCCTCGGGGAAACCGCGCACGGCGCCGACGGCGTTGCTGAGCTTCTCGCGCCAGCCGGGTTCGCGATGTTCGACAAGGCCGGTCGGCACGACAGGGTAGTGGCCGGCAGCGACCGCAGCATAGGCGGAGGTCAGTTCGAGGAGGGTCATCGGCGAGGTGCCGAGGGACATCGAGGGCCAGGGGTTGATGTAGGACTTCACCCCCAAATCCTTGGCGACGCGGATGACTTCCTTGCTCCCGACCGCCTGCGTCAGACGCGCAGCCGCGACATTGGACGACGCCGCGAAGGCGCGGCGGAGTGTGATGCCGGGCCCGCGGTATTTTCCCTCGTCATTCTTCGGCTGCCACCCGTCGATATCGAGGCCCGGCGTGTCGTCGACGGTCGAGTCAGGCGTGAAGCCGTGGCGCAGCGCCGCCAAATAAACGAACAATTTGAACGCCGAACCCGGCTGACGCTTGGCTTGCGCCGCGCGATTGTACTGATGCTCGGCATAGTCGGTGCCGCCGACCATCGCGACGACTTCGCCGTTCGGACGCATCGCGATGAGTGCGGCCTGTTTGATGTTCATCCAGCCGCCATTGGCGCGTAATGCGTCTTTTATTACGGTTTCTGCGTGTTTTTGGAGCGCGGGATCCAATGTGGTCCTGACATGGACCTCGCCATATTGCCCGCTGCCCAGCGCCTCGCGCGCCTCGGGCAGCACCCAATCGGCGAAATAGGAGCCGCCCGGAATCTGCGCGCGGCCAGGTGTGTAGCTGGCCGGCTGGACCCGCCGCGCTGCAGCCGGAGTCAGCTTGCCGTTCTCGACCATATTCTGGATCACTTCGCGCGACCGCTTGCGCGCGCGCTCCAAATGACGGCTCGGGGCCATCGCCGACGGTGCCTTGATGATGCCCGCAAGCATCGCCGCCTGCGCGAGCGTCAGATCCTTGGGGTCTCGGTCGAAATAAGTGCGCGCGGCGGCACGCAAGCCATATGCGCCCTCGCCGAAATAGACGCTCGACAGATAGCGCGACAGAATCTCGTCCTTGGTCAGCCATGCCTCAAGCCAGAAGGCGATCAGCACCTCCTGAGCCTTGCGCTTGTAGCTGCGGTTGAGGTTCAGGAAGCTGGTCTTGGCGAGCTGCTGGGTGATCGTCGAACCGCCCTGCCGCACCCCGCCCGCCTTGGCGTTGGTGATCGCGGCGCGCACCAGCCCCTGCGGATCGATGCCCCAATGCGAATAGAAACGCCGGTCCTCGGTCGAAAGCAGCGCGTCAATCACATAGGGCGGCAGCTCCTTCACATTGACCGGACGGTCCTTGAAGTCGCCGCGGCGGACATAAGCCTTGCCCGTCGCATCCTCGAGAATGAGCGACGGCGATTCCAGCGGCTTCAGTGCACGGTCGAGCGGTGCAGTCAGGAACAGCCAGGCGATCAGCGCCACGAACAGCAGGCCGATCCCACCCAGCACCCACGGCCAGCGGCGGCGCTTGCGGGGCGCTTCGGGTTCGTCGGCAAACGGCTCGAACCGGTCGTCGGGCGAGGGCGCTATCGAGGACAAGGGTCAGCCGCAGACATGGCGGGCCGTCTTACAGCGACAAACCGGCGCGCGCTATCCCCCGCCGCCGCGCCGTTCATCTTCAGACTTGCATATCGTAAGTATGCTTATTATTTATTGGCTCATGGCTCAGGATACCCTTGGATTCATGCTGTCGGACGCAGCCCGTCTGCTGCGCCGCCGCTTCGATGCGCGCGCCCGCTCGCTCGGCGTGACCCGCGCGCAGTGGCAGGTGCTGCTCTCGCTATCCCGCAACGAGGGGATCAACCAGGCCGGCCTCGCCGACCGGCTCGAGGTCGAGAATATCACGCTGTGCCGGATGATCGACCGGCTGTCGGAGGCCGGGCTCGTCGAACGCCGTGCCGACCCTACCGACCGGCGGGTCTGGCGGCTGCATTTGACCGAGGCCGCCCGGCCGCTGCTCGACAAAATGCTCGCCGTGGGAGCCGAAGTCACCTCGGAAGCGTTGGCGGGCCTCACGCCCGGCGATCAGGAACGATTGGCGGAGCTGTTGGACATTGTCCGCACCAATTTGTCGGCACGGCCCCCTGTCGCTGCACAGGGCTGAGGAAGTCATTGTGATGGAAATGCGTAAGATCGATACCGCGACGGCAACGCCGCTCGAGCCCGAAACCAAGGCCAGCCGACCCCGGGCGCGGCTGCTGCTCATGTTCGGCCTGCCGGCGATCCTGCTGGCCGGACTCGGCTGGTATTTCCTCGCCGGCGCGGGCACCGTTTCGACCGACAACGCCTATGTGCGACAGGATAAGGTCTCGGTCAGCCCGGACGTGACCGGCCGGATCACCGAAGTCGATGTTGCCGAGAATCAGCCCGTCAAGCGCGGTGCCCTGCTGTTCCGCCTCGATCCCGTCCCCTTTCGGATCGCGCTTGCGCAGGCGGACGCGGCCGTCGCCTCGGCGCGGCTGCAGGTGTCGCAGCTGCGCACTGGCCTCGCGACCAAGAGCGTCGGTATTCAGGGTGCCAGCGAAGATGTGAAATTCGCGCAGCAGGACATGGCGCGCCAGCAGCAGCTGCTCAAGGACGGCTTCACGACGCGCGCGCGTTTCGATCAGGCCAGCCATACGTTGAGCCAGGCGCGTGAGGCGCTTGCCAATGCCCGCGCCCAGTCGGCCAATGCGGCGGCCGCACTCGGCGACGTCAATGTACCCGTGTCCCGCCACCCGCTCGTGCTCGCGGCGGTCGCGCAGCGTGACAAGGCGATGCTTGAGCTGTCGCGCACCGAAATCCGCGCGCCCGCCGACGGCATCGTCAGCCAGACCGGCCGCTTGCAGGTCGGCAATATCGCGGCCTCGGGCCTGCCGCTGATCAGCATCGTCCGCTCGGGCAACACCTGGGTCGAGGCCAATTTCAAGGAGACCGATCTGAAGACCATGGCGGTCGGCCAGAGCGCGACGGTCAAGCTCGACGCCTATGGCAAGGGCGCACTGCGGGGCCGTGTCGCGAGCATCGGTGCCGGCACCGGCTCGGAATTCTCGGTGCTGCCCGCGCAGAATGCCAGCGGCAATTGGGTCAAGGTCACGCAGCGCGTACCGGTGCGGATCGAACTTCTCGATCGCCCCGACCGGCCGCTGATCGCCGGCCTGTCCGCCAAGGTGACCGTCAAGACGGCTGGCTGACCGTGGCCACGCTTGCCGCCCCCCTGCCCGTTGCGAGACGCGAACCCAATCTCGCGCTGATCACCTTTGCGGTGATGCTCGCGACGATCATGCAGGTGCTCGACTCGACGATCGCCAATGTCGCGTTGCCGCATATGCAGGCGAGCCTTGGCGCGGCGCGCGACACGATCACCTGGGTGCTGACCAGCTATATCGTCGCGTCCGCCGTCGCACTGCCGATCACCGGCTGGCTCGCGGATCGTATCGGCCGCAAGCAGCTGTTCCTGATCGCGATCGGCGGCTTCGTGGCGGCATCGATGCTCTGCGGTCTTGCGCAGAATCTCGGGCAGATGATCGGATTCCGGGTCCTGCAGGGCGTCTGCGGTGCATTCCTCGTGCCGCTGTCGCAGTCGATCATGCTCGACGCCTATCCCAAGGAAAAGCACGGCCAGGCGATGGCGCTCTGGGGCATGGGTATCATGCTCGGCCCAATCATGGGACCTGTCATCGGCGGCTGGCTCACCGAGAATTTCAACTGGCGCTGGGTGTTCTACGTCAACCTGCCGGTTGGCCTGCTCGCGTTGGTGTTGTCGATTGCGACACTTCCCGATGCAGCCGTTCGCCGCCGCAGCTTCGATCTGCTCGGCTATGCGCTGCTCGCCACCGGCATCGCCGCCCTGCAGTTCATGCTCGATCGCGGCGACCGGCTCGACTGGTTCCAGTCGACCGAAATCCTGCTCGAGGCGGTGCTCAGCGTCTCGGCCTTCTGGGCGTTCGCCGTGCATACGGCGACCGCGAAGAAGCCGATCTTCGAAGCCTATCTGTTCCGCGACCGCAATTTCATGGTCAGCTTGATGTTCATGTTCCTGCTTGGCATCATGCTGTTCTCGACGATGGCGCTGCTGCCGCCGATGCTGCAATCGCTGTTCGGCTATCCGGTGCTGACCGCCGGAGTCGTCACAGCGCCGCGCGGGGCCGGCACACTCATTTCCATGTGGATCGGCGGCCGGCTCGCCGGAAAGGTTGATCCTCGCTACATCGTGGCGACCGGTGTCGGGCTGACCGCCGTGTCGCTGCATATGATGACGCAATTCTCGCTCGACATGGACTGGCGGCCGGTGGTGATCAGCGGCTTCATCCAGGGTCTCGCATTCGGCTGCATGATGGTGCCGCTGAACCTGCTCGCCTTCGCGACGCTGCCGCCCTCGCTCCGCACCGATGCCTCGAGCCTCTACAATCTGACCCGCAACATCGGCAGTTCGATCGGCATTTCGATCGTGACCTTCCTGCTCGCGCGCAATCTGCAGGTAAGCCACTCGGACATGGTCGCACACCTGACGCCCTATACGCTGGCGATCGACCCCAATCTGGCCAGCCAGGCGGGCGGTGCTGGCGACATGGCGCTGGCGATCGTCGATGGCGAGGCCAACCGCCAGTCGCTGATGATCGCCTATCTCGACGACTTCCAGCTGCAATTCTGGGGCGCGCTGGCGATGATCCCGCTGGTCGGGTTGCTCGGGAAACCCAAGGGCCCGGTCGAAGGCCCCATCCACGTCGGCGAGTGATCAGCTCCGGATTGTTTCATCGAATCGCAGCGGCTCTCCCGCCGCATCGCCGATCAATTCCGCCTCCCACATCACGCGCCGTCCCCGGATGATCGTGCCGATCGGCTTGCCGGTCAGTGTCATCCCTTCGAACGGCGACCAGCCGCAGCGGCTTGCGAGCCAGGCCGATTCAATCGTCCAGCGCGCCGACAGATCGACGATCGAAAAGTCGGCGTCATAGCCCGCCGCGATGCGACCCTTGGCGGTAAGTCCGAACAGCCGCTGCGCCCCGGCGCTGGTCAGGTCGACGAGCCGCTCCAGGCTCAGCCGCCCCGCATTCAAATGATCGAGCAGCAGCGGCAAAAGCGTCTGCACCCCCGGCATCCCCGACGGGCTGTCCGGATAGGGCTTCGCCTTTTCCTCGATCGTGTGCGGCGCATGGTCGGAGCCGATCACATCGGGCACGCCCTGCCCCAGCCAATGCCACAGCCCGTCGCGGTGCGCACCCGAGCGGATCGGCGGATTCATCTGCGCATAGGTGCCGAGGCGCGGATAGGCCTCCTCCCCCGCCAGCGTCAGATGCTGCGGCGTGACCTCGACCGAGGCGATGTCCTTGTGCCCTGCCAGATATTCGAGCTCGGCGGGCGTCGTGATGTGCAGCACATGGATGCGTCGCTTGGTCTCGCGCGCCAGTGCCACGATGCGGCGCGTCGCCAGCAGCGCCGACTCGTCGTCGCGCCACACCGGATGCGACGACGGATCGCCCGGCACCCGCTCGCCGAGACGCGCCTGCATGCGCGGTTCGTCCTCGGCATGGATCGCCACCCGGCGACGGCCGTTCCTGAGCACTTCGCGCAGGCAATCATCGTCGCTGACCAGCAGGTCGCCCGTCGACGCGCCCATGAAAATCTTCACGCCGCAGCAGCCCGGCTGCATCTCCATCTCGTTGAGGCTGACCGCATTGTGATTGGTCGCGCCCGCATAAAAGGCATGGTCGCACCACATGCGCGCCTTTGCGCGCGCCAGCTTGTCCTCGAGGGCCGCGATACTGTCGGTATTGGGCTTGGTGTTCGGCATTTCGAACACCGCCGTGACCCCGCCGAGCACCGCCGCGCGCGAGCCCGAGGCGAGGTCTTCCTGATGTTCGAGCCCCGGCTCTCGAAAATGCACCTGCGTGTCGATGACGCCCGGCAGCACCGTCAGCCCCGCGCAGTCGACGATCTCCCCCGCCGATCCGGCCCCGCGCGGCAGCAGCGCCGCGATTTTGCCGGCCCGCACCCCGACATCGCATTCGGTCAGCCCGCCGGGGGTAAACACCGCGCCACCGCGCAGAATCGAGTCGAAGGTCTGGGTCATGCGCCCATCATAACCCCATCGCTGCGAAAGTCAGGAATTCCCGCAGCATCGCCGCTTCAAGCCGGACCCGAAATGTCCTAGCCTCGTGCGATGGCCTCCATTCCCACCGCCGCCCGCCCGCTCAACCAAACCGATCCGCTCGACGATTTCACCGTCCGGATGATCGAACTCGGCGGCAAGACCCGCCGCGTCTATGTCACGGGCAGCGGCCCGGCCGTCATCGTGATGACCGAGATGCCGGGGATCAGCCCGCATGTCGCACGCTTCGCACGCTGGGTGCGGGAGGCAGGCTTCACCGTCTATATGCCGCACATGTTCGGCAAGGACGGCGCAGTGCCTGCCATGCCCGGCGCGCTGTTCACGATGGTCGGTGGCTGCATCTCGCGCGAGTTCCGCGCCTTTTCCGCCAACGCCTCCAGCCCCGCGACGGTTTGGCTGCGCGCGCTGGCGGCGCTGGCGCACAAGGAATGCGGCGGCAAGGGCGTCGGCGCGATCGGCATGTGCTGGACGGGCAATTTCGCGCTGTCGATGATGCTCGAAAAAAGCGTGCTCGCCCCGGTGCTCGCGCAACCCTCGCTGCCGCTCGGCGACGCCGCTGGCATGCACATTGCGCCCGACGAACTGGCGACGGTCAAGGCGCGCATGGAGGCCGAGGACCTCACCGTGCTCGCCTACCGCTTCGAAGGCGACAGCTTCTGCAAGGCGGCGCGGTTCGACGCCTACCAGGCCGCCCTCGGCGACCGCTTCCAGCCCCGTGTCCTCCCCGACAGCGCCGCCAAACCGGGCACCGCGATGAAAAACCCGCACAGCGTCGTGACGCTGCACCTCATCGACGAAGCCGGCCAGCCGACGGTCGCGGCGCGGGATGAGATTCTGGACTTCTTCCGGATGCGGCTGACGGGAGCGGAGGCATGAGGCCGGTCAAACTCGCGGTCGCAGTTGTGGCGGCCAGCTTGGCGGCGGGTCCCGCAGCCGCGCAGACCGCCGAAGCGAACACCCGCGCCGCCATTGCCCGCGTCGAAGCCCTCAATCCGCAGGTCAATGCCGTCATCGCGCTCGACCCCGATGCGCTGGCGCAAGCGCAGGCGCTCGACCGGATGCGCAAGGCGCGCGGGCCGCTGTTCGGCCTGCCCATATTGATCAAGGACAATATCGAGACCAAGGGCGCGCTACCGACAACGGCGGGGAGCTTAGCGCTCAGCGGCAATGTCACCGGCCGCGATGCGCCGCTGGTCGCCGGGCTCCGCGCGAGCGGCGCGGTCATCCTCGGCAAGGCCAATCTGTCCGAATGGGCGAATATCCGCGGCGGCCCGTCGATCTCCGGCTGGAGCGCGGTCGGCGGCCAGACCCGCAATCCGCATGCGCTGAACCGGACGCCGTGCGGATCATCGGCGGGCAGCGGTGCCGCGGTTGCGGCCGGCATGGTCGATGCAGCCGTCGGCACCGAAACCGACGGGTCGATCACCTGCCCGGCCGCGATGAACGGCATCGTCGGTCTGAAGCCGACGGTTGGCCTCGTCAGCCGCACCCATGTCGTACCGATCAGCCATAGTCAGGACACGCCCGGGCCGATGACCCGCGACGTCCGCACGGCGGCGTTGCTACTCGCGGCAATGGCCGGTACCGACCCCGCCGATCCGGCGACGGCCGAGGCCGACAAGCACCGCACCGACTATGCCGCCACCCTCGACGCCAACGCGCTGAAGGGGGTGCGGATCGGCGTGCTGCGCTTTGCGGCGGGCCGCTCCAAAGGCGTCCTCGCGCTGTTCGATGCCGCGCTCGCGGTCCTGAAGGCACAGGGGGCAGAGCTCGTCGACGTCGCCGAACCCAAGGGCCGCGGCGCGATCGGCGACGCCGAATTCATCGTCCTGACCACCGAACTGAAGGCCGACCTCAACGCCTATCTGGCGACCACGCCCCCGGCGGTGAACACCCGCACCCTCGCCAGCCTGATCGCATTCAATCGCGCCGATGGCCGCGAACTCG
>CALRQP020000045.1:0-8574 GCA_943370355.1 Sphingomonas paucimobilis
GATTTATGTTCCGTATGTCGTTGGAGCAAACCGCGCGGTTGACCAGACAGTCATTTATGCTGGTACTGTCGCGATCATCGTAGGGTTTATGCTGTGGTCGATGCGGTGCTTCTATCGACCGTCGCGAATTCTGGTCGGTCGACCCCATCAGAAACCAGCTCTAACCCAAGCCGAATTTAGTCGTGATTTTACTATGCGGATGACATGGGGACGTCTCGGCAGCAGTTTATTAATCATTGCATCAATCGTCCTGAGCCAAGGCTTGAAGCATGACCTCACACAAGGTTGGTATCGACTCTGGTTAACGGGAGGTGTGATCGCGGCACTTGTCCTTGGGTATCGTGCATACCGCAAATGGCAGTTGGAAAGAGAAAGCTGAGTTCTCAACCCCCGTTGACACCCCGCCCGGCCCCGCTTATCTCCCCCACTCAGGCAGGCCATTCGCGCCGCCGTTTTTCCCGGCCGTCGATTTCCCTCGTCACCTCCATCCGGCCGGACGTTTATCCAACAGGGCCAACCACATGCATCTCTACGACCTCAAGCGCAAACCACCCGCCGAACTGGTGGCGATGGCAGAGGATCTCGGCGTCGAAGCCGCCTCGACCTTGCGCAAGCAGGACCTGCTCTTCTCAATCCTCAAGGCGATGGCCGACCAGGACACCCAGATCATGGGTGCCGGCACCATCGAAGTGCTGCCGGACGGCTTCGGCTTCCTGCGCAGCCCTGAGGCCAATTATCTCGCCGGCCCCGACGACATCTATGTGTCGCCGAGCCAGGTGCGGAAGTTCGGCATGCGCACCGGCGACACCGTCGAGGGCGAGATCCGCGCGCCGAAGGACGGCGAGCGTTATTTCGCGCTGACCAAGCTCGCCAAGATCAACTTCGACGATCCGGATGTCGTCCGCCACCGCGTCAATTTCGACAATCTGACGCCGCTGTATCCGACCGAGAAGCTCAATCTGAACACCAACGATCCGACGATCAAGGACAAGTCGGCGCGGGTCATCGACATCATCGCGCCGCAGGGCAAGGGCCAGCGCGCGCTCATCGTCGCGCCGCCGCGTGTCGGCAAGACCATGATGTTGCAGAACATCGCCCGCGCGATCACCGAGAATCACCCCGAGGTGTTCCTGATCGTGCTGCTCATCGACGAGCGGCCCGAGGAAGTCACCGACATGCAGCGCAGCGTGAAGGGCGAGGTCGTATCCTCGACCTTCGACGAACCCGCGCAGCGCCACGTCCAGGTCGCCGAAATGGTCATCGAAAAGGCCAAGCGCCTCGTCGAGCACAAGCGCGATGTCGTCATCCTGCTCGACTCGATCACGCGTCTGGGCCGTGCCTACAACACCGTCGTGCCATCGTCGGGCAAGGTGCTCACCGGCGGTGTCGACGCCAATGCGCTGCAGCGGCCGAAGCGCTTCTTCGGCGCCGCGCGCAACATCGAAGAGGGCGGATCGCTGTCGATCATCGCCACGGCGCTCATCGACACCGGCAGCCGCATGGACGAAGTGATTTTCGAAGAGTTCAAGGGCACCGGCAACAGCGAAATCATCCTCGACCGCAAGATCGCCGACAAGCGCGTCTTCCCGGCGATGGACGTCGGCAAGTCGGGCACCCGCAAGGAAGAGCTGCTCGTCGACAAGACGACGCTCAGCAAAATGTGGGTGCTGCGCCGAATCCTCATGCAGATGGGTACCGTCGACGCGATGGAGTTCCTCATCGACAAGATGAAGGATTCGAAGTCGAACGAAGACTTCTTTGATGCGATGAATCACTGATCGCGGCGCGCGGTTAGCGAAGCGAACGCGCCAGCGTTCGTTAGCTAGCCGCCGACTCGCGATCAGTGCGGCCGGCGGGCTGGCGGCCTAACCGCCAGTCCCGACCGACGGCGCGGCTTCGCCGCGACGCCCCTCAAAAGGCTCCCTCTCCCCTCCCCAATCCGCGTCTTGCCTCCCGTCCCCTTTCCCCCTCTAATGGCGGCAATTCCGGGGGACCTGCATGACCATGTTACGCTGCCTGCTGACCGCTGCCGCCTTGTGTTCAACGGCCGCCACCGCGCAAACTCTCCGCCCCGACCAGGCCGCGTTTCGCGGACTCTACAAGGAGCTTGTCGAGACCAACACGACACTCTCGGCCGGCAGCTGCACGCTCGCCGCCGAGCGCATGGCGGCGCGACTGAAGGCGGCGGGCTATGCCGATGCCGACATCACGCTATTCTCGGTGCCCGAGCACCCGAAGGAAGGCGGCCTCGTCGCCGTGCTGAAGGGCAGTGACCCCAAAGCGCGCGCGATCCTGCTGCTGTCGCACCTCGATGTCGTCGAGGCCAAGCGCGAGGACTGGACACGCGATCCGTTTGTCCTCGTCGAGGAGAATGGCTATTTTTACGGGCGCGGCACCTCGGACGACAAGGCACATGGCGCGATCTTCACCGATGCGATGGTGCGGCTGAAATCCTCAGGCACCAAGCTCCGCCGCACGCTGAAGCTGGCGCTGACCTGCGGCGAGGAAACCGGCGAGGCGTTCAACGGCGCCGAATGGCTGGTCAAGACGCACAAGGACTGGATCGACGCGGCCTTCGCGCTCAACGAGGGCAGCGTCGGGGTGCGCGACAAGGACGGCAAGCCGGTGTCGCTCGGCATGCAGGCGGGCGAGAAAGTCTATCAGGACTTCCGCATCGAGGCGACCAACCCGGGCGGACACAGCAGCCGCCCACGCCCCGACAATGCGATCTACAGCCTCGCCGCTGCGCTGACCAAGGTCGGCCAATATGAGTTTCCGGTGCAGTTCAGCGACACCACCCGCGCCTATTTCACCGAGACAGCAAAGCTGACCGGCGGCGAAGCGGGCGCGGCGATGCTGCGGCTTGTCGCCAACCCTGCCGATCTCGAAGCCAATGCGATCGTGTCGAAGGATCCGACGCTGCATTCGATGCTGCGCACCACCTGCGTCGCGACGCGGCTCGACGGCGGCCATGCCAACAACGCGCTGCCACAGCGCGCCGGGGCAAACATCAACTGCCGCATGTTCCCCGGCGATCCGATCGAGACTGTGCGCGCCCAGCTCGTCAAGGCGATCGGTGACCCCGCGATCAGCGTGACCCCGACGGGCGACATCAGCCCAACCCCGCCGCCGCCGCCGTTGACGCCGCTGGTCTACGGCACCGCCAAGGCCCTGGCGGCCAAGCATTTCCCCGGCGTGCCGATGCTGCCGGCGATGACGACGGGCGCGACCGACGGCCGCTATCTGAACGCTGGCGGCATCCCGACCTATGGGGTCCCGGGCCGCTTCTCCGATCCCGACGGCAATGGCGTGCACGGCCTCAACGAGCGCAAGTCGGTCGCCGGGCTCTATGCCGAACGCGATTATCTGTTCGACCTCATCCAGGCTTATGCCAATTCCAAGGACAGCAAATGACCCTGAAGGCCCTGTTGCTTGCGGCGCTCGTCGCCACCCCCGCCCTGACGCCTGCGCGTGCGCAGACGCTGCGCCCCGACCAGACCGCCTTTCGTGAGCTCTACAAGGAGCTTGTCGAGACGAATACGACGCTGTCGGTTGGCAGCTGCACCGTCGCAGCCGCGCAGCTGGCGACGCGGCTCAAGGCTGCCGGCTTCGCCGATGCCGATCTGACGCCCTTCGCGATTCCGGAAAAGCCCAAAGAGGGCGGCCTCGTCGCCGTGCTCAAGGGCAGCGATCCGAAGGCGAAGGCGTTGCTGCTGCTCGCGCATATCGATGTCGTCGAAGCGAAGCGCGAGGACTGGACTCGCGACCCTTTCAGCCTGATCGAGGAAGACGGCTATTTCTATGCGCGCGGCGCGTCGGACGACAAAGCGCAGGCGGCTATCTTCACCGACATCATGATCCGCATGAAAGCCTCGAGCGTGAAGCCTAGGCGCACCGTCAAACTGGCGCTGACCTGCGGCGAGGAGACCAATGGCGCGTTCAACGGTGCGGAATGGCTCGCCGCGAACAAGCGCGATCTGATCGATGCCGGCTTCGCGCTGAATGAAGGCGGCGGCGGGCGGCTGACCGCCGATGGCAAGCCGCAGACGCTGGCGCTGCAGGTCGGCGAGAAGGCGTCGCAGAATTACACGCTGGAGACGACCAACAAGGGCGGCCATTCGTCGATGCCGCGCCCCGACAATGCGATCTATTCGCTGGTCGGCGCGCTGGCGAAGATTCGCGATTACAGCTTCCCTGTCGTGCTGACTCCGACGACGACGGCCTTTTTCACCAAGATGGCGGCGGTGTCGAAGGGCCCCGAGGCTGCGGCGATGGCCGCGATCGTTGCCAATCCCGCCGATGCCGCGGCGTCGGCCGTGCTGTCGAAGGACCCGACGCTCAATTCGACGCTGCGCACCACCTGCGTTGCGACCCTGCTCGACGCCGGACATGCTGAAAACGCGCTGCCGCAGCGCGCGCGCGCCAATATCAACTGCCGCATCATTCCCGGCGAGACGATCGAGGGCACCCGCGTCGCGCTCGAGCGCATCATCGGCGATCCGCTGGTCAAGGTCACGTCTAAGCCGGCGCGCGGTCCGCTCGCCAAGGCGCCGCCGCTCGATCCGGCGGTGGTTGGCCCCGCCGAAAAGCTGGGTGCGAAATATTTCCCCGGCGTGCCGATGGTGCCGGTCCAGTCGACAGGGGCGAGCGATGCGATCTTCCTCGCGGCGGTCGGAATCCCGACCTATGGCGTTCCCGGCATCTTCTACGATGCCGATGGCGGCGGGATTCACGGGCTCAACGAGCGGATTCGCGTCAAATCGGTCTATGATGGTCGCGATTATCTGTTCGACCTGGTGAAGATCTACGCAAACGCGCGCTGATCCGGTGATCGTTGAACATGCGTTGCTGCCGGTCGGCGTGGCTGACCGGCCAGCGTTTGAGGCGGCACTTGCCGAAGCGGTGCCGCTGATTGCCGCCTCGCCGGGCTTCGCCGGTATCGACATCCGGCGTCCTGCCGATGACGGCGAACATTATCTGTTGCTGGTGCGTTGGCAGCGGATCGACGATCATCGCGACGGATTTCGGCAGTCCGATCGCTATCAGCACTGGCGTAGCCTGCTGCATCCGTTCTACCCCGTGCTTCCGACCGTGAGCTATTTCGAGGACGAACCCGTCAGCCATGCTTGATCTTGCCAGCCTGTTCGAACCCGGTGCGTTGCTTGCGCTCGGCAGCGTCATCCTCATCGATGTTGCGCTGGCCGGCGACAATGCGATCATCGTCGGGGCGCTCGCGGCGGGACTGCCCGCCGATCAGCGCAAGAAGGTCATCATGGTCGGCATCGTTGCCGCCCTGTTGCTGCGGATCGTGTTCGCGCTCGCGGTCTGGTTCGGGCTCGAAAAGTTCAGCGAATATGGGCTGGTGTTCGGCGGCGGCGTGCTGCTGCTCTGGGTCGGCTGGAAAATGTACCGCGAGCTGCATCCGCCCGCCGACGGCCATGAGAGCGACGGCGGCGATGCACCGGGTGTCCGGCCTGCCAAGTCGTTGATTTCGGCCGCTTGGTCGGTTGCGCTCGCCGATGTCAGCATGAGCCTCGACAATGTGCTCGCTGTCGCTGGGGCAGCGCGCGAGCATCCGATGATCATGGTGATCGGGCTGGTCTTTTCCGTCGCGCTGATGGGCGTTGCGGCGAATTTTATCGCCAAGCTCATCGAGCGCTACCGCTGGATCGCCTATATCGGGCTCGCGCTGATCCTCTATGTCGCGGTCAAGATGATCGTCGACGGTTGGGGCGACCTCGCCGCGACGCTCGGGATCGGCTGATCAGGCTTTGGCAGCGAGCTGTGCGCCCATCAGCGCGTGCACAAGGTTGATTGCCTTCAGGGGTCGGACCATCACCTTGAAATCCTTGATGAGTCCGGCGTCGTCCCAGGTGATGATGTCGACGCCGTTGATGCGGATGCCATCGATCTCAGCTTCGAACTCAAGCATCGCACCACTCTCGTCAGTGATTTCGCGCAGATAGCGGAAGCTGTCGCCGCCCAGCACATGCGCGGCCGCCCAGAGATAGCCGAGAACCTTGGCCTTGCCGGCCTGCGGGCTGTGGACGACCGGTGAATGGAACACCGCATCGTCAGAAATCATCGCTGCGAGCGCCTCCTTCGACGGCGCTTCCATATAGGCGTGCCAGCGCGCGACGCCAGTTGCGACGCCGCTCATGGCAGCAGCACCGTCGAACCGGTGGTCTTGCGTGCCTCAAGATCACGGTGCGCCTGGGCGGCATCTTCGAGCCGATAGGTCTGGTCGACGCGGACCTCGACCTTGCCGCTCGCGATCATCTCGAACAGCCGGCCCATGCCGGTCTCCAGTTCGTCGCGCGTCACATAATAGTCGAATAGCGTCGGCCGGGTCACGAATAGCGAACCTTTGCGGGCAAGGATGCCGAAATCGATCGGCCCGACCGCGCCCGAGGCATTGCCGTAGCTGATTTGCAGGCCGCGCTTGGCGAGCGAGTCGAGCGAGCCGTCGAAGGTCGCCTTGCCGACGCCATCGAACACGACCGACACACCCTTGCCGCCGGTCAGTTCGCGTACGCGCGGCGCGACCTCCTCGCTGTTATAGTCGATGACGTCGTCCGCTCCGTAACGCGTTGCGAGCGCGGTCTTTTCCGGCCCACCTGCCGTCGCGATAACGCGGACGCCGAGTGCTTTCAGCCATTGTACGAGCAACAGTCCGACTCCGCCGGCAGCCGCTTGCACGAGCACACTCTGCCCGGCGGTGACCTTGGCGCAGCGCTCGATCAGGAATTCCGCCGTGCAGCCTTTCAGCATTGCCGCCGCCGCGACTTGATCTGACACGCCATCGGGAAGCTTTACTGCGGCCCGGGCCGCAAGCAGCCGGTGCGACGCATAGGCACCCATCGGTCCGACATAGCCGATACGGTCGCCAACGGCGAACCCGCTGGTGTCGGCGCCAACCGCTTCGACGACCCCCGCCGCCTCCATGCCCAGACCCATCGGTAACTGACCGGGATAAAGGCCGGAGCGGTAATAGGTATCGATATAGTTGAGCCCGACGGCAGTATGGCGGATCAGCAGTTCGCCGGAGCCGGGCGCGGCGATGTCTTTGTCATGCCATTCGAGCACCTCCGGCCCGCCGGTTCGCGAAAATGTGCAGACGCGCGCTTTGACCATGCGATTCTCCTTTGGCGATCAGTCTAACGGCTTCGCCAAAGCGATGCGCTTGGCCAATAAGCGAGGCTCATAACAGCGCCGCCCCCTCATGCGCGAGCAGCCAGCTCTTGGTACGTGGCCCGTCGCCGCCCGAATAATGACCGAATCCGTTTGCGGGCAGTACGCGGTGACAGGGGACAACGATCGGCAACGGATTGGCACCGCACAACTGACCGAACTCGCGCGGATGCACGCCGGTCAGCGCTGCCAGCTCGCCATAGGTGGCGGTTCGCCCGTACCGGACACCGGTCATCGCCGCGCGCGCCGCGGTTGCAACGCTGCTGTCCGCCTCGGCGAGCGGAAGATCGAAATATGTGAGATCATTGGTGAAGTAGGCCGCCAACTGTCGCACTGCTTCAGCGAGCAGCGGCGTTGGCTCGCCATCACTGTTGTCGCGCCAGCGGATGCGCGCGAGCCTGCCATCGCGCTCGATCAGCGTCAGCCGGCCGACCGGCGTGTCGATCTGGATGGCATTCAGCGTGGCGCTCCCTTTGCGCCGCACTCTAGCAGCGGCTAGGCTGGCAATCCAATTCGCGAAAGGCCGCGCCGATGAAGATCAACGTGGAAATCGACTGCACCCCGGCCGAGGCGCGCGCCTTTTTCGGGATGCCTGACCTGACCCCGCTGCACGACGTCTATCTCGAGCGGATGAAGCGCTATGTCACCGAGGGCCTGACGCCCGCTGACTTCGAGCGCGTCATGAAAAGCTGGATGCCGGGGTTCGGCGACGGGCTGCAGCAATGGGGTCAGTCCTTCTGGAACGCCGCCACGGGCGGCGGCGACGGCAAGCCCAAAGGCTAAGATGAGCGACACAATCTTCGCCCTGTCGTCGGGACGGCCGCCGGCGGGTGTCGCGGTTGTGCGGCTGTCAGGGCCGGCAAGTCTGGGTGTGGCGGAACGGCTTACGGGCAAGACGCTGAGCCCGCGTCAGGTCATTCTCGCGTCCCTTCGCGATCCTGATGGCGGTTTGATCGATCGGGGCTATGCCATTGCTTTTCCCGCTCCTGCGAGTTTCACAGGCGAGGATGTTGTGGAATTCCAGATACATGGCGGCCAGGCAGTCATTGCGGCATTGCTGGATTGTCTTGCGAAGCAGCCAGGGCTGCGCGCGGCGGAGGCAGGCGAATTCACACGTCGCGCCTTTGAGAATGGCAAGCTCGACCTGACGCAAGCAGAGGGGTTGGCCGATCTGATCGACGCGCGGACCGATGCGCAGCGTCTGCTGGCACTCGCCCAAGCTTGCGGTGGTCTGCGTGACGTTGCGGAGCGATGGCGCGCAGCGATCCTCGCGCTGATGGCCGAGGTCGAGGCAGGGCTGGACTTTTCCGATGAAGAGGATGTTGATGTTTCGGACGGCACTGCCGCGATCGCCGCCTTGCACGACGAACTCGCGAGCGAGCT
>CALRQP020000046.1:0-8204 GCA_943370355.1 Sphingomonas paucimobilis
TCGTCGAAAGTAAGTCCTAGCCGAATGTCCATGCTCCGCCTTTCGCACCGTGGGAGCGCCGCGCTATACGACGCTCCCACGCGCTTGGCTATGCCGGATCAGGCCTTGGAAGCGGCGTAAGCCAGCCAAAATTGCGCGAGCGTTTCGCGCGGCCCGCCCTTGACGGCCTGAAACGCTGCCGTCGCACCGGCCTTGTCGCCGTTCATGAGCAGCGACATGCCGAGGCGAAGATTGACCTGCGCCGTATCGACGCCACCCTTGTCGAGCGCGGCTTTGTAAAGCGGCGCGGCCTTGGCGTAATTGCCATAACCAAGATAGCCGTCGGCGGTCGCGGCAGCGAGCTTGCCGGTCTTGCTCGCCGCCGATTCCTTCTCGAGGCCCGACAGCGCCGCCTTGTCCTTGGCGACGCGCGGGCCGAGCCCTGCGACCATGTCCTTCACATAGGGCTTGGCCGTCGACAGCATGCCCTTGGCGATGCCCTCATCGACGACCGCCTTGGCTTCGCCCGGCAGGCCGCGCCCCGAGGCAGCGTCGGCATATTCGGCATAATCGCGTTCGCCGGCCAAGCCGCCGACGGCGCGCTGCAGCCGGAACACGTCGAGATTGCCCTGATCGTCGAACTTCGCGCTGTCGCGGAAGATCGTCAGCGAGTCGCGCCAATTGGTCGGATTGGGATAGCCGCTGACCAGCGCAATTGAGGCCGTCTTGGTCTCGGCCGGCAGCTTCGCATCATAGGCAATCGCCAGGGAGCGGCGATACCAGGCTTCCGGCACCGGCTGGCCCGACGCCTTTTTCGCCTCAATCGCCTTGGCGAAGGTCGCGACGGCCTGCGGCGTCTGCTTGTTGTGCTGATACATTTCCGCCAGCGACACGGCGACATCGCCGCCAGCGGGCGCAAGCGTGTTCAGCTGCTCATAGGCGCGGATCGCCTTAGGATAGTCGTTCCGCTGCAGCGCGATCGCGCCGAGGTTGCGCCAATATTTCGGTGCCTCGGTTTCCGCGACCTTGCCGCTCGACAGCGCAGTCTCAAGCCCTTGCTCGATCATCGCATTGTCCTTCGATGCGAGGCCGATGTTGATCTTGGTCTGGCCGATGGCGAGGATGTCGTCCGGCGTCGCCTTCGCGGCGTCAGCAATCTGCACCTGCGCCGTCGCGCCCGCGAGATCGCCTGCCGCCTGCGCCTTCTGCGCGGCGATCAGCGCGACCTGCACTGCCTTGGTATATTTCGGACCGGCAGGCTTCGGCGCGTCCTTGGCGACGGCCGGGGCCGCTACGGCCAAACCGGCAGCAGCTGTGCCGAGCATCAGCGCGACCGTTGCCGCGCGCAGATTGAATGTCATCGTCAGTCTCCCGTTCGGAATAGAGATTTTCATTGGCCCGCTCGATCCGCAACACAGGCATGCCACCGCCTTGTCGCAAACCAGCATATGGCGTCAAGAACTCGCAAGAGCGTCATCGCCCCTTTGCACTGAACATCGGTTGAACGCGTTTTGACGCCAATGCACCGCCAACGCTAAGGGTTCCGCAATGTTGACCGTGATCTCCCCCGCCAAGACCCTCGACCTGACCAGTGAATTGCCCGAGGAAACGCCGACTCAGCCGCTGTTTCTCGACGCGGCGGCGAAGCTCGCCAAGGGCGCTGCCAAGCTCAAACCGGCCAAGCTCAAGAAGCTCATGGACATCTCCGACTCACTCGCCGAGCTCAATGCCGCGCGGTTCAAAGCGTTTGAGGTCCCATTTACGCCGGACAACGCCCGGCCGGCGCTGCGCACATTTGCCGGCGATGTCTATATCGGGCTCGATGCCGCGACGATGGACGCGAGCACCGTCGCCTTTGCGCAGGATCATCTGCGCATCCTGTCGGGCCTGTACGGCCTACTGCGCCCGCTCGACCTGATGCAGCCCTACCGCATGGAGATGAAGACCAAGTTCGGCGTCGGCCGGGCCAAGACGCTGTACAGCTTCTGGGGCGGCAAGATCGCCGAGGCGCTCGCCGCCGAACTGGCGGACCAGCCGGAGCGCACCCTCGTCAATCTCGCCAGCAACGAATATTTCGCGGCAGTGAAGACCGCGCGTCTGCCCGGCGACGTCGTCACGCCGACCTTTCACGAATGGAAGGGCAGCGCGCTGCGCTTCAACAGCTTTGCCGCCAAGCGGGCGCGCGGCACGATGGCGCGCTTCATCTGCGATCAGCGCATCGACCGTCCCGAAGGCCTGCGCGACTTCGCCGAGGACGGTTACCGCTTCGAACCCTCGGCGTCGGACGGCAACCAGCTCGCCTTCGTGCGGACCGCGCCCGAGCCGGTGCAGCGGAGCGCAGCATGACCGCCAATTCCGCGCCCGAGGATGGCACGCCGCTAACCGGCGAAGTGCATGAGCCCGAGTTTCTCGGCCATCCGCGCGGTCTTTGGTATCTCGCCTTCACCGAGGCGTGGGAGCGTTTTTCTTATTATGGCATGCAGGCGCTGCTCGCGCTCTACCTCGTCAAATATCTGCTGCTGCCCGGCCATGTCGAACGCGTCGCGCTGTTCGCTGAGTTCCGCCGCTTCTTCCCCGGTCTCGACGGCCAGCCGCTCGCCTCGGCGATCGTCGGCACCTATTTCGCGCTCGTCTATCTGACCCCGATCCTCGGCGGCCTGCTCGCCGACCGTTGGCTCGGGAAGCGGCGGACCGTGCTGCTCGGCGCCGTCACCATGGCGATCGGCCATTTCCTGATGGCGTCGGAGAGCGCCTTCCTGTTCGCGCTGCTCGCGCTCGTGCTCGGCGTCGGCATGTTCAAGGGCAATATCGCGAGCCAGGTCGGCGCGCTCTACAAACCCGACGACCTGCGCCGTGCCGACGCCTTCCAGATTTTCTATCTCGGCATCAATGCGGGCGTGATCGCAGCACCACTGATCGCCGGGACGCTCGGCGAGGAACTCGGCTGGCATTGGGGGTTCGGTGCGGCGGGCGTCGGCATGCTGCTCGGCCTGGCGATCTATCTCGCCGGCCAGAAATATCTCCCCGCCGAAGATCGCATCGCCTCGAAGGCCGAACGCCAGGCCCGCCCGCCGCTGTCGCGCAAGGACGGCCTCGCCGTCGCGGCGCTGCTCATCCTGATCCCGGTGCTGGCGATTGCGATCGTGCCCAACAACCAGATTTTCAACGTCTATCTGGTCTGGGGCGACCAGCAGTTTGACCTCAACTTCTTTGGTACCAAGCTGCCGACGACCTGGCTCATTACCCTCGATGCCATTGTCAGCGTCAGCTTTCTCGCCGGAGTCGCGCTGTTCTACCGCTGGTACGGCAAGCGCTTCCGCGAGCCCGACGAGCTGGTGAAGATCATCATCGGCTCGGCCTTCTCCATCGCCGGAATGCTCTGCCTCGTCACCGCCGCCGCAACGCAGGCACCTGGCGAGAAGATCGGGCTGGTCTGGCCCGTCGCCTTCCATGTCCTGAACAGCATCGGTTTCGCGCATATGCTGCCGGTCAGCCTCGCGCTGTTCGCACGGCTCGCGCCGCAGTCGATCAACGCGACGGTCATCGGCCTCTATTATCTCGCCTTTTTCGCGGCCAATTCGCTCGTCGGCTATGTCGGCGGCTTCTACTCGACGCTGCCGACCACGACCTTCTGGCTCATCCACGCCGGAATGGCAGCGGCGAGCGGTGTGGTGTTCCTGCTCTTCAAACTGACACTGGCAAAGCCGCTGATGGGCGGGGCAGACTAGGGACGGCCGAATAAAGCCGGGGGGACGCGACATGGCGAGTTTCTGGCGTACGACCGCACTTGGTGTCGGGACGGTCCTCCTCGCGGGCGTCGCCGTCGTGGCCGTCAACACCGCGCGCTTCAAGCCCGTCGCCCAGCCCGCGCTCGCGCCGCTGACCGTCCGCGACGATCCCGCCGCCGTGTCCCGCCTCGCCGAGGCGGTGCGCATCCCGACCGTCTCGCTCGAAAGCGGCATCGCCAACACCGCCCAGCTCGATGCGCTGCACGCCTTGCTTGAACGCAGCTTTCCGCTCGTCCACGCGAAGCTCCAGCGCGAGACCGTCGCAGGCTCCAGCCTCATCTACACCTGGCTGGGCAGCGACCCGTCCCTGCCGCCGCTGCTCCTCCTCGCGCATCAGGATGTGGTGCCGGTCGAGGCGGGCAGCGAGGGCGACTGGACGCATCCGCCTTTCTCCGGCCAGATCGCCGACGGCGCGGTCTGGGGACGCGGCAGCCTCGACGACAAGGGCATGCTGATGTCGGTGCTGGAAGCGACCGAGCGCAAGCTCGCCGCCGGCTGGCAGCCGAAGCGCACGATCATCCTCGCCTTCGGCCATGATGAGGAGGTCGGCGGCACCGGGGCGCACGCGATGGCGGCGCTGCTCAAGTCGCGCAACATCCACCCCTGGCTGGTGCTCGACGAAGGCCTCGCCGTCACCGACGGCATCATCCAGGGCGTCCCCGCCCCCGTCGCGATGATCGGTACCGCCGAAAAGGGGTTCCTCAGCGTCGAACTCATCACCCATGCGCCGGGCGGCCATAGCTCGACGCCGACCGGCGACAACGCCATCGTTCATCTGTCGCGCGCCATCGACCGGCTCGCCGCCAGCCCCTTCCCCGCGCATCTCGATCAGCCCATCGCCGGGACCTTCGAACGCGTCGGCCCGCATATGGGCTTGGGGCTGCGCGCCGCCTTCGCCAATCTGTGGCTGACCAAGCCGCTGATCCTGAAGCAGCTGCTCGCCAAGCCCTCGACCGCCGCGTCGGTACACACCACCACGGCTGTCACCATCATGCAGGCCGGGACCAAGGCAAACGTCCTGCCGCAGACCGCCCGCGCCGTCGTCAACCACCGCATCCTGCCCGGCGACAGCGTCGCGAGCGTGCTCGCGCACGACCGCGCCGCAATCAACGATCCCTCGGTCACCGTCCGCGCCATCGCCGGCGGCCGCGAGCCGACCAAAGTCTCGCCGCAAGGCCCCGCCTTCGCCGCGCTCGAACGCGCCATCGGCCGCGCCTATCCGAAAGCAATCATCGCGCCTGCGCTCACCGTCGCCGGCACCGATTCGCGCAATTACAGTGCCGTCAGCGACGCGATCTACCGCTTCTCCCCGATGACCATCCGCCCCGAAGACCTCGAGCGCATCCACGGCACCAACGAACGCATGCCCATCGCCGACTATATGCGCGCGATTGCCTTCTATGAGTCGCTGATCGAGGAGGCGGCGGGCAAGTAGGGTCGATTCTAAAACAGTCGATTTACGAGGCAGGAAAGCCAAGAGACACTGACGTCGGCTACGCAACGCGATCTATTTTTCCCCCGCGTCAATCGAAACGTGCACCACACTTTGTGCACGCTACCGGAAGCGGCAAATTTACGCCGCCAGATTCCTTGCCCCAGAAATTTGTCGAGGATGATTGGTCGTTTCCGAGTTTTTCCTCGGACGCATAATTCGTGAATGCCGGCCAGCCACACGTGTAGCATTTAATGCTGAAAACCCAGACACTTGGAAGAAAACCTAAGAAGCCGATGGCCGATGGCCATAAATAACCCAATGGCCACCCGACAAAGCATGTGAGAATAAATACAGCAGATATGGCGGCTGCTGGCCATTGCCAAACTCGCGCAATATGGAAACGCTTTGGAACTGAACTAGGCGGCTCACTCAATCCGAATTCCTAACACGGGCATGAGATCTTGGATGCCAACAGCGCCATTGTACATGCGGTAGATCATCTCCAATTGAGCGCTCGCCGTCAGTCCACTGTCAAAATGATATAGTTTTAAAGACTAGCCTTCGCCATCGCGAGCGCCGCGTCTTTCCCCGCCGGGAAGCCAGCCGCCACCCAAGCTGCCTCGGTCGCCTGCAACACGCGCGCGACTTCCGGACCCTTCTCGACCCCCAGCGCGAGGATGTCGCGGCCGGACACCGGCAATTGCGGCTTCACCCACGTCTCCAACGCTGCCAGCCGGTTGCGCACCGCCGCCGCATCCGGCGCGGCGAGCAGCAGCAGGTCGCGCGCGCCCTCTATGCCGCTGCGGTAGGCGAGCGGGCCGATGTCGTCCGGCACCCCGTCCAGCCGCGCGGCTATCGCAACCAGCTGTTTGCGCTCGGCTTTGGACAGTCGCAGCCGCGCCGCCAGATCGTCGAGCAGCGCCGCATCGGGTGGCAGCAGCGCCGCGAGCCGGCGGATCGCCGAGGCCGGTTCCCCCGTCCCATCCTCGACGGCGACCAACCGCGCCAGCGCCGGTAGTCCCGCCTTCGCAATCTCCGGCAGCACCGGCGTCAAAATCCCCGCCTCGATCATCACCGCGAGTGTCGGCACCGGATCGCTCACCCGCAGCAGCTTGAACAATTCGTCGCGAATCCGCTCGCGCGACAGCGCCATGAGATCGTTCGCGCGCGCCCGGCACGCCGCCAGCCCGTCCACATCCGGCGCCCCCGCCCCGAAGCGCGCATGGAAACGGAAGAAGCGCAGGATCCGCAAATGATCCTCAGCAATCCGCACCAGCGGATCGCCAATGAACCGCACCCGCCGCGCCGCAATGTCGTCGAGCCCGCCGAAATAGTCGAAAACCTCCCCCGTCCCCGGGTCGGCGTAGAGCGCGTTGATCGTGAAATCGCGGCGGCTCGCATCGGCGCGCCAGTCGTCGGTGAAGGCGACCTCGGCATGCCGCCCGTCAGTCGCCACATCGCGGCGCAGCGTCGTCACCTCATGCGGCCTGCCCTTCGCGACGGCGGTGATCGTGCCATGCGCAAGCCCGGTCGGTACCGCTTTCAGCCCCGCCGCCTCCAGCCGCCGGATCACCTCTTCGGGCGTCAGCTTGGTCGCCAGGTCGATGTCCGAAACCGGGAGCCCCATCAGCCCGTCGCGCACCGCGCCGCCGACGATTCGCACGGCCTCGCCGTCGCCGAGCGCTTCGACGACCGCGCGTGTGCTCGCATCCTCAAGCCACAGCGTCATGCCAGCACCCGCCGCGCCAGATTCGCGATGATGCCCGCCGTCACGCCCCAAATCCGGTGTGTCTCCCAGTCTATCTCGACATAATGGCGTTGCCGCCCCTGCCACAGCGCTTCCTTGAGCAGATGATTTGCCGGATCGAGCAGATGCGCGAGCGGCACCTCGAACAGCGCCGCCACCTCGTTCTCGGCCGGGACCAGCGGCAGGTCCGGGCGGATCAGCCCGACCACCGGCGTAATGCTGTAGCCCGAGCCCGTTCGATAGACATTGGCGACACCGATCACCTCGACATCGGACGGGTGCAGCGCCACCTCCTCATGCGCCTCGCGCAGTGCCGCCTCGACGGGCCCCGCGTCGCCCGGATCGATGCGCCCGCCCGGAAAGGCCACCTGACCGGCATGGCTGCGCATCGTGTCGGTGCGGCGGGTCAGCAGCACCGTCGGTTCGGCATGCAGCACGACGGGAATCAGCACGGCAGCCGGCTTCAAATGTTCGGGCGCCGCCGCACGCTCATCGACATACCAATCGGCATGCTCGCCGAGGTCCGGGCCGCTGAACACCGACCGCAGCGTCGCGATCAACGGGTGAGCATCCCCCTCGCTCACGCGGCGGCAATCGCGAAAAATGCGCCATCGCTCCACAGCCCGAGCGGCTCGCCACTCTCGGTCAGCGCCAGCTCGACCAGTTCGTAGAACACCGGCCGGTTGATCAACGCCTCGAGCCCGCGTCGCACATGCAGATAGGGCCGCGGTGTGCCGTCCTCCGCGACTTCGATACGCAGCTGGTGGTCCGGACCCGCGATGACCCAATCCTCAACGTTCAGCCGAAACCCCAGCTTGCGGTCGCGCCCCTCCCCTTCGCTGCGCAACTCGACCGCGACGAACGGTGCATCGTCCACCGCAATGTCGAGCTTCTCGACCGGCGTCACCAGCACATGCGACCCGTCGGCGTCGCGCCGCAGGATCGTCGAGAACAGCTTGACCATCGCCGGCCGGCCGATCGGCGTCCCCATATGAAACCAGGTCCCGTCCGCAGCGATCCGCATGTCGCTGCCGCCGCAATGCGCCGGATTCCAGAGTTCGACGGGCGGCAGCTTCTTCTCGGCAAGCAGGCGCGCAACCTCGCTTAGCGACAGCGAGTCGCCCGGGGCGGAAGGCGTTGGCTGGATCATCGGCGCTATAGGCCCGACCCGGTCCGCGAGCGCAAGACCGGCGGAGATTGCTGCAACGCGGCATGGCTGTTGTTGACTTGCGAGGGGGCCGCAACTAGAGGTTCG
>CALRQP020000047.1:0-7907 GCA_943370355.1 Sphingomonas paucimobilis
GCATCCGCGCGATCTCGCGCGCCGCCGGATGTCGATTGCCGAGTACCGCGAGCTGCCCGGAATAGATGCGCATCGCACCATATTCGCCGGCCTGATCGACGCGCAGCATCGACGCCGCATCGAGCGCCCGGTCGCCGGGCAGGGTCTTCACTTGCGCGCCGTCAGCCACAACACCAGCCCTCCGCTCACAGCCGAAAAAATCGCATTCCACGCCGCGAGCGACACACCGTAAAGCGCCCAGGGGATCGAGTCGCAGCGAACCAGCGGCTGCAGCATGACGCTCTTCAGGAAATCACCCGGCGCCGAGCCGAAACTGCCCGTCGTCGAGCAGCGCGTGAGGCCGGGCCACCAATGTTGCTCGACCCCGGCATGGAACAGCCCGATCCCGGCGGTCGTCAGCAGTGCAAGCCCCGCCAGCGCCAGCAATGGCATCCGCGCCGGTGAGCGGCGCAGCATCAGCGCAATCAGCCCGAAGCCGATCGCGGCCAGATGCGGCCAGCGCTGCCACATGCACATTTCGCACGGCGCAAGACCGCGCATATATTGGAACCAAAGCGCACCGCCGAGCAAAGCGGTCGGGGCCAGCAATGCGAGGCTGTTGGCATAGGCGAGGGTGCGCGCGCGGTTCATCGCTCAGGCTCTAACATGCGCGCCATATCGCGCAAACCGCGTGCGATCAGTTGATGGATTCGGTCGGATAGACGCCCCAGAGCTGATTGCGCAGGATATAGCCGCTGCGGCCATCGATGCGCAGCTGGCACCACGCCTTTTCGCACAACACCACCTTGGCGACGACGCCCGGTTCGGCACGCCACACCGGTTTCGCGGCGATGTCGGGCCGCGCGTAGAGCGTGCGGACGCTGCGGGTGACATAGGCTGTGCGCTCGCCGGTCAGCAGATTCTTGTTCATCCAGCCGATTTCGCCGTCGGGATCGCGCACCAGCCGCCAGATGCCGAACTCCTTGACCACTTCCACCGGCAGCCCAGCGCGCTGGTAGAGCCATTTGATCGGATATTGATCGCCCGGCCCGGTCCGCATGTTCGCCTCTTTCGCGGCGAGCGACACGAAGCGCGGCACCGCCAGACCCGAGACGCCGTTGAGCGCGTCGGGCATTGCGGCACCGGCGGGGACCGAGAGAAAGATAAGCAAAGCGAGAAGACGACGCATCGAGGCACCATGAATCAGCCGGGCGGGGAATGGCAAGTCACCAATCGCCGCCGTGTCGCGCTCTCGAAGCCAAACTGTCACATTCCGCTAATATTCACGTCAAATGCGAAGATATTGGCTTTGGCTCGCCGGCATACCGGTCTCACGGGCGGGACAGGCATGACCCTTCACCTGCTGCTCGTCGATACCGATGCGGACGGCATCCGGCAGCTGACCGCTCATCTGTCGGAGTTCGGACACCGCTTTGCCGTGGCGGGAAGCATAGCTGCGGCCGCTGCATCGCTGGACTCCGATGCTTTTGATGCCGTGATTATCGCCGCAGACGACTCCCACATCGACCGCATCGATCTGGCCGCGCGCCTGCGCGAGAGTGGAATATCCGCGCCGATCATGATCCTGAGCCGGTCGGCAAGGCCGATCGACAAGATCGAATGCCTCGATGCCGGCGCTGACGACTATATGGTCAAGCCCGCGGATCCCGGCGAGCTCAATGCCCGGCTGAACGCGCATGTCCGCGCCCGCCAGTTTCCCCGCCAATCGGCAGACACGCTTCGGGCCGGCGACATCATGGTTAGTCCGTCACGGGTGCGCGCGTGGCGGGACGGGCAGCCGCTCGATTTGGCGCTCACTGAATTCCGGCTGCTGGTCGAACTGGTTCGCGAGGCGGGCGCACCGGTCAGCCGGGCCGAGCTGATTGCGCGGGTCTGGGGCACAGGCTTCGTACCCGCGACCAACATCGTCGAAGCCCACATCCGCCGGCTGCGGATCAAGCTGGCGCGGGGCGGCGACGATCCGATCCGCACGATGCGCAACGTCGGCTATTCGATCCGCATCTGACGCGCGAAAGACAGCGCCCACGAAAAAGGGCGTGGCGGCCGCAGCTGCCACGCCCCGATTGTCGTTCCGTCAGGATCAGAACTTCAGGCTGGCATCGATGCCGAAGGTCCGCGGCGTGTTGAAGTTGCCGTAGTCGCCGAGGATGTTGCCGTTGTTGCCAATGGCGACGATGTTCGCGACGCCCGCCACCTGGGTCGTCTGCACAGCCGGCAGGCTGTTCGACGGGTCGCGGCGATAGACATGCTGTTCGTCGAACAGGTTGCGGCCCCAGACGCCGATCGTGAACTTCTGGTCGCCGCTGCCAAGCGCGATGTCGGCTAGCGAGATGCGGCCGTTGACGATGAACGACGAGTCCGCCTTCGTCGCGAACTGGTCGAACGACTGGGTCGCCTGCGCATAGTTGGCGTCGAGGTGGAACTTCACCACCGAGTCGCCCATGCCGGTCGGCAGCTTATAGTCGATCGAGCCGCTGGCCGCATTGCGCGGTGTGAACACGATGTAGAATTGCTGGTTGACCGTGGTCGACTGTGCCGCGGTCGTCACGCCGCCAACGACAATGCCCGGTGCGGTATAGGTGACCGGGATCGGCGGGATCTTGGTGTAGGTATAGGCATAGGAGGCGCTCAGCGTCAGACCCTCGACCGGTGCGACCGACAGGTCGGCCTCGATGCCGCGGATCTTCGTCTTGCCCGGCGCATTCAGCGTGACGAGGTTGTTGAAATTGCCCGTCGCGGTCGGCTGGATGGTGCTCAGGTCGACCTGGCTGCCCTTGCGCTGCATGATGTAGCCGGCGAGGTTGAGGCGGGCGCGGCGATCCCAGAAGTCCGTCTTCAGGCCGATTTCGTAGCTTTTCACGTCCTCAGGGTTGAAGGCCTGATAGTTGGACGTGCGCGAGCTGGCACCGCCGGCGCGGTAGCCGGTCGCATATTTGGCATAGGTGTGGACGGTGTCGCTGACGTCATAGGCAACGATCGCCAGCGGATTGAAGCGGTCCCACGTCTTGTCCAGCGGCTTGTAGCCGTTGGCCGCAATGCGCGGATCGGTGGTGATCCGGTAATCGATGTTGCGCGAGGCGAGCAGCGCGCCTTCCTTCTTGTCCTTGGTGTAGCGGCCGCCCACGGTGATGTGCAGCTGGTCGGTCGCATTCCAGGTCGCCTGGCCGTAGCCGGCATAGCTGCGCGAGCGGACAGCGGACGCGCGGTCGATGTTGCAGCCGCGGACCGCATTGCCGACGAAATCGGCGGCGGTTGCGGGGTTGGTCGCCGTGCAGAAGGGGATCGGGGCATAGGTCGCGCCAGTCACGACACCGCCGGTCACGACAGCCGTGGCACCCATCGAGTTCGGCGTGGCAGCGTCATCGCTGACATGCTCGATGAAATAATAGAGGCCAGCGACATAGTCGACCGGACCGATCGTGCCCACGGCCTGGAATTCCTGGCTGAACTGACGCTGGCGCAGATCGGCGTTGCTGTAGCGGCTGAAGGCGCAGTTCGCGCCAGCGCAGGCGGCCGTCAGGTTGACGATCGGCACGCGGTGATAACCGCCCGAGTTGTCATACTGCTCCACATCGACGCCGCGCCATGCGGTGATCGAGCGAAGTTCGATTTCCGGCGACAGCTTCCACTTGAAATTGTTGGTGAAGCCATGCGTCTCGTCGATGCTCACCTTCTGCGGCACGCCGATGTCGGCCGTGCGCATCAGCGTGTTGCCGTTCACGACGACGCCGGGCAGCAGCGAACGGATCGTGCCCTGGGTGCCGGTGAAGGCCGTACCTGGCGTGACGCAGGTGCTGCCGGCCGGGATGGCCAGCGGCGCGGCGTTTGTACCGCCACTCAGGCAATTGTTCGGATTATAGTTGAGCAGCTGGCTGTAGAAGGGCGTGTTCTCGTCCTTCGCCACATCATAGGCGAAGTCGTTGGTGACGCCGTCGATCGGCTGCCAGCGCACCGCGGCGCGCAGGCCCTTCCGGTTGTAATAGCCCCAGCCAGCCTGGCCAGCGAGCGGGTTCTTGGTGATCGCATCCTGATGCGAATAGACGCCATCGATCTTGGCCGAGAAGTTCGCGACCGTCGGCAGGTCGAGATGCACCGAGCCGTTGTACGAGCCGATGTTGCCGATGCCGCCCTCGATACGGCCGCCGAGTTCGCCCGTCGGGGCCTTGCTGACGACCGACAGTGCGCCGCCTTCGGTGTTACGGCCGAACAGCGTGCCCTGCGGACCCTTCAGCACTTCGACGCGCTCAAGGTCGAACAGTGCGGTGTTCAGGCCGTGCTGACGGCCGAGATAGACGCCGTCGATATAGATGCCGACGCCCTGCTCGCGGGCGGGCTGGTTGGCGTCCAGAGGCACGATGCCGCGAATACCGATGGTCAGCGCCGACTGGCGCGCTTCGAAGGTCGCGACCCGCAGCGACGGCACGCCGCCGTCGGCGAGATCGAGCAGGCTCTGCACCTTACGGTCCTTGATCGTCTCGGAGGTCATCACCGAGATCGACACCGGAGTCTTCTGCAGATTGGTTTCACGCTTCGTCGCGGTGACGACGATTTCTTCAAGACCGCCCGATTCGTCGGCTGCTGCCACCTGCGTCGCCGGAGCCGGAGCAGCCGCGGTCTGTGCGGCAGCTGCCGTCGCGCCGAGCCCGGCCAGCGCGCTGCAAGCCAGCAGTGCGGCACGAACGAGCGAATTCGAAGTCATAAAACCCCCTTGAGTGGAAACGTCATTGGTTCCCGGCGCTGTTATGGGGGCATCGAGACGAACTCATTGCAGTTCGAAGACAGACGATTCGAGCGATTGTCATCTCCACGTCATTCTCGACCGCGCTCGTTGAAAAAATCGCCTGAATCCAACGTAGACGGGATGTTGCACCAATCCGCTGCAACTGCGGTTGCGCGGTTCTCATCGGTAACCATGTCGCTTCGCATGGCCGGGCGATGCAGGAATGCCACACCCCGTCCGGCTTGACCCCTGCGCGTCCGCCGCATAGCCCTGTGAGCATGCCGAACCCTAAACGTCCGCTCGTCATCGTCACCCGCCGGCTGCCCGAGTCGGTTGAGACTCGCATGGCAGAGCTGTTCGATGTCGAGCTAAACTTCACCGACGCCGCCTTCGACCGTGCCCAACTTGCCGCCGCGATGGCGCGCGCCGATGTGCTCGTGCCGACGGTGACCGACGATATCGACGCCGACCTCATCGCGGGCGCGGGCGACCGGCTCAAGCTCATCGCCAATTACGGCGCGGGCGTCGACCATCTCGACCTGCATGCCGCACGTACCAAGGGCATTGTCGTGACCAACACGCCCGGGGTGCTCACGGACGACACCGCCGACATGGTCATGGCACTGATCCTGTCGGTGCCGCGCCGCCTTGCCGAGGGCGAGAAGATGGTGCGCGCCGGCGAGTGGGGCGGCTGGAGCCCGTGCGGCATGCTCGGCCACCGGGTCACGGGGAAGCGGCTCGGCATCGTCGGCATGGGCCGCATCGGTCAGGCCGTCGCGCAGCGCGCGCGCGCCTTCGGCCTCACCGTTCATTATCACAACCGCAAGCGCCTGCCCGCCGCGATCGAAAAGGGGCTGGAGGCAACCTGGTGGCCGACACTGGAGGCGATGCTCGCCCGCGTCGACATCGTGTCGCTGAATTGCCCGCATACTGCCGAGACGCATCACCTCATCGACGACGCCGCGCTGAAATTGATGCAGCGGCACGTCTATCTGATCAACACCGCGCGCGGCGAGATTGTCGATGAGACGGCGCTCGCGGCAGCGCTGGAGCGCGGCGGCATCGCCGGAGCGGGCCTCGACGTGTTCGAACATGAGCCGGCCATCGATCCGCGGCTGCTCGCGCTCAAAAATGTCGTGCTGCTGCCGCACATGGGCTCGGCAACCTTCGAAGGCCGGCGCGACATGGGCGAGAAGGTCATCGCCAACATCCGCGTCTGGTGCGACGGCCACCGCCCGCCCGATCAGGTCCTCGAAGGCTGGACCTGAACAACTGTTAACGGAACAGCCCAGCCTCTCCGCGTGTTTAGGTCGTTACTTCAACGATGCTGAGGGAGAGACAATATGTTCCGTAAGACCACCATGGCGATCGCCGCCGCCGCGATTGCGGCTTCCACGCCGACGATGGCCGCCGACAAGGTTCTCAAGAGCGCCGCGATCGGTGCCGGTGCCGGCGCGCTCGCTGGTGCGATTATCCCGGGCGTCAGCGTCGGGACCGGCGCACTGGTCGGCGGCGCAGGCGGCGCGATCGTCGGGCTGAGCAAGAAGAAGCACCGCTACCATTATTCGAACGGCCGCCGCTATTGGGTCGATAGCAACGGTCGCCGCCACTACTAGGGCGCGCGCTTCGGGGGACGGGCAACTGAAACTCGGAGGATGATATGAAAAGAACCTTATTGATTGCGGCCGCCCTGCTCACCGCGGGCGGCAGCCTGACCGGCTGCGCCACCAATCGCGACACCGCGAGCGGTCGCGTGGTCCGGGGTGCCGGGATCGGCGCGCTCGGTGGTGCGGTCGTTGGCGCGGTGGTGCCGGGGCTGTCCACTGGCGAAGGTGCCGCGATCGGTGCCGTTGGCGGTGCTGTCGTCGGCGCGCTCGACAAGGACAAGCGCTACTACCGGGACAGCCGCGGCCAGCAATATTGGGTCGATCGCGACGGTAACCGTCACTACACCGGAAACTAGGCCGTCCGGCCGGGGGCTGAGCGATCAGTCCCCGGTCTGGATGCGCTCCATGAGCTGCTTCACCGTCGGCACGAACCCGTTCGAATAGAAGGGGTCCTCGGCGAAGCGGTAAGCGGCATGGCCGCCGAACACCAGATTTTGCTCGGTATCGCCGCCGTGCGCGACATCCTGCAGTGTCTTCTGGATGCAGAAGCTGCGCGGGTCGGCGAGGCGGCCCGTCGTATTCTTCTCATTATCCGCCCAGGATGAGAAGCGGCACTGGCTGAGGCAGCCCATGCAGTCGGCCTGATCCTTGCGGATGACCTTCTTGTCCTCGGGCGTGACGAACACCAGCGTGTTGTCGGGCGTCTTTAGCGCTTCGCTGAACCCGCGGCCGGCCCATTCGCGCGCCCGCAGCAGGTCGTCGCGCGTCACATAGAAAGCGCGGCCCCGCCCGACGCCGACGTCGAGCGCGAACTGATGGTCGCCGGCTTGCTGCATCGAGAAGGCGATCTGCCGTTCGGTCCGATCCTCAAGGTCGCGCAGGAACGGATTGCGCACCGCAGACGAATAGAAACCGGTCGGCGAGAATTGGTGCAGCGAGATATCGCCCTTCTTCAGCGTCATCAGCCGCTGCTTCCAGCCCTCCGGGATCGGGCTCTCCTGCGTCAGCAGCGGCCGCGTGCCGAACTGGAAGGCGATCGTTCCGAGTTCGGGGTTGCCGATCCAGTCTTCCCACTCGCGCAGGAACCAGACGCCGCCCGCCATGATGATTGGCACATCGTCGGAAATGCCGGATTCGCGCATCGTCGCGCGCAGCTCGCGGACGCGCGGATAGGGGTCCTGCGGCTTGAGCGGATCCTCGGCATTTGACAGGCCGTTATGCCCGCCGGCGAGCCAGGGGTCCTCATAGACCACAGCGCCGAGCCACTCCGCCGCCTTCGAGTAAGCGCGCTTCCACAGCGCCCGGAAGGCGCGCGCCGAGGAGATGATCGGATAATAATGCACACCATAATGCGCGGCGATTTCGCTGAGCTTGTAGGGCATGCCCGCGCCGCAGGTCACCCCCTGCACGAGGCCCTTGGTCCGCTCGAGAACGCCGGTCAGCACGCGCTGCGCGCCGCCCATCTCCCAGAGCACATTGATGTTGATCGCACCCTTGCCCGACGCGATGTCATAGGCGCGCTTGACCTGGTCGACCGCGCCGTCGATCGCATAGCCGACCAGCTCCTCATGCCGCTCGCG
>CALRQP020000048.1:0-7697 GCA_943370355.1 Sphingomonas paucimobilis
ATCGAGACGATCACCGAATTCGACCCGCTGACCGGCAACAAGGTCGCGACGCTCGATACGATCAAGATTTACGCCAATTCGCATTATGTGACGCCGGGGCCGACGCTCAAACAGGCGACCGAGGCGATCAAGCATGAGCTGAGCGAGCGACTGAAGGAACTGGTCGCGGAAGGCAAACTGCTTGAGGCCCAGCGGCTGGAGCAGCGGACCAATTTCGACCTGGAGATGATCGCGGCGACGGGGTCCTGTGCGGGCATCGAGAATTACAGCCGCTTCCTGACCGGCCGCCTGCCGGGCGAGCCGCCGCCGACCTTGTTCGAATATTTGCCGGAAAATGCGCTGCTGTTCGTCGACGAGAGCCATGTCACGATCGGCCAGATCAACGGCATGTCGCGCGGCGACCACCGGCGGAAGCTGACGCTCGCCGAATATGGCTTCCGCCTGCCCTCGGCGATCGACAACCGGCCACTGCGCTTCGAGGAATGGAATGCGATGCGGCCGCAGACGGTCTATGTCTCGGCAACGCCCGGCAGCTGGGAGATGGAGCAGGTCGGCGGCGTGTTCACCGAGCAGGTGATCCGCCCAACGGGGCTTATCGACCCGCCCGTCGAGATCAAGCCGATCGAGGACCAAGTCGACGATCTGATTCATGAGGCGAAGCTGACGGCGAAGGCGGGCTATCGCACGCTGGTTACGACGCTGACCAAGCGCATGGCCGAGGATCTGACCGAGTTCCTGCACGAAGCCGGCCTCAAGGTCCGCTACATGCACTCCGATGTCGAGACGCTAGAGCGCATCGAGCTGATCCGCGATTTGCGGCTCGGCGTCTATGACGTGCTCGTCGGCATCAACCTCCTGCGCGAGGGGCTCGATATTCCGGAGTGCGGGCTCGTCGCGATCCTCGATGCCGACAAGGAGGGCTTTCTGCGCTCGGAGACCTCGCTGATCCAGACGATCGGGCGCGCGGCGCGCAATGTCGACGGGCGGGTGATTCTCTACGCCGACCGCATCACCGGCAGCATGGAGCGCGCACTCGCCGAGACCGGGCGGCGGCGGACCAAGCAGGAAGCCTATAACGCCGAACATGGCATTACGCCGACGACGATCAAGCGCAACATCTCCGATGTGCTCGCCGACGTGTCGCAGCGCGACGGGTTGATCGTCGAAACGGGCGACGAGGATCGGCCCAATCTGGTCGGGCACAATCTCAAAGCCTATCTCGCCGACCTCGAAGATCGGATGCGCAAGGCCGCTGCCGACCTCGAGTTTGAGGAGGCCGGGCGGCTGCGCGACGAAATCCGGCGGCTGGAGAATCATGAGCTGGGAATTCCGGATCATGAGCAGCGCGCGCCGATCCACGGGCGCGCCGTGTCGGGCAAGCCGGGTACGCGGACGACTCGCTACGGCAAGGCGGCCGCCGCCAAGGCGCAGAAGCGCACGGCGCGGCGCTGAGCGTCAGGCGGGCGGGAGCAGCTCCTTCGCCGTATCGAGGACGGCGGTGAGCCGGTAAGGCTTGCGGAAATAGCGGCCGCCTTCGACGATCTGCAGATCCTCGGCGCTGAAGCCAGTGGCGTAGATCACGCCGATGCCGGGGCGGAGTTCGCGGGCGATTCGCGCGACCTCCCAGCCATCGATGGCACCGGGCATGCGGATGTCCGTGAACAGCAGATCGATGGGCTGGTTGCTGCGAAGCGCTTCGACGGCTTCGGCACCGTCGGCAGCCTCGATCACTGCATAGCCGGCGTCCTCGAACTCTTCGACGGCGATCATGCGGACCAGCGTTTCATCGTCGGCGATCAGCACCGTTGGCCGGCTCATCCGGTGGCCCCGGACACGGCTGGAAAATGCAGCGAAACAGTCGTGCCCTCGCCGGCCCGGCTATCGATCGTCAGTTCGCCATCGGACTGTTTGGCAAAGCCGTAGACCTGGCTGAGACCCAAGCCGGTCCCCTTGCCGACGGCCTTGGTGGTGAAGAAGGGTTCGACGGCGCGGGCGGCAATGTCCTTCGACATGCCGACGCCATTGTCGGTGACGCTGAGAACGACCAGCGTCCGGCCCTCCGCGTCGACCTCGCGCCGCGTGGCGATCACCACATCGCCGCCATTCGGAAGCGCATCGCGCGCGTTGATGACGAGATTGAGCAGTGCATTTTCGGTCTGGTTGCGGTCGATCCGCACCTGGGGCAGGTCGGCATGCAGTGACAGACCGATGTTGACTTCGGCACCAAGGGTCCGTTCCAGCAGCTCCTCCATCTCGTTGACGATAGCATTCACATCCTGCTCGACAGGTTGAAGCGACTGTTTTCGCGCGAAGGTCAACAATTGGTCGGTGAGCTCCGCGGCTCGCTCGGCGCCGCTCAACGCATTGTTCAGGCTGCGGACGACTTTTTCCTCCAGCGGGCTCGAGCGCAGCACCTTGTCGAGGTTCGCGATGACGACGGTCAGCAGATTGTTGAAGTCATGCGCAATCCCGCCGGTCAGCTGGCCGACGGCCTCCATCTTTTGCGACTGGCGCAGCATTTCCTCGGTGCGCTGCCGCTCAGCCACCTCGGCCCGCAGCGCCGCGAGCGCGGAATCGCGCTCGTCGATCGAACGGCGCAGATTATCATTGGCGAGCTGAAGCTGGGTGGGCGATGGCAAGGCGACGGCACGCGGGAGCAGTGGCCAAAGCGCCACGGCGGTGGTGACCGATGCGACGGCGGTGATCGCCTTGATAACGCCCTCCACGCCATAGGCCGGCACCCACAGCACAAGGATCGACATGAAATGCGTCGTGCCGCAGGCCATGATGAAGATCGCGAACATCCAGCCGACCCAGCCGAACTGGACGTCGCGGCGGCGCGTCAGGAAAGTGCCGAGCACGATCGGGATCGAAAAATAGGACAGGCCGATCACGGCGTCGGCAATGACGTGCGCCCAGATCAGGGTGGGATCCCACAGGAAGCAATAGCCGTGCGGCGGCAGTCCCCAATCGACGAAGTACCGTTGCAGCCATTCGATCATGTCGCTCTCCGGTCATGTGGCCAATGGCGTCAGTCAGATCGTTCCACATGCATAATTGTCAGAGGTCGCAACGGGTTCAATCAAATGTGACGGCCGCCGGGTCAAAGGAAATTTCCTGGCTCCAGTGTCACGGCTTCGCAACTCACTTGTGGTTGGGGGAGCCCAGCACAGACCGAGGGAAAGACGATGCACGCACGGAATCGGCGGGGCGACAGCCTTTATTCGCTGCTGATCGGCTGGGCGATGCGCCGAAATGACCGGCCGCCGCTCGCGGCGCGGCTTCGGACCGCGTTGATCTCGCTCTAACCCCGCAATGCGCAGCCGAGCGTTGCGCGCGTGACCTTGAGCACGAGATCCGGATCGCCGACGCGATTCGCGAGCTTGGCAAGATCACGCAGGCTCGCGTCGCGATAGCGGTCATGCTTTGCTTCGTGCGCGACGCGCGAGAGCGTTCGCAGTTGGGCAATCGTCAAATTGTGCGACAGGTCGTCCGCCATGCAGGCGGCCTGGCGCGGGGCGACGCCATAATCGAGCAGCGCCGTCTCGATCTTCACTTCGGCCTGCTGCGTCACGCAGCCCCCGAGCAGGGCAAGGCTCAATAGGGCGGGAATTTTGCGCATGGCTGGCTCCTAATCCGGTCAAACTGAACCGCGTCTGACCGGTTGCATCGCCATCGGGCGGCGGTCAGAAGCAGCAGCATGGGCCAGCCCAATTATATCACGCCTGCCGGTCATGCAGCGCTTGTCGCACGCCATGTCGAGCTGTTCCAGATCGAGCGGCCGAAGGTCGTGGAGACGGTCAGCTGGGCGGCCGGAAATGGCGACCGGTCGGAGAATGGCGATTATATCTACGGCCGGAAGCGGCTGCGCGAGATCGACCGGGAACTCAGCTGGCTCTCGAAGCGGCTGAAAGATGCCGTGGTCGTCCAACCCTCCGCCCAGCCGGACAAGCAGCGCATCTTTTTCGGTGCGACGGTCAGCTATGCCGAGGAGGACGATAGCCGCCGGACGGTAACCCTGGTCGGCGAGGATGAGACCGATACCAGCAAGGGGAAGATCAGCTGGAAGTCCCCGGTTGCCGTGGCCTTGAAGGGCGCGCGGGTCGGGGACGTCAGACGTATCCGCTTGCCGGGCGGCGACCGCGAGGTCGAAATCCTCGCGATCGCCTATCCTGATCAATAGCCGTAGCCGTAACGTCCGTAGCGGATCGCATCGACGGCCCAGTCATATTCGCGCTGGCTGACATAGCCGTCGCGGTTGCGGTCGGCGAAGCGGTAGAATGCCTGCTGCGCCCGACGCCACTCCCAATCGCTCATGCGGCCGTCGCGGTCGCCGTCGAACCAGCGCAGCCCCCAGCTGATCGTCAGGCTGTCGCCATAGCCGAAGCCGAACGGAGTCCAATAGCTGTTCCAACCCGGCGTCGAGTAGCCGAAGCGCCAGCCGCGATCATCGTAGCCGCCCCAGCGCCGGCTGTCCCAGCGAAAGACCTGCCGGCCATAATCCCGGCGATCACCGCGCCAGTCGCGGTCATCGTGATGGTCATTGTCGCGCCGGTCATTGCGCCAGTCGCCACGATCGTTGCGGCGATCATTCTGCCAGTCGCCGCGGTCGTTGCGACGGTCATTCTGCCAGTCGTTGCGTCCATCCCGGCGATCACCACGCAGATCCCCGCGGTCGCGGTTGAGCTCGCGCTGGTCCTGACGGACCTCAACGCGGTCGGCACGGACCTCGACGCGGTCGGCACGCACTTCGCCGACGCGCCCGTCGCGACGGTCCTGTCGGACTTCCTGACGGTCGCCGCGAGCTTCCTGACGATCGGCGCGGACCTCCTGACGGTCCTGACGTACCTCCTGGCGGTTCTCCCGTACCTCGCCGCGATCGGCGCGACGCTCGGCCAGTTCCGGCCGCGACTCGACCACCGCGACCGGGCCGCGCTCAATCTGTTCGCGCGCGGCCATCCGGCCCTCGCCGCGATCCCGCGGATTTTCCTGAGCCGAGACCGGTGCCGCGAAGGCCGCCGTCAACAGCAGAACTGACATCAACTTACGCATTTCCGGTCTCCCACACGAACGTGACGCCTTTATGCGGCCGGTCAGTTGAATGGTTTCTGAGGCGAACCGTCAGCGGAGGTTCAGCTTCACGCCAAGATCGAGTTCGGCACGCGCCTTCAATATGGGCGAGACCGGCGGCGGGTCGAGATCGACGCCCTCGCCGAGCACATCGGCAATGATGTCGAGCGCCGCGATCCGGGCATGCTTCTTGGAATTGCCGGCCACGACATGCCAAGGGGCGGCCTTGGTGTGCGTACGTTCAAACATGTCGTGGATGGCCTCGGCATAGTCCTTGCGTTTGGCACGGTTGCGGTAATCGTCGAGGCCGGTCTTCCAGCGCTTCCACGGCGTCTCCAGCCGCTCGCGCAGCCGCTCGTCCTGCTCTTCCGGCGTGATATGGATGAACAGCTTTACCAGCCGGGCACCATCGTCGATCTGCTGTGCCTCGAAATTGTTGATTTCGTCATAGGCGCGCTTCCAGTCGCGGCGCTTGGTCAGCTTCTCGACGCGTTCGACAAGAACGCGCCCGTACCAGCTGCGGTCGAATACCGCCATTTCGCCCTGCCCTGGCAGGCGGGTCCAGAACCGGTAGAGGAAATGCCGCTGCCGTTCGTCCTCGCTCGGAGCGGCGATGGTCCAGACCTTGAAGAAGCGCGGATCGAGTTCGACCGTCAGGCGGCGGATGATGCCGCCCTTCCCTGCCGCATCCCAGCCCTCGAACATCACGATCGCCCGTCGCTTTTGCGTCAGATAGGCGGTCTGGATAACTTTCAGCCGGTGCTGCAGCTTCTTGACGGCGTCCTCATAGACATCGTCATCCGGCGCTTTGGATTGTTCATAGTCCGAGAGTTTGGGCAGTTTCACCCCTTGGGGCCATCCACGACGCGGATGCCGAGTTCCTTCAGCTGCTTCGGCGTCGCTGGCGCCGGCGCATTCATCATCAGGTCTTCGGCCTTCTGGTTCATCGGGAAGACAATGACTTCGCGGATATTTGGTTCATCGGCGATGAGCATGACCATCCGATCGACCCCCGGGGCCGAGCCGCCATGCGGCGGCGCGCCGAACTTGAAGGCGTTGATCATGCCGGCGAAATCGCGGTCGACCTGTTCCTGGCTGTAGCCGGCGATCTCGAACGCCTTGTACATGATCTCGGGCCGGTGGTTCCGGATCGCGCCCGACGACAGCTCCACGCCGTTGCAGACGATGTCATATTGATAGGCGAGGATGTCGAGCGGGTCCTTGGTCTCGAGCGCTTCAAGCTCGCCCTGCGGCATCGAGAAGGGATTGTGGCTGAACACGACCTGCTTCAGCTCGTCGTCATATTCGAACATCGGGAAGTCAACGATCCAGCAGAATTTGAACGCGCCCTGCTCGATGAGGCCGAGATCGGTGCCGACGCGGGTCCGCGCGGCACCCGCCAGCTTGGCAGCTGTCGCTTCCGGACCAGCTGCGAAGAAGATGCCGTCGTCGGGGCCGAGACCGAGATCGGCAATAAGCTTCTTGGTCGCTTCGTCGCCGTGGTTCTTCGCGATCGGCCCACCGGTCTCGCCACCCTTCTGGGTCATGTAGCCGAGGCCAGCATAGCCTTCGGCCTGCGCCCAGCTGTTCATGTCATCGAAGAATTTGCGGCTCTTGTCGGCAGTTTTGGGTGCCGGGATCGCGCGCACCACGCCACCATCGGCGACGATGCTGGCGAAGCGGCCGAAGCCCGAGTTCCGGAAATGCGCCGAGACATCGGTAATCAGGATCGGGTTGCGCAGATCGGGCTTGTCAGAGCCATATTTGAGCATCGCGTCGCGGTAGGCGATGCGCGGGAACGGCGGTTTGGTCACGCTCTTGTCGCCGAACTCCTCGAACACGCCGGCGAGCACCGGCTCGATCGCGGCGAACACATCGTCCTGCGTGACGAAGCTCATCTCGAAATCGAGCTGGTAGAATTCGCCCGGACTCCGGTCGGCGCGCGCATCCTCGTCGCGGAAGCAGGGCGCGATCTGGAAATAGCGGTCGAAGCCGGCGACCATGAGCAGCTGTTTGAACATCTGCGGTGCCTGCGGCAGCGCATAGAATTTGCCCGGATGGACGCGGCTGGGCACCAGATAGTCGCGCGCGCCCTCGGGCGACGAGGCGGTCAGGATCGGCGTCTGGAATTCGGTAAAGCCCTGCTCGATCATGCGGCGGCGCAGGCTGGAGATCACCCCCGAACGCAGCACGATGTTGCGGTGCAGCCGCTCGCGACGCAGGTCGAGGAAGCGGTAGCGCAGCCGGATGTCCTCGGGATATTCGGCATCGCCGGCGACGGGCATCGGCAGTTCGGATGCAGGAGACTGGACGGAGACGTCGCGGGCGCGGACCTCGATCTCGCCGGTCGGCAAATTGGCGTTGATCGTGCCCTCGCCGCGCGCGACGACGTCGCCGGTGATCGTCACGACACTCTCGGCGCGCACCTTGTCGAGCGCGGCATGCGCGGGCGAGTCCACGTCGGTAACAATCTGGGTGAGCCCGAAATGGTCGCGCAGGTCGACGAACAGCAGCCCGCCATGATCGCGCTTGCGGTGAACCCAGCCCGACAGGCGAACGGTCGAGCCGACATCGGAAGCGCGCAGCTGCGCGCAGTTGTGCGTGCGGTAAATATGCATGGCGCGGCT
>CALRQP020000049.1:0-3800 GCA_943370355.1 Sphingomonas paucimobilis
GGTTGCGGCCTTCGCGCAGCGTCAGCTTGATCCAGCTGTCCGGGATCGATTTGCGGACGCGGATCGGCGGGTCGCGCGGCCAGAGCATCGGGTCGGCGATGCGCTCGACTGCGGCGGGGCGGGTCAGGCCATCGTTGAGGCGGACGCCGCCTCGGAGCGCCGCGAGGCTGGCGTCATCGGGTTCGCCCTCGACTTGCACGAGATAGGTTTTGGGCAGTTTGAACTTGGGATCAGCTATGCGCGCCTGCAGACGGCCGTCGTCGGTCAGCAGCAACAGCCCTTCGCTGTCGAGGTCGAGCCGGCCCGCGGGATAGACTCCGGGGACATTGATAAATTCGGACAGCGTCGGGCGCGGCGAAGTCGCGGTACTGCCGCCGGTGAATTGGCACAGCACGCCATAGGGTTTGTTGAACAGGATCAGGCGGGACATCGGGCGGACTTTGCTCTGGGCCGCCGATGGTCCCGGATGCCGGGGGCTTTTGCAAGTGATCCGTCGCGGCGCCGGGCGCGCGCCCGTCAGCGGAAGAAGTCGGACAGCGCCTTGCTGAGTGCCGCCGGGTCGTCGATCTGCGCGAAGTGGCTCGCGTTCGGGATGATGAGCTTGGTTGCGCCGGGTGTTGCCTTCACCACCACGTCCGCGAGCGCGACCGGGAATAGCCCGTCCTTTTCGCCCCAGGCGACCAGCGTCGGCGCCTTCAGATTGGGGAGCACATCGTCGAGTAGCTTGTCGCGGTTGTCGGCAGCCTGGAAACCAGCGAACAATTTGCCGAGCGAGGCGGCCTCGCCGCTCGCCTTGAAGGCAGCCAGTGCCTTGGCGGCAAATTCGGGCGTTTGGGCGAAGGGGGACGCAATCGTCGCGGCAATCAGCGCATGCATCTCTTCGACGGTATTCGGCGCGAAATTGACAGGCGGCGGGCCGCTCAGCGTGACCTTAAGCCCGGCGACGTCGATGAGCGCGAGCTTCTTCGTCATCGCCGGATAGGATTCGGCGAAGATCGCGGCCGCCCAGCCGCCCGCCGAATTGCCGGCGATATAGGCGCTGCTCAGGCCTTCATGATCGAGCAAGGCCTTGACCGAGATCGCTTGGGCGGTCGGCCCGACCGACGGCGCGGTGCGTGAGGAGCCACCGAAGCCGAGCATGTCGGGGGCGTAGACGGTGTAATGCGCCGACAGCGTCTGGACGACCTGCGTGAAGTCTTCCTTGTGCCCGCCCAGCCCGTGGATAATGACCAGCGCCGGACCGGAGCCTGCCTTGAGATAGGCGACGGTCTGGCCGTTGAGCGTCGCGGTCAGCGATTGGACGGCGGTGGGGGCCGGCATTTGGGCCGCTAGGGCAGCCGATGCAGCCGAGGTCGCCAGCGGTTCGGCGACTGCGAAGGCAGCGAGCGTGGCCGCGCGCCAAAAGGATCGTTGGGTCATGCCGCTAAGCTCCCGCCTGTCAGTCCGTTGCGGTGTCGCAAAGAAATATGACGGATTGGTTGCGGCTTGGCGCGGGACAGGTTTGGCGGGCCGGTCGCTAACTTGGCTTGGCCCGGTCGGCATCGACGGCGGCGAATTGGGCAACCTGCTCGGCATGGGCCTGTAGGAAGGCGGGGCGGTCGGTGATGCGGGCCACATAGGCCTCGGTCGCCGGGCGGTTGCCGACGGCGCGGACCGACGGGAGCCGCAGGACATCGGCCATGAGCAGGTCGGCAACGGTGAAGCGGCTCGCGGCGAGCCAGTCGCGTTCGCGCAGCACCGCTTCAAGCTGGTCGAGCCGCTTGCCGACCCATGCGGTCAAGGCGTCGTTCTGACCGCCGGAAATGCTCAGGAACCACCAGGGCAGCGTGACGATCTCGACCGAGTTCAAGGCGGCGAGAGTCCATTGCAGCGTTTCCGCTTCGCCCGCAGGATCGCGGGGCATCAGCGCATCACTCTTGCGTGCGAGATGGAGCAGCCCCGCGCCGCTTTCGAACAGTTCGATGCTGCCGTCCGTCAGGAACGGCACCTGGCCGAACGGCTGATGCGCGAGGTGATTGGTTTCGCGGCCGTCGAAGGGGACGGTGCGGACCTGATAATCGAGCCCAGCCTCGCGACACGCCCATCTGAGCCGGAGATCACGGACGAAGCCGCGCGGGCCTTCGGGAACCCAGTCGTAGGTCCAGATGATCAGGTCGCTCATCGGGTCAGCCTTTCCGTCGGCGTGCGATTGCCGGAGCCCGCGCAAGCGCGCTACGCTCTGGCCGCAAGCATAGCATAGGCAGGACAGCGGTCACCCATGAAGAAGCTTATTTTCTGTCTTATCATGATGTTCGCCGCGCCGCTCGCTGCGAAAGCGCCCAGCGAGGCGGCGGATGTGCAGGCGATCAAGGACAGCGGCGTGCTGTGGAGCCGGCTGTACGAGCAGGGCCGCGTGGCAGAGATGCGGCCGCTGTATGAGCCGGACGCCTGGCTGATGACCGAGGGGCAGCCCGCCCACAAAGGCGTCGATGCCATCCTCGCTTTCCTGACGCGCAACAAGTCGTCGGGGGCCAAGACAAGCTTTGCCGTTGCGCCGGAACAGATCGTCATCGACGGCAACCGGGCGTTCCTGATCTCCAAATATTGGATGACGATCACGCCGCCGGGCAAGACGGCGATCGAGGCGGCGGGCCGGTCGATGCTGGTGTTCAAGCGGCACGGGGGCGGCTGGCGGATCTGGCGCGACATGGACAATATGGCGCCCGATGTGCGGGTTGCGGATCGGCCGAAGGGGTAGGGGCTGGGCTCAGAACAGCTCGTCCAGCAACAGGTGGAAGCGGAGCCGGCGCTCGTCGGGTTCGGCAAGTCCATATCGATCGAAGAGCCGGGCTTGCAGCGGCTCTCCGAATTCGCCGAGGCCGTTCCACAGGATGGCAAGGTCCTGATAGCGGTCGGCAATGCCGGCCCGGCCGACATCGATGCAGCGGACCGTCCCGGCATCGTCGATGATCAGATTGTCGAGCGAAAAGTCGCCGTGGGTGACGACGGGCTCGGTCGCGAGCGGCAGCAGGGTCTGGAGGTCCGACCAGACATCGTCGGCTGACCATCCGGCGCGCTCGGCATCGAAGTCGTCTTCTTCGACGAGGCCCGCGTCGATGCGCCCGCGGGCCTGGGCGAGGCGGACATGATGATCGCTGTTGAAGGGGCAATCCGCGGTTGGAATAGCGTGCAGGCGCTTCAGGAAGGTGGCCAGAGTATCGACCACGCGCGTGTGGCCGGACGCGTCGGCTTCCAGCAGCTCATAGGCCGTCCGTCCCGGCAGCGCGGACATCAGCAGCCAAGCTTCGTCGTCGGTGCGGGAGAATTCGACGACGGCGGGGGCCTCAATGCGTTGGTTGAGCCAGCGGAGCCGTTCTGCCTCGGCAGTTATGTCGGCGGCGACCACGCCGCGCCCATATTTAAGGACCAGATTCGGCGCGTTCGCGATGCCGGACAGCCGATAGACGGAGCTGCCGGACTCGCCCACTGTGCTGCGTGTCCAGCGATAGCCTTGCAGCCGGATGGCCATCGCGTCGGGGACGCTCACCGGGTCGCAGCATACATCGCGCATGTCAGCTTCGCTCGTTCATTCGCGCATGCGACGGGCGTCAAATCAGCCGCTTGCGGACCGTCTGGCTGATATTGTCGATGATGACGACCGCGATGACCATGAGGATGACGATGGCGGCGGTGCGGTCGTAATAGAAGCCGCGGATGTTCTGCAGCAGCAACGCACCGATACCGCCAGCGCCGATCAGGCCGAGCACGGTCGAGGAGCGGACGCTCGATTCGAAGCGGTAGAGCGCGACGCTGGTCCAGAG